>NZ_JBVIDX010000001.1:0-290826 GCF_055572155.1 Streptomyces sp. NPDC030814
AAACGCCCGGTTACATTCCGAACCCGGAAGCTAAGCCTTACAGCGCCGATGGTACTGCAGGGGGGACCCTGTGGGAGAGTAGGACGCCGCCGAACAATCATTGAGAGAGCTGGTCCCCGAATTTCGGTTCGGGGACCAGCTCTTTTTTGTTGTCCGTCACTTGGCGTTCACGTTGCGCGACGAGCATCCGCACCATGGGTACCGTTGGAATGCTCAAGGCGGCAGGCGTCGGAGTCGGTGACGAGGTGGTCGTGCCGGCGTTCGGCAACCCCGAGGTCGCCCAGGCAGTGAGCCTGACAGGGGCAGCGCCGGTCTTCGCGGACATAGACCCGCTGTCGTACTGCCTGGACGCGGCTGCCGTCGAAGCCGTGGTGACGTCGCGGACGGTTGCGGTAGTCGCCGTGCACCGCTTCGGTCGGTCGGCGGACATCTCGGCACTGCACCAAGTGGGGCAGCGGCACGGCCTGTTGGTGCTGGAACAAGGCGAGTCGCAGACGCCGTACAGCGAGGTCGGAGTGCGCAGGGAGCGAGCCGCGTACCTCAATACCAAGTTGAAGGGCGTACGGACGCCGGAGGGATGTGACGGGCACACCTTCCAGCAATACGTCGTACGGGTACCGGGCAACGGGCGGCCGGACCGGGACGCATTCGCGCGGGCCGTACGGGCCAAGGGAGTTGACTGCAACGTGCCGGTGAAGACGCCGGTGCACCGTATGCCGGGATTCCGGCGGGACATATGTCTGCCGGAGACCGAGCGGGCCGCTGACGAGACGCTCGCCTTGCCCATCGAAGGGGATATGTCACGGCGCGAGCTGCACCGCCTGGTGTCGGCCTGCAACGCCCTCGGTGGGCTGCTCCAGCCGGCGTTCTGAGGGCGGTGGCCGGGGCCGTGAGCTTGGTTTGGGAGCACGGCTCTGTTCGGGGTATGATCTATTCCGTTGCCGCGAGGGAAACCTCAAAAAGCCACAGGCCCCTATAGCTCAGTCGGCAGAGCGTCTCCATGGTAAGGAGAAGGTCAACGGTTCGATTCCGTTTGGGGGCTCAGCAAAAAGACCCCGCCCACCAGGGCGGGGCCTTTTTCATGCCCTCTCGGGTCGCCCGCCCGCTCAGTCCTTGTGCAGGCCCGGTACCCGCATCGCCAGGATGGCCATGTCGTCCGACGGGGCGTCCGAGGCGAAGCGTTCGACCGCGCGCATCACACGCGCCGCCACGGCGCCGGCCGTGAGGCCCGTACAGGTGGTGAGAACCTCGGTGAGGCCGTCGTCGCCCAACATGCGGGTACCCTCGCGGCGTTCGGTGACGCCGTCCGTGACACAGAGAAGGACGTCACCGGGATCGAGGGTGACCGTCTGCTCGTACAGCTCAAGGTCCTCCATGACGCCGAGGAGGGGCTGCGGCTCGGCGGCGGGCTCGACGGTGCCGTCCTGGCGAAGGCGGAGCGGGAGCGGATGCCCGGCGCACACGACCTTCAGTACGGCGCTGCCGTCCTCCTGGGGCCACAACTCGCCGTACAGGAGGGTCAGGAAGCGGCTGCGGGCGCCCTCGTCGATGATCGCCGAGTTGAGGCGTTCCAGGACCGCGGGGCCGCCGTAGCCCTCGCGCGCCAGGAGGCGCAGGGCGTGGCGGGCCAGTCCGGTGACCGCGGCGGCCTCCGGGCCCGTTCCGCACACATCACCGATGGCGAAGCCGTACGCGCCGTCGCGGATGGGAAAGAGGTCGTAGAAGTCGCCGCCCACCTCGTTGCCCTCGCCGGCCGCGCGGTAGATGACCTCCACCTCGACGCCCTCGATGTCGGGAAGCTCGGGCGGGAGCAGGCTGCGCTGGAGGGACTGGCTGATGGCCATGCGCTCCGAGTACAGGCGGGCGTTGTCCAGGGCGAGGGCGGCCCTGCGGGACAGGTCCTCGGCGAGTTCGAGGATCTCCTGGCGGAAGTGCTCGTCCGTGGGCTTGCCGAGCGTGAGCATGCCGATGACGCGGTTGCGGGCCACCAGGGGCAGCACGACCGTCTCTCCGCCCACCGCCGAGGCCGTCGCCAGGGTCGTGCCGATGCCCGAGCTGACCGTGGCCGGCTCGCCGAGGCCCAGGCTGCGCATGGAGGTGCGCAGGGCCGCGCGGTGGCCCGCTTCGGCGGGGGCCGTCCAGACGCGGGCGCCCGGGGTGGGGATCGGCTCGGGCGGCGGGATCTTGGAGAGGAGGGCCTTGAGACCGTCGATGAGGTCCTCGTCCTCGTGGAGCACGTAGGAGAGGTAGGGGTCGGAGGCCTGGTCGGCGATCGTGTAGACCGCGCACCAGGTAGCGAGGGTCGGAATGGTCATCTGGGCCATCAGGGCCAGGGTCTGGTCGCGGTCCAGGGTGCCCGCGAGGAGGTCGGAGGCCTCGACGAGGAACGACAGGGAGCCGCGGCGCAGACGCTCCAGCTCGCCCAGGCGGGCCGATTCGACGGCGAGGGCGATGCGGTCGGCGGCGAACTGGAGGCGCAGGGCCTCCTCGTTGGAGTAGCGGCCCGCGGCCTCGGCGGCGACGCCCAGGGAGCCGGTGAGGCGGCCCTCGACCTTGAGCGGGACGGTGACGACCGAGCGCATGCCCGTGCCGTTGAGCAGGGGAACGGCGCCGGGGACGGCCGCGAGGTCGTCATGGACGGCGGGCATGCGGGCCGAGCCGTAGCGGCCGGGGCCGGCCTCGACGGGGACGCGGGCGAAACGCTGGCGGGCCGAGGGGAGGCCGGTGGAGGCCCGTACCTCCAGCTCGGTCTCGTCATCGGTGGCGAGGAGCAGGAACGCGGAGTCGCCGTCGAGCATGTCGCGGGCGCGCTCCACCGTGCGCTGGAGGAGACCGTCGAGGTCGTCAGGGGCGGGGGAGCCGATGAAGACCTCGAAGGGGTCCGTGGCCTGGCCGCTGTCGCCGGAGCCGGTCGACTCGCCGGCCGGGACACGGATCGGGGTCTGCAGGACGGCGCGCTCGTGGTCCCGTACGAGCAGGCAGACCGTGGAGGGTTCGCCGGCCGTGTCGCGCACCCGGAGGTGGGAGGCGTAGACCGGCGTTACCCGGCCGCTGGCGCCGCGGATGCCGTAACTGCCCTCCCAGCGGGAGAGTTGGAGGGCCTCGGCGACGCCGGTGCTGGTGCCGGGGGTGTGCGGCCAGGCGGCGAGGTCGGTGAGGGGCTTGCCGATGACCTGGTCGGGGGCGTAGCCGAAGAGTTCCTCGGCGTCCTCGTTCCACGCGTTGATCGCGCCCGCGCGGTCGATCTGCACGACGGCGACGCGGACCCGGCCGTCGGCGAGAGGCAGCAGATCGGCGGGCAGGGAGGGACCGGCGGTGCGGGTGCCCACGGGGCGGTCGGGGAGGTCGAGTTGGAACCAGACCTGCTTGTGCGTGGGGGTGTACTCGACACCCCATCGGCCGGCCATCGCCGCGCACAGCTGGAGACCGCGGCCGCCCTCGCGGTCGGGGCTGCCCATGTTGACGGGGCTGGACTGGAGGGGGATCTCGCGCTCGGGGTATCTGTCGGCGACCTCGATGCGTACGCCGTCCTCCGAGCGCAGACACAACACGTCGGCGGAGGTGCCCGCGTGGACGACCGCGTTGGTGACCAGCTCGCTGGTGAGGACCACGGCGTCGTCGACGATGTCTGCGAACCCCCAGCCCTGCAGGGTGTCGCGGACGAACGAGCGGGCGGTCGCGACGGATCGCGAGACGGGCTCGAAGCTGGCGGCCGCGCGCGCGGTGATCACAGAACTCCTTGTCCGGTTCTCGTTGTGCGAGGACCCGCGACCGACCTCCTGCCTGGGCAGAGGCTGATTATCCGTCGGCCTGGGGTCCTGGGGGGCTTCCCCAGGATGCAGTCCGGTGGTCATGGTGCGGCCGCCCCTCCGATGCCTGCCCGCTCGTGCTCGTGCGCCACCGCCCAGGCCGGACGGGACCGGCATGGCTGGACAGCCGCATGCAAGGTTACTTACCTTCGCCGTCCATGCGGATGCCGGTCGTCTGTGTTTCCGTCCGTAGGTGTGCGGACCGTGTGCGAAGCTGCCGAACTGTTATGGCCTGGTTCAGCCATGGTGAAACACTGGGCAGGCTTCCAGGAGAAGGCCGGCTCGGACCGCGTTCTGCCAGGTGCGCCGGGGAGTGGTGTCCGGCTCACCGAGCAGAAGTACCCGCGTACGAAGTAGTACGAGTGGTACGAGCAGTGCGAAGCGTCCGAGTACGGCGAAGTACGTCCAGCAGGAATGGTCGACCCTTGCGGGAGGGACACAGTGGAGTCTGGCGCAGCGACGCGAGGCACTGAAGCGCGCGCGAAAGGCGGACAGTCCCGGAACAAGCAGCGCAAACCGCGCAATGGGACCACCACCGTGGACACGGCTGCCCTGGATCGGCTGCTGACGGCGCTGGAGGCCATGCGCGACGGCAACTTCCGCAAGCGGCTCACCGTCTCGGGTGACGGTGTCATGGCTGAGATCGCCGCCGTGTTCAACGAGGTGGCGGACCGCAATCTGCATCTGACCGGCGAGTTGTCGCGGGTACGGCGCATGGTGGGGCGCGAGGGGAAGCTCACCGAGCGGCTGGAGACGGGGGCGACCGAGGGGTCCTGGGCCGCCGCGATCGACGCGTCGAACGCGCTGGTCGATGACCTTGTGCGGCCGGTTTCGGAGGTCAGCCGGGTGCTGTCGGCCGTCGCCGAGGGTGATCTGTCGCCGCGCATGGAGCTGCGGACGCACGCGCCGGACGGGAGCGGGCATCCGCTGCGCGGGGAGTTCCTGAAGGTCGGGCGGACCGTCAACAACCTGGTCGACCAGCTGTCGACGTTCACCGACGAGGTCACCCGTGTGGCCAGCGAGGTGGGCACCGAGGGCAAGCTGGGCGGGCAGGCGCGGGTGCGCGGGATGTCGGGCTCGTGGAAGGACCTGACCGAGTCCGTCAACACCATGGCGTACCGGCTCACCGCGCAGGTGAGGGACATCGCGCTGGTGACGACCGCGGTCGCCAAGGGCGATCTCTCCCGGAAGGTCACGGTTCACGTGGCCGGCGAGATGCTGGAGCTGAAGGAGACCGTCAACACGATGGTCGACCAGCTCTCCGCGTTCTCCTCCGAGGTGACGCGAGTCGCCCGGGAGGTGGGTACGGAGGGCCAGCTCGGCGGTCAGGCCGAGGTGCCGGGCGTGGCCGGTGTGTGGAAGGAACTCACCGATTCGGTGAACACCATGGCCGGCAATCTGACGGCGCAGGTGCGCGGGATCGCCCAGGTCACCACCGCCGTCGCCAACGGTGATCTGTCACAGAAGGTGACCGTCCCGGCCCGTGGCGAGGTCGCCAAGCTCGCCGAGACGATCAACCAGATGACCGAGACGCTGAGGATTTTCGCCGACGAGGTCACCCGCGTGGCCAACGAGGTCGGTGCCGAGGGGCGCCTCGGCGGCCAGGCGCAGGTGCCGGGCGCGGCGGGTACGTGGAAGGACCTCACCGATTCGGTGAACACGGTCTTCCGGAACCTCACGATCCAGGTGCGGGACATCGCGGCCGTGACCACCGCCGTGGCCAACGGCGACCTCTCGCAGAAGGTCACCGTCGACGTGGCCGGCGAGATGCTGGAGCTGAAGAACACCGTCAACGGGATGGTCGACCAGCTGTCCTACTTCGGTGCCGAGGTCACCCGCGTGGCCAACGAGGTGGGTGCCGAGGGGCGTCTCGGCGGTCAGGCGAAGGTGCCGGGCGCGGCCGGTACGTGGAAGGACCTCACGGACTCCGTCAACACGGCGTTCCGGAATCTCACCGGACAGGTGAGGAACATCGCGGCGGTCACCACGGCCGTGGCCAACGGCGACCTCTCGCAGAAGGTCACCGTCGACGTCGCGGGCGAGATGCTCGAACTGAAGAACACCGTGAACACGATGGTGGACCAGCTGTCGTCGTTCGCCGACCAGGTGACCCGGATGGCCCGTGACGTGGGCACGGAGGGCCGTCTCGGCGGTCAGGCCCGGGTGGACGGTGTCTCGGGCACCTGGAAGGAGCTCACCGACTCCGTCAACTCGATGGCCGGCAACCTCACCTCCCAGGTGCGCAACATCGCGCAGGTGACGACAGCCGTGGCCCGCGGAGACCTCTCGCAGAAGATCGACGTCGACGCGCGCGGCGAGATCCTGGAGCTGAAGAACACCATCAACACGATGGTCGACCAGCTGTCCTCCTTCGCCGACCAGGTGACCAGGGTCGCCCGCGAGGTGGGCACCGAGGGCCGGCTGGGCGGACAGGCGAGGGTCCCCGGCGTCGCCGGCGTGTGGCACGACCTCACCGAGTCCGTGAACGGCATGGCCGGCAACCTGACCGACCAGGTGCGCAACATCGCCCAGGTCGCCACGGCGGTCGCCCGCGGTGACCTCTCGCAGAAGATCACCGTGGACGCGCGCGGCGAGATCCTGGAGCTGAAGAACACGCTGAACACGATGGTGGACCAGCTGTCGTCGTTCGCGGAGGAGGTCACCAGGGTCGCCCGCGAGGTGGGTACGGAGGGCATCCTCGGCGGCCAGGCCGAGGTGCAGGGCGTCTCCGGCACCTGGAAGGACCTCACGCAGTCGGTGAACGGCATGGCCAACAACCTGACCATGCAGGTCCGCAACATCGCCGAGGTCACGACCGCGGTCGCCAAGGGCGACCTGTCGAAGAAGATCACCGTCGATGCCAAGGGGGAGATCCTCGAACTCGTCACCACGGTGAACACGATGGTCGACCAGCTGTCGTCGTTCGCCGAGCAGGTGACCCGGGTGGCCCGCGAGGTGGGCACCGAGGGCATCCTCGGCGGCCAGGCGCACGTGCCGGGTGTCACCGGCATCTGGAAGGACCTCAGCGGCAATGTGAACCTGATGGCCAAGAACCTGACCATGCAGGTGCGGAACATCTCCCAGGTGGCCGCGGCCGTCGCCAACGGCGACCTCACCCGTACGGTGACGATCGAGGCGCGCGGCGAGGTCGCGCAGCTCGCCGACACCTTCAACAGCATGGTCAAGACGCTGAGCTCCTTCGCGGACCAGGTCACCAAGGTGGCCCGCGAGGTGGGCACGGACGGCATCCTCGGCGGGCAGGCGCACGTACCGGGTGTGGCGGGCACCTGGAAGGACCTCACCGAGTCCGTGAACTCGATGGCGTCCAACCTGACGGGGCAGGTCCGCAATATCGCGATGGTCACGACCGCCATCGCCAAGGGCGACCTCACCAAGAAGATCGACATCGACGCGCGCGGCGAGATCCTGGAGCTGAAGACCACCATCAACACGATGGTCGACCAGCTGTCCTCCTTCGCCGAGGAGGTCACCCGAGTGGCCCGCGAGGTGGGCACCGAGGGGCAGCTGGGCGGTCTGGCGCGCGTGCGGGACGTCGACGGCACCTGGCGGGACCTCACCGAGTCGGTGAACGAGATGGCCGGGAACCTCACCCGGCAGGTACGCGCCATCGCGCGCGTGGCCACCGCGGTGACCCGTGGTGACCTGAATCTCAAGATCGACGTGGACGCGTCGGGCGAGATCAAGGAGCTGCAGGACTACATCAACAAGATGATCGCCAACCTGCGCGACACCACGATCGCCAACCAGGAGCAGGACTGGCTCAAGGGCAACCTCGCCCGGATCTCCGCCCTGATGCAGGGCCGCCGGGACCTCGACGACGTGGCCTCCCTGATCATGAGCGAGCTGACCCCGGTGGTCTCCGCGCAGCACGGGGCGTTCTTCCTGGCGATGCCGCTGGTCGACGGCAAGGACCTCGGCCCGGACAACGAGGACCAGTACGAGCTGCGGATGCTCGGCTCGTACGGCTACTCGATGGGCTCGATGCCGACGTCGTTCCGGCCGGGGGAGGCACTGGTCGGGACGGCCGCGCAGGAGAAGCGCACCATCCTGGTGGAGAACGCGCCGAGCGGTTATCTGAAGATCTCCTCCGGGCTGGGTGAGGCGCCCCCGGCGCAGGTCATCGTGCTGCCGGTGCTCTTCGAGGGGACCGTGCTCGGTGTGATCGAGCTGGCGTCGTTCACGCCGTTCACGCAGATCCAGAAGGACTTCCTCAACCAGATCGCCGAGATGATCGCGACGAGCGTCAACACCATCTCCGTCAACACCAAGACGGAGGTACTGCTGAAGCAGTCGCAGGAGCTGACCGAGCAACTGCGGGAACGGTCGGACGAGTTGGAGAACCGGCAGAAGGCGCTCCAGGCGTCCAACGCCGAACTGGAGGAGAAGGCCGAGCTGCTGGCCCGGCAGAACCGCGACATCGAGGTCAAGAACACCGAGATCGAGGAGGCGCGGCAGGTCCTGGAGGAGCGTGCCGAGCAACTCGCCGTCTCGATGCGCTACAAGAGCGAGTTCCTGGCGAACATGTCGCACGAGCTGCGCACACCGCTCAACTCGCTGCTGATCCTCGCCAAGCTGCTCGCCGACAATGCCGAGTCGAACCTGACGCCCAAGCAGGTCGAGTTCGCCGAGACCATCCACGGGGCGGGTTCCGACCTGCTGCAGCTGATCAACGACATCCTGGACCTGTCGAAGGTCGAGGCGGGCAAGATGGACGTCTCGCCGACCCGGATCGCGCTCGTCCAGCTCGTCGACTACGTGGAGGCCACCTTCCGGCCGCTGACCGCCGAGAAGGGCCTGGACTTCTCCGTACGCGTCTCGCCGGAGCTGCCGGCCACGCTGCACACGGACGAACAGCGGCTGCTGCAGGTGCTGCGGAACCTGCTGTCGAACGCGGTGAAGTTCACCGACTCGGGGGCCGTGGAGCTGGTGATCCGGCCGGCCGGCACGGATGTGCCGGTGGCCATCAGGGAGCAGCTGCTGGAAGCGGGCTCGCTGAGCGACCCGGACGCCGACATGATCGCGTTCTCGGTGACGGACACCGGGATCGGCATCGCGGCCAGCAAGATGCGGGTGATCTTCGAGGCCTTCAAGCAGGCCGACGGCACCACGAGCCGCAAGTACGGCGGTACGGGTCTGGGACTGTCGATCTCGCGGGAGATCGCTCGGCTGCTGGGCGGCGAGATCTACGCCCAGAGCGAGCCGGGACGTGGCTCCACCTTCACGCTCTATCTGCCGCTGCACCCGAGCGAACTCCCTCCGCAGGGGTACGCGAGCAACGGGCCGTCCTCGCTGGAGGCAGGTGAGCTGCTGGCCTCCGAGGCGGAGCTGAGCGAGCCCACGGAGACGCCGGCCGAGGTGAAGTCGTACCGGGAGACGCAGAACGGGGCCGCCGCGCTCTTCAGGCGCCGGCGCAGGTCCGTGCCGGCCGGTTCGCCGTCCGCGCCCGGCCAGGGCGACGGGCGGGCGCAGGAGCACTGGGCGCAGCAGTCCGCACAGGAGGCGGCGCCCCAGGCACGCCGTGCCGCCCGGTTCGACGGTGAGAAGGTGCTGATCGTCGACGACGACATCCGCAACGTCTTCGCGCTCACCAGCGTCCTGGAGCAGCACGGTCTGTCGGTGCTGTACGCGGAGAACGGCCGTGAGGGCATCGAGGTCCTGGAACAGCATGACGATGTGACAGTCGTCCTGATGGACATCATGATGCCCGAGATGGATGGGTACGCGACGACCACGGCGATCCGTCGGATGCCTCAGTTCGCCGGGCTGCCGATCATCGCGCTGACGGCGAAGGCGATGAAGGGTGACCGGGAGAAGGCGATCGACTCGGGAGCCTCCGACTATGTGACGAAGCCGGTCGATCCGGATCATCTGCTGGCGGTCATGGAGCAATGGATGCGGAGTGAGTGACGGGGCGGGCCACGGGCGGTCACAACCAGGTGAGCGGGAAGCCCAGTTGTTGACGGAGTGTGCCCGAGGCCGTGTAGAAACGCGGAAATCGGGGAACCTTCTGGTCTCCTGCCGCGTTTCTGCTATGAGCACAGTGACATCACGGTGACAGGGTGTGGCGACAGGCGGGGTGCGGCTACGATGACCGGCACAAGGATGGGCGGCGCAAGGGAGTCGTCCCCTGGGGTGACGCCCGGCGGTGTCACCTCGGATCCTGAGGACAGGGGAGGCCCCAAGCCGGGGCGAGGAGGGCGGGCCATGGTGCAGAAGGCCAAGATCCTCCTGGTCGATGACCGGCCGGAGAATCTGTTGGCGCTGGAGGCCATCCTCTCCGCGCTCGATCAGACGCTGGTGCGGGCATCGTCCGGGGAGGAAGCGCTCAAGGCGCTGCTGACGGACGACTTCGCGGTCATTCTGCTGGACGTCCAGATGCCGGGTATGGACGGATTCGAGACGGCCGCGCACATCAAGCGGCGTGAGCGGACGCGGGACATCCCGATCATCTTCCTCACCGCCATCAACCACGGCCCGCACCACACCTTCCGGGGTTACGCGGCGGGCGCGGTCGACTACATCTCCAAGCCGTTCGACCCGTGGGTGCTGCGTGCGAAGGTCTCCGTCTTCGTCGAGCTGTACATGAAGAACTGTCAGCTCAGGGAGCAGGCGGCGCTTTTGCGGCTCCAGTTGGAGGGCGGCCCCAAGGGAGCGGCGGGTGGAGTGAAGGAGCCCTCCGGCGGCATCCTCGCCGAACTCTCCGCGCGGCTCGCGGCTGTGGAGGAGCAGGCGGAGGCCCTCTCCAAACAGCTCGACGACGACTCGGCGGACGCGGCGGCGGTGGCGACCGCGGCCCATCTCGAGCGCAAACTCACCGGGCTGCGCAGGGCGCTGGACGCCCTGGAGCCGGGCACGGGCGGACCCGCCTCGGTGCCCTCGCAGAACTGAGCGGAGACCCGCTGCCGAAACGGTCGGGTCCCAGCATCTGTAAGTGACCGGGTCCAAGGCGCGAAAGTGGCCGGGGCCCGGGCGGAGTTGTGCCCTGATGGGATCAGGACTGACAGGCCGTCAGGGTCGGTCAATCCGGCGGCTCCGGGTGTGCGACACGAACGGGTGAAGCAGTAGGCACACGTGTCGGCTGTGGCCTCCACCGGTAACCTCACACTCATGGCCTCACGTCAGTCCGCTGCGAAGAAGTCGCCCGCGAAGAAGGCGGCCGCTCCGACGAAGGCTCCGGCGAAGAAGGCCCCCGCGAAGAAAGCCGCCGCCAAGAAGGCACCCGCCAAGAAGGCGGCGGCGAAGAAGACGGCCCCTCCGAAGCCGGCGCCCAATCCGACCGGGGGCGTGTACAAGCTCGTACGCGCCGTCTGGCTCGGAGCCGCGCACGCCGTCGGTGCCGTCTTCCGCGGCATAGGGCAGGGCGCGAGGAATCTCGACCCGGCGCACCGCAAGGACGGCGTCGCGCTGCTGTTGCTCGCCCTCGCCCTGATCGTCGCCGCAGGCACCTGGTCCCATCTGCGCGGTCCCGTCGGCGACCTCGTCGAGATGCTCGTGACCGGCGCTTTCGGCCGGCTCGATCTGCTCGTGCCGATACTGCTCGCGATCATCGCCGTGCGATTCATCCGCCACCCCGAGAAGCCCGATGCCAACGGCCGCATCGTCATCGGCCTGTCCGCGCTCGTCATCGGTGTGCTCGGACAGGTCCACATCGCCTGCGGGTCGCCCGCCCGCAGCGCCGGCATGCAGCCCATAAGGGACGCCGGCGGGCTCATCGGCTGGGGCACGGCCACCCCGCTGACGTACACCATGGGCGAGGCGCTCGCCGTGGCCATGCTCGTGCTGCTCACCGTCTTCGGGCTCCTCGTCGTCACCGCGACCCCGGTCAACGCGATCCCGCAGCGGCTGCGGCTCCTCGGGCAGAAGCTGGGCATCGTCGCGGCCGACGTGGACGAGGCATACGGCGACGACGACGCGCGCTACGACGAACAGTGGCGTGAAGCGCTCCCCGCGCGCTCCCGCAGGGGCGGATCCGCCCCCCAGCCGTACGACCCCGACGACGCCGAGCAGGAGGCCCTCTCCAAGCGTCGCCCCAGGCGCTCCGCCGTGCGGCAGCCCGACCCCGACCGGCCGATGGACGCAGTGGACGTCGCCGCCGCGGCGGCCGCCGCCCTCGACGGGGCCGTGCTCCACGGGATGCCGCCCTCGCCGGTGGTCGCCGACCTCACCCACGGGGTGAGCGCAGGGGACCGCGAGGAGACCACGCCCGTACCCGCCGCGCGCACCAGGACGCCCCAGCAGAAACCCCCGGCCGGCAAGGCGGCCAAGGCCCCGCAGCAGGAAGGCCTGGTGCCGGACCTCACCAAGAAGGCCCCCGACGAGCCGCGTGACCTGCCGGCGCGCGCCGAGCAGCTCCAGCTCTCCGGCGACATCACCTACGCACTGCCCTCGCTCGACCTGCTGGAACGGGGCGGCCCCGGCAAGACCCGCAGCGCCGCCAACGACGCCGTCGTCGCCTCGCTCACCAACGTCTTCACCGAGTTCAAGGTCGACGCCGCCGTCACCGGATTCACCCGTGGGCCCACGGTCACGCGCTACGAGGTCGAACTCGGCCCCGCCGTGAAGGTCGAGCGGATCACCGCGCTGACCAAGAACATCGCGTACGCCGTCGCCAGCCCGGACGTACGGATCATCAGCCCGATCCCCGGCAAGTCGGCGGTCGGCATCGAGATCCCCAACACCGACCGCGAAATGGTCAACCTCGGTGACGTCCTGCGCCTCGCGGACGCGGCCGAGGACGACCACCCGATGCTGGTGGCGCTCGGCAAGGACGTCGAGGGCGGCTATGTGATGGCCAACCTGGCGAAGATGCCGCATGTGCTGGTCGCGGGCGCGACCGGCTCGGGCAAGTCGTCGTGCATCAACTGTCTGATCACGTCGATCATGGTCCGTGCGACCCCCGAGGACGTGCGGATGGTCCTCGTCGACCCCAAGCGCGTCGAGCTGACCGCGTACGAGGGCATCCCGCACCTCATCACGCCGATCATCACCAACCCCAAGCGGGCCGCCGAGGCGCTCCAGTGGGTCGTACGCGAGATGGACCTGCGCTACGACGACCTCGCGGCCTTCGGCTTCCGGCACATCGACGACTTCAACGAGGCCATCAGGAACGGCAAGGTCAAGCTGCCCGAGGGCAGCGAGCGCGAGCTCCAGCCCTATCCGTACCTGCTGGTCATCGTGGACGAGCTGGCCGACCTGATGATGGTCGCGCCGCGGGACGTCGAGGACGCCATCGTGCGCATCACCCAGCTGGCCCGCGCGGCCGGCATCCATCTGGTGCTCGCCACGCAGCGGCCGTCGGTCGACGTCGTCACCGGTCTCATCAAGGCCAACGTGCCGTCACGCCTCGCCTTCGCCACCTCCTCGCTCGCCGACTCGCGCGTCATCCTCGACCAGCCCGGCGCCGAGAAGCTGATCGGCAAGGGTGACGGACTGTTCCTCCCGATGGGTGCGAACAAACCCACCCGAATGCAGGGCGCGTTCGTGACCGAGGACGAGGTCGCCGCGGTCGTCCAGCACTGCAAGGACCAGATGGCGCCCGTCTTCCGTGACGACGTCACCGTGGGCACCAAGCAGAAGAAGGAGATCGACGAGGAGATCGGCGACGACCTCGACCTGCTGTGCCAGGCGGCCGAACTCGTCGTCTCCACGCAGTTCGGCTCCACCTCCATGCTCCAGCGCAAGCTGCGCGTCGGTTTCGCCAAGGCCGGACGGCTCATGGACCTCATGGAGTCGCGGGGCGTCGTCGGACCGAGCGAGGGCTCCAAGGCGCGTGACGTGCTCGTGAAACCGGACGAGCTGGACGGAGTGCTGGCGGTGATCAGGGGGGAAACTGAGGAGTAGGGACTCGTTCCGAAAGGCCCCCATGCGGGTGGAAGACGTAGGGAACACGGGTGGACTCACGGCATCCGGGTATTCGAACGTGACCCAGCCGTAAGGAAAAAGTGAGCAACCGTTTCCCCTCGGCGTACGTCAAGTTGGAGGAGGGGAAAGCACCGTGCCCCACCCTCACCACCAGCAGGATGACCGGCCATTCTGATGGCGTACAAACACTCACCGCCCGGTTGCCCCACCCTTTCGCACCCCCCCTAGACTGAACTTCCAGCACAGGTGGCTACACGCTCGAAAGGCGCCCCCGTGTCCATCGGCAACTCCCCTGACGGCAACTTCCCCGAAGACGAGCGTCCGTTCGAAAACGACCGAGATGAACGTGCGGCGGAACGACCCTCGATCGGCCATGCCCTCCGGCAGGCGCGCATCGCGGCCGGGCTGACCGTCGACGACGTCAGCACTGCCACCCGGGTGCGCATCGCCATCGTGCAGGCGATCGAGAAGGACGACTTCACCACCTGTGGTGGCGACGTCTACGCGCGCGGTCACATCCGCTCGCTCGCGCGCGCGGTGCGCATCGACCCCGCCCCGCTGCTCGCCCGGTACGACGAGGCGCACGGCGGGCGTCCCGCGCCGACCCCGGCGGCCCCGCTGTTCGAGGCGGAACGCATCCGCCCCGAGCGCCGCGGCCCCAACTGGACCGCCGCCATGGTCGCCGCGATCGTCGCGGTGATCGGCTTCGTCGGCTTCACCGCGTTCGACGGCGGGCAGGACGACGCCTCCACCCAGGCCGTCGAGGGCTCCACGGCGACCGCCGGCAAGTCCCCCTCTCCCACGCCCAAGGCCGACAAGCCCGAGGCCGACCCGAAGCCGGACCCCTCCGACAGTGCCATCGCGGCCGCACCCCGCGACAAGGTCACCGTCCGGGTCAGCGCCTCCGACGGTCGCAGCTGGATCTCCGCCAAGGACCACAACGGTCAGCTGCTGTGGGACGGCCTCCTCCAGCAGGGTCAGTCCAAGACCTTCCAGGACAGCTCCAAGATCGACCTCGTGCTCGGTGACGCCGGTGCCGTCCAGCTGTACGTCAACGGCAAGAAGATCGAGGACGACTTCCGTCCCGGCCAGGTCGAACGCCTGACGTACACGAAGGGCGACCCGGAGGTCGGCTGACCGACCTGTGCGCCGCGGCGGAGCCGTCCGGTCCGCCCGCAAGGCCCCGTCCGGTCCGCACAGAAGGCGCAGAGGGAAACGCACGCACGGGGTTGGCCAGGATCGGCCAACCCCGTCGACGTGGGCTGTCACTGGGACGAAGTAGTCTTGAGCCCATGCCTGAACGCCGTACCGTCGCACTCGTCACTCTTGGCTGCGCCCGTAACGAGGTGGACTCGGAGGAGCTCGCAGGCCGTTTGGAGGCGGACGGCTGGGAGCTCGTCGAGGACGCCGAGGAAGCGGACGTCGCGGTCGTCAACACCTGTGGCTTCGTCGAAGCCGCCAAGAAGGACTCCGTCGACGCGCTCCTCGAGGCCAACGACCTCAAGGGCCACGGCAGAACCCAGGCCGTCGTGGCGGTGGGCTGCATGGCCGAGCGGTACGGCAAGGAACTGGCCGAGGCCCTGCCCGAGGCCGACGGCGTGCTCGGCTTCGACGACTACGCGGACATCTCCGACCGTCTCCAGACCATCCTGAGCGGCGGTGTCCACGCCTCGCACACCCCGCGCGACCGCCGCAAGCTGCTGCCGATCAGCCCGGCCGAGCGCCAGGACTCGGCGGCCGAGGTCGCGCTCCCCGGGCACGCCCCCGCCGATCTTCCGGACGGACTCGCCCCGGCCTCCGGCCCGCGCGCACCCCTGCGCCGCCGGCTCGACGGCTCGCCCGTCGCCTCCGTGAAGCTCGCCTCCGGCTGCGACCGCCGCTGCTCCTTCTGCGCCATCCCGTCCTTCCGCGGCTCCTTCATCTCCCGCCGCCCCTCGGACGTGCTGAACGAGACCCGCTGGCTCGCCGAGCAGGGCGTCAAGGAGATCATGCTGGTCTCCGAGAACAACACCTCGTACGGCAAGGACCTCGGCGACATCCGGCTGCTGGAGTCGCTGCTGCCCGAGCTCGCCGAGGTCGACGGCATCGAGCGGGTGCGCGTCAGCTACCTCCAGCCCGCCGAGATGCGGCCCGGCCTCATCGACGTCCTCACCTCCACCCCCAAGGTCGCGCCCTACTTCGACCTGTCCTTCCAGCACTCCGCTCCCGCCGTGCTGCGCTCGATGCGCCGCTTCGGCGACACCGACCGCTTCCTGGAACTGCTCGACACCATCCGAAGCAAGGCCCCCGAGGCCGGTGTCCGGTCCAACTTCATCGTCGGCTTCCCCGGCGAGACCGAGGACGACCTCGCGGAGCTGCAGCGCTTCCTGAACGGCGCCCGGCTGGACGCCATCGGTGTGTTCGGGTACTCAGACGAGGAGGGCACCGAAGCGGCCACCTACGACAACAAGCTCGACGAGGACGTGGTGGCCGAGCGCCTTGCGCACGTCTCCCGGCTGGCCGAGGAACTGGTCTCGCAGCGCGCCGAGGAGCGCGTCGGACAGACGGTCCGCGTCCTGGTCGAGTCGGTCGACGGCGACGAGGGCGCCTACGGGCGCGCCGCCCACCAGGCGCCCGAGACGGACGGCCAGGTGCTGTTCACGAACGGCGAGAACCTGACGGTCGGCCTTATGGTCGACGCGAAGGTGGTCGGCACCGAAGGCGTCGACCTGGTGGCCGAGGCGCTTCCGGGCTCCCTCGCGTGTACTGAGGAGGCGGCCAGATGACGGGTGTCCCGGCATCCGCGGCGGGCGGCTCCCCCGGTGCCAAGAGCGCCCCGAGTGCCCCCGGCGCTCCCGGCGCCCCGGGCATTCCCGGAGACGCCAGGCCCGTGCGTGGCGGGAAGCTCGGCGCTGCCGCCGTCAACCAGGCCAGCCTCTGGAACATCGCGAACATCCTGACCATGGTCCGCCTGGTTCTCGTCCCCGGCTTCGTCGTGCTGATGCTCATGGACGGCGGATACGACCCCGTGTGGCGTGCCTGGGCCTGGGCCGCTTTCGCCGTCGCCATGATCACCGACATCTTCGACGGCCATCTGGCCCGGACCTACAACCTCGTCACCGACTTCGGGAAGATCGCCGACCCCATCGCCGACAAGGCGATCATGGGCTCGGCGCTGATCTGTCTGTCGTACCTCGGTGATCTGCCCTGGTGGGTGACGGCGGTCATCCTCGGCCGGGAACTCGGCATCACCCTGCTGCGCTTCGTCGTCATCCGGTACGGGGTGATCCCGGCGAGCCGCGGCGGCAAGCTGAAGACGCTCGCCCAGGGCACCGCCGTCGGGATGTACGTCCTGGTCCTGGAGGGCCCCCTGGCCACCCTGAGGTTCTGGATGATGGCCGTGGCGGTCATTCTCACCGTCGTCACCGGACTCGACTATGTGAGACAGGCCATTGTGCTGCGCCGGCGCGGAATCGCCGAGCGCCAGGCCGCGGCGGAGGGAGCGGAACGGTGACGTCCACAGCCGCTGACGTGCTGCGACTACTGAAGGTGAGGGGCGAGACGCTCGCCGTCGCCGAGTCGCTCACCGGCGGTCTGGTCGCGGCCGCGATCACGGACGTCCCCGGCGCCTCCCAGGCCTTCCGAGGCTCGGTGACCGCCTACGCGACCGAGGTGAAGTACCAGCTGCTGGGCGTCGACGCCACCCTCCTGGACCAGCGCGGAGCGGTGGATCCGCAGGTCGCGGCCCAGATGGCGGACGGCGTACGCAAGGCGCTCGGCGCCGACTGGGGAATTTCGACCACCGGGGTCGCGGGCCCCGAACCACAGGACGGACAACCCGTCGGCACGGTCCACGTAGCCGTCGCGGGGCCCCTCAGCGCGGGTTCGGGCGCATTCAATGGCGGGAAAGTGGCGTCGTTGAGGTTGAACGGCGGCCGGGCGGAAATTCGTATGGAGAGTGTACGGAGCGTGCTCGCACTCCTCCTCCAGGAGCTCGCGGGCGAACAGACCGGGAATGAGCGGGCACAGGATACGGAACAGAACGGGGGGACTTGATGTTTGCAGCCCTGAGTGAACACAACAGCGCTCCCCGCACGGCCGCAGCGCGAGGCGGTACGGTGGGGCGTGAAGGATGCGGCTACACGGTCCGAGGAGGGAGCCACCGATGATTCTGCTCCGTCGCCTGCTGGGTGACGTGCTGCGTCGGCAGCGCCAGCGCCAGGGCCGTACTCTGCGCGAAGTCTCCTCGTCCGCCCGAGTCTCACTCGGCTATCTCTCCGAGGTGGAGCGGGGGCAGAAGGAGGCTTCCTCCGAGCTGCTCTCCGCCATTTGCGACGCGCTGGACGTACGGATGTCCGAGCTCATGCGGGAAGTGAGTGACGAGCTCGCCCTTGCCGAGCTGGCCCAGTCCGCAGCGGCCACCGAGCCGGTGCCAGCACCAGTGCGTCGACCCATGCTCAACTCCGTGTCGGTGGCCGGTGTGCCACCGGAGCGGGTCACGATCAAGGCGCCCACCGAAGCGGTGGACGTCGTGGCGGCGTGACTGCCGCAGGTGTGTGCGTGTGAGGTTGGGCGTGCACCGCTGAAGTAGTAGAAGCGAAGCGGAAGCCCCGGGCGGGGCCCCCAGGGAGACCTGGGGGTGCCGACCGGGGCTTTTGTGTTGCGGCGCCGGAGGGGAAGGGGCGGCGGCCGCTGGTGTGGGAGGCGCGCCCGGTCCCCCGCGGGGTACGGAGGATGTTCCCGTTTGCCGGGGTGGTGGTGTGCGGTCATGGTGGAGGGGCGGGCTCGGGGGCGTGCGCGCGAGATGTTCGTGCGTCCGCACACTGTCGCCAGGGGGCGTACGGCCGGCCAGGTCGTACGTCCGTACGTCCCATCGAGAACCGGAGCGTGCCGATGTACGTCGTGAAGAGCCCGCTGTCCGACGCCGATCTCAGAACCGTCTCCGAGGCTCTGCAAGGCGCCCTGGTCGATCTCGTGGACCTGTCCCTCGTGGCCAAGCAGATCCACTGGAACGTCGTCGGGCCCCGTTTCCGTTCCGTCCATCTGCAGCTCGACGAGGTCGTGGACACCGCGCGACTCCACTCCGACACGGTCGCGGAGCGAGCGGCCACGCTCGGGGTCTCGCCGGACGGTCGGGCCGCGACGGTGGCCGGGAGCAGCGGCATCGGCAAGGTCCCGGACGGCTGGGTCAAGGACACCGACGCCGTCGGGACACTGGTGGACGCGCTCAGCGCGGTGATCACCCGGATGCGGACGAGAGTGGAGAGCACCGCGGAGGCGGATCCCGTGAGCCAGGACATCTTCATCGGGATCACGGCGGATCTCGAGAAGCACCATTGGATGTTCCAGGCGGAGAACGGGTAGCGCCGTTGCGGCGGCGGGGGCGTCGTGCCCGGCCTGGCGGTTGGGATTGCGCTTGCGGTCGAGGTTGTGGCTGCGGTCCCTGCCGTAGTGGTTCCTGGAGCCCCGGCGGGTGCGGTCGGGTGGGTGCGCCGGGTGCGTGCGGGGAGCGGTGTGAGGCTGCGGGGCGCGCCGGGCGCCGTGTGGGTGCCGTCCCCGTGAGTGAGTCGTGCGTCCCTGTGCCGGTGGTGCGCCCTCCCGGCCGTGTCGAGGGCCGTCTAGCGTCGTTCTGGTGGGGCCCGAAGGCCTGGAGGTGGCGGCTATGCGGATAGTGCGCTGGGGGGCGACTCTGGGGCTGGGTGCGCTGTGGTGGTGGGGTGTGCTGCGACTCGCTGTCGCGCCGGATGCCGGCGCGGTGGAGGGGGCGGTCGTGGCCGGGGGGTGGGGGTTGAGTCTCCTGCCCGTGCACTGCGTGCCGAAGGGGTGTGGGGGCGAGGGGGCGGGTGAGGAGCGGGGCGGGGGCTCGGGCGGGGATGCACAGGGCGGTACGGGCGATTCGGAGCTCTAAGTCGGAGAGGGTGTTCGGCTGCGCCGGGGCGCGCCGCTGAGCGGGGCGCGTGGCGGGGGCGGTTGGGCGCGTGGATGGGGCTCCTACCGGGGGCGGGCGGTCGCGCGGCCGACTCCTTGGCGGCCTCCGAGTCACCAGGGCATCGCGACACCGCCGTTCGGGCGGATGATCTGGCCCGTGGTGAATGACGAGGCGTCGGAGGCGAGGTGCAGTACGGCGTGTGCGATGTCGTCCGGCTCGCCGACCCGGCCCAGCGGTGACAGGCGAGCCATGAAGGATTCCGTCCGTGCCTGAGCCTCACTGTCATGCCGGTCGGTCATGGGGGTGCGGGTCCACCCGGGTGCCACCGCGTTGACGCGGATGCCGTGCGGGCCCACCTCGGTGGCCAGGGTCTTCGTCAGTTGGACCACGGCCGCCTTGGCCACGCCGTAGCAGAGAAGTCCGGGGCCTCCGGTGTCCACCGCGCCGGAAGCCATGGTGACGATGCTGCCCCGTGTCCCCTTGGCGATCATGAGGCGGGCCGCCGCCTGGCAGGCGTACAGCACTCCCTTGAAGTTGACGCTCCACAACCGGTCGAGGTCCTGGTCGTGGGTCTCCAGGACCGGGCTGCTGTGCATGATCCCGGCGATGGCCGCCATCACATGGAGGTCCTCGCAGGAGGCCACCGCTTGTGCGAGCCGGGCGCGGTCGGTGACGTCGAGGGGGTGGGTGTGGGCGGTACCGCCCGCTTCCTTGATCGACGTCGCCGTCTCGTGCAGGCCCTGTGAGTCGAGGTCGGCGCAGTGCACGGTGGCTCCAGCCTCGGCGAGCAGGACGGCCGAGGCGCGGCCGATGCCGCCGGCGGCGCCCGTGACGAACACGGTGCGGCCGGTGAGGTCGTACGCCTGGAGGGGCATGAGGAGACGGTACGAGCGTTTCTGACGGATCGTCAATTAGTTGTGATGGGGGGCGTGGAGCCGGCGTGGGGTCGCATGGGCTGAGGGTGCGGGGTGGGGCACGTGGTCAGTTGGGTGTGCGGCGCTGGGGGCGCGGGCGGGCTGCTCGGGGGGTGCCCGGTGCCGGTGCCGGGCCCTGCTGGCAGGTCGGGCACCAGTAGGTGGGGCGTTCACGGGACCCGTCGCCCTGGTCGCCGGCCCGGATGGGGGTGTTGCAGCGCAGGCAGGGGCGAGATGCGCGGCCGTACACGAACAGGTCGTGGAGGCGGAGGCCCGTGGTGCTGCGCATCGGGCGGTCGCGGTTGGCTTCGAGGAGCTTCTTGGCGAGGGCCGGAAGCTTGGCGGCGCGGTCCTGCGGGAGCGCGCCGACGGGGAGCCACGGAGTGACGCGGAGCAGGAAGCAGAGCTCGCTCTTGTAGACGTTGCCGATGCCGGCGAGATTGCGCTGGTCCAGAAGGGCCTCGCCGAGGGGGCGTGCGGGGTCGCTCCGGAGATTGGCGAGGGCCAGGCCGGGGTCCCAGTCGGGGCCGAGGAGGTCGGGGCCCAGATGGCCGACGGCACGGTGTTCGTCGGTGGTGCGGAGCAGTTCCAGTACGGGGAGGCGGTAGCCGACGGCCGTGCGGTCGAGGGTGCCCAGGATCGCGCGGATCTGGTGCGCCGGGCCGCCGGTCCAGCGTTCGCCGTTTCCGTACACCTTCCAGGAGCCGTCCATCCGCAGATGCGAGTGCAGCGTGAGGCCGCCCTCGATCCGGGTCAGAAGGTGCTTGCCCCGTGGAGTGACGTCGAGGACGGTGCGGCCGGTGAGGTCGGCCGTGGCGTACTTCGGCACGCGCAGGTCGGAGCGGTACAGCACCTTACCGGCGAGGGCGGCGTGCAGCCGCTTCGCCGTCTGCCAGACGGTGTCACCTTCGGGCATGGGTCAAGGGTGGCACGAGGGAGGGGGTGGGGGTGGTCCTGAGGCACGCCATCGAGGTTCAGGGTGGTTGATCGGGGGCCCGCCGGTTGATCGGTGGCCCGCCGTGGTGGCTCAGGCGCGGATGCGCAGACCGCGGGGGGTCGCGATGAAGCCTGCTCCTTCCAGGAGGGGGCCGTGAGGGGACGTGAGGGCGGAGGTGCCGTTCACGCGTTCCACGGTGACTGTGCCGAGGGAGCCGGCCCGGGCGGCGGCGGCCAGGGCCTCGGCGGCCGGGCGGAGGCGTGGGTCGTCCAGTGGCCTGGCGTCCGGGTCGGCGGGCCAGGCCAGGAGGGTCTTGCCGCCCCGCTCCATGTAGAGGGTGAGCTCGCCGTCGACGAGAACGACCAGTGAGCCCGCCTTGCGACCCGGCTTGTGCCCGGCGTCGGTGGGCGGGTCGGGCCAGGAGAGGGCGGCGCCGTAGGCGTTCGCCGGGTCGGCGGCGGCCAGGACCACGGCTCGGGGGGAGGGGGTGCTGCGGGTGCGGTTCGGGGGGCCGTTTCGGCCTTGCGGCCCTTGGGTGCCGTAACTGCCGTACCCGCCATGGCCGCCGTAGCCGTCGGACGACGGGAAACGGGAGGCGGAATCCAGAGGTGGCGGGGGCTCGGAGGGGGCGGCCCCGGTGGAGGTCGTCCCGGTCCCGAAGGTGTCGTCCATGGTGGGGAAGGCGTCGTCGGTGAGCCAGTCGGGGAGGCCCGGGTCGGCCGGGGCGGTGAGGGAGCCGGGTGCCGGGGTGAGTCCCTGGGCGTGGCCGTTCGGGCCCGTGCCCGGGAGTGCCTCGCCTCTTTCGCGGGCGTTGGCCACCGCGCGCAGACGGTCCACCGCGCCGTCCATGGCGAACTGGGCCGCGCCGAGTCCCTCGACCACATAGCCGCGGCGGGCCTGGCCGCTCTCCTCGAAGACGGACAGGACGCGGTACGCCGCCGAGAAGCCGCCCTCGACCCCCTCGGCGGAGACGGCGCCCCGGGTGACCACGCCGTGCCGGTCGAGCAGTGTGCGGGCGAGGGCGTGGGCGCGGACGGTGGGATCGGGCTCGTGGGCGGGGAGCAGGGACCAGCGACCCGCGACGGTGGGCGGGCCCGTACGGGACTGGTGGCGGGCGGCGGCCGCCAGGGAGCCGTAGCGGCCGCGCGGGACGGTGCGCTTGGCGCGGTGAGCCGTGGAGCCCGCCGTTCGGCCCGAGCCTAGCAGGGAGCGCATCGGGGCGAGGGTGTCGTTCGTGAGGCGGCCGGACCAGGCCAGGTCCCAGATGGCGTCGGCCAGTTGAGGGTCGGTGGCGTCCGGGTGGGTCGTGGCCCGGACCTGGTCGGCGATTTGGCGGAAGAACAGACCGTAGCCCCCGGACAGGGCGTCCATGACGGCCTGGTGAAGCGCGGTCAGCTCCAGCGGGTGCGGGGACGGCAGGAGCAGCGGGGCTGTGTCCGCCAGGTACAGCGACACCCAGCCGTCCTTGCCGGGGAGAGCGCCGGCGCCCGCCCACACCACCTCGCCGGCGGCCGTGAGCTCGTCGAGCATCGCGGGGGCGTAGTTGGCGACCCGGGACGGAAGGACCAGCTTCTCCAGGGCGGACGCCGGCACGGAGGCGCCCTGCAACTGTTCGATCGCGCGAACCAGGCCGTCGATGCCGCGCAGCGTGTGTCCGCCGCCCACGTGCTGCCACTGGGGCAGGAACTGGGCGAGCGCGGCAGGTGGCACCGGCTCCAGCTCGTGCCGCAGCGCGGCGAGGGAGCGGCGGCGCAGTCGGCGCAGCACGGCCGCGTCGCACCATTCCTGGCCGATGCCCGCCGGGTGGAACTCGCCCTGCACGACCCGGCCGTTCGCGGCCAGCCGGTGCAGGGCGCCCTCGGTGACGGCCACTCCGAGGCCGAACCGGGCGGCCGCCGTGGCGGAGGTGAACGGCCCGTGGGTGCGCGCGTACCGGGCGAGGAGGTCGCCGAGCGGGTCCTTGACCGGTTCGGTGAACGCCTCAGGTACGCCGACGGGAAGGGCTGTGCCGAGCGCGTCGCGCAGGCGGCCGGCGTCCTCGATCGCCGCCCAGTGGTCGGCGCCCGCGATCCGGACCCGGATGGCGCGCCGGGCCCCGGCCAGCTCCCGCGCCCACTGCGGCTCGGCGCCACGCTCCGCCAACTCGGTGTCCTGGAGCGGCCCGAGCAGACGGAGCAGGTCCGCGACGCCCTCGGCGTCCTTGACCCGCCGGTCCTCGGTGAGCCACTGAAGCTCCTGCTCCAGCTCGGCCAGCACCTCGGCGTCGAGCAGCTCGCGCAGCTCCGCCTGGCCCAGCAGCTCCGCGAGCAGGCGGGAGTCCAGCGACAGGGCGGCGGCGCGACGCTCGGCGAGTGGTGAGTCGCCCTCGTACAGGAACTGGGCCACGTAACCGAACAGGAGCGAGCGGGCGAACGGCGACGGTTCCGGGGTGGTGACCTCGACGAGGCGGACCTTGCGGGACTCGATGTCGCCCATCAGCTCGGCGAGGCCGGGGACGTCGAAGACGTCCTGGAGGCACTCGCGGACCGCCTCCAGGACGATCGGGAACGAGCCGAACTCGCTCGCCACCTGGAGCAGCTGGGCCGCACGCTGCCGCTGCTGCCACAGCGGGGTGCGCTTGCCGGGGTTGCGGCGGGGCAACAGGAGCGCCCGGGCGGCACACTCACGGAAACGGGACGCGAACAGCGCCGAGCCGCCCACTTGGTCAGTGACGATCTGGTCGACCTCGCTCTTGTCGAAGGCGACGTCCGCCGCGCCGACCGGCGCCTGCTCGGAGTCGTACTCCGTGCCGGCCTTCATGGGCTCCATGTCGAGGAGGTCCATGCCCATCAGATCGGCGTCCGGCAGTCGCAGCACGATGCCGTCGTCGGCGTGCATGACCTGGGCGTCCATGCCGTACCGCTCGGACAGGCGGGCCCCCAGGGCGAGCGCCCACGGAGCGTGGACCTGGGCCCCGAACGGCGAGTGGACGACGACCCGCCAGTCGCCCAGCTCGTCCCGGAAGCGCTCGACGACGATCGTGCGGTCGTCCGGGACATGGCCGCAGGCCTCGCGTTGTTCGGCGAGGTAGGAGAGGACGTTGTCCGCGGCCCAGGCGTCCAGGCCGGCGGCCAGCATGCGCAGTCGTGCGTCCTCCTGGGACAGGGATCCCACCTCGCGCAGGAACGCGCCCACCGCGCGGCCCAGTTCGAGCGGGCGGCCGAGCTGGTCGCCCTTCCAGAACGGCAGACGGCCCGGAACACCCGGTGCGGGGGAGACCAGGACCCGGTCGCGGGTGATGTCCTCGATACGCCAGGAACTGGTGCCCAGGGTGAAGACGTCCCCGACCCGCGACTCGTACACCATCTCCTCGTCCAGCTCCCCGACCCGGCCGCCGCCCTTCTTGGGGTCGGCACCGGCGAGGAAGACGCCGAAGAGGCCGCGGTCCGGGATGGTGCCCCCGGAGGTGACCGCGAGGCGCTGGGCGCCGGGGCGGCCGGTGACGGTGCCGGCGACCCGGTCCCACACCACGCGCGGGCGCAGCTCCGCGAAGGCGTCGGACGGATAGCGGCCCGCGAGCATGTCGAGGACCGCCGTGAAGGCCGACTCCGGGAGCGAGGCGAAGGGCGCGGCCCGCCGGACCGTGGCGAGCAGGTCGTCGACCTGCCAGGTGTCCATCGACGTCATGGCGACGAGTTGCTGGGCGAGTACGTCCAGAGGGTTGCCCGGGATCCTCAGGGACTCGATGGAACCGGTGCGCATCCGCTCCGTGACGACGGCCGCCTGCACCAGATCGCCGCGGTACTTCGGGAAGACCACGCCCGTGGAGACCGCGCCCACCTGGTGCCCCGCACGCCCCACGCGCTGCAGCCCGGAGGCGACCGACGGCGGCGACTCCACCTGGACGACGAGGTCCACGGCACCCATGTCGATGCCCAGTTCGAGACTGGACGTGGCCACCACGGCCGGCAGCCGGCCCGCCTTGAGGTCCTCCTCGACCAGGGCACGCTGCTCCTTGGAGACCGAGCCGTGGTGGGCGCGGGCGAGGACCGGGGGCGCTCCCTGGGCCGCCCCCGACCCGCCCATCAGCTCGGCCGGGGCGTGGTGCTCGTCCAAGGGCTCGCCGGTGGCCCGCTCGTATGCGATCTCGTTCAGCCGGTTGCACAACCGCTCCGCGAGGCGGCGGGAGTTGGCGAACACGATCGTGGAGCGGTGGGCCTGGACCAGGTCGGCGATCCGCTCCTCCACATGGGGCCAGATCGACGGGCGTTCCGCTCCCTCGTTGCCGTCGGCGACCGGGGAGCCGCCCAGCTCGCCCAGATCCTCCACCGGGACGACCACGGAGAGGTCGAACTCCTTGCCGGACGGGGGCTGGACGATCTCCACCCTGCGGCGTGGGGAGAGGTAGCGCGCCACCTCGTCGACGGGACGCACGGTGGCGGACAGGCCGATGCGGCGGGCGGGCTTCGGCAACAGCTCGTCGAGCCGCTCCAGGGAGAGCGCCAGATGCGCGCCGCGCTTGGTGCCCGCGACCGCGTGCACCTCGTCGAGGATCACCGTCTCCACGCCCGTCAGGGCGTCGCGCGTGGCCGACGTCAGCATGAGGAACAGCGACTCGGGGGTGGTGATCAGGATGTCGGGCGGACGTGTGGCCAGGGCGCGGCGCTCGGCGGCCGGGGTGTCGCCCGAGCGAATGCCCACCTTCACCTCGGGCTCGGGCAGTCCCAGGCGGACGGACTCCTGGCGGATACCGGTCAGCGGACTGCGCAGGTTCCGCTCCACGTCCACCGCGAGGGCCTTCAACGGTGACACGTACAGCACCCGGCAGCGCTTCCTCGGGTCCGCCGGGGGTGGGGTCGACGTCAGCTGGTCCAACGCGGCGAGGAACGCGGCCAGGGTCTTGCCGGAGCCGGTCGGGGCCACCACCAGCACGTCCGAGCCCTCGCCGATCGCCCGCCACGCCCCGGCCTGGGCCGCGGTGGGCGCGGAGAAGGCCCCCGTGAACCAGCCGCGGGTCGCGGGGGAGAAGCCGTCGAGGGCTCGATCTGCGGAGCTGACCATGCCCCCATCCTGCACCCGCCCACTGACAATGACGCTGACCTGCGGAAACGGCGGCGCCGCGGGATGACCGCACCGTCGAGCGAGCAGCGCACAAACCCTGTCTGACCTGCACATGTCGACGAGGGCCGGGTGCCGCACGACGCAGAATGGAGGCATGGCGGATTCGAGGGAGCGGGCACGGCACTGGCAGTACGCGGAACTGCCCGGTGTCGACCTGCTGCGCGCCCGATACGTCGAGAAGAGGTTCGTCCGGCACACCCACGAGAACTTCGTGATCGCTGCCATCGCCGACGGGCTCGAGGTCTTCCACCACGGCGGCGCCGATCAGTACGCGGGCCCGGGTGCTCTGGCCCTGGTCAACCCGGACACCCCGCACACGGGCCGAGCGGGCGGACCCGAGGGCTGGCGGTACGGCGCGGTCTACCCGTCGCCGGACGTCGTGGCCGAGATCGCCGCGGAGACCACCGTGATCCGCGGTACCCCCGGCTTCACCAATCCCGTGCTCTTCGATCCCTACGCCGCCGGTCTGGTCCACCAGGTATTGCGGGCGGCCGACGAGGGCAACGCCCTCGCCGCCGACACCCTGCTACGGGTCGCCGTGACCCGGCTGCTGCGTCTCAACGGAGGCCCGCTGCCCCGCCGTACCGCCCGCGCGGCCGGTGGCTCCGTAGCGGCACGCGCGCGTGCGGTGCTCCAGGAGCGGATGACGGACCCACCCACCCTGGAGCGACTCGCCGCCGACCTCGGCACCAGCCCCTTCGCCCTCCTGCGGGCCTTCCGCAACGCCTACGGCATGCCTCCGCACGCCTGGCTGACCGACGCCCGCGTCCGCCGGGCCAGGGTCCTGCTCGACGCGGGCACCGCGCCCGCCGAGGCAGCGGCCGCCGTCGGCTTCACCGACCAGCCGCACCTCAACCGCCACTTCAGCCGGATCGTGGGCGTACCTCCGGGTGCGTACCAGCGGGAACGCAGAGGTGGCACCGACAACCCGCGGGGACGTGAGGGCGGCTAGGGACACGAGGCAGGGGTCAAGGGGGCCAGCCAAGGGGGCCAAGGGGGCGAAGGGGGTCAAGGGGGCGACGGGAGCGAGGGGGGGGCGCCGAGGCCACGTGCACGAGCGCAAGAACGTACAAGATTCCCAGGGGCCGCCGGCCCTACCGTCCGAGGCGTGGCAGAACAGACAGCTTTCGCAGGCACACACCACGAAGGGGGCGTCAAGCCCGACCGGGCCGTGGTCCGGGACGCCCTGGCGGTCGGGGTGGCCGTCGGGCTGTCCGGGTTCGCTTTCGGAGTGACCTCGGCCGGCAGCGGGCTCAGTCTGCCCCAGACCTGCGCATTGAGTCTCCTCGTGTTCACCGGAGCCTCCCAGTTCGCGCTGGTGGGCGCGCTCGCGGCCGGCGGCAACCCGCTCACGGCGGCGGCCGGGGCCTTCTTCCTGGGGGTGCGCAACGCGTTCTACGGACTGCGCCTGTCACAGCTGCTGGCCCTCCCGCGTGCGGTACGGCCGTTCGCCGCGCAGTGGGTCATCGACGAGACCACGGCCGTCGCACTCGCCCAGTCCACGCGCCGGGCCGCCCGGATCGGCTTCACCGTCACCGGCCTCAGCCTCTATCTGCTGTGGAATGTCACCACGCTCCTCGGCGCGCTCGGTGCGGAGGCCATCGGCGACACCGAGGCATGGGGACTCGACGCGGCCGGGCCCGCCGTCTTCCTGGCGCTCCTTGCCCCCATGCTCAAGGCCACCGGAGAGCGGGCCGTGGCCGGCGTCGCGGTCCTCCTCGGGCTCGGTCTGCTGCCCGTACTGCCCGCCGGAGTGCCGGTGCTCGTGGCCGCGGCGGCCGCTCCGGCCGTCCTGTGGGCGCAAGGGCGCCACAAGGCCGGCGACCGACAGAACGGCCCGCACGACGTCTCCGCGAACCACTCTCAGCGCGTCCCAGAGCACGGCCTGCAGGAGGAGGACCGATGAACGTCTGGATCGCGATCGGCGTGACCGCCGTCGGCTGCTACGCCGTCAAGCTCATCGGTCTGCTGGTTCCCGAGGGTGTTCTGGAACGCCCGCTCGTCCAACGCCTGGCCGCCCTGCTTCCCGTCGCGCTGCTCGCCGCCCTCACGGCCCAGCAGACCTTCGCCGACGGACGCGCGCTCGTGCTGGACGCGAGGGTGGCAGGAGTCGCCGCAGCCGCTGTCGCGCTCCTCCTGCGCGCCCCGTTCCTGCTCGTGGTTGCCGCCGCGGTGATCGTGACGGCCGGGGTGAGGGCGTTCACGGGCTGACGCGGCCATACGCGTACGCGCGCGTGGATGTGGAAGCGGGTGGCCCGGGCCTCCTCAGCCGATCGGCCGCCCGTACGCCCGCAAGGTGCGCAGTGCCTCGATCGTCACGATCGGCCGGCTCTCCAGGGCGGTTCCCGGTGCCCACTGGCGCCAGCGGACCGGCCAGCCGCCGTCGTCGCGCTGCTCGCTCTGAAGGAAGTCGAGCGAACGGGCCATCTCCTCGTCGGTGAACCACGCGCGAGCGAGCGACTCCGGCGCCCGCGCGAAGTCGAACGGGAAGTGGTGCTCACCCGGTGCGTAACCGGGTGCCACCGGATACGCCTCCAGCCGCTCGGGATCCAGCGCCGCCAGCCGGTGTTCGCGCACCAGCCGGCCGAGCCGGTCGGCGGCCGACTGCGCACGCGGGCGGTCGGGCACGGAGTCCAGGAACGCCACGGCGGCCTGGACCTCGTACGGGTGCGACTTCTCCAGGGACTCGACCGCCTGCCAGCAGAAGTCGGTCGCCCGGAACAACCACGCGTGCCACACATGGTTGCGGTGCAGCAACCCCACCACGGGCCCGGTGGACAACAGCTCGCTGGGCGGGTCGTCGACGATCGGTACGAAAGGGGCCGCTGGATAGCCGCGCTGACCGGGGTGCACGGCGGGCAGGGCGCCGTCCGGGTTCGACACCGACGTCAGATAGCGGCACACGCGCTCCACCCGCTGTCCGGAACACCGCCCGATCGAGTCCAGGACCCGTAACGCGTGCGCTGTGTGCAGCGGCTGGCTCACCGGCCCGCGCAGATCCGGTTCGAGCGCGTGCCCGTACCCTTCGTCGGCGGTGCGGTAGGCGGCCAGCGCGGCCTCCACCGCGTCGGCGCTCCCGCCCAGGAAGTGATACGCGAAGCGGCGCTGCTCCAGCACCCGCGCGGTCAGCCAGACGAACTGCTCGGCGCGGGCGAGCGGAGTGTGCGCCGGGGGCGATGAGGGGAGTGGGGATGCTCCGTTTTCGGCCATGCGTCAGACCGTAGGGCGGAAAGCGGTATCGACAAGCCGTCCCGGGCGGGCCCACCCCCTGGGGCGGGATACTGGGGTCATGCGGTTGACGGTCTTCTGGCAGCGGATGGCGGAGCACTTCGGTGAGGGGTACGCCGAAACCTTCGCGCGCGATCATGTGATGTCCGAACTCGGCGGACGGACGGTGCACGAGGCGCTGGACGCCGGCTGGGAGGCCAAGGACGTGTGGCGCGTGGTGTGCGCGACGATGGGCGTTCCGGCCGAGAACCGCTGAAATCGGCCGTACGCTTCGCGCGGCCGGCGGCTGCCTGCGGGACCGGAAGGTGCGGGCGTGGGACCGATTGTCGGTGGTGTGGGCGAAACTTGGTCCGTGGCCCCCTCAGACGAGACCGCGCAGGTCGAGCCCCAGGCATCCCCCTCCGGTACGGCGCCGCCCACCGGGCCCCCGGTCGGCACCACGCCGAGTTCGGGCATGCCCCGCTGGCTGCCGCGCGCCATGGTGCTGGCGCTCTCACTGGTCGCCGTCTTCCAGCTGGGCAGTTGGGCGTTCCACCAGCTCATCGGGCTGCTGGTCAACATCCTCATCGCGTTCTTCCTGGCGCTCGCGATCGAGCCCGCGGTGAGTTGGATGGCCTCGAAAGGGCTGCGCAGGGGCTTCGCCACCTTCCTCGTCTTCCTGTTCACACTGATCGCGGCCGCCGGCTTCGTCACCCTCCTCGGTTCGATGCTCGCCGGCCAGATCATCAAGATGGTCGAGGACTTCCCGGCGTACCTTGACTCGGTCATCAGCTGGATCAACACCACCTTCCACACCGAGCTCAGACGCGTCGACATCCAGGAGGGGCTGCTCCGCTCCGACTGGCTGAAGAGGTACGTCCAGAACAGCGCCACCGGCGTCCTGGACGTCTCCGCACAGGTCCTGGGCGGCCTGTTCCAGATGCTGACGATCGGCCTGTTCTCCTTCTACTTCGCCGCCGACGGCCCCCGGCTGCGGCGGGCGCTGTGCTCCGTCCTGCCGCCCGCCAAGCAGGCCGAGGTGCTGCGCGCGTGGGAGATCGCCGTCGACAAGACCGGCGGTTATCTGTACTCCCGCGGTCTGATGGCCATGATCTCCGGCATAGCCCACTACATCCTGCTGGAGTACCTGAACGTGCCGTACGCCCCCGCACTCGCGGTCTGGGTCGGCCTGGTCTCCCAGTTCATCCCCACCATCGGCACCTACCTGGCGGGCGCCCTGCCGATGCTGATCGCCTTCACGGTGAACCCCTGGTACGCGCTGTGGGTCCTCGTCTTCGTGGTCATCTACCAGCAGTTCGAGAACTACGTGCTGCAGCCCAAGCTGACCGCCAAGACCGTGGACATCCACCCGGCCGTCGCCTTCGGGTCGGTCGTGGCGGGTACCGCCCTCCTCGGCGCCGTCGGCGCGCTCATCGCCATCCCCGCCGTCGCCACCCTCCAGGCGTTCCTCGGGGCGTACGTGAAGCGGTACGACGTCACGGACGACCCCCGCGTCCACGGCCACCGCAGACGCGGTTCCGGCAACCTCCTCGCCCGTCTCCGGAACCGGCCGCACGCGGCACGGGACGATGACGGTTCCGGCGGCGACATCCTCACGCGCATGCGCGAGCGGCTGGAGCACACGTGGGGCAGGAAGCGGCCGTCGGACGACGCCACGCAGGAGAAGGGCGGTTCGCAGGGGCCGCGACGGGACGCGGGTTCGGAGGGGAGCGAGGGTTCGGAGGGGAACGAGGGTTCGGAGGGGAACGGCGGGTCCGAAGGCGGCCACCCGCAGGACTGAGGTCCCGCTCCCGGAGCTCCGCCAACCCGTGCGGGCCCGGTGACGAGCTCTGTCTCCCCGCCGTCGTCGGCGAACTGAATCCGGCCTTCCGGAAGCCACCGGAGACCATGCGGCGAGCTTGACACCAAAATCGAACATCCATTCTTATGGAGGCTCCGGCGGGCCCCTCGGCGGGGAGTTCGACAGGGTTTTCGTGGAGAAACACCCGAGTTATCCACAGGTCGGACGGGCGTCGGGGCCCATTGTCAGTGGCAGGCGCTAGCGTCTTTCACGTGAAGCGATCGACTCAAGCAAATCGGGTGGAACCCATGGCAGGAACCGACCGCGAGAAGGCGCTCGACGCCGCGCTCGCACAGATTGAACGACAGTTCGGCAAGGGCGCGGTCATGCGCATGGGCGAGCGGTCGAAGGAGCCCATCGAGGTCATCCCGACCGGGTCGACCGCGCTGGACGTGGCCCTCGGCGTCGGCGGCCTGCCGCGCGGCCGAGTGGTGGAGATCTACGGCCCCGAGTCCTCCGGCAAGACGACCCTGACCCTCCACGCGGTGGCGAACGCGCAGAAGGCCGGCGGCCAGGTCGCGTTCGTCGACGCCGAGCACGCCCTCGACCCCGAGTACGCGAAGAAGCTCGGCGTCGACATCGACAACCTGATCCTGTCGCAGCCGGACAACGGCGAGCAGGCCCTGGAGATCGTGGACATGCTGGTCCGCTCCGGTGCCCTCGACCTCATCGTCATCGACTCCGTCGCCGCGCTCGTCCCGCGCGCGGAGATCGAGGGCGAGATGGGCGACAGCCACGTGGGTCTGCAGGCCCGACTGATGAGCCAGGCCCTGCGGAAGATCACCAGCGCGCTCAACCAGTCGAAGACCACCGCGATCTTCATCAACCAGCTCCGCGAGAAGATCGGCGTGATGTTCGGCTCGCCGGAGACCACGACCGGTGGCCGCGCGCTGAAGTTCTACGCCTCGGTGCGTATCGACATCCGTCGCATCGAGACCCTCAAGGACGGTACCGAGGCGGTCGGTAACCGCACCCGCTGCAAGGTCGTCAAGAACAAGGTCGCGCCGCCCTTCAAGCAGGCCGAGTTCGACATCCTCTACGGCCAGGGCATCAGCCGCGAGGGCGGCCTGATCGACATGGGCGTGGAGCACGGCTTCGTCCGCAAGGCCGGCGCCTGGTACACGTACGAGGGCGACCAACTCGGCCAGGGCAAGGAGAACGCACGCAACTTCCTCAAGGACAACCCCGACCTCGCCAACGAGATCGAGAAGAAGATCAAGGAGAAGCTGGGCGTCGGCGTGCGGCCCGAGGAGCCCACCGCCGAACCGGGCGCTGATGCCGCGGCCTCCGCCGCACCCGCCGACGACGCGAAGACGGTTCCGGCCCCCGCTGCGAAGACCGCCAAGACCAAGGCCGCGGCGGCCAAGAGCTAGTCCGTGACACGCAGAACGGACTGGGGCGAGTACGCATACCCCACTGCCCCTGAGAGCCGGGGGCGCGGGGGTACCGGGGGATCCGCCGCAGAGAGGTTCGGGCCGTACGCCGGCGACATCGGCGACGAGGACAGCACCGGGCGACCGGAGGAGGGCCGGCCCTCCGGTGACGGTTCGCCGCGCGGCGGGCGTCGCCTCGGTGGCGACGCCTCACGGGGCGCGGCCGCTGAGGCTCGTGGCCGACGAGGGCGCGCAGGGCGACGGCGCGGTTTCGGAGAGCCGGTCGACGAACCGCATGACGACGGGGGGCCACAGGACGGGGGTTCGTCTTTCTCGTCGAGGGCCGAGAAAGGGGAGTCCTCAGGGGACCCGGCTGAGCGGGCACGGGCGATCTGCCTGCGCCTGCTCACCGGGACCCCGCGGACCCGCAAGCAACTCGCCGACGCCCTGCGCAAACGCGAGATCCCTGACGACGTGGCGGACGAGGTGCTGTCACGGTTCGAGGAGGTCGGACTGATCAACGACAGCGCGTTCGCGGATGCCTGGGTGGAGTCCCGCCACCACGGCCGGGGCCTGGCCCGTCGGGCCCTCGCCCGGGAGCTGCGCACCAAGGGCGTCGACTCGGCTCTCATCGACGAGGCCGTCGCACAGCTCGACTCCGACCAGGAGGAGGCCACGGCGCGCGAGCTCGTGGCCCGCAAGCTGCGCTCCACTCGGGGCCTCGACCGTGACAAACGCCTTCGCCGTCTCGCGGGCATGCTCGCCCGCAAGGGCTACCCCGAGGGCATGGCCCTCCGCGTGGTCCGGCAGGCGCTGGAGGAGGAGGGCGAGGACACGGAGGGGCTGGAGGAACGGTACTGAGCGGAGGCGCGACAGTGCTCAGCGGTCGCTCCGCGGCGGTTCGAGCGGGTGCTCACTGCCAGTCCTCCGGGCGTTCGACATGCTCGAGGCGCAGTACCCGCCCCGTGCGGCTGTAGCGGCGGATGCGGGGCAGGGGCGGATAGTAGGCGTGCACCGAGATGGCGTGTTCGCCGGCGGACTCGTTGAGCACTTCATGCACATGGTGGCGGCCGAAGGAACGGCCCTCGCCGCCGGGCAGCCGACGTTCACGGTCGACGCCTTCGGTGAGTTCGAGAGTCTTCCAGCCGTCGGTGGGCAGCCGGGCGGCGAGGGAGTGCTCCTTCAGCTCACCCGCGGCGGTGACGAACGCGCCCACCGAGTCGGCGTGGTCGTGCCAGCCGGTGCCGGAGCCGGGCGGCCAGCCGATGAGCCAGGCCTCGCTGCCGCCGGGCCCCTCGAGCCGCACCCAGGTGCGCCCTTCGAGGTCGAGCGGAAGCGAGGCGATCAACTCGGCGTCGGCAGCCGTCCGGCGCGCGAAGTCGAGCAGCTCGGACTGCGTGGGAGCGGAAGAATCCGGAGCGGGGGAAGCCGGTGCGGAGGCAGCGCGGCAGAGGGAGACAGCGGGTACAGCGGACACGGGGACCGTCCTGACGAGGGTTCGCGGGAGCGCGCGCAGCACACCGGCGGCGCGCGGGAAAGGGAGATGCGAATCAGCAGGACGGACGACACACGCAGCCCGCGTAGCGGACGAGGTCCATGTGGACCCTCCGCCACAGGCGCGTAGAGGTGTCGATCACGGTCGGGAGTACACCACGACCGCCCGGACCGGTCAACCGACCGTCACTATGTGGACACAGTGACGGTCGTCCCCGGGAGCGGCCGGACAAGAGCCCGCCGGCACAGCGACTCAGCGCGAAGCCGCGGTCGCCTCCGTGGTCTCGGGCTGCTCCTTCGCCCCGCCCAGGGCCGCCTCAGCCGCCGCGTACAGGTCGGCCGGGCGCACCCCGCTGAGCGCGGTGACGAGGTGACCGTCGGGCCGTACGAGAAGCACGGTGTGGGCGGCCGCACCCGGGTAGCTCTCGGCGACCAGCAGCTCCGCGGAGTGCGGCAGGGCGGACACGGCGGCCGCGAGCCGGGGCATGATCCCGGCGCTCACCCAGTGCTTGCGCTCCCACACGCCGGTACCCGGCGCGATCAGCACCACCAACAGCGCCCCGCGCCCGAGCCGGTCCCGCAGCGGTACGAACGTGCCGTCCTCGGCGGTCACCTGGACATCGACGACCTGGGCACCCGGCAACGTGTCGACCGGTGCCTCGGAAGCAGCGGGCGGAGCCATGAGCGGCGAATCGGTGTACGCGCCCGGCGCGCCCAGCGGGCCGCGCCCGAGGTGCCCGTCGGCGAGCAGCGCGTCGTGGCCCCGGCCGGAACCGGGGACGTACGAACGCAGCCCCTTGCCGCCGCGCAGCAGGGGCAGCGCCTGGTCGGCGGCGCGCAGCCGGGCGGCGACGACCGCGCGGCGTTCCGCCTGGTAGCTGTCGAGCAGCGCCTCGTGCGGGCCGTGGTGCCAGGCCAGCGCCAGTTTCCAGGCGAGGTTGTCGGCGTCGCGCAGCCCTTCGTCGAGACCCTGGGTGCCGAGCGCGCCGAGCAGATGGGCGGCGTCACCGGCCAGGAAGACGCGGCCGACCCGCCACCGCCGGGCGAGCCGGTGGTGAACGGTGTGCACACCGGTGTCCAACAGGTCGTACGGCGGTGTGGAACCCCCCGACCAGCCTGCGAGGGTCTCCCGGACGCGGGTCACGAGGAGTTCGGGGGTGACGAGGTCCTTGCCCGGCGGCAGCAGCCAGTCCAGGCGCCACACCCCGTCGTCGAGCGGCCGGGCGGCCACCTCACCGCCGGAGGGGCCCGAGGTCCGCCACGGCGGCATACGGTGCAGCAGCGCTTCGCCGGGCCAGGGCAGTTCGACGCGCAGGGCCGCCACGGCATGCCGCTCCACGGCCGTACGGCCCGGAAAGCGGATGTCCTGGAGTTTGCGCACGGTGGAACGCGGTCCGTCGCACCCCACCAGGTAGCTGCCCCGCCACCAGGTGCTCTTGGGGCCGCGGGTGTGGACGGTGACCCCCGACGCCTCCTGCTCGATGGCGTCCACGCGGCTCTCCACGGCGACCTTGACGAGCCGTTCCCCGGCGATGGCGTCGCGCAGCGCGGTGGTCAGGACGTGCTGCGGGATGTGCAGCGGGGGAGGGCCGGCGAAGCCCTCGACCGTGTCCTCGACGCCGTTGCGGGAGCCCCTCGCCCCGTCCCGGGCGGAGCCGTCCGTCTCGTCGGAGCCGACTTCCCCGAACGTGACCTGACGCACCGTCTGCTTGCGCCGCATCGACCGCCATCCGGCCCAGCGATGTCCCACTTCCGTGAGCGGGACGCCGGACAATCGTTCCAGCAGGGCTGTCGTGTCCTCCTGCAGTACGACCGTGCGCGCGAGCCGCTGCTCGTCCTTCCCCGGTCCCTCGTCGAGGACCACGGAAGGCACCTCCTGACGCGCCAACGCCAGCGCGAGCGCAAGCCCCACGGGCCCCGCCCCGACAATGATCACCGGGTCCACGGCGCGGCGCCCCCTGCCCGCAGCGGCGTCCCGGAGGACGTAGGTGAACAAGAAGTTGGAGCAGGGTGCACGATCACAGAACGTATGCAACCCATTGCCGGTGCTTGCGTCAAGTGACGGCGACGGTGGCGGGCCGAACCCCGTCGAGGATGCGTGGAGGGAGGGACACGTGGCGGGCCGTCGAAGGGCCTGCGCTACGTGGACCGGGGGCTGATCGCGCGAGCGTCGCCGCTCAGGCGGGGGACGGGACGACGCCGGCCTGCCAGGCGATTCGAGCCGCCTGGATGCGGCTGGTCGCGTGGAGTTTGCCGCACAGGGCGCGCACGTGGTCCTTGACCGTGTCGGGGCTGATGTGGAGTGTCTCGGCGATGGCGCGGTTGGGAAGACCGTCGCCGATCAGGGCGAGGACTTCGAGCTCGCGCGGGCTGAGCCTGCCGAGGCGTTCCCCGTGCGTGCCCGGGCAGCGCGGCGAGGGGACATGTCCGTTGATGACCGCGTCCGCGAGTTCGGGGGACAGGGCGCGGCTGCCTTCCATGACGGCGGCGAGTGCCCAGGCGAGGTTCCTGGCCGCAGAGCGGTGCAGCAGGACGCCCGCGGCGCCGTGGCAGAGGAGGGTGCGGGCCTCCTTCTCCGAGACGCGTTCGCCGATGACCAGGACCAACGGCGGTCGTGCCAGGCGTGTGAGGGACTTCAGGAGCAGGAGTGAGGACTGGCCGCAGGTGTCACCGCTGACCAGGAGATCGGGGCGGGTGACGCGAACGAGGGCCGCCGCCTGGTCGACCCGTCCCTCGCACACGACACTGCTGCGCAGTCCATGCGCCGTCTCCTGAGTCAGGGCCTGGAACATCCCGCGCAGACCTGCGCGCGAGAGCGATCTGTCGTTGATGATTCCCACCCGTAGCATCCGGTCCCCGTTGTGGTCGTCATGTGCGTGATGGCACCTGAGCCGCCGTCAGCAAGCGGGTCGGCCATCGCCGCGGGCTTCGTGGCCCGATCCTCCGGCTCTCGCGAGTACACGTCAATCGGCCCTTGGGGAGGGTGCGTACCGCCAAATGCTCCAGCGCACCCCGGTCGTCACCCTGCCTGTCAATCCCCTTTCCGGGGGTGGCCTTTCGGGCTCCCCCCTGCTGGGGAGATTCCCTCACTTGCGTCTGGGCCACAGTGATGGCCGTACACAACGTCCTGGATGAGAAGGGAACGTCATGACGGGGAACAGGACGAGCAACAGGGCGGGGCGTGCGGTTGCCGCAGCCGCCTGCGCACTGGCGATGGGCGTCATGGCAGCGCCCGCCGCGGACGCGGCGCCTGTCGCGGCGCCGACCGCAGCCGCGGCGGTCAAGGCCAAGTGCGGGGCTCCGGAACTTAAGGCGTGGTACGACTCGGACCAGTTCGGCACCTACCTCAAGGTGTGGTTCCAGACGGCGAAGGGCTGCAAGAAGGGCCGGAAGATCGCCAACTTCAGCGGTGACATCTACTGCACCACCACCAAGAAGCGCGTCTACCGGGTCAATGTGGCGAGCAAGAAGGCGCCGTACTCGACCCTCATCAAGGGGATGCCGCCGAAGAACAAGTGCAAGCAGTTCTGGGCCACGTCGACCATCGTCTACAGCGATGCCAAGAGGACGCCCTTCAAGGACACCTGGCGCTGGAATTGGGGCGACTACCCCGCCTGAGGCACGCAATCTTGCAAGATCACACGATTGTTCAGGCGAGAGGCTTCTGAAGGGAGCCAGTTTATGTACGGCAAGGGAATGGGCGGAGCGGTGCGCCGTGGCGCCATGGTGATGGGAACGGCGGTGCTTGCTTCCGCACTCGCCGTTCCGGCGGCGACCGCTGACGGCCCCACCGAGAAGTACCTGGGCAAGCGCCAGGGCAAAATCAAGATCATCGTCTACCCGTACACATGGGTCGACAAGCAGTACCGCAGCACCTCCCTCAAGAACCTGCGGAAGCACTCGATCCGCATCACGTACAAGAAGTGCGCATGGTGGAAGGCGCGTGCCTCCGTCAAGTGGGGGAAGACGGTTGACACGGTCGAGACCACCGTCAAGGGCTGCAACAAGTCGGTGGTGCTGTCGCCCATGGGGAACCTGAAGGCGAATGTCACCCTGACCATCCACCAGCTCAACGCCGAGGATGCCTCCGGCAGCACGTCCATCAAGCCCATCGGCTGACACGACACGGAGCGGTCTTCGGTCCTTCCCGGGCGGGAAGGACCGAAGACCGCTCCGTTCTGGGCTGCGCGGACCGATCACTCGACCGCGGCTACGGCCCCCTCTTCTTGTCCGTGGTCGGCTCGGGCCCGACCGTCTCCAACTCGTCGAGCTGAGCGGCGCCCACCACGGCACCGGTGGACCGCTTGCCGCCGCGGATCCTGCGCTCCAGCCAGCTGGCGAAGCTGGTGAGCAGGAAGTTCAGCACGATGTAGATCACGGCGACGACGATGAAGGTGGGGATGACGTTCGCGTAGAACCCGCTCAGCGTCCGAACGGAGCGAAGGAGCTCCGCGTAGCCGATCAAGGCGCCACCCAGGGCGGTGTCCTTCACGATGACGACGAGCTGACTGACGATGGCCGGCAGCATCGCGGTCACGGCCTGCGGCAGCAGCACGTTCGTCATTGTCTGGCCCTTGCGCAGGCCGATGGCCTGAGCCGCCTCGGTCTGCCCCTTCGGCAGGGACAGGATGCCTGCCCGCACCACCTCGGCGAGCACCGAGGCGTTGTAGAGGACCAGGCCGGTGACCACCGCGTAAAGGGGCCGGATGTCGCTACTGATGTCGGTGAACGTCGCGTAGAGCTCGTTCGCGAAGAGCATGAGGATCAGTACGGGGATGGCGCGGAAGAACTCGACCACCACACCGGCCGGGACCCGTACCCACCTGTGGTCGGAGAGCCGTGCGATACCGAAGAGCGCACCGAGCGGAAGGGCGATGACGAGAGCGAGCGCCGCCGCCTTCAGCGTGTTGCCGAGCGCGGGAAGCAGATAGGTTTCCCAGGCTTCGGAGGTGGTGAACGGCTTCCACTTGGCCCACTCGAACTGGCCCTTGTCGACCATGACCGCGATCACCCACCAGGCCACCAGGGCCATGACGGCGATGAAGATCACGGTATAGATGACATTGCGCGCCCTGGCCCGGGGGCCTGGAGCGTCGTACAGAAGGGAAGTCATCGCTTCACCGCCACTCGCTTGGCCACCCATCCGAGGATCAGACCGGTCGGCAGGGTGAGGATCACGAAGCCGAACGCGAAGATCGCGGAGATGAGGAGCAACTCGGCTTCGTTCTCGATCATTCCCTTCATCAGGTAGGCCGCCTCGCCCACACCGATGACCGCCGCGACGGTGGTGTTCTTTGTCAGAGCGATCAGTACGTTGGTCAGGGGTGCGACGACCGAACGGAACGCCTGAGGAAGCACGATCAGGGTGAGGACCTGGGTGAACGACAGGCCGATGGCGCGTGCCGCTTCCGCCTGACCGACGGGCACGGTGTTGATGCCTGACCGCAGCGCCTCACAGACAAAGGCCGCGTGGTAGGCCACCAGGCCGAGGATGGCCAGCCGGAACACCCTCGTCTTGACGTCGTCGGGTGCGCCCATGGAGACACCGAACGTGTCGGCCAGACCCAGCGAGGTGAAGAGGATGATGACGGTGAGCGGGATGTTCCGCACCAGGTTCACGTAGGCGGTGCCGAAGCCCCGCATCAGAGGGACGGGGCTGACCCGCATCGCGGCCAGCAGTGTTCCCCAGACAAGGGAGCCGATGGCCGAGAACACGGTGAGCTGCACCGTCACCCAGAAGGCGCCCAACAGACTTGGGTTGTCATAGTCAGAAAGAAAGTCGAACACGATCTCCCGCGCTTCCGCGTGTGTCGTTGACGGGACGCGCCGCCCCGAGGTGGGGCGGCGCGTCGCCGAGCCGGTGGCCCCCCGTCAGGGAACCGTCAGCTCTTCTCGGTGATGGTCGGGGCAGCCTCGTACTTGTACTTGGCCGGGCCGAAGTGCTCCTTGACGGACTTCTCCCAGGCACCGTCCTTGACCATCTTCTCGAGGGCGGCGTTGATCTTGCCCTGGAGTTCCGTGTCGCCCTTCTTGATGCCGATGCCGTAGTTCTCGTCGCTCAGGCTGAGCCCGGCGAGCTTGAACTTGCCCTTGTACTGCTCCTGGGCCGCGTAACCGGCGAGGATCGAGTCGTCCGTGGTGAGCGCGTCGACGGCGCCGCTCTCCAGGCCGCTCAGGCACTCCGAGTAGCCGCCGTACTCCTGGAGCTGGGCCTTCGGCGCGATCTCCTTCTTGACGTTCTGCGCGGAGGTGGAACCGGTGACCGAGCAGAGCTTCTTGCCGTTCAGGTCCTCGCCCTTGGTGATGTTGTCATCAGCGCGGATGAGCAGGTCCTGGTGGGCGAGGAAGTACGGGCCGGCGAAGGAGACCTTCTCCTTGCGCTCGGGCGTGATGGAGTAGGTGGCGACGATGAAGTCCACGTCACCGCGGCGGAGCAGGTTCTCGCGCTCCGCGCTCGGCGCTTCCTTGAACTCGATGTCACCCTCGTCGTAGCCGAGTTCCTTGGCCACGTACTTGGCGACGTCGACATCGAAGCCCGCGTAACCGTCCGGGGTCTCCTGGCCGAGGCCCGGCTGGTCGACCTTGATACCGATGGTGACCTTGCCGTTGCCGTCACCGCCGCTGCCGTTGTCGTCCTTGTCGCCGCCGCCGCACGCGGTGGCGGTCAGGGCGAGGACGATCGCGGCGGAGGCGGCGGCGCTTGCCTTGCGAAGCTTCATGGTGAACATCCTTTGACTGGTGAAGATGCGGACCGTCGTGGTGCGGGTGCCTGTGGCCGGGACCGGCCTCGTCGGGCGGTCAGTGGTGCAGGATCTTGGAAAGGAAGTCCTTGGCCCGGTCGCTGCGGGGGTTGCTGAAGAACTGGTCCGGCACAGCCTCTTCGACGATGCGGCCGTCCGCCATGAACACCACCCGGTTGGCGGCCGAACGGGCGAAGCCCATCTCGTGGGTGACCACGACCATGGTCATGCCGTCGCGGGCGAGCTGCTGCATGACCTCCAGGACCTCGTTGATCATCTCTGGGTCGAGGGCCGAGGTCGGCTCGTCGAAGAGCATGACCTTCGGGTCCATCGCCAGCGCCCGGGCGATCGCGACACGCTGCTGCTGACCACCCGAGAGCTGCGCGGGGTACTTGTCCGCCTGGGTTCCGACGCCGACGCGGTCGAGCAGGTTCCGCGCCTTCTCCTCGGCCTGCTTCTTGTCGGCCTTGCGGACCTTGAGCTGCCCCAGCATCACGTTCTCGAGCACGGTCTTGTGCGCGAAGAGGTTGAACGACTGGAACACCATGCCGACGTCGGCCCGCAGTCGCGCGAGCGCCTTGCCCTCGGCGGGCAGCGGCTTGCCGTCGATGAGGATCTCGCCGGAGTCGATCGACTCCAGCCGGTTGATGGTGCGGCACAGGGTGGACTTACCGGACCCGGAGGGTCCGATCACCACGACGACCTCGCCCCTGGTGATCGTCAGATCGATGTCCTGGAGTACGTGCAACGCGCCGAAGTGCTTGTTGACGCTCTTCAGGACGACCAGGTCGTCGGCCGCGGGCACCGCGTCCTTGACCACCGAAACTTCGGTCATCGCTTTCTGGCTCCGTCCTCCTCGGTTTCGGAGGACAGTAGTGACCGGCGACGACCAGCGTCATTACATCTGAGGGGAAATTGAGCATAACGATCTGGTAGCAGTCGGACACTGCGCGTAGCGGACCCGCGCGGGGGCGTTTCGGCTGGGTAACGGGACCCTCGCGGAACCTGTACGGCCTTGACGGCGTCCTCAGTCATCGGTGTCACTGCCCAGGGGGGCGGGCCACAGCGGCCGGGTCCCCGCAAGCCTGCTCGTCACACCCGTAAGCGTTCGGGAACTCGACGTCGGCCAGGGTGCGCGTAAGGTGTGCCAGCCGAGACCGTATGTATGACCGAACGTACGCCCGGCAATCGTATGCCCGACTGAACCGGAGGGGGCCGGAATGAGGCTGCTCCTCGTCGAGGACGACAATCACGTCGCGGCCGCGCTGTCCGCGGTCCTGGCCAGGCACGGCTTCGACGTCACCCATGCCCGCAGCGGTGAGGAGGCCCTCCAGGCGCTCGTCCCGGAAGGCGCCGGCTTCGGCGTCGTGCTGCTCGACCTCGGCCTGCCCGACCAGGACGGCTACGAGGTCTGCGGCAAGATCCGCAAGCGGACCAGCATTCCTGTGATCATGGTGACCGCCCGCTCCGACGTGCGCTCCCGCATCCACGGCCTCAACCTCGGGGCCGACGACTACGTGGTCAAGCCGTACGACACCGGCGAGCTGCTCGCGCGTATCCACGCCGTCGCCAGGCGCCGGGTCCCCGACGAGTCCGCGACCCCCGGCGACACCGGGCTGCGCCTCGGGCCCGTGCTCATCGAGCTGCCCACCCGGCAGGTCAGCGTGGACGGCTCGGTCGTCCAGCTGACCCGCAAGGAGTTCGATCTCCTCGCCCTCTTGGCCCAGCGCCCCGGGGTCGTGTTCCGCAGGGAACAGATCATCAGTGAGGTGTGGCGCACCAGTTGGGAGGGGACCGGGCGCACCCTCGAAGTACACGTCGCCTCCCTGCGGTCGAAGCTGCGCATGCCCGCCCTGATCGAGACCGTGCGCGGGGTCGGCTACCGGCTGGTGACCCCGACGCCGTAGCGTTCCCGCGTGCGCACTCGTCTTCTTCCGCTGCTCATCGTCCTGATGGCCGCCGTGCTGCTGGCACTCGGCATCCCTTTGGCGGTGAGCCTGGCGGCGGCGCGCCAACAGGAGGTGGTCGTCGACCGCATCGACGACACGGCGCGCTTCGCGGCCCTCGCGCAGTTCGTCACCGAGTCCCCGAGCCGGTCCCGGACGGACACCTCGGGCGACGGCCGCCGGGAGACCCTCCAGCGTGAGCTGGAGCAGTACCACAGCGTGTACGGCATCAAGGCCGGTGTCTTCTACCGCGACGACAACCGGGGCCCCATGGCCAACGCCCCCTCAGGGTGGGACGTGCCCGAGGCCGGCGAGGGGCAGGACGCGTTCGAAGAGGCGCTGCTGGGGCGGCGACCGCACGACCCGAAGCAGGTGTGGCCGTGGCAGCGCGGCCGTCTCGTGGTCGCCTCGCCGGTCATTCACGACGGTGACGTCGTCGCCGTCGTCGTCACCGACTCGCCCACCGGCCAGATGCGCTCCAAGATCCTTCACGGCTGGCTGATCATCGGCGCCGGCGAGATCGCCGCGATGCTCCTCGCTCTCGGCGCCGCCCTGCGTCTGACGGGCTGGGTCCTCAAACCGGTGCGCGTCCTCGACACCACCACCCACGCCATCGCCTCCGGACGGCTGAAGTCGCGGGTCGCCGTCGCCAGCGGACCGCCCGAACTGAGGCGCCTGGCACGGTCGTTCAACGAAATGGCCGACAACGTCGAGGACGTCCTGGAGCAGCAGCGTGCCTTCGTCGCCGATGCCTCCCACCAGCTGCGCAACCCGCTGGCCGCGCTGCTGCTGCGCATCGACCTGCTGGCCCTCGAACTGCCCGAGGGCAACGAGGAGATCGCCTCGGTCCGCACCGAGGGCAAGCGCCTCGCACAGGTCCTCGACGATCTGCTCGACCTGGCGCTCGCCGAGCACGCCGAGTCCGATCTTCGGCTCACCGATGTGGGGGAGCTGGCCGCCGAGCGGGTCGCCTCCTGGTCACCGCTCGCCGAGGACAAGGGCGTGACGCTGGTCGGCACCTGCCCGGCCACCACCGCCTGGGTCGACCCCGTCGCCCTGTCCAGCGCCCTGGACGCGGTGATCGACAACGCGCTGAAGTTCACGCCCGCCGGGGAACGCGTCGACGTCGTGGTCGCCCCGAACGGCCCGGACTGCACGGTCGTCGTCACCGACGGCGGCCCCGGCCTCAGCGACGAGGAGCTGGAGCGCGTCGGCGACCGCTTCTGGCGCAGCACCGCGCACCAGAACATCAAGGGCTCGGGCCTCGGGCTCTCCATCTCCCGGGCCCTGATAGCCGCGGGCGGCGGCTCCATCGCGTACGCCCACCACAAGCCGCACGGCCTCGAGGTGACGGTGACGGTGCCCAGGTCACGCCCGCAGGGCTGACCGGCACGGCGCGACGGGTGGCCCGGTCACGGCCCGGCCGCCCTGTGGGGCTCACCGCCCGCGCGGCTGGGCGCCCTGGTCCGCACGGCCGCCAAAACCCTCGCGGCGGTGGTGGCGGCAAGCGCGGCTACGGCTTGACGGACTGGTAGTACTGCTTCGCACCCTCGTGGAGCGGCAGCGGATTGGTGTAGATCGCGGTGCGCAGGTCCACCAGCTGGGCCGCGTGCACCTTCTTGCCGATCTTGTCCCGGCTCTTGATGACCATGCGGGTCAGCCACTGGGTCAGCCGCGGGTCCATGTCCTCACGCGTGATCAGCAGGTTCGCCACGGTGATCGTGGGCACCGTCGAACCCCTGAGGATGGTCGGGTAGGCGTCGGCGGGCATCACCGATGCGCGGTAGTGGCTGTACACGGAACCCTGGGCGTGCAGCTTCGCCACGAGTTCGCTCTCGATCGGCACGAAGCGGAACTCGTACTCGTACTTCCTGGCCAGGTCGGCGAGGCCCTTCGTGGGCAGCCCGCCCGACCAGAAGAAGGCATCGATCCTGCCCTCGCGCAGCGCGTCGGGTCCCGTGCGAATGGTGTCCGTGCGCGCGTCGATGTCCTTGTCGATGTCCAGTCCGTCGGCGGCGAGGACACGCCCGGCTATCAGCCGCACCCCGGAGCCCTCGGGTCCGACGGCCACCCGCTTGCCCTTCAGGTCGGCGACCCGCTGGATGGGCGAGGTGGCGGGGACGACCAGCTGCACATAGTCGTCGTACAGCCGTGCGAGACCGCGCAGCTTGTCGGCGCCGGGCCGGCCCTGGTCCACATAGGTCTGCACGGCGTCGGCGGCGGCGATCGCGAAGTCGGCCTTCCCGGTGGCCACGCGGCTGACGTTCGTCTGGGAGCCGTTGCTGCTCTTCAGGGCGATCCTCAGATCGGGCGTGTCCCCGCCGATCGAGTCCCGCAGCAGCTTGCCGTACTCCTGGTAGACGCCCTGCGGGGCGCCCGTGCTGAGTGTGATCGTCCCGCTCGGTGGTGCCTCACGCGGCCAGAGCCACCACGCCAGCAGCCCGAGGACCACCAACGAGGCCGCCGAGCCCAGTAGCGCGCGACGCCCGCCGATGCGGGGGAATACCTGGACCATGCGCGAGATCCTGCCAGGTCACCGGACGGGCGGCCAGGATCGGGACCATCCGGTGCGAGCTCGTGACACGGGGTGATGCGGGCGCCCTCCCGCAGACCCCTCGGGCGGGCCGCCCCGCCCCGTGGCAGCCGAGCCGTGCGACGCACCGGCGGCCGCCGGTGCCGGACCCGCGGGGCGGGGAGCCCCGCACCGGCGGCCTTGAGGGGCGGGTCAGCGGAGGGAGGCCACCGCCGAGCGGAGCTGGTCCAGCTCCTGGTACATGACTGCGCCCGGGCACTCGGTGGCCATCCAGTCCCGGTGGCCGCTGATCTCCGGGACCTCCTTCTGCACGCCGTTGACCGGGTTGGTGTACGTCACCCGGGCCTGCGGGTCGACGCCGTGCAGCCGGACCAGCGCCCGGACCAGCCGGGTGAGCGCCTCGCGGGCCGGCTCCTTCGGACCCTGTTCGGTGAAGGTGCCGAGCAGCGCGATGCCGAGGTTCCCGGAGTTGAAACCGCCGACGTGGAAGGCGGTCACCACCTTGCCGTCCTTGTCGTGGGCGGGCATGCCGTCGTCACCGGAGTAGCGGCCCTCGTAGATGCGTCCCTCCTCGTCGATGAGGAAGTGGTAGCCGATGTCGCCCCAGTCGTTGGTGACCGCGTGCAGCTGGTAGATCGCGCGGACCGTGGCGGCCGGGTCCGGGTCGTCGTTGGCCATGGCCGTGTGGTGCACGGTGATCGTCTGGAACGGGTAGAACGCGGTCGGTGAGTTCTCCGTGCCGTCCGGCTTGAACCGCAGCTTCTCGTCGGCACCCCATGCGGCCCGGGAGAGGTATTCGACACCTCGGACCCGGGTCGGGTCGGTCGGCACCCGCACTCTCCGGCCCGGCCCGTGCCGGGTGTCGAGCGCCAGCGAGCGCAGGCCGGTGGCGCCGTCGGGCGCCCTCAGCTCGTAGCCGGCGGCCTGGCCGGCGGCGATCAGCACACCGCCGCCGTTGGCGACGGAGCAGCCGCCGTCGCCGAGCGGCTTCCAGGCGCCCTGGCCGCCGTCGGCGTCCCGGAGCCGGATACCGCCGCCCGTGGTCTCGTCGGCGCCGCCCCAGGCGACACCGATGTAGCCGATGGGGAAGGCGGCCTCCACGGGCGCCTCACCCTTGGCGGCCTCGGCGCGGGTCCGGGGGAAGGTCTCGGTCGTCGTGCCGCTGCCCGCGTCGTCCGTGCGGTCGGCGGCGGGCTCGGAGTCATTGGTCGTGGCCATCACCGTCGGCGTGATCACGGCGCCGGCGGCGACCGCGCCGGCGGCGCCGAGCACGGTGCGACGGGCCACGCGGGACGTGGCCCGGTGGGAGGAAGAGGTGGGGGGAACGCTCACGTTCGGTCCTCAATCGTTCGGGGGGACTTGAAGACTCAACGGAGAGTACGGAGTGGGGACACCATCCCCGACACCACCCCCTGCTACTGATGCGGCATCAGGGCCCCTGGCGGGCATGCGAGTTGAAAGGTTCAGGACCGTACGAGACAGACAGGCCTGTCGAGCCGCCGACGGCGATGCAGACGTCCACGGTGGTCGAGGCGCCGGTCAGACGCCAGGCGTCGACCGGTGGTGCCGAGGAACCGGAGGTTCGGGTCCGTCGAACGGTGGTCGATAGGGTCGACGGATGAGTTCCTCTCCTGCCCGCCTGGTCCGCGAGTTCCATCGCGCCTTCGGTCTCGACGCCCGTACCGAGCCGACCGAGGTCTCACCCGAGCTGGCCGCCCACCGCGGTGAACTGCTGGCCGAGGAGGCGGCCGAGGTGGCCGAGGTGGCGGTCGAGGGCCCCCTCGACCGGCTGGCGCACGAACTCGCCGACGTCGTGTACGTGGCGTACGGCACCGCCCTCGTCCACGGCATCGACCTCGACGCGGTGATCGCCGAGATCCATCGCTCCAACATGACCAAACTGGGCCCCGACGGCCGCGTCGCCCGCCGCGCCGACGGCAAGGTCCTCAAGGGAGACCACTACCGGGCGCCCGACGTCGCCGCGGTACTGCGCGGGCAGGGCTGGACCGGCTGAGACGGGCGTGCACGGGGTGAGGGGCGGGGCGTACTCCGCGGAGCGCCTACCCTGGTGACATGACCAGCAGCGACCGGAGCCAGGCAGTGGGCGTCAAGACATACGAAGTACGCACCTACGGGTGCCAGATGAACGTCCACGACTCCGAGCGCCTGTCCGGTCTCCTGGAGGAGGCCGGGTACGTGCGCGCACCCGAGGACGCCGGCGAGGGCAACGCCGACGTCGTCGTCTTCAACACTTGCGCCGTACGCGAGAACGCAGACAACCGCCTCTACGGCAACCTCGGCCGCCTCGCCCCCATGAAGGCTTCCCGGCCCGGCATGCAGATCGCCGTCGGCGGCTGTCTGGCCCAGAAGGACCGGGACACCATCGTCAAGAAGGCGCCCTGGGTGGACGTCGTCTTCGGCACGCACAACATCGGCAAGCTGCCGGTCCTGCTGGAGCGCGCCCGGATCCAGGACGAGGCGCAGGTCGAGATCGCCGAGTCCCTGGAGGCGTTCCCCTCCACCCTGCCCACCCGCCGGGAGAGCGCCTACGCCGCGTGGGTCTCCATCTCCGTCGGCTGCAACAACACCTGCACCTTCTGCATCGTCCCGGCGCTGCGCGGCAAGGAGAAGGACCGCCGCACCGGCGACATCCTCGCCGAGATCGAGGCGCTGGTCGGCGAGGGCGTCTCCGAGATCACGCTCCTCGGCCAGAACGTCAACGCGTACGGCTCCGACATCGGCGACCGCGAGGCGTTCAGCAAGCTGCTGCGGGCCTGCGGGGAGATCGAGGGCCTGGAGCGTGTCCGGTTCACCTCCCCGCACCCCCGGGACTTCACCGACGACGTGATCGCCGCCATGGCCGAGACGCCGAACGTGATGCCGCAGCTGCACATGCCGCTCCAGTCCGGTTCGGACACGGTGCTGAAGGCGATGCGCCGCTCGTACCGCCAGGAGCGCTACCTGGGGATCATCGAGAAGGTCCGCGCCGCCATCCCGCACGCCGCGATCACCACCGACATCATCGTGGGCTTCCCCGGCGAGACCGAGGAGGACTTCGAGCAGACACTGCACGTGGTGCGCGAGGCCCGTTTCGCACAGGCGTTCACCTTCCAGTACTCCAAGCGCCCCGGCACCCCCGCGGCCACGATGGAGGACCAGATCCCCAAGGAGGTCGTGCAGAAGCGCTACGAGCGCCTGGTCGCTCTCCAGGAGGAGATCTCCTGGGAGGAGAACAAGAAGCAGGTCGGGCGCACCCTGGAGCTGATGGTCGCCGAGGGCGAGGGCCGCAAGGACGGCGCCACCCGCCGGCTGTCCGGCCGCGCCCCCGACAACCGCCTCGTCCACTTCACCAAGCCGGAGCAGGAGGTGCGCCCCGGCGACGTCGTGACCGTCGAGATCACGTACGCCGCCCCGCACCACCTCCTCGCCGAGGGCGCCGTCCTCGACGTGCGCCGGACGCGTGCGGGTGACGCATGGGAGAAGCGGAACGCTGCCGCCGAGGCCAGGCCGGCGGGCGTGCTGCTCGGCCTGCCGAAGGTCGGCGTCCCGGAGCCGCTGCCGGTGGCGACCACCGGTGGGTGCGGGGGGCACTGACAGCCGCCTGTCGTCGACGGGTTCCCGGCGGTGCCCGTACCCGGTCCCGCCGGTGGTCCTGGTGTCGTTCGCCGGCTGCCTGTGCCTGCGTGGGGGTGTGCGCGCCGTTGTCCGCGCCCCTTGTGGGGGCGCGGGTCAGTGGTGACGGTTACCCTGCGGATCATGCTTGTCGCCGCCGCTGTCTGTCCCTGCCCTCCGCTGCTCGTGCCCGAGGTGGCCGCGGGGGCCGCGCCCGAGCTGGACCCCGCGCGGGAGGCCTGCGCGGACGCGCTCGGGGTGCTCGCGGCGGCCCGGCCCGGGCGGCTGGTGGTCGTGGGGCCCGCCGAGCGGGACGGGCGGTACGCGCAGGGCGCACGCGGGTCGTTCCGCGGGTTCGGCGTGGATCTCGACGTCCGGCTGGGGCGGGGTGAGGGCGGGCAGGAGACACCGGAGGGCACTCTGCCGGCCTCCCTCGCGGTGGCCGCCTGGCTGCTCGACCGCGCCGACCGGTCCGCCCCCGTGGAGGGGGTCGCCGTGGCTGAACATCTCGCCCCGGAGCGGTGTGTTCAAGCAGGACGGGACATCGCCGGGGCCGCCGAGCGGGTGGCCCTGCTGGTGATGGGCGACGCCAGCGCGTGCCGGACCCTCAAGGCGCCGGGGTATCTGGACGACCGTGCCGCCGGCTTCGACGCGGGGGTCGCGCGTGCGCTCGCCATGGTGGACATCGCTGCCCTGAAGGCGCTGGACCCGGGGCTCGCCGGGGAGCTGAAGGTCTCCGGCCGTGCCCCTTGGCAGGTGCTCGCCGGCGCCGCAGAGGAGGCGGACCTGAGCGGCGGTCTGCTGTACGACGACGCGCCCTACGGCGTGGGCTACCTGGTGGCGACCTGGTCGTGACACGGCGGACGGCCGGGAGCCAGACGCTCCGCGGTCGTCCGCCGATGTGAAGGTTTCAGGAAGTCGGAGGCGGTGGTGGTGTCGCCCCACCGGCCGGAGGCGGCGGGGTGCCGCCGCCGTCTTCCTTGTGCGCGAGTCGGTCCATGGCGTGCTTCGCCTTGCCGGTGCCCGACTGGATCCTGTTGCTGTACTTGCCCTTGGTCTTCCTGTCGACCGCGTGCGCGGCCTTGTCGAGACCGTGCTGGATCTTGCCCTCGTGCTTCTGTGCGAGGTGCGAGACCTTCTCCTTGGCCGGGGAGAGTTTGGATTTCATATTGTGCAGAAGACCCATGGTTCACCTTCCCGCGCGGAGCATCACTTGCGGGCGCCCTCACTGTTCTCGTTGTCGGCGGCCTTCTCGGCGGTCTGCTGCTGGGGGATCTCGACGTCGTCCGCCGGGTCGGCCACCTCCGCCGCAGCGTCCTTCGACCCGTCCTCGGTGCCGGCTTCCAGCCGGGCGGCCTCAGGAGATCCCTTTGCCTCGTCCGACTCTTCCGTCGCGGTGTCGGTGGTCGCCACCTGGGTCGTCTCGGCGGCCTCCTCCGAAGCCTTCGCCTTGCGACGGAACAGTGAAAAAACGCCCATATCAACCTCAATGCTACTCATGCGGACTAATTCCCGCGCTTTCCGGAGCGTCCGATTGCGTCAGCCGGCTCACCGGCACTCGAAACCGGCGCGTAGAACACGCAACACGCAACGACCCCGCCCGCGTCGCGTCACGTAGCTCGTTCGAGACGAGGCCACGAGGTTTGCGAGACTGGGGCGGTGAGTAGCGCAGCTCCCGCCCCGCGGGTCATCGCCGTCGTAGGCCCGACCGCGGCGGGCAAGTCCGATCTGGGTGTCTTCCTTGCCCGTAGCCTCGGCGGCGAGGTCGTCAACGCCGATTCCATGCAGCTCTACCGGGGGATGGACATCGGCACCGCCAAGCTGACCCCCGAGGAGCGCGGCGGAGTCCCGCACCATCTGCTGGACATCTGGGACGTCACGGTCACCGCCAGCGTCGCCGAGTACCAACGGCTCGCCAGGGCCCGGATCGACGCGCTCCTCGCCGAGGGGCGCTGGCCGATCCTGGTGGGCGGCTCCGGCCTGTACGTCCGGGGGGCCGTGGACAACCTGGAGTTCCCCGGCACGGATCCCGAGGTCCGCGCCCGCCTGGAGGAGGAACTCACCCTGCGCGGCTCCGGCGCGCTGCACGCCCGGCTCGCCGCCGCCGACCCGGAGGCCGCCCACGCCATTCTGCCCAGCAACGGCCGCCGTATCGTCCGGGCCCTCGAGGTGATCGAGATCACCGGGAAACCCTTCACCGCCAACCTGCCGGGCCACGACTCGGTCTACGACACCGTGCAGATCGGCGTCGACGTGGCCCGCCCCGAGCTCGACGAGCGCATCGCGCGCCGCGTCGACCGCATGTGGGACGCCGGACTCGTCGAGGAAGTGCGCGCACTGGAGGCGCAGGGGTTGCGCGAGGGGCGTACGGCGTCGCGGGCGCTCGGCTACCAGCAGGTCCTCGCCGCGCTCGCCGGGCAGTGCACCATGGATGAGGCGCGGGCCGAGACCGTCCGTGCCACCAAGCGCTTCGCGCGCCGGCAGGATTCATGGTTCAGGCGCGACCCGCGGGTGCACTGGCTCAAGGGGGGCGTCGCCGACCTGGCGGAACTCCCGCAGCTCGCACTGGCGTTGATCGAACGACCGGTCACAGCCTGATCACGTCATGGCATCGGGTCGCCCCGGCGGTCATCCCGGCCTCCGGGGGCGTGCCATCATCGAGCTTCGATCGACCAAGTGGAGTCCGAGTTGGGAGGGCGCGTGGCGATGGAGGCCGGCCCTCGCGACACCGCACAAGGCGCGGAGCACGGCACCGCGGAAGACGCGGACCAGCTGGTTACCGAGGGGTACGCACTGGACCTCGACGGCGGTCCGCTGAGCCCCGACGGGCCGGACGACCAGACTCCGGACGGCGTGACCGACGACGGACCGGAACCGGACGAGATGTCCGCCCCGGAGGTCGAGGTCGAGCTGCGCCCCCAGCGCAGGCTGCGGCTGTGGCAGCTCGCCCCCATCGTGGGCCTCGGCGCGGTCGGCTCCCTGATGTTCGCCTTCCCTCTCGCCTTCGAGTTCGGCGACGGCGGTGCCGTGGTCGCCATGCTCGGTCTGCTGATCTGCTCCACCGCCGGCGGCTGGGGCATGATGGCGGCGCGCCGCGTGGGTTACACGTGGCCCGGCCTGCCGGCGCGGGGCTCCGGACGCCGCCCGGACTGGCGGGTCGTCCTGGGATACGCCCTGGTGCTGGCCGTCGTGGTCGTGCTCGCCGTGTGGCGCGTGGCCCGGCTGCGCTAGGGCCCCGAGCGGCCTGGCCCCGACTCCGGTGCCCGGCGGGGATGCCCCGTCCACCCCGTACGATCGAGGCATGAGCACGCGGATCGCCTTCCTCAAGGGGCACGGGACCGAGAACGACTTCGTGATCGTCCCGGACCCCGAGAACGCCATCGACCTCACCCCGGCCGCCGTCGCCGCGCTGTGCGACCGGCGCGCGGGCATCGGTGGCGACGGCGTGCTGCACGTCGTCCGTGCGGCCGCGCACCCCGAGGCCGAGGGGATGGCGGACGAGGCCGAGTGGTTCATGGACTACCGCAACGGCGACGGGTCGATCGCCGAGATGTGCGGGAACGGCGTCCGGGTCTTCGCGCGCTACCTCCAGCACGCCGGTCATGTCACCGAAGGTGATCTCACGGTCGCCACACGCGGGGGTGTGAAGAGCGTCCACATTGCCAAGGACGGTGACGTCACCGTCGGCATGGGCCGTGCCCGCCTCCCCGAAGGGGACGTCACGGTGAGCGTCGGCGAGCACAGCTGGCCCGCGCGCAACGTGAACATGGGCAACCCGCACGCGGTGGCCTTCGTCGACGACCTCGCCGAGGCCGGCGACCTGTACACGCCGCCGCCGTTCAGCCCGGCCGCCGCCTACCCGAACGGGGTCAACGTCGAGTTCGTCGTCGACCGGGGTCCGCGCCATGTGGCGATGCGCGTCCACGAGCGCGGCTCCGGCGAGACCCGGTCGTGCGGCACGGGCGCGTGTGCCGTCGCCGTGGCCACCGCACGCCGGGACGGCACCGACCCGGCCGTGACGGGCACCCCGGTCACGTACACGGTCGACGTACCCGGCGGAACCCTGGTCATCACCGAACGGCCCGACGGCGAGATCGAGATGACCGGCCCCGCCGTGATCGTCGCCGAAGGCGAGATCGACGCCAACTGGCTGGAAAGCGCCCTGCGTTGAGCGATGTGAGGCTCGACACAGTGGTATGCGGCTCCCGGATGCCCCGCGTGTACCGGTCGAAGTGCTGATCAGAGGTGCGAATCCCAGGCAGGGCCGGGGTCGAGTGGCTCGAAACCGCAGACGCCAGAACCTTCGCTCGAATGGGTGATCCGTTTCACGCTGGGCGAGAGGCGGTCTGGCGGGCGTGGTGGGCTCGGTAGCATCAAGCACCGGCACGGACGGGGGAACGACACGATCCCTGAGCCGCCGCACGCCATGGGGCACCCGTCCGCCGGTCCACGCAGCCGGAGGTGCCCATGAGCGCGGAGGCCTCGAACCCCGCCGTATCGCCCGCCCCTGCGCCGCCCGCAGCGCACCGCAGGAAGGGCCGACCTCGTATCGACCTGCGCCGTCTGGGCCGTGCCGCACTGCTGGGGCCGGCCACCCGTGACCGGTTGCCCGACGCGATCAGCCATGTCGCCGAGGCCCATCGCGCCCACCACCCCGACGCCGACCTGGAACCGCTGCGCCGGGCGTACGTCCTCGCCGAGTCCTCGCACCGCGGCCAGATGCGCAAGAGCGGCGAGCCGTACATCACCCACCCGCTCGCCGTGACCCTGATCCTCGCCGAACTCGGCGCCGAGACCACGACCCTGACGGCCTCTCTGCTCCACGACACCGTCGAGGACACCGACGTGACCCTGGATCAGGTGCGCGAGCAGTTCGGTGAGGAAGTGCGGTATCTCGTCGACGGCGTCACCAAGTTGGAGAAGGTGGACTACGGCGCCGCCGCGGAGTCCGAGACCTTCCGCAAGATGCTCGTCGCCACCGGCAACGACGTCCGCGTGATGTCGATCAAACTCGCCGACCGGCTGCACAACATGCGCACCCTCGGCGTGATGCGCCCCGAGAAGCAGGAACGCATCGCCAAGGTCACCCGCGACGTGCTGATCCCGCTCGCCGAACGCCTCGGCGTCCAGGCACTCAAGACCGAACTGGAGGACCTCGTCTTCGCGATCCTCCACCCCGAGGAGTACGCGCACACCCGCGAACTGATCGCGGGCAACGCCGCCCAGAAGAGCGATCCACTCGCCGAGATCTCCGAAGAGGTGCGCGGGGTCCTGCGCGAGGCCGGAATCCAGGCCGAAGTCCTCATCCGGCCGCGGCACTTCGTCTCCCTGCACCGGGTCTCGCGCAAGCGCGGGCAGTTGCGCGGCACCGACTTCGGACGGCTCCTGGTCCTCGTCAACGAGGACGCCGACTGCTACGCCGTCCTCGGAGAACTGCACACCTGCCTCACCCCGGTGGTCTCGGAGTTCAAGGACTTCATCGCCGTACCGAAGTTCAACCTGTACCAGTCGCTGCACACGGCCGTCGCCCGCGGCGACGGACAGGTCGCCGAAGTCCTCATCCGCACCCACCAGATGCACAAGGTCGCCGAAGCCGGCGTCGTCGCGCTCGGCAACCCCTACGCCGCCCCCGTCGAGGATCAGATCGACGGCGAGCGGGCCGACGGCGACGGCGAGCGCGCCGACCCCACCCGCCCCGGCTGGCTCTCCCGCCTCCTCGACTGGCAGCAGGCCGCGCCCGACGCCGACATGTTCTGGTCCACCCTGCGCGAGGACCTGGCCCAGGACCGTGAGATCACCGTCTTCCGTCCCGACGGGGGCACCCTGGGCCTGCCCGAGGGCGCCAGTTGCGTGGACGCCGCGTACGCGCAGTACGGCGAGGACGCGCACGCCTGCATCGGCGCCCGTGTCAACGGCCGTCTGGCGACGCTGAGCACGGTCCTGAAGGACGGCGACACCGTCCAGCTCCTCATGGGCCAGGACCCCGCCTCCGAGCCGTCCAGGGAGTGGCTGGAGCACGCCCACACCCCGGCCGCGCGCATCGCCATCCAGCGCTGGCTCGCCGCCCATCCCTCGTCCGCCGCCGACGAGCCGGACGCACTCGACGCCGCACACAAGGGCGAGGCGCCCGCCCCCCGCCCCGCCCACGACGAGACCGCCGCCCCCTCGGCCACCGCGAACGCCGTGGTCGTCGCCGACCAGCCCGAGGCGAACGTCCGCCTCGCCGGCTGCTGCACCCCCGTACCGCCCGACGAGGTCACCGGCTTCCCCGTGCGCGGGGGAGTGGTGACCGTGCACCGGGTCGAGTGCGCCGCCGTGGCGCGTATGAAGGGCCTGGGGCGCGCGGAGATCGCCGTGCACTGGGGGGACACCGCCGAGTTCCGGGTCACCCTCGTCGCCGAGTCGTTCCAGCGCCCCCACCTGCTCGCCGACCTCACGGAGGCCATCGCGCTGGAGGGCGTCGCCATCGTCTCCGCCACCGTCGAGCCGCCGACCCAGCAGCGCGTGCGGCACACATACACGGTGCAGCTCCCGGACGCGGCCCTGCTCCCGAACCTGATGCGCGCCATGCGCAATGTGGCGGGCGTGTACGACGTCGCCCGGCCCCAGCACCAGGCGGCCGCCCGGTAGCCACCCAAGGGCCGGGCGGCTCGGCGGAGCGCCGGGCCGCTCGTTCGGGTGGGACCGCTGCGCGTCGGCCACGTGGGGCCCGGGCGCGCTGGTAGCGGTGGTCCATGCCGCTCATCCCACGCCCGAGGGCCCGCCGTACCAAGGCGGCGCTGCTCACCTCCGCCGTCTCCGTCTGTCTGATCGCCGCGAGCGCGCCCTCGCCGGCCGTTCCCCTCGGCATCGGCGACCGTCTCTTCCCGCATCTCGGCAACCCGGGCTACGACGTGGAGTCGTACGACCTCGCGTTCACCTACGCCGGTGACAACCGCAAGCCCCTGTCGGCCGTCACCACGATCGACGCCCGGACGACCTCCCCGCTGGACGTGGTCAACCTCGACTTCACCCAGGGGAAGGTGAGCTCCGTCGAGGTCGACGGGACGCCCGCCGCCTTCACCACCGCGGGCGAGGACCTGGTGATCACACCCGGGGAGCCGCTCCGCGAAGGCAGCCGGATGCGCGTCACCGTGCGGCACACCAGTGCCCCCGTGTACACCGAGGACCAGGAGGGCGGCTGGGTCCCGACCGCCGACGGGCTCGCCATGGCCAACCAGGCCGACGCGGCGCACACGGTGTTCCCCTGCAACGACCACCCGTCCGACAAGGCCATGTTCACCGTCCGCGTCACCGTGCCCGACGGCTACACGGCCGTCTCCAACGGTCTCGACACCGGGACGGACCGCGGCTCCGGCACCACCACCTGGACGTATCGCACCGCCCACCCCATGGCCACCGAACTGGCCCAGGTGTCCATCGGCCGCTCCGCCGTGCTGCGCCGCTCCGGTCCGGACGGTCTGCCCCTGCGCGACGTGGTCCCCGCCAAGGACCGTGAACGGCTCGAACCGTGGCTGAGGAAGACCCCGGCCCAGATCGCGTGGATGCAGCGCCAGGTCGGCCGGTACCCGTTCGAGACCTACGGGGTGCTCGTGGCCGAGGCGCAGACCGGGTTCGAGCTGGAGACCCAGACCCTCTCCCTCTTCGAGAGGGAGCTGTTCACCAGCCCCGAGTACCCGGAGTGGTACGTCGAGTCGATCATGGTGCACGAGCTGGCCCACCAGTGGTTCGGAGACAGCGTCAGCCCGCGCACCTGGTCCGACCTGTGGCTGAGCGAGGGGCACGCCACCTGGTACGAGGCCCTCTACGCGGAGGAGACGGCAGGCATCTCCATGGAGGCCCGGATGAAGGACGCCTACGGTGCCTCCGACCGCTGGCGTGCCGCCGGGGGACCCCCGGCGGCCCCCAAGGCGCCCGAGACCGACCACAAGATCGGCATCTTCCGGCCGATCGTCTACGACGGTGCCGCGCTCGTCCTGTACGCCCTGCGCCAGGAGATCGGCCACCCCGCCTTCGAGCGGCTCCAGCGCTCCTGGGTCACCGTCCACCGCGACGGCGTCGCCTCCACCGCCGACTTCCAGCGGCTCGCGTCCCGGATCGCCGGGCGTGACCTGGACGCCTTCTTCCAGGAATGGCTCCACGGGGAGAAGACGCCGCCGATGCCGGGGCACCCGGACTGGAAGACGGCTCCCGTCGAGGCTTCGGCGAAGCCGGATGCGGGAAAATAACCCGCGTGACGAGACGAGGCGTGCCGTGCGACCATCTTCGGGTCGGCGGCGCGGCCCACCCCCGGTCAGCCGGGGACCGGCCCTCAGGGGCGGGTCCAGGGCCGGCCGAGGCCGCATCCGGGAATCTCCGGGCAGGCCCGGACGTTGTCGCCCATGACGGATCGAGATCCGTCACCCCTTCGGTATCCCCATCGACGTAAGGATCCAATGACCTCCTCTTCATCCCCTTCCCAGGCCGCACAGCGCGCCTTCGCGCAGAACAACCCCGAAGGTCTTCGGGCCGATGCCCTGATGGAAGAGGACGTCGCCTGGAGCTTCGAGATCGACGGCGAGCGGGACGGCGACCAGTTCGACCGCTCCGAGCGCGCGGCCCTGCGCCGCGTCGCGGGCCTCTCCACCGAACTCGAGGACGTCACCGAGGTCGAGTACCGCCAGCTCCGCCTGGAGCGCGTCGTACTCGTCGGTGTCTGGACCACGGGAACCGCGCAGGACGCGGAGAACTCGCTGGCCGAGCTGGCCGCCCTCGCCGAGACCGCGGGCGCGCTCGTGCTCGACGGCGTGATCCAGCGCCGCGACAAGCCGGACGCGGCCACCTACATCGGTTCCGGCAAGGCCGACGAGCTGCGGGACATCGTCCTCGAATCGGGCGCCGACACCGTCATCTGCGATGGTGAGCTCAGCCCCGGTCAGCTCATCCACCTCGAAGACGTCGTCAAGGTCAAGGTCATCGACCGTACGGCCCTGATCCTCGACATCTTCGCCCAGCACGCCAAGTCCCGAGAGGGCAAGGCGCAGGTCGCGCTCGCACAGATGCAGTACATGCTGCCGCGACTGCGCGGCTGGGGTCAGTCGCTGTCCCGCCAGATGGGCGGCGGCAAGGGCGGCGGCCTCGCCACCCGTGGTCCCGGTGAGACCAAGATCGAGACGGACCGGCGACGGATCCGCGAGAAGATGGCGAAGATGCGCCGGGAGATCGCGGAGATGAAGACCGGCCGCGAGATCAAGCGGCAGGAGCGCCGGCGCAACAAAGTGCCCTCGGTCGCCATCGCCGGCTACACCAACGCGGGCAAGTCCTCGCTGCTCAACCGTCTCACCGGCGCGGGCGTCCTGGTCGAGAACGCCCTGTTCGCCACCCTCGACCCGACCGTGCGCCGGGCCGAGACCCCGAGCGGGCGGCTGTACACGCTGGCGGACACCGTCGGCTTCGTACGGCACCTGCCACACCACCTCGTCGAGGCGTTCCGCTCCACGATGGAGGAGGTCGGCGACTCCGACCTGATCCTCCACGTGGTCGACGGAGCGCACCCGGCACCGGAGGAGCAGCTGGCCGCCGTGCGCGAGGTCATCCGTGACGTGGGCGCGACGAACGTGCCCGAGATCGTGGTGATCAACAAGGCGGACGCGGCCGACCCGCTGACCCTTCAGCGGCTGTTGCGGATCGAGAAGCGCTCCATCGCGGTCTCGGCCCGCACCGGCGAGGGCATCGCGGAACTGCTCGCGCTCATCGACAGCGAACTGCCGCGCCCGTCGGTCGAGGTCGAGGCGCTCGTGCCGTACACCCACGGCAAGCTCGTCGCCCGCGCCCACACCGAGGGCGAGGTGATCTCCGAGGAGCACACTCCGGAGGGCACCCTGCTCAAGGCCCGGGTACACGAAGAGCTGGCGGCGGACCTGGCACCGTACGTACCGGCGCCGACCGTCTGACCCCGTCGCACCGCAAGGCCCGCTTCTCGCCCGAGCAGCGGGCCTTGCGGCTGTGCGGGGACGCCGGGGGCCCGTTCGGCGCGCAGCCGTTGCAGACCGCCGACGAGGGCGTTCAGATCGAGCGCGCCACCGCCGTGATGCCGGTGGCGCACAGGCACGCATCACCGGCCCCCGAGGACCCGGGCGGGCGGTCGACCCGGGTCTGCGCGCGACCGCTCACCGGCCGCCGTACGACACACTCAGCTCGTCGTACAGCGCCTTGGCGCCTTTGCCCAGCCGGGGTCCGGCGAGCCAGGTGTTGTCGGCCGGACCGATCGACGTGTTCGAGACGAGCCGGGGCGCGCCGTCGGCCATCCGGAACCAGCCGCCGCCCGACGAACCGCCCGTCATCGTGCAGCCGATGCGGTACATCGTCGGCAGCGACGGGTCCAGGGAGAGCCGCCCTGGCTTGTCGACGCAACGGAACATCGTCAGACCGTTGTACGGCGGTGCCGCCGGGTAGCCCCAAGCGCCGAGCGAGTCGATCCGGGACGCGGAGGGCGCGGAGAAGTCCACGTCCAGGGCCGCGCCGACGGTCTCCTCCAGCGACTTGGTGCCCGACTCCGGCTCCACGTGCAGCACCGCGTAGTCGTACGCCGCTCCGGCGCCGCCCTCCTGAGCGCCGCCCGCGATCCACTCGTCCGAGGTCGCGGCCCAGTCCGCCCACCACTGGCCGAACGGCGCGACCTCCTCGGGAGCGCCCGCGCCCAGTTCCTCCGCCGACCTGCCGAAGTCGTTGTAGGCCGGGACGAAGACGATGTTGCGGTACCAGCCGCCGCCGCTGCCCGCGTGCACACAGTGGCCGGCCGTCCACACCAGGTTGGACCTCCCCGGACGGTTCTCGTCCGAGACGACCGTGCCGGAACAGACCATCGCGCCGTCGGGCGAGTCGAAGAAGATCTTGCCGACGGGGCCGGCGTTCACGTGGTACGGCGTCTTCTCGGCCGTGGCCTCGACCGGTGCCGGTGGCGGGTCACTGATGCCCTGGTCGGCGGACGTGTCCTGCGGAGAGACCGTCTTCGCCGGGTCGTCGGCCTCACGCATCCGCTCCGTGTCCCACAGGTTCTCGATCACCGGGTTGAAGAAGTCCTCGGCCGCACCGAGCCACTGCCCTTCGTCCCAGTCCTTCCAGCCGCCGTCCTCCCAGTGGTCGACGTCGACGCCGTGCTCTTCGAGCCTGTCGGCGATGACATCGGGGATGCCGTCACCGTCTCTGTCGGCGGCGCGGGACGCGGCCGTGTCGGGTTTGTCGCTCGTACCGTCGGCCGAGCCGCAGGCGGTCGCCGCCAGCGCGAGAGCCGCGACCAGTCCGGTGGCGGCCAGGATGGGGTGCCGCCGATATGAGAAGCGCATGGTTCTCGACCCCCGTCGGAACTGCTCCCTGTGTCACGCCCACTATGCGGGGGCGCCGGGGGACTCACGCAGGGCGCGCGGCCGACATTTCCGCGCGCCGCCTCTCCGCCAACACGTCGGCGGCTGCCTTCCGACAGCCGCCGAACCGTCGTCGCACGCGGTCGTCACCGCGTGCCCGACCTCACTGCTGGGCGAACTTCTCGCTCACCGCCTCGTACACACCCTGGGCCTCCTTGCCCAGCCGCGGCCCGGCCAGCCAGCCCGCGCTCACCGGGCCGATGGAGGTGTTGGACACCAGCGCCGGCTTGCCGTCCGAACCGGTCGCCACCCAGCCGCCGCCCGAGGAGCCGCCGGTCATGGTGCAGCCGATGCGGTACATCGTCGGGTCGGACTCCACGAGCGAGAGCCGCCCCGGCTTGTCCGTGCACTGGTACATCGTCTCGCCGTCGTACGGAGCCCCGGCCGGGTATCCGGTGGCGGTGATGCTGTCCACCTGCGGCACGGCGGGCGCGTTGAAGTCCACCGGCAGCGCCGAACCGACCGTCTCCTCGAGGGACTTGCCGCCGTTGCCCTCCTCCGGCGTCACATGGATGACCGCGAAGTCGTACGGTGCCCCGTCGCCGCCCTTCTGACCGCCCTGCTCGATCCACTGGTCCGAGGTCTGGGCCCAGTCACCCCACCACATGCCGTACGGGGCGACCTGCTCCTGGGTGGCCGTCGGCAGCTCCGCCGCCGACAGACCGCTGTCGTTGTACGAGGGGACGAAGGCGATGTTGCGGTACCAGCCGCCCGACTTGCCGGCGTGCACACAGTGCCCGGCGGTCCACACGAGGTTGGACTTGCCCGGATTGGCCGGGTCCTGAACCACGGTCGCCGAGCACACCATCGTGCCCTCGGGCGCGTCGAAGAAGACCTTGCCCGCCTCCGGCACGTTCGCGTGGTACTCCGCCGACACTGCCTCCGCCTGGACGGCCTGCGGGGTCGGGTCGGTCACGCCCTGGTCGCCGGTGAGGTCGTTCTCGTCGACCTCCTTCTCCGGCTCCTCGGCGTCCCGCATCCGGTCCGGGTTCCACAGGTCCTTGATGATCGGGTTGACGTAGTCCTCGGCCTCACGCAGCCAGTCGTCCTTGTCCCAGTTCTTCCAGGCCCCGCCCCGCCACTTGTCGAGGTCGATCCCGTGTTCCTTGAGCTTTTCCTTGATGTCGTCCGGGATCCGGATCTTGCCGTCGCCACCGCTGCCGCTGTCCTGGGCGGACGACGACGCCTCCGCGTTCGCCGTGGTGTCTCCCGAACCGCAGGCGGTGGAGGTCAACGACAGGGCCGTGGCGAGACCGACCGCTGCCAGGACGGGGGAGGTTCTGCGGCGCGCGCTCCTTCCACGACGAGCGGCGAAGAGCGGGCGTATGAGTCGCATGGTCTGAACTCCCCTGGGGCGTTAGAGAACTCTGTGCTGCCGAAGCGGTTCACGTACGGCCTCTCCGCACGCCCGCCGCCTCTTCTCGTACGGCTCCGGCGCGACTGGCGCCCGGTTCCGTACGTCTGCTTCTTCGTACGTAGTCGCCGTACGCGCGGCTCGGTCCGGATCCGTCGAGCCGGGCGGTCCTCCGGAGCGGCACCACACACTATGCGGCCCCTGTAGGGGACATCTGAGGGAACGGCAACGGTTCCGTCACGGCAAGGATCTTCGCCTCACCCGCTTCCGAGTGCGTGCCGCGTCGTTGGTACGGGCGGGGACCCGCCGGTGCTCGGTGACCCCTGCCAACTCGCCTCTGAGCAGCGGGAGGAAGTGTAGTCGTGGCGGTGACCGAGTCTGCGGTGGCACCTGTGGAGAGCGAACCCGAGCGGGCGCGTGCGGCACACGGGGACGAACGGGCGCCTGCCCGGCGGGAGTACGAGGGCGCGCGCTCGGCGCATGAGGGGATCCTGCGGCGGCAGGCGGCGCGGGAGTCGGCGGCGCGCACCTACGCGCGTGCTCTGCCCATCGTGCCGGTGAGGGCACGAGGACTGACCATCGAGGGCGCGGACGGCCGCCGTTATCTCGACTGCCTGTCCGGCGCCGGCACCCTCGCCCTCGGGCACAACCACCCGGTCGTCCTCGAGGCGATCCGCAGGGTGCTCGACTCGGGCGCCCCGCTGCACGTCCTCGATCTGGCCACCCCCGTCAAGGACGCCTTCACCACCGAACTGTTCCGCACTCTCCCGGCCGGCTTCGCGGAGCGTGCCCGGGTGCAGTTCTGCGGGCCCGCCGGCACGGATGCGGTGGAAGCCGCCTTCAAGCTGGTGCGGGCGGCGACCGGCCGCACCGGGATGCTCGCCTTCACCGGCGCCTACCACGGCATGACCGCCGGGGCGCTCGAGGCGTCCGGGGGCGCAGGCGACGTACGGGTCGCGCGCCTGCCGTATCCCCAGGACTACCGCTGCCCGTTCGGTGTCGGCGGTGAACGCGGTGCCGAACTCGCCGCCCGCTGGACCGAGTCCGTCCTCGACGACACGAAGTCCGGTGTCCCGCTGCCCGCCGGGATGATCCTCGAACCCGTCCAGGGCGAGGGCGGCGTCATCCCCGCCCCGGACGGCTGGCTCCGCCGGATGCGCGAGATCACCGCAGCGCGTTCCATCCCGCTGATCGCCGACGAGGTCCAGACGGGCGTGGGGCGCACGGGCCGTTTCTGGGCGGTCGAACACAGCGGCGTCGTCCCCGATGTCATGGTCCTCTCCAAGGCCATCGGCGGCAGCCTTCCCCTGGCCGTCGTGGTCTACCGGGACGACCTCGACGTGTGGCAGCCCGGTGCCCACGCGGGCACCTTCCGCGGCAACCAGCTCGCCATGGCCGCCGGGACCGCCACCCTCGCCTACGTCCGTGAGAACGGCCTCGCCGAGCGCGCCGGGACCCTGGGCGCCCGAATGCTCACCCAGCTCCGCCGCCTGACCGAGGAGTTCGCCTGCGTCGGCGACGTACGGGGGCGGGGACTGATGATCGGCATCGAGCTGGTCAGCCCCGACACGGCATCGCCCTCCGGTGCCACCGGCCCGCGTCCTGCCGCACCGGCGCTCGCCACCGCCGTCCAGCGTGAGTGCCTCCGCCGCGGTCTGATCGTCGAACTGGGCGGTCGCCACGCGGGTGTCGTCCGCCTCCTACCTCCTCTGACGATCACCGACGAACAGACCGGCGCCGTACTCGACCGCCTCACGGACGCGATCGCCTCCGTGTCCGCCGCCGCAGCGCGGGGACCGGGAGCCGAAGGGGGCCCGAAGCGGTCGTGAGCCCGGGGCACACACACCGGGCCGCCGAGTGCCCGGACGGCCCCGGGAATCCGGCGTGCGCGTCATCCCCACGCCGTCGCGGCAGCCGCTCAGCAGCCGCCCCCAGACGCCGACGATGTCCCGCACCAGCCTCTGCCTTGCGCCGCGCTCACTCCGTATCAGCCCACACCTCTCCCCCCACCACCGCACGACCACCCCGCCCGGACGACCATTTCCAGGAATCTTCTTGACCGCGACCCCTGCCTCCGAAGGCCGTACCGACGCGCCCGAGGACGACGCCCATTCCCCGCGGGCGCCCTTCGCACCAGCCGTGCCTGATGCCCTGCCAGAAGAACCGCACTTGCGACACCCGAGCACCGGGCACCTGTCGCTCACCACCGATCCGCTGGACCATCCCGACCCGCGCCTCGCGGCCGAGGCCGCGGCCGTGGAGAACCTGCTGCGTTGCTGGGTACGCGAGCACGCCCTTACCCGCCCCCACGAACGCACCCTCCGCATCCCCCTCCCCGCCACCGGTACGACCCTCCTCGTTCCGATCCGCTACTGGTCCCCGACCGGCTGGCACCGCTTCGGCCTCCCCCGCCTCGCCGCCGCCCCCGAGTCGGCGCCGCCCGTTGACGCGGTGACGGTGGCGGCCCTGCTGTCCAGAGAGGCGGCTGCGGGCGTAGGGACGGCCGCAGGAGCAGGAGCAGGGGCGGCGGCAGGAGCACGGGTGGCCCTGCGGGGAGCGCATGACTCGGTCACCGACGAATGGCCCGCCCCGCTGCCACCCGCTGCCGCCCAACCGGCCCAGTTCAGCCCACTCGCCCCCAGCGACCAAGCCGCCTCACACCAATCCCTCGACCCGCTCGACCTCGTCGGCAGGGTCGCCGACTCCGCCCGACGTGTAGCCGGGTTCATCGCCGAACGCCGGGCCCGGCCGGACGACGCCCCCGATGCGTTCCTTGCCGGCGAGCAGGCCCTCGTCCTCGGTCATCCCCTGCATCCCACCCCGAAGAGCCGGGAAGGACTGTCCGTGGGGGAAGCGCCGCTCTACTCACCCGAGTCGCGTGGCTCCTTCCGCCTGCACTGGATGGCCGTGGCACAGTCCGTTCTGTCGACGGACTCGGCGTGGACGGAGCGCGGCCGAGTCGTCCCGGCCGAGCACCTGACCACACGGCTGGCCGGCGCCCCTCTGCCGCTGCCCGACGGCTACGCCGCCCTGCCCGTCCACCCCTGGCAACTGCGCGAGGTCCGGCACCGCCCGACCGTCGCCGCCCTGCTGGACGCCGGGCTGCTGCTCGACCTCGGCCCCCACGGCTACCCGTGGCACCCCACCTCCTCCGTCCGTACCGTGCACCGCACCGCTGCCCCCGCGATGCTGAAGCTGTCGCTGGGGCTGCGGATCACCAACTCCTGTCGTGAGAACCTCCGCAAGGAGCTCCACCGAGGCGTCGAGGTCCACCGCCTGCTGCGCACCGGTCTCGCCGAGCAGTGGCGGGCGGCCCACCCGGGCTTCGACATCGTCCGCGACCCGGCCTGGCTGGCGGTCACCGCGCCGGACGGCGACCCCGTGCCCGGCCTGGACGTGGTGATCCGGCACAACCCGTTCGGCCCGGCGGACGACGCGTGCTGTGTGGCGGGGCTCGTATCACTGAGGCCGGTTGCGGACGGCGGGTGTGCGGATGGCCCGTATGCCGATGACGAGCGCCGGGCAAGCCGGTTCCCCGGGCAGCGGGCGCCCCTGCACGGCCGAGTGCCGCACCACCTCCCCGACCAGCAGCTCCCCGGCCACGCCGACCGTCTGCCGGAGCGCCCCACGATGCGGTCCCGGCTCGCCGAGATCGTCACCGGGCTCGCCGGGCGGACCGGTCGCCCCCGAGGCGCCGTCGCCGCCGAGTGGTTCCTGCGCTACCTGGAGCAGGTCGTGCGGCCCGTCCTGTGGCTGGACGGCGAGGCCGGGATCGCCCTCGAAGCCCACCAGCAGAACACCGTCCTCCTGCTCGACCCCCACGGCTGGCCCATGGGCGGCCGGTACCGCGACAACCAGGGCTACTACTTCCGCGAGTCCCGGCGCGCGGACCTCGACGCCCGGCTGCCCGCCATCGGCGAACACAGCGACACGTTCGTCCCCGACGAGGTCGCCGACGAACGGTTCGCCTACTACCTCGGCATCAACAACGTGCTCGGCCTCATCGGCGCGTTCGGCTCGCAGGGCCTCGCCGACGAACGCCTGCTGCTCGCCGCCTTCCGCCGCTTCCTCACCGACGTCGCCACCGGCCCCGCCCGGCTCGACACCACTTTGCCGGCCCTGCTGCTCGACTCACCGGTCCTGCGCTGCAAGGCAAACCTCCTGACCCGGCTGCACGGCCTCGACGAACTCGTCGGCCCGGTCGACACCCAGTCCGTCTACGTCACCGTCGCCAATCCACTCCACAGCTGACCCGATCACTGACGACCCCCTTCACGCCCCGAGGAACATGCCCCACCCCATCCCCTGAGAGGAGCGTCGCGTGCCTCCCACCGATGCCAGCACCACGTCCGGCACCGACTCGGGCACCGCCCAGGTCCCCGGCAACGAGGACACGGTCGAACTACGCCTGCCCGACGATCTGGCCGCGTTCCTCGGGGAGGACGCCGACCCGGGCGGCCCGGGCGCCGAGGCGGGGCCGGAGGCGCTCCCGGGCAAAGGGGAACTGCTGGATCACCTCGCCGACTGGGGACCCGTGGTAACCCCGGCCGGTACGCTGCGTCTCCTTCCCGCTCTCGTCGAACGGGACCTTCCGCTGATCTCCCGCTGGATGAACGACTCCGCCGTGGCCTCTTCCTGGAAGCTCGCCGGACCCGAGAAGGTGACCGCCCACCACCTCCGGGACCAGCTCGACGGTGACGGCCGCAGCGTGCCCTGCCTCGGTCTGCTGGACGGCACCCCGATGAGCTACTGGGAGATCTACCGGGCGGACCTCGACCCCATCGCCCGCCACTACCCCGCCCGCCCCCATGACACCGGAATCCACCTCCTCATCGGTCCGGTGGCCGACCGGGGAAGGGGGCTCGGCTCAGCCCTGCTCCGCGCCGTCGCCGATCTCGTCCTGGACAGACGTCCTGCCTGCGCCCGCGTCATCGCGGAACCCGACCTTCGCAACTTCCCCTCGGTCTCCGCTTTCCTCAGCGCCGGGTTCAGGTTCTCCGCGGAGGTCGACCTGCCCGACAAGCGGGCCGCCCTCATGATCCGGGACCGCCTGCTGCGCGATCTGATGTAGAGCCGATGTGCACCCGCCGTGACGCCGTCATTCCTGTCACACCGCTAGGCCGCTCCGGTTCCCGACCGGCGCCGGACGACATTCCGGGCGCGCCGAGCAGAGCCCCGCTGCCCCCTCCCGCCGAAGAGAACCGTCGTGATCCCGCTCACCACCCCCCGTCCCACACCCGCCCCTTCCGCCGTGATCACCCGTTTGTCAGTGCCGCCCCGTAGGGTGGTCGCGCTATGACGAAGCCCTCACTCCACGAACTCCTGCACGCCGCCGTCACCGCTGTCGGCGGCATGGAGCGCCCCGGCCAGGTGACCATGGCCGAAGCCGTCGCGGAGGCGATCCACGACGGCTCTCATCTGCTGGTCCAGGCGGGCACCGGCACCGGCAAGTCCCTGGGATACCTGGTGCCGGCCCTCGCGCAGGGAGAGCGCGTCGTCGTGGCCACGGCGACCCTGGCGCTGCAGCGGCAGCTCGTGGAGCGGGACCTGCCGAGAACGGTCGACGCACTGCACCCGCTGCTGCGCCGCCGCCCCGAGTTCGCGATGCTCAAGGGCCGGTCGAACTACCTGTGTATGCACCGCCTCAACGAGGGGGTGCCGCAGGACGAGGAGGACGGCCTCTTCGACCAGTTCGAGGCGGCCGCCCCGTCCAGCAAACTGGGCCAGGACCTGCTGCGGCTGCGGGACTGGTCGCAGGAGACCGAGACGGGCGACCGGGACGACCTCACCCCCGGTGTGTCCGATCGCGCCTGGTCCCAGGTCTCCGTGTCGTCGCGGGAGTGCCTGGGCGCCTCGAAGTGCGCCTACGGCGCCGAGTGCTTCGCCGAGATGGCCCGGGAGCGGGCCAAGCTCGCCGAGGTCGTCGTCACCAACCACGCCCTGCTCGCGATCGACGCCATCGAGGGCGCCCCGGTGCTCCCGCCGCACGAGGTGCTGATCGTCGACGAGGCCCACGAACTGGTCTCGCGGGTGACCGGTGTGGCGACCGGCGAGCTCACCCCGGGCCAGGTCAACCGCGCGGTGAAGCGAGCGGCGAAACTCGTCAACGAGAAGGCCGCCGACCAGCTCCAGACCGCAGCCGAGGGCTTCGAGCGGCTCATGGAGCTGGCCCTGCCCGGACGTCTGGAGGAGATCCCGGAGGACCTGGCCTATTCCCTCATGGCGCTGCGCGACGCCGCCCGCACGGTGATCACCGCGCTCGGCAACACCCGCGACAAGTCCGTCCAGGACGAGGACGCCGTCCGCAAGCAGGCCCTGGCCGCCGTGGAGAACGTGCACGACGTGGCGGAGCGGATCAGCAACGGCTCCGAGTGGGACGTCGTCTGGTACGAGCGGCACGACCGCTTCGGCGCCGCCCTGCGCGTGGCGCCCATGTCCGTCTCCGGCCTCCTCAGGGAGAAGCTCTTCGCGGACCGTTCCGTCACCCTGACCTCGGCCACGCTGAAGCTGGGCGGCGACTTCAACGGCGTGGGGGCGTCCCTCGGACTGGCTCCGGAGGGCACCGAGGGGGACGACTTCCCGCAGTGGAAGGGAGTCGACGTCGGCTCGCCGTTCGACTACCCGAAGCAGGGCATCCTCTACGTGGCCAAGCATCTGGCGCGTCCCGCGCGGGACGGCGACCGGGCGGACATGCTGGACGAGCTCACGGAGCTGATCCAGGCGGCCGGCGGCCGGACACTCGGCCTGTTCTCCTCGATGCGGGCGGCCCAACTGGCGGCGGAGGAGCTGCGCGTCCGCATCCCAGAGTTCCCGATCCTCCTCCAGGGCGAGGAGACGCTGGGCGAACTGATCAAGGCCTTCGCGGCCGATCCGAAGACCTGCCTGTTCGGCACGCTCTCGCTCTGGCAGGGCGTCGACGTGCCCGGTCCCAGCTGCCAGCTGGTCGTCATGGACAAGATCCCGTTCCCGCGCCCCGACGACCCGCTGATGAGCGCCCGCCAGAAGGCCGTCGAGGAGGCGGGCGGCAACGGCTTCATGGCCGTGGCGGCCACGCACGCGGCCCTGCTGATGGCCCAGGGCGCAGGCCGCCTCGTACGGGCGCAGGGCGACCGTGGCGTGGTCGCCGTGCTGGACCAGAGGCTGGCGACAGCGCGGTACGGCAGCTATCTGAAGGCGTCACTGCCCGACTTCTGGTACACGACGGACCGTAACCAGGTGCGGAAGTCGCTCGCCGCGATCGACCAGGCGGCGAAGGCCCTCGAAGAGGCGTAGACATGCCTGTGGCCCGCCCCGAGCAGGGACGGGCCACCAGACACGGAAAGCCCAGGGCCCCGGAACCGGCGCAGTGGATTCCGGGGCCCGGATCAGGGGCGCGGACGGGCACGGGCGCCGTCCGCCACGGGGATGTCAGACGCGGCGCAGAACCGCCACCACCTTGCCGAGAATGGTCGCGTCGTCACCCGGGATGGGCTCGTAGGCGGCGTTGTGCGGAAGCAGCCACACATGGCCGTCCTCGCGCTTGAAACGCTTGACCGTGGCCTCGCCGTCCAGCATGGCGGCCACGATGTCGCCGTTCTCGGCGACCGGCTGCCGGCGGACCGTCACCCAGTCGCCGTCGCAGATCGCGGCCTCGATCATCGAGTCACCCACGACCTTGAGGACGAACAGCTCACCGTCACCGACGAGCTGCCGCGGGAGCGGGAACACGTCCTCGACCGATTCCTCGGCCAGGATCGGGCCACCGGCCGCGATACGGCCGACGAGCGGCACGTACGACGCGGCGGGCTTGCCCGCGGTGTCGGTCGGCTGCGCCGCGGCCTGGTCCGAGCCGCGGACCTCGTAGGCGCGCGGGCGGTGCGGGTCACGGCGCAGGAAGCCCTTGCGCTCCAGGGCCATCAGCTGGTGCGCCACGGACGACGTGCTCGACAGGCCGACCGCCTGACCGATCTCCCGCATCGACGGCGGGTATCCGCGCCTCTGCACGGAGTCCCTGATCACCTCGATCACCCGGCGCTGCCGGTCGGTCAGTCCGGAGCTGTCCGCCCTGATGCCTGGAGGTCGGCCGGGCAGGGCCCGCTTGGGCCCCTCATGGTTCGGAACTTCGTTCATAGCGTGCACCGGCTCGAGTCGGCCCTGGGAGCGGTCCTGGGCAGTGATGGTGGCGCTGTCTGCGGTCGTGGTCACGTCGGCCCCTCTCGATGGTCTCCCGTGCAGCACAACGGTAGTTGCTTTCGAAAGGTTGCGCCAAACACACGTTCGAGTGAAAAACCGCGGATTACCTGACGTGACCAAGTGTCCAGGTGTATGGCCCGACTGCTCCTGGCGGACAGAACCGCTTATTGCGGTACTCTTCCCCGCCGGGGCGAAGGCTTCGTGGGCCGCTGTCGCCGCGCGGCACAGTCTGCCACTCCCCGCCTCTCCCGCCGCGTACCGGTACCCGGTTTTCTTCGGCGCCCACCGTGTTCCGGTCCGTTCCGCGACGGCGCGGATGCGCTCAGCGACGGCCCCTCCGTCTGGCAATTGCCCATACCTGTGCGACACGCGCGTCGTGGGTGGATTTACGTGCCCGGCCCTACATCTAGTGCTTGGATTGCAACAACAGCCCAGAAGTTGTGGTCCCCCCGGTCCGAGGGCTCATGGTCATCCCCTATGCTTGGGGCTGCTTCCGCGGGGTCCAGGAGACTCGTGGGGCTATTGAGTCGTGCTGTGAGGAGGGTTGGAGTTATGCACTGTCCCTTCTGCAGGCACCCCGACAGCCGTGTCGTCGACAGTCGTACGACGGACGACGGCACGTCGATCCGCAGGCGCCGCCAGTGTCCGGACTGCTCCCGTCGTTTCACGACGGTGGAGACGTGCTCGCTGATGGTGGTCAAGAGGTCCGGTGTGACCGAACCCTTCAGTCGTACCAAGGTCATCAACGGCGTTCGCAAGGCATGCCAGGGGCGGCCTGTCACCGAGGACGCGCTCGCCCAGCTCGGCCAGCGGGTCGAGGAGGCGGTGCGTGCCACCGGGAGCGCCGAGCTGACCACCCATGACGTGGGTCTGGCCATACTCGGCCCGCTGCAGGAACTCGACCTCGTCGCCTACTTGCGCTTCGCCTCGGTGTACCGGGCGTTCGATTCGCTGGAGGACTTCGAGGCCGCCATCGCGGAACTCAGGGAAGAGCAAGGGAAGCGCCCCGGCGTGGACGCCGACGTCGACAGCGCGGTCGAGGGGTGCCGGGAGAACGACCGCGGGTCCGGAGGGACTGTCGAAGTCCCCGTGCCCGCCAACGCCGCCGACTGAGGGCGGGCCGCACCACCGGACCATGTGGACCGGGTGACCGGCGGCGATCCAGACCTGTCGTGAACGGCCGTTGAGCCGGATCGCGACACAAGACAGAACACCGTGTCACGGGAACAAAGTGGCACTTCAGGGCGTTTTGGCCCGATACAGGGAGGCGGCATGACAGAGACGGCGAGCGGTCCGGCACGGAGTTCCCGCGCCAAGGGCACCAAGGCGAGCAAGGGCCTGCGTATCGAGCGCATCCACACCACCCCCGGCGTGCACCCGTACGACGAGGTGGCCTGGGAGCGCCGTGACGTCGTCATGACCAACTGGCGCGACGGCTCGGTCAACTTCGAGCAGCGTGGCGTCGAGTTCCCCGAGTTCTGGTCGGTGAACGCGGTCAACATCGTCACCAGCAAGTACTTCCGGGGCGCCGTCGGCACCCCGCAGCGCGAGGTGAGCCTGAAGCAGCTCATCGACCGCATCGTGAAGACGTACCGGAAGGCCGGTGAGGACTACAAGTACTTCGCCTCGCCCGCCGACGCCGAGATCTTCGAGCACGAACTGGCGTACGCCCTCCTGCACCAGATCTTCAGCTTCAACAGCCCCGTCTGGTTCAACGTGGGCACCCCGCAGCCCCAGCAGGTCTCCGCCTGCTTCATCCTGGCCGTCGACGACTCCATGGAGTCGATCCTCGACTGGTACAAGGAAGAGGGCATGATCTTCAAGGGCGGCTCCGGTGCCGGCCTGAACCTGTCCCGTATCCGTTCCTCCAAGGAACTGCTCTCCTCCGGCGGCAACGCCTCCGGTCCCGTCTCCTTCATGCGTGGCGCCGACGCGTCCGCCGGCACGATCAAGTCGGGCGGTGCCACCCGCCGCGCCGCCAAGATGGTCGTCCTGGACGTGGACCACCCGGACATCGAGGACTTCATCGAGACCAAGGTGAAGGAGGAGGAGAAGATCCGCGTCCTGCGCGACGCGGGCTTCGACATGGACCTCGGTGGCGACGACATCACCTCCGTCCAGTACCAGAACGCCAACAACTCGGTCCGCGTGAACGACGAGTTCATGAAGGCGGTCGAGGCGGGCGGCGACTTCGGCCTGCGCGCCCGGATGACCGGCGAGGTGATCGAGGAGGTCGACGCCAAGAAGCTCTTCCGCAAGATCGCCGAGGCCGCCTGGGCCTGCGCCGACCCCGGCATCCAGTACGACGACACCATCAACAACTGGCACACCTGCCCCGAGTCCGGCCGGATCACCGCGTCGAACCCGTGCAGCGAGTACATGCACCTGGACAACACGTCCTGCAACCTGGCCTCGCTGAACCTGATGAAGTTCCTGAACGACGACGGCAAGGGCAGCCAGTCCTTCGACGTCGAGCGTTTCCAGAAGGTCGTCGAGCTGGTCATCACCGCGATGGACATCTCGATCTGCTTCGCGGACTTCCCGACCCAGAAGATCGGCGAGAACACCCGCGCCTTCCGCCAGCTCGGCATCGGCTACGCCAACCTCGGCGCCCTGCTCATGGCGACCGGCCACGCGTACGACTCCGACGGCGGTCGCGCCCTCGCCGGCGCCATCACCTCCCTGATGACGGGCACGGCCTACCGCCGCTCCGCCGAACTGGCCGCGGTGGTCGGCCCGTACGACGGCTACGCCCGCAACGCCGACGCCCACAACCGCGTCATGAAGCAGCACTCCGACGCCAACGGCACCGCCGTGCGCATGGACGACCTGGACACCCCGGTGTGGGCCGCGGCCACGGAGGCCTGGCAGGACGTGCTCCGCCTCGGCGAGAAGAACGGCTTCCGCAACTCGCAGGCCTCGGTGCTCGCCCCCACCGGCACCATCGGCCTCGCGATGTCCTGCGACACCACCGGTGTCGAGCCGGACCTGGCGCTGGTCAAGTTCAAGAAGCTGGTCGGCGGCGGCTCGATGCAGATCGTCAACGGCACGGTCCCGCAGGCCCTGCGCCGCCTGGGCTACCAGGAGGAGCAGATCGAGGCGATCGTCGCCCACATCGCCGAGCACGGCAATGTGATCGACGCTCCCGGCCTCAAGCAGGAGCACTACGAGGTCTTCGACTGCGCCATGGGCGAGCGGGCCATCTCTCCGATGGGCCACGTCCGGATGATGGCCGCGATCCAGCCGTGGATCTCCGGCGCCATCTCCAAGACGGTCAACATGCCGGAGACGGCGACCGTCGAGGAGGTCGAGGAGATCTACTTCGAGGCCTGGAAGCTCGGCGTCAAGGCGCTGGCGATCTACCGCGACAACTGCAAGGTCGGCCAGCCGCTCTCCGCCAAGACCAAGGAGTCGGAGAAGGCGGAGATCACCGAGAAGGCCGAGGAGACCATCCGGACCGCGGTCGAGAAGGTCGTCGAGTACCGCCCGGTCCGCAAGCGCCTCCCGAAGGGACGTCCCGGCATCACCACGTCCTTCACCGTCGGCGGCGCCGAGGGCTACATGACCGCCAACTCCTACCCGGACGACGGTCTCGGCGAGGTCTTCCTGAAGATGTCCAAGCAGGGCTCCACCCTCGCGGGCATGATGGATGCCTTCTCCATCGCGGTCTCCGTCGGCCTCCAGTACGGCGTGCCGCTGGAGACGTACGTCTCGAAGTTCACCAACATGCGCTTCGAGCCGGCCGGTATGACGGACGACCCGGACGTGCGGATGGCCCAGTCGATCGTCGACTACATCTTCCGCCGCCTGGCGCTGGACTTCCTGCCCTTCGAGACGCGTTCCGCGCTCGGCATCCACTCCGCCGAGGAGCGTCAGCGCCACCTGGAGACGGGTTCGTACGAGCCCGCCGAGGAGGACGTGGACGTCGAGGGCCTGGCCCAGTCGGCCCCGCGCCAGACGGACCTGAAGGCCGTGGCCACGCCGAAGGCCGAGGTCGAGGCGGCCAAGCCCGCCCCGAAGCAGGCCCACACCAGCGCCGAGCTGGTGGAGATGCAGCTGGGCATCCACGCCGACGCCCCGCTCTGCTTCTCCTGCGGCACGAAGATGCAGCGGGCCGGCTCGTGCTACATCTGCGAGGGCTGCGGCTCGACCAGCGGGTGCAGCTGACACCTTGAGACGCTGAAGGGCGGCACGGCCGGTGGCCGTGCCGCCCTTCGGCGTCCGTGGCGCGGCGCGTCAGGACTCGCGCGGGGCGCCCATGACGCGGGCGAAGCCGGCCGGGTTCTCGTCGTAGCCGTGGAGGCCGGGCAGGAAGCTCCAGGTGCCGGACCCGTCCCGTACGAACTCGGCGATGACCGCCGCCGTGGAGCCGAGGACCCCGGCGAAGTCGTCCTCCGCCAGGACGGTGTAGTCCTCGCGGAGGCGCAGGGCCGGCTTGCTGACGTCACCGAAGGTCTTGGGACTCGCCCCTTGCTGTATGGCGACGCCGATCACCACGCGCCCGTACCGGCTGTCGAGGCGGTTCAGCTCCACCGTCATGACCTCGTCCCAGCCGAATCCCTGGCCGGTCCTGCTGTCGCGGTTGAGGGTGATGGTGCCGTCGGGCGAACGGCTGTCGAAGTGCACGACGTAGGCGGGATCGCCGCTGGGGTCCGCCGCCGGGTAGGTCGCCGCGACGATGTCGAGGTCCGTGGGCGGCTGTCCGGCGGGGCTCGGATCCCACTTCAGCGACACCTCGACCTTGCGGATGCCCTTGTTGAGGCCGTTCAACAGAACTCTCCTCCCCGTTCTCCGATACGTGGGGGCCGAACTGCCTCCCAGTCCAGGCCAGTTGCCCATCCTCGCATGCGCACGTCGGCGCTCGCCGGACCACAACCCGTCGGAGAGTGACCGGCGCCACGCTCCGTGGCCTTACCATGGCGCGGTGCTGGTCAAGTGGATTCGCTGCACCGTGGTCGACCGCCGCGGTTTCGAGCGGGGGCAGCGAAAGTGGGCGGGGCTTCTGGGGGAGCCGGGATTCCGTGGACAGGGCGGGGGCTGGAGCCGGGCACGGAGCGGGGTCGCGCACGTCTTCTCGTTCTGGGAGAGCCGTGCCTTCTACGACTCCTTCATGGCCCGCTCCCACGACCGCCTCGCCGCCTCGCAGTCCGGTACCTACAAAGACCCGCAGGTCAAGCTCTTCGACCATCGGTTCGACGTGAAGACCGGCTTCGAGCCGCGCTTCGCGGACGCCGACCTGCTACGGGTGGCGCACTGTCGTGTCCATGAGGAGCGGGCCGAGCACTTCGCGCTGATGCAGGAGAAGGTCTGGAATCCGGCGATGGCAGGTTCCCCGGGGATGCTGCGAGGTCTGTTCGGCGAGGCGCCGGGCCATGAGTTCTTGATCCTCTCCATGTGGCAGTCGGCCGCCGAGCACGGCAAATACCGCGTCGAACGCATCGAGCGCCTCGCCCTGCGGGCCCAGATCGAAGCGGATGTCGCCGCACTCGCGGGCGACATCGTGGAACTGGAACCGAGCTGGACGGTCTGATGCCGACCGGCCCGGCCCGGGAGGTTGGAATTCCGAACCGCGGCGGGTCCGGAACCGGACCGGCGGGATCCGTGTGATCTACGCCGTATGGGACCGGGACGGGTGCTCGATCATGCCTCGTCCCCTTTAGGGTTTTGGCATGGCACGACCACGGCGCATCGTCCTTGTCCGGCACGGCGAGTCAACGGGCAATGTTGATGACACCGTGTACGAGCGTGAGCCCGACCATGCTCTGGCGCTCACCGAGCTGGGCTGGCAGCAGGCCGAGGAGACCGGCAAACGGCTCCGGGAGCTGTTCGGCCGGGAGCGGGTCAGCGTCTACGTCTCCCCGTACCGCCGGACGCACGAGACCTTCCAGGCCTTCCACCTGGACCCCGAACAGGTGCGGGTACGCGAGGAACCCCGACTGCGGGAGCAGGACTGGGGCAACTGGCAGGACCCGGCGGACGTACGGCTCCAGAAGGCCTACCGGGACGCGTACGGCCACTTCTTCTACCGCTTCGCGCAGGGGGAGTCCGGGGCCGACGTGTACGACCGGGTCGGCAACTTCCTGGAGAGCCTGTTCCGCAGCTTCGAGGACCCCAACCACCCGCCGAACGTCCTGATAGTGACCCATGGGCTCGCCATGCGGCTGTTCTGCATGCGCTGGTTCCACTGGACGGTCGCCGAGTTCGAGTCCCTGTCGAACCCGGGGAACGCGGAGATGCGGATGCTCGTGCTCGGTGAGAACGGCAAGTACACCCTCGACCGGCCGTTCGACCGCTGGCGTGACCCGGAATCGTACGGACCCACCAGTTAGAGTGGCAGGGCGATGACCGCTGACTCCTCTCCCGAAGGCCGCCTGGAGCGTGCCCTGGCCAGCTTGCGTGGACTCGCGGTGGGGGACGCGCTGGGCTCGCAGTACTTCGTGCCGGTGAACTATCCGCTGCTCAAGCGCCGCGAGACCCCGCCCGGACCCTGGCAGTGGACGGACGACACCGAGATGGCCTGCTCCGTCGTGGCCGTTCTCGCCGTACACCACCGGATCGACCAGGACGAGCTCGCCCGCTCCTTCGCCGTCCACCACGACTTCGACCGTGGCTACGGGCCCGCGGTCAACCGCCTGCTGCGGCTGGTTCGCGAGGGCGGCGACTGGCGTGAACTGGCCTCCGCGCTCTTCAACGGCCAGGGGTCATGGGGCAACGGCGCGGCCATGCGGATCGCCCCGCTGGGCGCCTGGTACGCCGACGACCCCGAGCAGGCGACGCATCAGGCGGAGATCTCCGCCTACCCCACGCACCAGCACCGCGAGGCCGTCGTCGGGGCCATGGCCGTCGCCGCGGCCGCCGCCCTGGCGGCCGACCCGGCGGGGGCGCCGACCCCCGAGGCGCTGCTCGACGGTGTCGTCGCGCTCGTCCCGAAGAGCGCCGTCGGCGCGGGGCTGCGGCGTGCGCGGGACATGCTCGACTACGGCGACGCCGACACCGTCGCGGCCGTACTGGGATGCGGTCGGCGTACGACGGCGCACGACACCGTGCCGTTCGCGCTCTGGTCGGCCGCACGCGCCCTCGGTGACTATGAAACGGCCTTCTGGACCACAGCCCAGGCGGGCGGTGATGTCGACACGACCTGCGCAATCGTCGGGGGAGTGGTCGCCTCCGGCGGCAAGGGCGGCGCGCCTCCCGCTGCCTGGGTGGACCAGACGGAGGACCTGCCGGCCTGGGCACCCGTCCACTAGAGACGCCGGAGGCCTGCCGGGCGCTTCGGCCTTTCGGTGATTTCCGTCTTCCCGGTGTTCGCGGGGGAGAAGGCGGCTTTCGGCGGAGCCAGGCGGCGGCAGAGCGCGCTTCCCTCGTCTCCGTGGTCACAACCGCCGCAAGTGTCACAGGCGTGCCACAGAGTGCTTCTCGGCCTCTGTCACCGCTTGTCGTGCCGCATAGCCTGTCCGGCACGCCGCTGTTGATCTTGGCCAGGCGCGGCGCCGAGACACCGGCCACGAGCCCACCACCGCAGCGAGACGCTGCGCCCGGGGGCGATGAGAGCCGGTCGGGGGAGGGGGTCCCATGTCCGAACCACCGTCCACGCCAGCCGCGTCCGGATCCGACGGACGAACGCCCGGGGTGCGAGCCTCGGGTGATGAAGGCGGCTCGGAGGCGCAAGCGCCCCCGGACGCCGCGGCGGAGCGCCGCCCTGCCGGGTCGTCGCCCACGAGCAAGGCTGCTGGGACAGAGTCGAACGGGGCGGCTGAGTCCGAATCGCCGGGCCGGGTGGGCAGGGCCGAGTCGATACGGCCCTCCGCCGGGTCCGGGCCGACGGACCGCCGTGCCGGGCGCGGTCCGACTGGCGGCGGCGCCGGGCCCGGTTCCATGCGGTCGGTCGCCAGGGCGGAGCCGTCCTCCCACGAGGCGCCGCCCACGCCGCTGCGGCCGGCCGGACCGGGGGGCGAGGAGCCCGCGCCGATCCGTACCGCGACGCTCTGGGCCGCGCTGGCCACCGGTCTGCTCAGCATGCTGCTGCTCGGGGACGGGATGGCGGTCAACCTGCTGGTCGTCGCCGTGCCCGCCACGCTGGCCGTGTACTTCGCCGGGCGACGGGCCGGTCGGCGGCCACGCGCATGGTCGCTCGTGTGGGGTGCGGGAGGGCTCGCCCTGCTGGTGGTGCCCGCCGTGCGGGCTGCCGAGTGGCCTTCGATCCTCGCGGTCGTCACCGCGCTCGCGGCGGGGTCGCTCGCCCTGCACGGCGGCCGCACCTGGCCGGCCGTCCTGCTCGGCCCCGTCGGTGTGTTCACGGCCGTGGTCACCGGCCCCGCCTGGGCGTGGCAGGGGCTGCGGGACCGTGCGGGCGGCGACCGGAGCAAGGTGGGACCCGTGCTGCGGGCGCTGGCCGTGGCCGCGGGTCTGCTACTGGTCTTCGGGGTGCTGTTCGCCCAGGCGGACGCAGCCTTCGCCGACCTCCTCGGCGCCCTGGTGCCCGACGTCTCCACGGAGGACGGACCCTGGCGGGTCCTGCTGCTCATGCTGGGCCTCTTCGGGACGCTCGCCGCAGCCCGCACGGCCGCGGCGCCGACCCGCTGGGACGAGGTCCAGGTGCCTGCCGGACGAGCCCGTGGCCGCGTCGAGTGGGCGCTCCCGCTGGTCGGACTCATCGCCCTCTTCGCCGTCTTCAACGCCGTTCAGCTCGCCGTGCTCTTCGGGGGCTATGACGCCGTGCTGGCGGAAACCGGGCTGACCTACGCCCAGTACGCGCGTCAGGGATTCTGGCAACTGCTCATCGCCACCCTGCTCACCCTGCAGGTCATCGCCGTGGCCCTGCACTGGGCGCCGCGCACCCGATCGAGTGACCGCACGCTTGTCCGGGCGGTGCTGGGAACCCTGTGCGCGCTGGCGCTCGTCGTCGTGGCATCCGCGGTGCGCCGTATGGACATGTATGTGGAGGCCTATGGGCTGACGCGACTGAGGATCTCGGTGGTGGCCGTGGAGCTGTGGCTCGGCCTGGTCATCGCGCTCATCATGGCGGCCGGGGTGTGGGGTGCCCGGTGGCTGCCGCGTGCCGTGGCGGCCGGCGCCGTCGCCGGGGTGCTCGCGTTCGGGTTCGGGTCGCCGGACGAGCTGATCGCCGAGCGCAACGTCGAGCGGTACGAGACCACGGGCCGCTTCGACCTCGAGTACGCGAGGGGACTGTCCGCCGACGCCGTACCCGTCCTGGACCGGCTGGAGGAGCCCATGCGTTCGTGCGCTCTGTGGGACATCGACGCCGAGCTGAAGGAGGAGCGGGACACCCCCTGGTACGCCACGAGCTGGGGAGAGGCCAAGGCCCGGCGCATCCTGGAGGAGCGGCCGGTGTCGCCGGGGGCGAGCGGGCCTGCGTGCGGAGGCCTGGAGACGGAGACGCTGTACCGCTGAGCTGTGTCCGCTCAGCCCTGTACCGCTGAGCCCTGTCTCTGAGGGCCGGCGACGAGACGTGGCCCGCACGCCGGACACACCCCTCGGCCTCGGCCTCCGGGTGTGTCCGGCGTCCGCAGGCGGCGGTCAGCCTCCGGCGGGGCCCGCCGTTCCCGCGAGGGCGTCCAGGTCGCTCTTGCGGACCCTGATGACGACCGCGGCGGTGACCAGGGCGAGGACGGCCATCGCGATGGCGGGGATGAACGCCGTCGCGATGCCATGGGCGAGCACCTCATGGCTCCAGGGGGCCGGAAGCTGCTGCGTCCTGGCGAACTCGGCCTTCTGCTCGGCCGACGCCTCCGCGAGGAACAGCTGCGCCTGTTTCTCCCCCTCTTCACGGCTGGCCGTACCGAAGACCGTGGTGAGGATGGACAGACCCAGCGATCCGCCCACCTGCTGCGTGGCGTTGAGCAGACCGGACGCCGCGCCCGCCTCGTGCGGGGCGACCCCGGAGACGGCGGTGAGGGTGAGCGTCACGAAGTTCAGCCCCATGCCGAAGCCGAACAGCAGCATCGGGCCGAGTACGCCGCTGACGTAGGAGCTGTCGGGGCTGATGAGGGTCTGCCAGGCCAGCCCCAGCGCGACCAGCGTCGAGCCGCCCAGCATGAACGGCTTCGGACCCAGCACCGGCAGGAACCGCTGCGACAGACCGGCGCCGGTGACGATCGCGACGGTCACCGGCAGGAAGGCCAGACCGGCCTCGATCGGTGTGTACCGCAGTACGTTCTGCACGAACAGCACGATGAAGAAGAACATGCCGAACATCGCCGCAGCCAGGCTCAGCATGATCACATACGTGCCCGAGCGGTTGCGGTCGGCGAACATCCGCAGCGGGGTGATCGGCTCCTTGGCCCGGCTCTCGATATAGCCGAACGCGAGCAGCAGGACCACCGCCGCCGCGAAGGAACCGATGGTCAGACCGTCCCGCCAGCCCTCCTCGGCCGCCCGGATGAAGCCGTACACCAGGGAGGCCATCCCGGCCGTCGACGTGAGTGCGCCCGCGATGTCGAACCGTCCGGGGTGCCGCTCCGACTCACTGATGTACATCGGCGTGAGCACGGCGATCAGCACACCGATGGGCACATTGACGAAGAGCACCCAGCGCCAGTCGAGCCATTCGGTGAGCATGCCGCCCGCCAGCAGACCGATGGCCCCGCCGCCCGCCGAGACGGCGGCGAAGACCCCGAACGCCCGGTTCCGCTCGGGCCCTTCCGGGAACGTCGTCGTGATCAGCGCCAGGGAGGTCGGCGACGCGATCGCGCCACCGACGCCCTGGAGGGCGCGTGCGGCCAGCAACTGCCAGGGTTCCTGGGCCAGACCGCCGAGGAGCGAGGCGAGGGTGAAGACGAGAATGCCGGTCATGAAGACACGGCGGCGGCCGAGGATGTCCCCGGCCCGGCCCCCCAGGAGCAGCAGACCGCCGAAGGTCAGCGTGTACGCGCTGACCACCCATGTCAGGTCGGTGGTGCTGAACTTGAGCGAGTCTTGAATGTGCGGGAGCGCGATGTTCACAATCGTCGCGTCCAGTACCACCATGAGTTGGCAGGCCGCGATGACCGTGAGCGCGATGCCGGGACGCCCCTCCCGGCGGGCTGCTCCCGGCTTCTGATGCTGAATCAACGGAGAGGTCGTCACTATGGGTCCCCCACAAGTGCCTTAGTGAACGCTCGCGTTCACTGTCGCGTCCACGGTAGTGAGTCCCCCTTAGTGAACGCAAGCGTTCACCGAAGTCGCCGCCGTGGCATGCCTCGACAGTCCGCTCGCACCGCCGAGATCCCCACCCCAGGCTCAACGGAGAAACACAGATGGTCACTTCGCGCTGGACGGCCGCTCCCGCACAGACGGCCTCCCCGCGCCGGCGCGGCGCCGTACTCGAACGCGCGATCCTCGACGCCGCGCTGGAACAGCTGAGCACGGTCGGCTGGAGCGGCCTCACCATGGAGGGCGTCGCCGCGGGCGCCCAGACGGGCAAGGCCGCGGTCTACCGGCGCTGGCCGTCCAAGGAGGACCTCGTCGCGGACGCGCTCCAGGCCGGGCTGCCGCGCTTCGACGAGGCGCCCGACCGGGGAAATGTGCGCGACGACCTCCTGGACCTGTGCCGGCAGGCCCGCGAGGCGATGTTCTCGCGCCCCGGGTTCGCCCTGCGCTCGGTGATTCACGAATGCGACACCCTTCAGGCGGAGCGCTTCCACGCCGTGATCGTCGAGGGTGTCATCGAGCCCACGGTAAAGCTGCTGCGGGAGGTCCTGGAGCGCGGAATCCGGCGTGGCGAGGTGCGTCCCGACGCGGCCAACGGGTATGTCTTCGACGCGATTCCCGCCATGATGATGTACCGCTCGAAGCTGTGCGGCAGCGAATGGAGTGAGCGGGAGATCGCGGAGATGGTCGACCAGCTCATGGTGCCGCTGCTGCGCTCGCCGGGCACCTGACCCGGCCCGGCCGCGGGGTCGCGGCCGCCCCGGGAACCTGGGTGTCGCACGGCCTTACGGGCGGCGTAGGCTAAGGGCGCCATGCCGTACGAACCACCTACTCACACCGTCGAGCGCTCCCTGCGCGCCACGACCGGAGCGAAGGTCATTGCCGGTGTCGACGAGGTGGGGCGAGGTGCGTGGGCCGGACCCGTCACCGTCTGCGCGGCGGTCACCGGACTGCGCCGACCGCCCGAGGGCCTCACCGACTCCAAGCTCCTGACGATCAAGCGCCGCGAGGCGCTCGCCGAGGAGTTGCTGAAGTGGGTGACGTCGTACGCCCTCGGTCACGCCTCCCCGGAGGAGATCGACGATCTGGGGATGACCGCTGCGCTGCGGCTCGCCGCCGTACGGGCCCTGGACGCGCTTCCGGTGCGTCCGGACGCGGTCATCCTCGATGGCAAGCACGACTACCTCGGTTCGCCCTGGCAGGTCCGTACGGTGATCAAGGGCGACCAGTCCTGCGTCGCCGTCGCCGCGGCCTCGGTGATCGCCAAGGTTCGGCGCGACAAAATGATGGCCGAACTGGGTGTCGAGCATGCAGACTTCGGTTTCGCGGCCAACGCCGGTTATCCGTCGCCCGTGCACAAGGCCGCTCTGGCGGAGCGGGGACCCACCCCGCACCACCGGTTGTCGTGGGCGTATCTTGATGCGCTGCCCCAGTGGCGGCACCTCAAGAAGGTCCGCAACTGGGCGGACGGAAGCGTTCCGGAGATCGAGGGGCAGCTCGGCTTCGATTTCTGACGGATTTCGTTCGCACTCATGTGCCACCCGCCGACGCGAGTCGCAGCGGCGTTTGATAAACATCAGCTCATGCCTCTCATTCCCGAGGAGCCTCAGATTCACGAGAGTGCCCAGGGTCCGCGTGCCACTCCGGCCAGCGGCCGCGTCGCGCCGACCCCCCGTCCCGTACCCGGACCCCGTCCCGCGGCTCCGCCGCGTCCCGGCCGCCCGGGTCCCGCCCGGCCGGTGCCGGCCCAGCGCGCGTCGCACACCGCGGCCAAGCCCGGGCCGTCCGCTCCGGCCGCCACTCCGCAGATCCAGCTGATCCCGGCCTCGGCCGAGGGTGCGCTGGACGCCGCGGAGGAAGCCGTCGACCTGCTGCTGGATTCGGGGCGCGCCCCCGGTGACGTGCTGGTGATCACCACCGGTGAGCAGCATCCGTGGGCCGCCCACGAACTGTCCTTCGGCGAGAGCGCGTACTGGGCCCAGCACGACGCGGGCGACGACGTCTTCTACGCCGACGCCTCCGCCGTCGGGAGGGCCGCGCCGCGTCCCGTGGTCGTGGTCGCCGTCAACGGCGGCGCCGACTCCATCACCGCGCAGACACTGCCGCAGGCTCTCGGCCGGGCTCGTGCGCTGCTGATCGTCTGTGGCGACCCGCAGAAGATCAACGCGGTACTGGGCGCCGGCGTCTGACCGACCGCGGCTCCACCCGGTATGCCCGCCAGGGCCGGCCGGGGAGGGGCGCGCGCCCGGCGCGGCCCCAGGGCGCCACGACGGCCACACCCCGCAACGGGGCGCTTCGGCGCGCCGGCGGGGTGTTTCGCGTGCCTCCGCAGGCCGGGCCGCGGGGTGCCACCTGTGCCTCTGCGCTGCGGTGGGCAAGGCTCGGCGGGTGCGGGTGCGGGTGCGGGTGCGGGTGCGGGTGCGGGTGCGGGGCGCGCGCCTGTGGCCGTACGCATGCCTGCGGCTGTGTGCACGGGGTGCGCGCGGGGAACGCCGGCCTCCCGTGGGGGGAGTGCACGTGGTGGCCTGAACTGGGGACGGGCAGGTCGTCGGTTCCGTCGTCCCGTCGTGAACGGAGGGCCCGAAGGCCCTCGGGTCAGCGTGCCGCCGCTCGGCGGAGCACCTCGGAGGCCACCCCGCCGGTGCGCGGGATCGGCGGCGGTGCCACGGCCGTGGCGAACGGCTCGGCCGGAGAGTCCGCGTGGGGGCGGCGGCCGCCACGGCCCTCGCCGAGAACCTGCCAGCCGTCACGTGTCAGCGTGATGTACGCCCCGCAGCGCAGCCCGTGCAGAGTGCAGGCGTCCCGCAGTCCCCACATCCACGCCCCGTCCTCCTCCGTCCAACGCGCGTCCCCGTCGCGGCAGTACAGCAGTACGGCCGTCCGTACCGGCGTGCGCCGGCGCAGGTCGTGCGGGATGACCCGGCGCAACTGCGCGAGCAGGGCGTTACGGAACATCCAGCCGTCCGCCGGGGCCGGCCGCCGGATGAACGAGGCACTCGCCCGCAGCCGTTCGTCCGGGTCCAGCACGGCGATGACCGCCGTCGCGGGCCGGGGCTGATGGCGCGCGTGCAGTCCGCTGACGACCTCCCGGGGATTTCGCAGCAGCGGAATCCCGGCGGCGGCCCATTCCGCGGGCTCGAGCAACCGGTTGGCGGAAGCGGCGGGCAGGTCGGCAGACGTCGACATGGAGGCCGCCGAGGACGGAGCGAATCCGAAGGTCACGATCCTCCCTTCGGCTACGCGCCCGCACTGCGGGCGGGGTCGGACTGGGGGAGCGCACGCCGCAGCAGAAGCCCTACCGATTCACCGGTGGGCCGTGCGGGGAGCGGACCTCAATTCTTCCTGCCGAACTTGGTTGCGGCAACGAGCAATTGGGGCCACTGGCGGTTTTGTGGTGATCCACCGTTTATATCCCCGCCCCGTGGGAGTCGTCGGCAACGCCCTCGGTGACGGGGCTCCACGCGCTGTTGACACCTCGATCCCCGGCGTGGAGCCGACGGTGGCTGCTTGTGAGGGAAGGGTCGCGGGGGGTGAGGTGGCTGAGTGTCCGAGGTATCGGGTTGCATGGGGGCATGGACACCGAGAAGCTCCGCGCCGAAGCCGACGCCATCCTCGCCGAGCTCGTCGGCGACCCCACGGGGTCGGCGAGGCTCCGGGAGGACCAGTGGCAGGCGGTGGCGGCCCTCGTGGAGGAGCGCCGTCGTGCCCTGGTGGTGCAGCGCACCGGCTGGGGCAAGTCGGCGGTGTACTTCGTCGCCACCGCTCTGCTGCGCCGCCGCGGGTCCGGCCCGACGGTGATCGTCTCGCCGCTGCTGGCGCTGATGCGCAACCAGGTCGAGTCGGCGGCACGTGCGGGCATCCAGGCGCGCACCATCAACTCGGCCAACCCGGAGGAGTGGGAGTCCGTCTACGGAGAGGTCGAGCGCGGTGAGGCCGATGTCCTCCTCGTCAGCCCGGAGCGCCTCAACTCCGTTGACTTCCGCGAGCATGTGCTGCCCGGGCTCGCCGCCACCACTGGTCTGCTGGTGGTGGACGAGGCGCACTGCATCTCCGACTGGGGGCATGACTTCCGCCCCGACTACCGCCGGTTGAGGGCGATGCTGGCCGAACTCCGCCCCGGGGTGCCGGTGCTCGCCACCACGGCCACCGCCAATGCGCGAGTGACGGCCGATGTGGCCGAGCAGTTGGGCACCGGTGGCGGGGAGGCCCTGGTGCTGCGCGGCCCGCTGGAACGGGAGAGCCTCCGCCTCGGGGTCGTCCGCCTGCCCGACGCGGCCCACCGGCTGGCCTGGCTGGCGGAGCACCTGGAGGAGCTGCCCGGTTCCGGGATCATCTACGCCCTCACGGTGGCCGCCGCCGAGGAGGCCACCGCCTTCCTGCGGCAGCGGGGCTTCGAGGTGGCGTCCTACACCGGGCGCACGGAGAACGCCGACCGGCTCCAGGCTGAGGCCGACCTCCAGGAGAACCGGGTGAAGGCGCTGGTCGCGACCTCGGCCCTGGGCATGGGTTTCGACAAGCCGGATCTGGGTTTCGTGGTCCATCTCGGTTCGCCGTCCTCGCCGATCGCCTACTACCAGCAGGTGGGGCGTGCGGGGCGCGGTGTGGCCCACGCCGATGTGCTGCTGCTGCCGGGCAAGGAGGACGAGGCCATCTGGCGGTACTTCGCCGACACCGCCTTCCCGCCCGAGGCGCAGGTCCGGCAGACCCTCACGGCCCTCGCCGAGGCGGGACGGCCACTGTCGGTGCCGGCCCTGGAGACGTCCGTGGACCTTCGGCGTACCCGCCTGGAGACCATGCTCAAGGTGCTCGACGTGGACGGGGCGGTCAAGCGGGTCAAGGGCGGGTGGATCTCCACCGGCGAGCCCTGGTTCTACGACTCCGAGCGGTACGCGTGGGTCGCCAAACAGCGGGCGGCCGAGCAGCAGGCCATGCGCGACTACGTGAGCACATCCCGGTGCCGGATGGAATTCCTGCGCCGGCAGCTCGACGACGAGGGGGCCGCCCCGTGCGGCCGGTGCGACAACTGCGCAGGAGCCTGGGCCGATTCCTCCGTCACGGCCGAAACGCTGACCAGCGCGACCCAGGAACTGGCCCGCCCGGGGGTCGAGGTCGAGCCGCGCAAGATGTGGCCGACAGGGATGCCCGCACTGGGCGTCGACCTCAAGGGCCGTATCCCTGTCACCGAACAGTGCTCCACCGGGCGCGCCCTGGGGCGGCTCTCGGACATCGGGTGGGGCAACCGGCTGCGTCCGCTGCTCGCCGAGAACGCGCCCGACGGACCCGTCCCCGACGATGTCCTCAAGGCCGTGGTGACGGTCCTCGCCGACTGGGCGCGGTCCCCGGAAGGCTGGGCGTCCGACGGTCCCGGCGCGTCCGCCCGGCCGGTGGGGGTCGTCGCCATGCCCTCCGTGCGTCGCCCTCGGCTCGTCGCCTCGCTTGCCGAACGCGTCGCCGCCATCGGCCACCTGCCCTTCCTCGGCAGCCTCGGGTACACCGCGCAGGGCGGCGAGCGATCGGCACGCCGCAGCAATTCCGCCCGACACCTCCAGGCCCTCTCCGCCGCCCTCACCGTTCCGGAGGAGCTGGCCGGATCCCTCGCACGGGCCTCGGGACCCGTGCTGCTCGTGGACGACTACGTCGACTCCGGCTGGACCCTCGCGGTCTCCGCCCGGCTGCTGCGCCGAGCGGGCGCCGGTCAGGTCCTGCCCCTGGTTCTCGCCACGGCGGGCTGATCCGGTCGCCCGCGCAGACGGGCGGACGTGCTGACGGCTGACCCGCAACTCTTTCGCGTCGCTCATGGCCTCATGCAATCCGATGCCTCGGACATGGCGCGGACGAGCAGACCAGGTCTGTGGACAACCTCTGACGTGGCCATGGTCGGACTTATCCACAGGGCGCAGCGGAATTTCGAGATCCGCGAGATGGTCGCCGCATGACGAATCACAGCGAAGCGGCAGGGACTCCCGGCAACGGTGACATCAGCGGGCAGAACGGATGGAGCGGGCGCCGGGAGACCGCCGCGTACGACGACCGGGAGTCGCGGCCTCACCCGGGGCACGACGAGCCCCTGGAACACGCCTCGGTACCTGACGGGACGGCCCCGCTCATGGGTCACGCTTCAGCACCCGACGGGTCCACCCCGCTCGTCGGGCATGATGAATCCAGGACATATGCGGGGCACGGTGCGGCCGCCGGCCCCTGCGACGAGCAGCAGGTCACGTTGCGAACCCCGGCCGAGCTCGCCGACGCCCTGCCGTACCTGCTCGGCTATCGCCCCGAGGACAGCATCGTCCTCGTCGCGCTGCACGACTGCGACGCGAAGGGGCGGTTCGGTGGGCGGGCCCGGCTCGGCATCCCGCCCCAGACGGACGACTGGCCGTCGGTGGCGCAACAGCTGGCCCGTGGACTGGTGACCGGCAGCGAGCGCCGAGGCGCCAAACCGGAGAGCATGGTCGCCTTCCTGTGCCAGGACCCGGCGAACGGCGAGTCGGCGCGCGACGTCATGGAGCGCCTGCGGCCGCTGGCCCAGCTCCTGCGCAGGGCCAGCGGCGCCCTCGACGTCCCGGTGGTCGAGGCACTGTGCATCTCCGGCGGCCGCTTCTGGTCGTACTGCTGCCCGGGCAACGGATGCTGTTCGCCGGAAGGCCAGACGATGGGGTTGCCGGGCACCTCGGTACTGGCCGCCGCCGCCACCTACGCGGGTCTTCAGGTGCGCGGTTCCCTTCGGGAACTGCGGGCGAGGCTCCTGCCGTGGGAGACCGCGGCCGCGCTGCAGCAGGAGGCCGCGCTCGACGCCGCCCAGGCCTCCCTCGTCCCGCGCATCCTCGACGCGGAAAGCCGTGTGGACGTGGCCGAGGAGACGCTCGCGGTGGCCCAGCGCGCCATGGAACGTCTCGCGGCCGCCCCGACCGTGTCCGGCACCCTCGACGCGGACCTGCGCGACGACGAACTGATCGGTCATGACGACGCCGCGACCATGATTCTCGGTCTCCAGGACAGGGCGACCCGGGATCGGGCCGCCGAGTGGATGGAGGGCGACGAGGCGGGCCCCGCTCTGCGACTCTGGCGCGCGCTCGCCCGCCGTTGTGTAGGCCCCTACGGAGAGCACGCCGCCGCCGCTCTCACGCTGGTCGGCTGGGTGGCCTGGTCAACCGGCGACGAACTGGAGGCCCGTGAAGCCCTCGCCATGGCCCTCGCTGCCGACCGCGACTACCTCTTCGCCCGCCTCCTCCACCAGGCCTGCAACGAGGGCCTGGACCCCGAGTCGATCCGCCGCTGCCTCCGCGCGGAACGCAGGGGACGCGACCTGCCGACGGCCACGGCGGGGGTGGGCGCCGACGGCGGACCGGGCGTGGTGGGACAGCCGAAGGAGGTGGCATCCGCGGACAAGCCGTGCGGCACCGGCGCACGGCGCCGACGTCGGCCGCGACCGGAGCGGAGCTCCGGCGACCGCGCCGCCCGGCGATCCCCGGGCACGGCCCAGGCACGTCGTCCGCGTTCCACCGATGGCACCTCTTCTCCGGGCGGTCGACGCCCAGGGCGTGCCGCCGACGGTCCCAGCGGCCGGGCCCGGGCCCGCCACCGTGCCGACGGCCGACGCACGCAGCCGGAAGGGGAGGCATGAGGACTCCGTCCAGGCCAGGGGTTCACCTCAGCACGTCGCCACCGTCCGCATTCCGCCCGAGCACATCAGCACCAGCCGGGTCCCACCCGGCGCCCTCCATCAGCTCGGCGGTCCAGCCCGGCGGACCCATCTCCGTCGCCACGCCTCCCAACCGGTGCGAGCGCGTGTCCCTTCCCCAGGGTGCCCCCCGATCGCCGTTCCCTGCGCTTCCCGGGCGGGGGGCCGTGACCCCGAGTGGAGCCGCTCCGTTCACCTGAGTGGCGGTATCCATGGCCGGCCCTTGCCGCCGCATCGTCCCGACCCACCGCCGTTCTCCACCCGGTGCCGAGCGCACCCCACGCGCGCCGAACGCGGAAGAAGCCCCTTCATGTCACTGCCTTCCTTGCCCGATGCCTACGGCGACCCCCCGTCGTTCCGCCGGCTCAGTCAGCCGACTCCCCGCACTCGTGGTGGAGGAGGCGTCACGAAACAGCGCCCGGAGACGTGGAGCCCGTCGCCTCCTGCCACCGGCGTGCGCCCGAGGAGGCCGAGCGGAGCGGGGTTCCCGGCGGCCGGCCCCGGCGCCCCCACTCCACCGGCCTTCGTCCCCCCGGGAGGTTCGGCCACCCCCCAACCGTCGCTTCCCGCCCCCCGACGCCCCACGGAGCTGCCCCCTGCCCACACCACGTTGATCTGCGTCGCTCTGCCCGGCCTCGCGATCTCCGGTGAACACGGTCAGCTGACCGGAGAAGGGCTTGAGGGCTTCTACCGCGGGGGTCGGCGCATGCTTTCCCGCTGCCGGATCCGGGTGGCCGGCCGGGAGCCCGTCCCCGTGCAGGCACGGATGGTCACGGCCGATCGAGCCCGCTTCGTGGGAACACTGCGCGTCTCCGCCGACGCCGGTCCCGATCCCGACGTCATGGTCGAGCGCATGCGCCACGCGGACGGCACCGAGCGGATCACCCTGCACAGTACGACCCGCCGCCCCATGCGTCTGCCCGTCGAGGTGTCCCTCGGCACGGACCTCGCCGAACTGGGCGCCGTCGCCTCCGGCAGCGCCGGGCCGGAGCTGCCCGCCGGCGTGCGTGACTCAGGCCTGCGCTGGTCCTGTGCCACCGGCCACTCGACCGTCACCGCCACCCCGCCGCCCACCGACGCACTCGCCTCCGCCGGACTGCTGCGCTGGGAGTTGGAGCTACCCCCCGGAGGCTCGCGCAGCGTGGAGCTACGAGTACGGCCGGACGGGGCTGGCCCCGTCAGACCGGTGGGACGCGGCGCCACGAGTCCCCTCGCCCAGGCGGAGGCCGCGGGTGACGACCCCCGGGTGGGGGTACTGCTGCACACCTGCCTGGAGGATCTGCAGGCTCTGCTGCTGCGCGACCCCGCGAACCCGTCCGACACCCACCTCGCGGCGGGCGCGCCCTGGCGGTGCGGCATGGCCCCGGCCGACGCCTTGATCGCGGCCCGGATGACCCTGCCCCTCGGCACGCGTCTGGCGGCGGGCACACTGCGTACCCTGGCCCGCATCCAACTCTCCGGCCCGGCCGCGCAGTCGGGCATGATTCCCGGCCCGCGGAGGGACGCCGGCCCTCATCTGCCGCCGGGCTGCACCGGAACCGAAGCCACCCTTCTCTTTCCTGTGCTCCTGGCCGAGGCCCGACGCTGGGGGCTTCCCGACCAGGAGGCCGAGGAACTGCTGCCGGCCGCCGAGCGCTGCCTGCGGTGGTTGCGGACCACCGTCGCAGGCGGAACCTATCTGGCCGACCCACGTCCCGGCGGGCCTCTGCGCTGCGAGACCCAGGCGCACGCCCATCGTGCCGCGCTGCTGGGCGCCGACCTGCTCGACGCGTACCGCCGACCCGGCGGGGACGAGCTGAGGGAATGGGCGATACGGCTGCGCACCCGATTCCGGGCGGACTTCTGGGTCGAGGACCGCAGCGGCGGCCGCCCCGCCGCTGCCCGCACCCCGGCCGGGCGCCTCGTGTCGCATCTGGGCGCGGCCGCCGCCCACCTCCTCGACACGGGGCTGCTCAGCGAGGGCCGTCAGGCTCCGGGCCTGCTCGACACGGTGCAGACCGAACAGCTCGCACGGCTGCTCGGAGGGCCTGCCATGGACTCCGGGTGGGGGCTGCGGAGCCTCGGCGCGAAGGAGTCGGCGTACAACCCGTTCGGGCATCGCAGCGGCGCCGTGCGCGTGCAGGAGACGGCGATCGCGGTCGCCGGGCTCGCGGCGGCGGGCTATGAGAAGGAGGCGAGTTCGCTGGTGCGGGGAGTGCTGGCGGCGGCCGAGAGATTCGGCCACCGGCTGCCGGAGATGTACGCGGGGGAGCAGCGCACGGCGGGTGGCGCGCCCCTGCCGCATCCGGCGGCCTGCCGACCGGCCGCGACGGCGGCAGCCTCGGGTGTGCTGCTGCTCGCCACCCTCGTCGGCATCCGCCCGGACGCCCCGGCCGGCACGGTGACGTTGCGTCCGGTGAGCAGTGCTCCGCTGGGCGAGATCGGCCTGACGGGCCTGCGCGTGGCCGGAGCCCGCTTCGCCGTGCGCGTCAGCAGACTGGGGCTCGCCATGGTCGAGGAAGCGGCCCGCGGTCTGCAGTTGGGAGTGTGACCTGGTAGGACGCTTGACCGGACCACGCCTGTGCGGATGTCGCGAAGGCGAGTGGTGGATCATGAGTCGGACGTCGGACAGAAGCGGATCAAGATGGGAAGCGACCCCTGAAGGGAGTGTTTATCGTCAGGAAGACGACTATGATCGCGGCATGCCCTACGACCCGTCGGACTACCCGCCCTTCGCCGTCACCGTCGACCTGGTCGTGCTGACCGTCCGCCGCCACGCGCTGTGCGCGCTGACTGTGCGGCGGGGCGAACAGCCTTTCCAGGGGCGGTGGGCGCTGCCCGGCGGCTTCGTACGGCCCGACGAGGATCTGTCACAGGCCGCCGCACGGGAGCTGTCCGAGGAGACCGGGCTGACCGCCCACGACCCGTCCGCCCCCGCGCAGGACAACGGCGCGCACCTGGAGCAGTTGGCGACCTACGGCGATCCGAAGCGTGACCCTCGGATGAGGGTCGTCAGCGTCGCCCACCTCGCACTCGCCCCCGACCTGCCCGCACCCCGGCCGGGTGGCGACGCCAACAGCGCTCGCTGGGCGCCCGTCGAGGAGTTGCTGGCGCAGGGTGGCTATGGGCGCGACGGAGAGCCGGTGGCGCCGCTGGCCTTCGACCACGCGCAGATCCTCGCGGACGGTGTGGAGCGCGCCCGTTCGAAGATCGAGTACTCCTCGCTGGCGACCGCCTTCTGCCCGCCGGAGTTCACCGTCGGTGAGCTGCGCCGTGTCTACGAGGCGGTGTGGGCCGTGGCGCTCGACCCGCGCAACTTCCACCGCAAGGTGACGGGCACGCCCGGCTTCCTGGTGCCGACCGGTGGCACGACAACCCGGCAGGGCGGCCGTCCCGCCCAGCTCTTCCGTGCCGGTGGCGCCACCCTCCTCAACCCGCCGATGCTCCGCCCCGAGGTCTGACGCGGCGGAGCAGGAAGAGCCGAGGCCTGTCCGGCGGCTTCGCACGCTGCCTCGAAGTGGGCCGCGAGGTGCCTCGAAAACCGGACATACCGCGCTATCTTGCTTCGGGTGATCCAGGCCATCGGATTGACCAGCACCCCCAGCAAGGAGCTTCCGCCCGCCGTCGACGACGTGTCGTTCGAAGCGCACTCCGGCCGCGTCACCGCACTCCTCGGAACGCCCGGTGCGGGTAGGACGACCGTGCTGAAGCTGATGCTCGAACTTCAAAAGGGTCGCGGAATCACCTACTTCAGAGGCCGCCCCCTGCACCGCATCGCACACCCCAACCGCGAGGTGGGTGTGCTGCTCGGCGAGGTGCCGGGGCATCCGGCCCGCACGGTCCGCGGTCATCTGGGGATGCTGTGCGCGGCCGCGGGCCTGCCCGTGCGGCGGGCCGACGAAGTCCTGGAGGTGGTGGGCCTGGTCAGTCTGCGCGAGGCCCGGCTGGGCACCCTCTCGCGAGGCATGGACCGCCGGCTCGGACTGGCCTGTGCGCTGCTGTCCGACCCGCACACCCTCGTCCTCGACGAGCCCGCCCACGGGCTGTCCGTCCGCGAAGGCCGTTGGCTGCACGGGATCATGCGTGCGCACGCCACCCAGGGCGGCACCGTCCTGTTCGCCACAGGCGACCCCAAGGAGGCCGCACGGATCGCCGACCGGGTCCTCACTCTCGAACGGGGCCGCCTCGTCGCCGACCAGGACGTCTCCGACTTCTCCCGTACCCGCCTCCGCCCCCGAGTCGCCGTCCGCACCCCGCACGCCGCCCGCCTCGGCGCTCTGCTGAGCAAGGAGGCCCGGATCGCACGACGTTCCGTGGAGATCGTCCGGGAGGGCGGCAACCGGCTCTCGGTGTACGGCAGTACGTGCGCCGAGGTCGGCGAGGCCGCCTACCGGCACGGCATTCTGGTACACCAACTCGCCGACGAGATCGGCGACATGGGACCGACACCCGTACCGTTGCCGTCCGGCGGGGAGGAGCGGAGGGCGCCCGGCGCGGACTCCGTCGAAGAGCCGCAACCGGTTGGCGGGGACGACCTGACGGCTTCGGAGAAGCCTCGGCCGTCCGAAGTCGAACCCTCGGCCCACTCCGGTCCGAACAGTGACACCAGTCCCAAGGATCACATCAACCACATCGATCACCCGGACCCCATTGAGTCCATTGATCACACCGGTCCCGCTGACCACAGCAACACCACCACGGCCCCTCTTCACCGCATTCCTGGCCCGTCCCGCTCGGCGGAGGCCGGCGCCCTGCCTCCGCTCCCGCCCCCCATCACCGTCCGCCCGGCGCCGAACCCCCTGCGTCCGCTGAGATACGAGCTGCGCCGCGCCACCGGGGTCGCGACCGTCTACGTGACGGCCGCCGTCGTGCTCGTCGTCTCCGCGCTCATGTCGGTGGTGCTGGCCAGGATCGGGCACACCCCTCAGCCCCGGCTGCTGGCCGCGTGGCCGAGGGAGCTTCCGCTGCCGCCCGCCGCCATCGGCGCGGGGCTGCTCGGCGCGATCGCCTTCGGCGACGAGTTCCGGTACCCCGCGCTGGCCGCGGACCGCGGCACCGTACCCCGTCGTCTGGGGCTGCTCGTCGCGAAACTCCTCGTCTCGGCCGTCACCGGGCTGCTGCTGGCCCTGCTCACCGTGGGCTGCGACCTGGAAGTGCTCTACCTCGTCCACGGGCCGGAACTCACCTCGGTTCCTGGCGACTGGCTGCCGCTCGGTGCGAGTTGGCTGGGCTTTGTCGTGGGATGCGCCTGGGCGGGGGTGCTCGCGGCAGGAGTCTTCCGTTCCACGAGCGCGGGGCTCGCGGCCGTCGTGGCCGTGCCCCTCCTCGTCGTCCCCCTGATGCAGAAGGCGCTGGAGGGGCCTGCTGTGCGACATGCGGTCGGTTTTCCGACGCGGTTGCGGGAGCTCGTGCTGATGCAGTGGCCGTTCGGAGGGGAGCGCCATGTCGAAGCGGTGACGCGGATGCTCGTCCAACCCGAAGGAGGCGCGCTGCTGTTGTCGCTGACCGCTCTGCTGGGGGCCTACCTCCTCACGACCGTGCGCAGCCGGGTCCGCTGATGATCATCCTCACCCCCTCGTGCTCACCCTCCGTGCTCGCCCGTCGTCGCAATGTGCACAACTCCTCGTAGAACGCCCATTTCTTTCCGATAAGGCGTCAATTGCGACGGGGGGAGCGATCACCCTTTCGTGTGCTTTTCACCAAAGACCTCAAGGGAGTTGAGAACGCAGCCGACAAAGGATGCGTGAGTACCCTTGCGCACACCATGATGACCGCCGCCCGCTCCGCCGATTCCGGCCTCGCTGGACCGGGCGAACTCGACCGCTACCCCTACGCCGAGCATCCCGGCGTCGACCGTGTCGGCATCCCCTCCTGGGACGGCGCGGACCCCGAGCTCGGGCGCATGAGCCGTCGCGCCGCCGGAAGCCGCGGACGAGGGCTGCACGGTCAACTCGTCCAGCAGCTCGGCCAGATGATCGTTTCCGGGGACCTGGGGGCCGACCGTCCGCTCGTTCCGGAGGAGATCGGCCAGCGATTCGAGGTCTCCCGCACCGTCGTCCGTGAATCCCTCCGTGTGCTGGAGGCGAAGGGGCTGGTCAGCGCCCGCCCGAACGTCGGCACACGCGTCCGCCCGGTCAGCGACTGGAACCTGCTCGACCCGGACATCATCGAGTGGCGGGCGTTCGGCCCCCAGCGGGACAACCAGCGGCGCGAGCTCAGCGAACTGCGCTGGACGATCGAGCCCCTCGCCGCACGCCTCGCCGCCGGGCACGGACGCGACGACGTCCAGCAGCGGCTCGGCGACATGGTCGAGCTCATGGGTCACGCCATGGCGCAGGGCGACGCGCTGACCTTCTCCCGCGCCGACGCCGAGTTCCACTCGCTGCTCATCCAGGTCGCGGGCAACCGCATGCTGGAGCACCTCTCCGGCATCGTCTCGGCGGCGCTTCAGGTCTCCGGCGGTCCCGCCACCGGCTGTGACCGGCCGGGCGAGTCGACTCTCGCGCACCACGCCCGGATCGTCGACGCCCTCGCCACCGGCGACGGAGGTGCGGCCGAGGCGGCCATGCGGCAACTGCTCACGGTCCACCCCGAGGTCGAACGTGTGGTGCCCGCGCCCCGCGAGCACTGAGGGCACCCGCAGCGAGACAAGGGCGGATCGGTCGCGATGCGACTCCCTCGGCGCCCCTGGTCGACCGGCGAGCCGTGTGCCGCCGGACCCCATCGGATCCTTCCGGGATTCGGCGGGGCCCGGCGGCGCGCGGGCCGACGGCTCGGCGGCGGAGCCTCCCGGGGCCGTTGGGGCGGGTGGTCTCGACGGGGGCGAAATCCGCCGGGGAGCCGGAATCCGGCGGGAGCACCGCACGTCCGCCGAGGACGGCGACCCGCGCCGGCGGTCCCCGCCGACGGAAAGCGACCCCACACGGTCACGGTGGGAAACGACCTCGGTGGGAAGCGTCCACCCGGCGATGAGCATCCCAGTAGCGGGCAACGCAACCCGCGGCAGTGATCAGCCCTACCCGCAGAGCAGCCGCACCCCAGGGCAGCCCCGCCCGGGGGTAGCGCCCTCAGGCCGCCCGGACAAGCGACCCTCAATTCGGCGGGATCGCTACCCGCCGGCCCGTCGGCTCCCGCCGAGCCAGACCCGACGCCCGCCAGTCCCCCGGGACAGGCCCGTCGACCCCGCCAAGACAGAACGCTCCTCCTCCAGAGCAGAGACTCCCGGTGGGGGAGTTCGTTCGGGAATGGTGCGGGTACTCAAGGTATGAGCACCGGTTGTGGCCTTGCTCGAATACCTCTGGCTGTGTCTGACCGCTTTTGAGTGCTTACGGGGTGTGACTCGGGCCACGCAGATTGGGCGTAACGCTCGCGGGAACAACGCGATGACCTAAGAGGTGACAGCCGCGGAGGGAATACGGACGCCGTTCACGGCGCTGTGCAACTTCCCGGCCCCCGCCCGCACCGTCGGCCCATCCCCAAGCCGGTGGTCGGCTCCTGTCCGCAGTGGACGGGGCCGGAAGCCGTTTTCCAACGTTCCGAGAGGTTGTTCGTGTCGGCCAGCACATCCCGTACGCTCCCGCCGGAGATCGCCGAGTCCGTCTCTGTCATGGCGCTCATTGAGCGGGGAAAGGCTGAGGGGCAGATCGCCGGCGACGATGTGCGTCGGGCCTTCGAAGCTGACCAGATTCCGGCCACTCAGTGGAAAAACGTACTGCGCAGCCTCAACCAGATCCTCGAGGAAGAGGGTGTGACGCTGATGGTCAGTGCCGCGGAGCCCAAGCGCACCCGAAAGAGCGTCGCAGCGAAGAGTCCGGCCAAGCGCACCGCCACCAAGACGGTCGCGGCGAAGACGGTGACCACCAAGAAGGCCACCGCCGCCACCGCGCCGGCGGCGCCCGCAGCCGAAGCCTCCGCCGAGGACGCCGCACCCGCCAAGAAGGCCGCTGCCAAGAAGGCGACTGCCAAGAAGGCGGCCCCCGCCAAGAAGACCGTCGCCGCCAAGAAGACGACGGCGAAGAAGACCACTGCCAAGAAGGACGACGTCGAGCTGCTCGACGAGGAGGTCCTGGAGGAGACCCCCGGCGGCAAGCCCGGTGACGAGCCCGAGGGCACCGAGAGCGCCGGTTTCGTGCTCTCCGACGAGGACGAGGACGACGCGCCCGCCCAGCAGGTCGCCGCCGCCGGTGCCACCGCCGACCCCGTCAAGGACTACCTCAAGCAGATCGGCAAGGTCCCCCTGCTCAACGCCGAGCAGGAGGTCGAGCTCGCCAAGCGCATCGAGGCCGGTCTGTTCGCCGAGGACAAGCTGTCCAACGCCGACAAGCTGGCGCCGAAGCTCAAGCGCGAGCTGGAGATCATCGCCGAGGACGGCCGCCGCGCCAAGAACCACCTCCTGGAGGCCAACCTCCGTCTGGTGGTCTCCCTCGCCAAGCGCTACACCGGCCGCGGCATGCTCTTCCTGGACCTCATCCAGGAGGGCAACCTCGGTCTGATCCGCGCGGTCGAGAAGTTCGACTACACCAAGGGCTACAAGTTCTCCACGTACGCCACCTGGTGGATCCGTCAGGCGATCACCCGAGCGATGGCCGACCAGGCCCGTACCATCCGTATCCCGGTGCACATGGTCGAGGTCATCAACAAGCTCGCGCGTGTGCAGCGCCAGATGCTCCAGGACCTGGGCCGCGAGCCCACCCCGGAGGAGCTGGCGAAGGAGCTCGACATGACCCCGGAGAAGGTCATCGAGGTCCAGAAGTACGGCCGCGAGCCGATCTCCCTGCACACCCCGCTGGGCGAGGACGGCGACAGCGAGTTCGGTGACCTCATCGAGGACTCCGAGGCCGTCGTCCCGGCCGACGCGGTCAGCTTCACACTCCTCCAGGAGCAGTTGCACTCCGTCCTCGACACGCTCTCCGAGCGCGAGGCGGGCGTCGTCTCCATGCGCTTCGGTCTCACCGACGGTCAGCCGAAGACCCTCGACGAGATCGGCAAGGTGTACGGCGTCACGCGTGAGCGGATCCGCCAGATCGAGTCGAAGACGATGTCGAAGCTGCGCCACCCGTCCCGCTCGCAGGTCCTGCGCGACTACCTCGACTGAGTCCGTCGCGGCGCTGCCCGCGCGACAGCCGTCGAAGGCCCGGTTCCCTCGAAGGAGCCGGGCCTTCGGCGTGGCTGCGGCGTGCGGGCGCCCGCCTCGTGAATGACTCTGGGTGTGCTATCCATCTCACAGAGTCAGGAGCGCGCATGCGTCGAACCATCGCACGACTGCTGGCCCTCGCGGCCACCACTGCCGTCATACCGCTGGCCGCGCCACCCCCGACGGCGACCGCCGATGTCGTCATCGGCGGTCATCCCGTCGAGATCTCCCAGGCGCCCTGGACGGTGGCACTGTCCAGCCGTGACCGGTTCGGGGGTACGAGGGCCGGACAGTTCTGCGGCGGCGTCGTGGTGGGTCCCTCCACCGTGCTGACGGCCGCCCACTGCGTCAGCGAGGACGTGCTGGGGGCGCCACCCGAGCTCATCCCCGACCTGAAGGTCATCACGGGCCGTGCCGATCTGCAGTCGAACCAGGGCAAGGAGATCCCGGTGAGCGGCACCTGGGTCAATCCGGAGTACGACCCCTCCACGAGCGCCGGGGACTTCGCCGTGCTCACGCTGGCGACGCCGGTCCCCAGGAGTTCCGTCCTGCCGTTGGCTGGAGCCGGCGATCCGGCGTACACGCCGGGCACGGCCGCCTCGGTCTACGGCTGGGGCGACACCACGGGCGCCGGGGACTACGCACTGGGCCTACGGGCCGCACCGGTGCGGGTACTGGCCGACTCCGTGTGCCAGAGGGCCTACCCGGGCAACGCGGAGGGCTGGTACCAGGCCGACACGATGATCTGCGCGGGGGAGCCGAACGGCGGCCGGGACGCCTGCCAGGGGGACAGCGGAGGGCCGCTCGTCGCCCGGGGAAAGCTGATCGGGCTCGTCTCGTGGGGCAGCGGCTGTGGGCTGGCCGGTCGCCCGGGGGTGTACACCCGGGGCTCCTACGTGGCGCAGGTGCTGGCGGAGAGCCGCTGAGGGGTGGTTGAACGCCGTACCCTCACGCCGCCCCACCACGGTGCCGTGCCGGGCTGCGGAACGAGAGCGGGCGGCCACCCCGTGTGTGCGGGAGTGGCCGCCCGGTCACCGGCCTCGAGCCGGTGTTGGCTCGTCGTTGGTGCGAAGCGTCAGCGTTCGTCGGTTTCCGCGGTGGCGGGAACGGACGTCAGCCGCTCCGTCTCGTCCTGTATCTCCGCGGCGATCTTCTTGAGCTCAGGCTCGAACTTACGCCCGTGGTGGGCGCAGAACAGCAGCTCTCCACCGCTCAGCAGGACGACGCGCAGATAGGCCTGGGCGCCGCAGCGGTCGCATCGGTCAGCGGCCGTCAGCGGGGTCGCGGGGGTCAGAACAGTAGTCACGTCGCCTCTTCTCTAGCTCGACGAGCTGTCGTACCAGGGTCAACATCCAACCAGGCCGAAAACGTTCCCGCTCGCGGCTTTTCCTCGAAAAAATCTTTCCAGGCCGGCTGTCTGTTGCCGGTTGGCGGCGAATGAGCCGTAGTGCGTGTCTTCGTGTCGTACGGGTTCGCGCTGTCTGTCGGTGGTTCTGGTGGTTGCTCTTTCGGTTGTACCGTCCTCCCGGCTGGGTTGCCGGTTGTTCATGAGGACGTGCCCGGAGCCTAAATGGTTCATGCCTCGAAGGGAACGTGATATGTACTTCACCCCATCGAGGTATCGAACACGCATGCGAGCCTGGACTACCCTGAGTTTCCAGCGAGGGTGGCGTTACAACGGCTCTACCAGGGCTCGGTACCCTCGGACCGGCAACAGAGCCGGGCCCCTTACCCAAAAGGGCCTCACCTGAAATTCAGCGAGGAGCGAACCGCGTGACCGCCGAGACGTCCGTGCCGTCCACAGCGCTGCTGACCGGAGCAGACCGGGACGGTTCCAACTACACCGCGCGGCACCTGCTCGTCCTCGAGGGGCTCGAGGCCGTGCGGAAGCGCCCCGGAATGTACATCGGCTCGACCGACAGTCGAGGTCTGATGCACTGCCTCTGGGAGATCATCGACAACTCCGTGGACGAGGCCCTCGGGGGCTACTGCGACCACATCGAGGTGATCCTCCACGACGACGCCTCCGTGGAGGTCCGGGACAACGGCCGCGGCATCCCCGTCGACGTGGAGCCCAAGACCGGCCTGTCCGGCGTCGAGGTCGTCATGACCAAGCTGCACGCCGGCGGCAAGTTCGGCGGTGGCTCCTACGCGGCCTCCGGCGGTCTGCACGGTGTGGGCGCCTCCGTGGTGAACGCCCTCTCCGCCCGCCTGGACGTCGAGGTGGACCGCAACGGTCACACACACGCCATCAGCTTCCGGCGCGGTGTGCCCGGCGCCTTCGTGGGCAACGGTCCGGACGCGAAGTTCGAGGCCACGAGCGGTCTGCGCAAGGCCAGGAAGATCCCCAAGACCCGCACCGGCACACGCGTGCGCTACTGGGCCGACCGCCAGATCTTCCTCAAGGACGCCAAGCTCTCGCTGGAGAACCTCCACCAGCGCGCCCGCCAGACCGCCTTCCTGGTGCCCGGCCTGACGATCGTGGTCCGTGACGAGTTCGGGCTCGGCGAGGGCGGAAGCAAGGGCGAGGAGTCCTTCCGCTTCGATGGAGGCATCAGCGAGTTCTGCGAGTACCTGGCCACCGACAAGGCCGTCTGCGACATCCTCCGCTTCACCGGTGAGGGCACCTTCAGGGAGACGGTTCCCGTCCTCGACGAGCATGGTCAGATGACCCCCACCCAGGTGACCCGGGAACTCGGCGTCGACGTGGCACTGCGCTGGGGCACCGGCTACGACACGACTCTCAAGTCGTTCGTGAACATCATCGCCACGCCCAAGGGCGGCACCCATGTCGCCGGCTTCGAGCAGGCCGTGGCGAGCACGATGAACGAGGTGCTGCGCGCCAAGAAGATGCTCCGCGTCGCCGAGGACGACGTCGTCAAGGACGACGCGCTGGAGGGGCTGACCGCCGTCGTCACCGTGCGTCTGGCCGAGCCGCAGTTCGAGGGCCAGACCAAGGAGGTTCTCGGTACGTCCGCGGCCCGCCGTATCGTCGCGCAGGTGATCTCCAAGGAGCTCAAGGCGTTCCTGACCTCCACCAAGCGGGACGCGGCCGCACAGGCGCGGGTGGTCATGGAGAAGGTCGTCGCGGCCGCGCGTACGCGTATCGCCGCACGTCAGCACAAGGACGCGCAGCGGCGGAAGACCGCGCTGGAGTCCTCGTCGCTGCCCGCCAAGCTCGCCGACTGCCGCAGCGACGACGTCGACCGCAGTGAGCTGTTCATCGTCGAGGGCGACTCGGCGCTCGGTACGGCGAAGCTCGCCCGGAACTCCGAGTTCCAGGCGCTGCTGCCGATCCGCGGCAAGATCCTCAACGTCCAGAAGTCGTCCGTGACGGACATGCTCAAGAACGCCGAGTGTGGCGCGATCATCCAGGTCATAGGGGCCGGCTCCGGCCGTACGTTCGACATCGACGCGGCCCGGTACGGCAAGATCATCATGATGACCGACGCCGACGTGGACGGCTCCCACATCCGGTGCCTGTTGCTGACGCTGTTCCAGCGGTACATGCGGCCGATGGTGGAGGCGGGACGGGTCTTCGCCGCGGTGCCGCCGCTGCACCGGATCGAGCTGGTCCAGCCGAAGAGGGGCCAGGACAAGTACGTGTACACGTACTCCGACCGGGAGCTGCGCGACAAGCTGCTGGAGTTCCAGAGCAAGGGCGTCCGCTACAAGGACTCCATCCAGCGGTACAAGGGTCTCGGCGAGATGGACGCGGACCAGCTGGCGGAGACGACCATGGACCCGCGGCACCGGACGCTGCGGCGGATCAACCTGTCGGACCTGGAGGCGGCCGAGCAGGTGTTCGACCTGCTGATGGGGAACGATGTGGCGCCGCGCAAGGAGTTCATCTCGAGCTCGGCGGCCACGTTGGATCGGTCCCGTATCGACGCGTGAGCGCTGCGCTCGCCCGGCGGGTGCATGCCCGGCACGGCTCGGGGGTGCGCCGGGGTTCTCCCCGGCGCACCCCCTTCCGTACGTGCGCGGCTCTCCCGCCGTACGCGCGCCGCCCGCTGCCGCTCCGGGCGCTCTTCACCTGATGGGGTGAAGAATCGTGGGGGAATCGGCGGGGATACTCGTGGTCTGTCCATGCTTGGGCATGCAGTCAAGTACCAGCCGGTCCCGCCGACGCGCGGGCGGTTCCGAGAGTGCGGTCGAGGGGCCGCTGGCGACCCCGACGGACGTGCGGTTCGATGATCCCTGGTATGACGCGTTGGCCTCCGGGTGGGGAGAGGTGGACGGCACGGGCGGGGTGGCGTCCGTCGGGCCGGCTGCTCGGGAGGAGGGGCGCGGAGCGGGCGATGTGTATGTGGAGGTGCAGCGCAGTGCCGCCTTCCGGGAAGTGCGTCGCCGGTACCGGAGATTCGTGATCCCCGGGGTCGCGGTCTTCTTCAGTTGGTACGTGGGGTACGTCGTCACGGCGACCACCGCGCCGGGGCTGATGGCGCGTCCCGTGGCGGGCGCGGTCAACGTGGCGATGCTCGCGGGGCTCGGTCAGTTCCTCACCACGTTCCTGTTCACCTGGGCCTACGCGCGACACGCGCGGCTGCGGCGGGACCGGGCGGCCCTCGATCTGCGCTGGGACACCCAGGAGTTGACGCGCGGGGTCAGAGGGGGCGAGCGGTGACCGGGAACCATCAGACCCTGGCCCTGCTGCTGTTCAGCGTGTTCGTCGCGGTCACCCTGGGGATCACGACCTGGGTCAGTCGCCACCGCCATGGTTCGGCGGAGGAGTTCTACGCCGGAGGCCGACTGTTCTCGCCGATGGAGAATGGTTTTGCCATCGCGGGTGACTACATGTCCGCTGCGTCCTTCCTGGGTATTTCCGGGCTGATCGCGCTTTTCGGGTACGACGGACTGCTGTACTCGGTGGGCTTCCTGGTGGCCTGGCTCGTGGTGTTGTTCCTGGTGGCCGAACTGGTGCGCAACTGCGGGCGGTTCACGCTCGCCGACGTGGTCGCGGCGCGGATGAGCGAGCGGCCGGTCAGGATCGCGGCGGGAACCTCGTCGGTCACCGTGTCCGTTCTGTATCTGGTGGCGCAGATGGTGGGGGCGGGCACCCTCGTCGCACTGCTGCTGGGCGGCGAGGGCGAGGCGGTGCAGTCCTGGACGGTCATCGGCGTCGGCGCGCTCATGGTCGTCTATGTGTCGCTGGGCGGGATGCGGGCCACCACCTGGATTCAGATCGTGAAGGCGGTCCTGCTGATGGGCGGGGCGATCGCGTTGACCGTGCTCGTCCTGCTGCGATTCCACGGAGACTTCGACCACCTGCTGCGGACGGCCGCCGAGCGCAGTGGGCACGGGGCGGCCTTCCTCGCGCCGGGGCTGAAGTACGGCGGGGACTGGACCGCCCGCCTCGACTTCATCAGCCTCGGGCTCGCCCTGGTGCTGGGCACGGCCGGGTTGCCGCACATCCTGTCGCGCTTCTACACGGTGCCGACCGCACGGGCCGCGCGCCGCTCGGTCGTGTGGTCGATCGGGCTCATCGGCGGCTTCTACCTGATGACGATCGTGCTGGGCTTCGGCGCGGCCGCGATCGTCGGCCCGGCGACCGTTCGCGCCTCGAACGCGGCAGGCAACACCGCGGTTCCGCTGCTCGCGCTCGACCTGGGCGGCGGAGCGGGCTCCGCCGGCGGCACCGTTCTGTTCGCGATCGTCGCCGCCGTCGCCTTCGCGACGATCCTCGCGGTCGTCGCCGGCATCACCCTCGCCTCCTCCGCCTCGGTCGCCCACGACCTGTACGCGTCACTGCGGCGCCGACGCTCGAAGCCTTACAGCGAGGTGGCCGTGGCGCGTACGGCCGCCGTCGGGATCGGGGCCGTCGCCATCGCGCTCGGGCTGCTCGCCCACGACCTCAATGTGGCCTTCCTCGTCGGGCTGGCCTTCGCCGTCGCCGCCTCGGCCAATCTGCCCGTCCTGCTGTACTCGCTGTTCTGGCGCGGTTTCACGACCCGCGGTGCCGTGTGGTCCGTGTACGGCGGACTCGTCCCGTCGGTGGTGCTGGTGCTGCTGTCGCCGGTGGTGTCCGGCAGCCCCGAATCACTGTTCCCCGGCGTCGACTTCCAGTACTTCCCGCTGCAGAACCCGGGTCTCGTATCGATCCCCCTGGGCTTCCTCGCGGGGTGGCTGGGCACGGTCACCTCCGCCGAACCGCCGGACGAGGCGAGGCACGCGGAAACCGAGGTGCGGTCGCTGACGGGCGCCGGGGCCGTGTGACGGCCTCACGGGGGATTCACGGGGTCGGCGTTCAGCCGGGGCGTTCAGCGGGGTGTACGGGCGCGTGAGCCGTCGTGCGGAGCAGGCAGCCACGCCGGCACGCGCCGCCGTAGGACGGCATGCGCCCCGCGCAAAGCGTGTCCCGGGGTGCCGTTGCCGGCACCTCAGGGGCGGGTCGCCCACTCGTAGCGGTGTTCCGGACGCCCCGCGTCGCCGTACTTGAGGGTCAGGCGGGCGCGCCCCGTGCGTTCCAGGAGTTTCAGATAACGCTGGGCGGTCTGGCGGCTCAGACCGGTGCGATCGGCGATCTCCTGGGCGGACAGCGGGCCTTCCGCGCTCATCAGGGCCCGGCGTACGACCTCGGTGGTGGTGGCGGAGTGCCCCTTGGGCAGGTCCGGTTCGCCGCCCGCCGACAGCGCGCCGAAGATCCGGTCGACCTCCGCCTGCTCGGCCTCGCCGCCGCCGTCCAGGGTGCGGCGCAGCTCCGCGTACGCCTCCAGCTTGGCCCGCAACCCCGCGAACGCGAACGGCTTGACCAGGTATTGCAGGGCACCGTGCCGCATCGCCGCCTGGACCGTCGAGACGTCGCGGGCCGCCGTTACCATGATCACATCGGTCTGGTGGCCGCGCCGGCGCATCTCCTGGACGACCATGAGGCCCGTCTCGTCCGGGAGGTAGTGGTCCAGGAGGACCAGGTCCACATGGGGCAGCCTCGCCAACTGCTCCAGCGCGTCGGCCGCGTTGTGCGCAAGGCCCGCGACCCGGAATCCGGTGACCTTCTCCACATAGGCGGCGTTCACCCGGGCGACCCTGAGGTCGTCGTCCACGACCAGGACCTCGATCATCGCGACTCCTTCTCGGGGGCTGGGACGGCGGCTTCCGGCTCGTGCGCGGTGCCCGGTCGCGTGTCACGGCCCGGCTCGTCGTGCGGGCCGGCTCCTTCGGCGGGTGCCGGAGACGTGAGCGTCGGCGCGGGCGATTGCGTCACCAGCACCGGCTCGGCCAGCGCCTCCGGCAGGACGACCGTGAACTCCGCACCGCCGCCCTCCGCCTCGGTGACCCGGGCGCTGCCTCCCTGCCGCTCGGCGAGTCGGCGCACCAGGGAGAGCCCGATGCCTCGCTCGCGGTGGGCCGGGGGCGTCTTGGTGGACCAGCCCTCCGTGAAGATCAACTCGCGTTTTTCGGGCGGGACTCCGGGACCGGTGTCGCGGACCCGGAGGATCGCCGTACGTCCCTCGGCCCGCAGTTCGACCTCCACGCGCGCGTGGGGTGTGCCCGCGACGGCGTCGAGGGCGTTGTCGACGAGGTTGCCGACGATCGTGACCAGTCCACGTGGATCGATCAACCTGTCCGGCAGCGGGGTCCCGCCGGTGACCGTCAGCGCCACCCCGCGCTCGGCGGCGACGGTCGCCTTGCCGACCAGGACCGCGGCGAGCAGTGGATCGTGGATCTTCTCGGTGACCTGCTCGGCGGTCGCCCGGTGATCGCCGACCACCTCACCGACGAAGTCCACGGCCTCGTCGTACATCTCCAGTTCGAGCAGGCCGAGGAGGGTGTGCATCCGGTTGGCGTGCTCGTGGTCCTGGGCGCGCAGGGCGTCGATCAACCCGCGCGTGGAGTCGAGCTCGCGTCCCAGCTGCTCCAGCTCCGTGCGGTCGCGCAGGGTGGCCACGGCGCCGCCGTCGTCGGTGGGCATGCGGTTGGCGATCAGAACGCGTCGGCCGCGGACGGTGAGCAGGTCGGTGCCGGTGACCCGGCCGGCCAGCACATCGGTGGTACGGCCGGGGCCGAGCGCGTCGTCGAGCGACCGGCCGACCACCTCGTCGCCGATGCCCAGGAGGCGCTGCGCCTCGTCGTTGAGCAGGCGCACGCGGCCCGCGCGGTCCAGGGCGACCACGCCCTCCCGGATGCCGTGCAGCATCGCCTCGCGCTCCGCGAGCAGCCCCGCGATATCGGAGAACGCCAGGTCACGGGTCTGCCGGTGGACCCGCCGGGAGATCAGATACGCCGCCAGCGCGCCGACGGCCATCGCACCGCCCGCGTACGCGAGGAGCCCGGGGATCGCGTGGATCAGCCGTGCGCGCACATTGTCGTACTCGATACCCACCGAGACGGCGCCGACGATCTTCCCGGCGGCGTCGCGCAGCGGCACCTTGCCCCGGGCGGAACGCCCCAGGGTGCCCGAGTCGATCTCCATGACCTCGTGCCCCGCGAGGGCACGGCGCGGGTCGGTCGACACGATCCCGCCGATCTCGGTGGTGTCCGGGTGGGACCAGCGCACCCCGCGGACGTCCATCACCACGACGTACTCGGCCCCGCTGGCCTTGCGGATCCGTTCGGCCTCGACCTGCACCGGCCCGTTCACGGACGGCCTTGTCGTGACCAGGTCCTCGGCGATCTGCGGCTGGGCCGCCGTGGTCTGCGCGATCGCCAGGGCACGGCGCATCGCCTGGTCGTCCAGCTGGTCGCTGAGCGGTGCGAGGAACAGCCCGGTCGCGAGGACGGCGACACCTGCGGCGATCGCCACCTGCATCAGCAGGACCTGCGAGAACACTCGACGCGGCATACCGAGACGCAGGCGGCGTGCGGGGGGAGTGGGGCTCATACCCCTGACGGTACGTGGACGGCGTGCGCCGGACGTAGAGGGGTGTGGTGGGGATCTCAGGGAGCGCCGGCGCTTGGAGGGGGCGCGAACGGCGGACCTGGCGAGGAGTCGCGAACGGCGGACCTGGCGAGGGGTCGGGCTCTAACCCGCCAGCGCCGCCGGCACCAGTTCCCGTACGGCTGTCACGTCCATCCGGGCCGGAGAGCCGAGGGGAGAGCCGCAGCTTTCCGGGCGCGGCGGCTGGGCGGCGCCCTGGGAGACGGTGACGTTCCAGCGGCGGCCGTCGACGTGGGCGACGGTGACCTCCCAGCGCGGGGCGGCGCCGTCCGTGCGCAGGACGGTGAGGGCCTCTGCCGCGCCCTCGCCCGTCGCGGTGCGCACCGCCAGCTCCGCCGCCTGCCCGGGGCGCTCCCAGGCGGAGTTCCCTCGGCAGCCCTCGGTGACGATCCGCCCCTCCCGTACGCCGTGGAGGACCTCCTTGACGTGGTGGGCCTCGGCGCGCCCGTACACATACCCGGAGGGGAGGACGAGGAGGGTGGGCGAGAAGCGGTGACCGCCCAGATGGGTGACCTCCCAGGTGCCCTCGACGCCGGAGGCCGCCAGCTCGGCGGCGAGCGGTCGGCCGAGCAGGGCGCAGCAGCGGTCGCGTTTGCCGTTGGTGCACACGAGCGCGAGGGGGTGGCCGGTGTGGAGCCGACTCCCGAGGACCGACTCGCAGGGGCGAGGTTCGCCGTTGCCCAGCGAGGCGAAGTCGAGGTCGAGCAGGCGTTCCGGGGCGGTCGTCGTGGCGCTGTGCAGCCAGACGTTCCCGGGGACCGTGTGCGCCACGTACACCTGGCGCTCATGAACCTCGCGGCAGTCGGCGTGGCGGCCCGGCCGCCGGATGAGCGCGACGCGCACGCCGGTGCCCTCGGTGGCGGCTTCGAGGGCGCGGCCGAGCGCGGGGTCCAGGTGGCTCGACGTGAGCGCCTGAGCGCCCCAGGGGCCCGGCTGTTCCAGCAGCAGCCATGTCCTCGCCGTGGCGGCGGTCCCCGCGAGAGGCTCGTCGAGGTGTCGGGACGCGGATGTGCACGTACTCACAGAGGTGAGCCTAACCTGACTTCCGCGTGGGCGACTTTCGGGGCGGGCCGAACGGGTGTGAACCAGGTCGGCACGGGGTGCGTTCGGGGCGCGGCTCGTAGGTGTTCCGTCATGCCCTCGCCCGCGCCCTCTCACGGCTTCGCCCAACTGCGCTCATTCCGGTAGCGGCTGCGGCGGACGCACCCCCACGTACTGGCCGCTCGGACGCATCCGCAGGGGGCGCTCGCCGTACTCCTCCAGCGCGTGGGCGATCCAGCCCGCCGTGCGGGCGATCGCGAAGATCGTCTCGCCGGCGGTGGCGGGCATGCCGGAGGAGGCCGTGAAGACCGCCAGGGCGAGGTCGACATTGGCGTGCAGGGTGGTGTGTCCGGCGGCGGTCGACACGATGTCGCGGGCGGCCGCCAGCGCGGGCTGCGCCTGCGGCATGTCGGCAAGGAGCGCGAACAGGGCGCGCGCGCGTGGGTCCTCGCCGGCGTAGAGGCGGTGGCCGAGTCCCGGAATGCCGCGGCCGGAGCGCAGTTCCTCCGCGATCACCGGGGCGGCGCTGCCATGGTCCAGCACATCGGTGAGCAGCCGGTGGGCGAGGGCGCTGGCCGAACCGTGCAGCGGGCCTTCCAGCGCGCCGAGACCCGCGGAGACGGCCGCGTACGCGTGGGCACGGGCGGACGCGGCGACGCGGACCGCCAGGGTGGAGGCGGCGAGGTCGTGGTCGGCCAGCAGTCCGAGCGCCGTGTCCAGGACCCTCAGGGCGGCTTCGTCAGGCGCGCGCCCGCTGAGTCTCGCCCAGAGGCGGTGGGCGAGCGGCCCCGTGTCGCGATGGCCGCGCGAGGACAGGGGGAGGGCGGCGACGAGGGTGGGGATGAGGGTGCGTGCGGTGCCGAGCACCGCCTTCTCGGAGAGGTCGAAGCGCAGGGGGTCGGCGGCCGCCGCCGCGACCGCCGCGACACGCAGGCGGTCGACGGAGCCGCTGTGCTCGGGCAGCGCGTCGACCGCGCGGCGGGCGGCGGTCAGGGACGCCTTCGGCGCGGTGAAGGAGGCGCCGGGGCGCAGCTCACCCGTCCACAGCCACTCGGCGACCTCTTCGTAGGAGTGGCGCGCGGCGAGCGCCGTCGCGTCGACGCCACGGAAGTAGTAGTGGTCGTGCTCGATGAGGGTCAGCCGGGTGCGGACGGACAGCTCGCCCCCGCCTGCCGAGGTCGCGCCGCCCTCCCGCCGGTTGCGGCGCGCGAGTGCCGCGACCTCCTCGGAGTCGAAGGTGCTGCCGCGGCCCGCCGCGTCCCGGCGGCTGCTGAGCTGGCCGCGGCTCACGTATGCGTACACGGTCTCCGGCTTCACACCGAGCAGTTCGGCGGTCTCCTTCGTGCTGAGCCGCCGCCCCGGGCCGGCGGAGGCGGTCACCGGGTCGGTCGACGCGTGCGTGCCTTGCTCCTTCATGGGCGTCACCGTATCCATAGCTGGGATATTGATTCAATCAATATTGACAGAGATTGAGTCAAGCATGGACAGTCGAATCAAGTTCAAGGAGGAGACATGCCGATCAGCAGGGCCGCGACCGCCTCCGTCGACGTACCGCGAGGACTCGCGGGCGTCGTCGTCACCGACACCTCATTGGGTGACGTCAGAGGACAGGAGGGCTTCTACCACTACCGCCAGTACTCGGCCGTCGAGCTCGCGCAAACCCGTGACTTCGAGGACGTCTGGCACCTGATGATCCATGGCGAGCTGCCGGACGCCGCGCAGCGGGCCGCGTTCGCCGCGGAGGTCCGTCCCCTGCGCCGGCTGCCCGACGACGTACGGGTCGCGCTGCCCGCGATCGCGTCTGCGAGCACGCGGTCGGGGCCGCTCTCCGGCCTGCGCACCGCCCTGTCGCTGCTCGGTGCCTCGAAGGGCTTCCGGCCGGTGTACGACCTCGACGACGACCGGCGACGCGCTGACGCCCTCGCGGCCTCGGCGGCCGTACCGACGCTGCTGACCGCCCTGTACCGGCTGGGCCGGGGGCTCGACCCGGTCGAGCCCCGCGACGATCTGCCGTACGCCGCGAACTGCCTGTACATGTTGACGGGCACGGAGCCAGAGCCCCCGCACGCCCGGGCGATCGAGCAATACTTGATCTCAACCATTGACCATGGATTCAATGCATCAACGTTCACGGCGCGCGTGATCACGTCCACAGGTGCCGATGTCGCGGCCTGTCTGGTGGGCGCGGTGGGCGCGCTCTCCGGGCCCCTCCATGGCGGTGCCCCCAGCCGTGCCCTGGACACCCTCGACGCGATCGGCACTCCGGACCGCATCGACGCGTGGATCCGCGCACGCGTCCTCGCCGGCGAACGCATCATGGGTTTCGGCCACCCCGTCTACCGCACCGAGGACCCCCGCTCCCGCATGCTGCGTGGCATCGCGGAGCGGTTCGGCGGCCCGCGCGTCGCCTTCGCGGTGGAGGTCGAACGACAGGTGGAGGCCATCCTCGCCGAGCTGAAGCCGGGCCGTGAGCTGCACACCAATGTCGAGTTCTATGCCGGCGTCGTCATGGAACTGTGCGGGCTGCCCCGTGAGATGTTCACCCCGACCTTCGCCGCCGCCCGCGTCGTCGGCTGGAGCGCCAACATCCTCGAACAGGCCCGGGACTCGAAGATCATCCGCCCGGCGGCACGCTACGTGGGACCGGTGCCCCCGGTGGCCGTGCCGCTGGTGGCCTGACGGACGAAGCCCGGCACCACGGGGGAGGTGCCGGGCTCGTGTCACGCGCTCCGTCAGGTGAGCGCGGCCGTCTCACGTATCGGGGATGTCGGCTTTGGCACGGACCAGGGTCTCGCGTGTGATGACCACGATGCGTTCGTAGGGAGCACGCGCCGCGTCGGGCGGCAGCTCGCCGTCGAGGGCGGCGGTGGCTTCGGTGCCGATGACAGCGAAGTTGCCGTCACTGAGTTCGAAGATGTCGGGGCAGGTCTGACCCGTGGAGCTGCCGCGCTCCCGGGGCGGAACGCCAACTCGACGCACGATCTTCAAGTCCGGTCCTAGAGGCAATCGAGCGAGGTGGGCCCCACCCGGGGCGCCGCGCGAGTTGATGACCCATGGTGCGTCCGGTCGATTCATGAGCGGGCCCACGGACACTCATGAACAGGCTGCTGCCTCGGGCGGGGATCTGCAGCCCTACACCGCACATGCAAGGACCTGAGCAGGAGGTTCTTCCCGAGCAGGATGCGGAGAGATTACCGGCCTCGATGTCTCAACGTCTCGCTGCTTCCCGAGACTTGAGGGTGAATCACTCGTCCGGCGGTTGCCCGATGACCCACCATTCCTCTCCGTCGTCCCGGTCCTCGACCAGATGGTTCATCTCCTCGACGAGGCCATTCATCATGTCGCCCAGCGCGGCTTCCTCCGACGCGTCGGGCAGACTGTCCCGATGGTGACGCGTGGCCGCCCAGTACTCCCGGAAGATCGTGTTCCGTGCCATCACCCGCAGGTGCCCGTACAGCTCGCCCAGGCTGAGCGCACCGATGCGGTGGTAGTACAGCGCGTTGACGTACAGAGCGTTCGCGAAGAGGTATTGGCGCTGCCGCTCCGGAGGGACATCGGTCTCGTAGGTGTCGAGAACGGCCGCCAGCGCGGGGTCCTCCATGGCCTTGCACAGCAGATCGAAGTGGAGCCGGTGTTGTTCGGCGAGCGCGGCGTGCCTGCGCTGTCGGGAGCCTCTCTCCGCCAGGCCCTGTGCGGCCGAGACGAGCCGGTCGCGGACGGCGGAGCCCAGCCTCCGAATCCCAAAGTTCTGTGTGGTCATGTCAACCCCCGGTTCGGGCGTCCATCCGCGGTCGTCGGGTAGGGGCGACAGGATGGGGACCGGCGAGCGGTGAGCGGCGCGCTTGCCGTCTCCCAGTGTCGCCGAGCGGCACGGGTCGGCTGGGAGGCGGAGAAGAGGCGCACGGAAGGATGTGTGGGTGTCAGAAACCGGCGCCGTGCCCATCGTGAGCCCCACGGGCGCCGCTGACAACCGTTCCCTTCATAGGGGCGCTGGGCCCACTCGTATCCTGGGGCGGCAGGACAAGGCCGTACGAGAGCTGCGGCGCTCCGGCTGGCGCCGGCCCCCTGAGCCGTCCCGGTACGGCGGGCCGACCGCGAGCCGGCGCACGCAACGGTGTGAGAGAGGGCGCGCGTTGAGCCAGTCGTCGAGTCCGGGTCCCCACGACCCACAGCAGATCCCGGTCGTGGTCCTCGCCGGATTCCTGGGCTCCGGCAAGACGACCCTCCTCAACCACCTTCTCCACCGCAGCGGTGGCACCCGGATCGGTGTCGTCGTCAATGACTTCGGGGCGATCGAGATCGACGCGATGGCCGTGGCCGGAGCGCTCGGCGACTCCACCGTGTCGCTGGGCAACGGTTGTCTGTGCTGTGCCGTCGATGCCAGTGAGCTCGACGTGTATCTGGAGCGGCTCGCCCACCCCGCCACCGGGATCGATGTCATCGTGATCGAGGCCAGCGGGCTCGCCGAGCCGCAGGAACTCGTACGGATGGTGCTCGCCGGCGAGAATCCGCGGGTCGTGTACGGCGGGCTGGTCGAGGTCGTCGACGCAGCCGAGTTCCTCGACACCAGGCAGCGGCACCCCGAGATCGACCGGCACCTCGCCATCGCCGACCTCGTCGTCGTCAACAAGGTGGACCGGGCCGAGCACGGCGAGCGCGTCCTCGGACTCGTCCGGTCGCTCAGCGAGGGCGCCGCCGTCGTGGCCGCGACCTACGGGCGCATCGATCCCGCGTTCCTCTTCGACTGCCGCCCGAGCGAGGAACGCATCGGACAGCTCTCCTTCGACGACCTCCACCGGCACGACGAGGACGCCGACCCGGACGACGGGGACGGCGCCACCCACGGCGAGGGCGGTGACGCCCACGGGCATCACCTCGGGCATCTGCACACCGCGTACGACAGCGTCGCCTTCTTCTCCGACCTGCCGATGAACCCCCGGCGGCTGCTGGACTTCCTCGACGGCAGGTCGGACGGGCTCTACCGCATCAAGGGATACGTCGACTTCGGGCCCCACGACACCCGCAACCGCTACGCCGTGCACGCCGTCGGACGCTTCCTGCGGTTCTACCCCGAGCCGTGGACGCCCGGCGACGAGCCACGGCTCACCCAGCTCGTCCTCATCGGCACCGGCATGGACGCCGCCGCGCTGACAAAGGAGCTGGAGGCGTGCAAGGACGACGCCCCACACGCCGACGAGCACAGCATGTGGGGCGTCCTCCGCTACGTACCGCAGAAGGAGCAGGAGGCCGGCGAACCGGAGACCTCCTACGACAGCCTCTGAGGCCTCCGGCTCACCGTGACAACCCTCGTCACACCGGGCCCGCCACCGATGCCACCGGCTTGCCCAGGGAGACACCCGAGCCGTCCCGGCGGGGGTCCATCTCCGGCAGGTCGGCCGGAGTGCCGTTCTTCTGGGCGGCTCGGGCGGGAGCCGGGCCCGCCCAGGCGAAGGACAGGCAGTCCTCGCCCTTCAGATACCGCTGGCAGCGGACACCGCCCGTGGCGCGGCCCTTGCGCGGGTACTGGTCGAAGGGGGTGAGCTTCGCCGTGGTCTGCACGGAGTCGTCCAGCGTGCCGCGCGAGCCCGCCACCGTGAAGACCACCGCGTCCGCGGCCGGGTCGACCGCCGTGAAGGAGATGACCTTCGCGCCCTCGGTGAGCTTGATGCCCGCCATACCGCCGGCCGGGCGGCCCTGCGGCCGGACCTGCGACGCCTGGTAGCGCAGCAGCTGGGCGTCGTCGGTGATGAAGACCAGGTCCTCCTCGCCGGTGTGCAGCTCGACCGCGCCCACGATCCGGTCGCCCTCCTTGAGGGTGATGACCTCCAACTCCTCCTTGTTGGACGGATAGTCGGGCACCACACGCTTGACGACACCCTGTTCGGTGCCGATGGCGAGCCCGGGCGACGACTCGTCGAGCGTCATCAGACAGACCACCGTCTCGTCGTCCTGGAGGGAGAGGAACTCCGCGAGCGGGGCGCCGCCCGCGAGGTTCGGGGCCGCCGCCGTGTCGGGCAGCTGGGGCAGGTCGATCACGTTCAGCCGCAGCAGACGGCCCGTGGACGTCACCGCGCCGATCTCGCCCCGGGCCGTCGCCGGGACCACCGACACGATCACGTCGTGCTTGGTGCGCTTGGCGCCCGCATCTGCCGCGAAGGGCTCCGCGTCGGCCGTACGGGCGAGCAGACCCGTCGAGGACAGCAGCACCCGGCACGGGTCGTCCGCGACCTGGAGCGGAACCGCGGCCACGGGTGCGCCCGAGGACTCCAGCAGCACCGTACGGCGCTCGGTGCCGAACTTCTTCGCCACCGCGGCCAGTTCCCCGGAGACCAGCTTGCGCAGCTCCGCGTCCGACTCCAGGATGCGCGTCAGCTCCGCGATCTCCGTGTTGAGGCGGTCCTTCTCCGTCTCCAGCTCGATGCGGTCGTACTTGGTCAGACGGCGCAGCGGAGTGTCGAGGATGTACTGCGTCTGCACGTCCGACAGGGAGAAGTGCCCCATCAGGCGCTCCTTGGCCTGCGCGGAGTTCTCGCTGGAACGGATCAGCCGGATGACCTCGTCGATGTCCAGCAGCGCCGTGAGCAGACCCTCGACCAGGTGCAGCCGGTCGCGCTTCTTGCCGCGGCGGAACTCCGAGCGGCGACGCACCACGTCGAAGCGGTGGTCGAGGTAGACCTCCAGGAGCTCCTTGAGGCCCAGGGTGAGGGGCTGGCCGTCGACCAGCGCCACGTTGTTGATGCCGAAGGACTCCTCCATCGGCGTCAGCTTGTAGAGCTGCTCCAGGACCGCCTCCGGCACGAAGCCGTTCTTGATCTCGATCACGAGACGCAGGCCGTGCTGGCGGTCGGTGAGGTCCTTGACGTCGGCGATGCCCTGGAGCTTCTTCGAGCCGACCAGGTCCTTGATCTTGGCGATGACCTTCTCGGGGCCGACGGTGAACGGCAGCTCCGTGACGACGAGGCCCTTGCGGCGCGCCGTCACGTTGTCCACGGTCACCGTGGCGCGGATCTTGAAGGTACCGCGGCCGGTCTCGTACGCGTCCCTGATCCCGGAGAGACCGACGATCCGCCCGCCCGTGGGCAGGTCGGGGCCCGGGACGTGCTTCATCAGCGCGTCCAGGTCCGCGTTCGGATATCTGATCAGGTGGCGGGCGGCGGCGATGACCTCGCCCAGGTTGTGCGGCGGCATGTTGGTGGCCATACCGACGGCGATGCCCGACGCGCCGTTGACCAGGAGGTTCGGGAAGGCGGCGGGCAGCGCGACCGGCTCCTGCTCCTGGCCGTCGTAGTTCGGGGCGAAATCGACCGTGTTCTCCTCGATCGACTCCGTCATCAGGCTCGTCGCGGCGGCCTGGCGGCACTCCGTGTACCGCATGGCGGCGGGCGGGTCGTCGTTGCCGAGGGAACCGAAGTTGCCGTGGCCGTCGACCAGGGGGACGCGCATCGAGAAGGGCTGGGCCATGCGCACCAGGGCGTCGTAGATCGACGAGTCGCCGTGCGGGTGCAGCTTGCCCATGACCTCGCCGACGACGCGGGCGCACTTCACGTAGCCGCGGTCGGGGCGCAGGCCCATCTCGTTCATCTGGTAGACGATGCGGCGGTGCACCGGCTTCAGACCGTCACGGGCGTCGGGCAGGGCTCGGGAGTAGATGACCGAGTACGCGTACTCCAGGAAGGAGCCCTGCATCTCGTCGACGACGTCGATGTCGAGGATCTTCTCCTCGTACGCGTCGTCGGGCGGCGGGGTCTTCGTGCTGCGGCGGGCCATCGCTGCCGGCTCCTTGCTGCAAGTGAACGGACTCTGACGCGGACCATTGTGGACTGCCGCACTGACAACCCGGACACGACCCGGCATTCACCCGCCGGGCGGGCGTCCGCGTCGCCGCGTCAACCGCGTGCGCCGACCTTGACCACCGGCCGCCGACGGCCACCGGCGGTCCCGCTCCGGGCACAGGGCGTTCTCGCTGCCGGCGTACGGCCTCCGGGAACTTCGCCGGGCGTCCGCACGCTTGCATACAGTGGCAGGACCGGCAGGACAACCGCGGTTCCACCGACCGCGCTCGCCATCGAAGGGACGTACATGCCCATGGGTCACACGGCCACAGCCGAGGCAGGCTCCGAAGGCCTGACAGTGAAGGAGCACCGCCTGGACAACGGCCTGCGCGTGGTGCTCTCCGAGGACCACCTGACCCCGGTCGCCGCGGTGTGCCTCTGGTACGACGTAGGCTCCCGCCATGAGGTCGAGGGCCGCACCGGCCTCGCCCACCTCTTCGAGCACCTGATGTTCCAGGGCTCCAAGCAGGTCTCGGGCAACGGCCACTTCGAGCTGGTCCAGGGCGCCGGCGGCTCGCTCAACGGCACCACCAGCTGGGAGCGCACCAACTACTTCGAGACGATGCCCGCCCACCAGCTGGAGCTCGCGCTGTGGCTGGAGGCCGACCGCATGGGCAGCCTGCTGTTCGCGCTCGACCAGAAGAACCTGGACAACCAGCGGGACGTCGTCAAGAACGAGCGCCGGCAGCGCTACGACAACGTGCCGTACGGCACCGCCTTCGAGCGGATCTTCCAGCTGGCCTACCCGGAGGGCCACCCCTACCGGCACACCCCGATCGGTTCCATGGAGGACCTGGAGGCGGCCAGCCTGGAGGACGCCCGCCAGTTCTTCCGGACGTACTACGCGCCCAACAACGCCGTCCTCTCGGTCGTCGGCGACATCGACCCGGAGCAGACCCTCGCCTGGATCGAGAAGTACTTCGGTTCCATCCCGTCCTACGACGGCAAGCCGGAGCCGCGTGACGGCGGTCTGCCCGACGTCATCGGTGAGCAGCGGCGCGAGATCATCGAGGAGAAGGTGCCCGCGCGCGCGTTGATGGCCGCCTACCGCCTGCCGGAGGACGGCACGCGCGCGTGCGACGCGGCCGACCTGGCCCTCGCCATCCTCGGCGGCGGGGAGTCCTCCCGCCTCTACAACCGGCTCGTACGCCGAGACCGCACGGCGGTGACGGCCGGCTTCGGCCTGCTGCGTCTGGTCGGCTCCCCCTCCCTGGCGTGGATGGACGTGAAGACCTCCGGCGACGTCGAGGTGCCCGTCATCGAGGCCGCCGTCGACGAGGAGCTCGCCCGATTCGCCGCGGAGGGCCCCACGGCCGAGGAGATGGAGCGCGCCCAGGCCCAGTTGGAGCGCGAATGGCTGGACCGGCTCGGCACGGTCGCGGGCCGCGCCGACGAACTGTGCCGCTACGCGGTCCTGTTCGGCGACCCCAAGCTGGCCCTGACCGCCGTCGACCGTGTGCTCGACGTGACCGCCGAGGAGGTCCGGGAGGTCGCCCAGGCGCGCCTGCGGCCCGACAACCGCGTGGTGCTCGTCTACGAGCCCGTCGCCGGCGACGAAGCCGACGAGGAGGCCGCCGAGGCCGAGACCCCGGCGACGGACGCCGACGCAACCACCGACGAGACCGAGGAGTCGGCGAAGTGACCGAGCTCGCGACCATGGACTTCCACCCGCAGCCCCAGGCCGGCGAGGCCAGGCCCTGGGCATTCCCCGCGCCCGAGCGCGCCACCCTGGACAACGGCCTGACGGTGCTCCGCTGCCACCGTCCCGGCCAGCAGGTCGTCGCCGTCGAGGTGCTCCTCGACGCCCCCCTGGACGCCGAGCCCGCCGGCCTCGACGGCGTCGCCACCATCATGACGAGGGCCTTCTCCGAGGGCACCGACAAGCACTCCGCCGAGGAGTTCGCGGCCGAGCTGGAGCGGTGCGGCGCCACCCTCGACTCGCACGCCGACCACCCCGGCGTACGCCTCTCCCTCGAAGTCCCCGTGTCGCGGCTGGGGAAGGCGCTCGGCCTGCTCGCCGACGCACTGCGGGCCCCGGCGTTCGCGGACAGCGAGATCGAGCGGCTCGTGGCCAACCGGCTCGACGAGATCCCCCACGAGACCGCCAACCCGGGCCGCCGGGCCGCCAAGGAGCTCTACAAGCGGTTGTTCCCCGCGGGCTCCCGCATGTCGCGCCCGCGTCAGGGCACCGAGGAGACCGTCGCGCGCATCGACTCCGCGGCCGTACGCGCCTTCTACGAGCGGCATGTCCGCCCGGCGACGGCCACCGCCGTGGTCGTCGGCGACCTCACCGGAGTCGACCTCGACGCGCTGCTCGGCGACACCCTGGGCGCCTGGACGGGCTCTCCGGCCAAGCCCCGCCCCGTGCCGCCGGTGAGCGCCGACGACACCGGGCGCGTCATCATCGTGGACCGCCCCGGCGCCGTCCAGACGCAGCTGCTCATCGGCCGTGTGGGCGTCGACCGGCACGACCGGGTGTGGCCGGCCCAGGTGCTCGGCACCTACTGCCTCGGCGGCACCCTCACCTCCCGTCTGGACCGCGTCCTGCGCGAGGAGAAGGGCTACACCTACGGCGTGCGCGCGTTCGGCCAGGTGCTGCGCTCGGCACCCGACGGCTCCGGTGTCTCGATGCTCGCCATCAGCGGTTCCGTCGACACACCGAACACCGGTCCGGCGCTCGACGACCTGTGGACGGTGCTGCGCACGCTCGCCGCGGAGGGGCTGACGGACGCCGAGCGGGACGTCGCCGTGCAGAACCTCGTCGGGGTCGCCCCCCTCAAGTTCGAGACGGCGGCGGCCGTGGCGAGCACACTGGCCGACCAGGTCGAGCAGCACCTGCCGGACGACTACCAGTCGACGCTGTACCGACAGCTCGCCGCCACCGGCACCGTGGAGGCCACCGCGGCCGTCGTGAGCGCCTTCCCGGTGGACCGTCTGGTGACCGTCCTCGTCGGTGACGCCGCGCAGATCGAGGAGCCGGTCAGGGCCCTCGGCATCGGTGAAGTCACCGTCGTACCCGCCGAGTAGAGACCGGCGCGCAGACGGGAGACCGAGGGCCCCGGTGACGGAAGAGTCGCCGGGGCCCTGTTTGTCCCTATTCATGGGGGAGGTTGCACGTCTGCCCTGTGGCGTACGCTACAAAACCCGTGATGCGTTTGTTATTTCGGAGGCGACCCGCTTAGCGTCGGTCCGGCTGTTCGCCAGCAGTTCGCCGCATCCGCGGCACCGGACAGTCATCGCCGAGTCCCCCGTACGGCGCGAGCCAGGGGAGCCGGGGACCCAACCGCAGTCCCTGGGGTGAATCGGGTGCCCTTCGCGAGCTTCGCGAAACGAGGGGTGTCCGTAGGAGACCTTCCTGCTCCGAACCCGTCAGCTAACCCGGTAGGCGAGAGGGAAGGAAAGGATCAGCCACTCCATGGGGTTCACCCGCGCTCCCGGGAAACACCGCCGTCCCGGCCGAGTGAAGCGCACGACCACGAGGACCGTGGGCGTCGCCGCTCTCACCACCACCGGTGTCGTCGGCACCGTGGCCGTCCCGGCGCTCGCCGCGGAGCCCGCGCCCGAGCAGACCGGACTGAACCAGATCATCGTCCTCGGGGACACGGTCGCCGAGCAGGTCGACGCCCAGGCCGCCGCCCAGCAGCAGGCCGCAGAAGTGGCCGCCGTCAAGCAGAAGGCACAGGAGGAGGCCCGCAAGGCCGCCGCCGAGAAGGCCGAGCAGGAGCGCGCCGCCGCCAAGGAGCGCGAGGAGATCAAGGCACGTGCCGCCCGCGCGGCCGAGCGCAAGCGCCTCAACTCCTACGTCGCCCCCATCAGCGGCTCCTACATCTCCACCGGCTACAAGTCCGGCGGCGCCGTCTGGTCCTCCGGCAGCCACACCGGTGTCGACTTCCACGCCGCCTCAGGCACGGCCGTCCTCGCGGTGGGCGCCGGCACCGTCGTCGAGGCCGGCTGGGGCGGCGCGTACGGCAACAACGTCGTGATCAAGATGAACGACGGCACCTACACCCAGTACGGCCACCTGTCGTCCATCGCCGTCTCCGTCGGCCAGACGGTCACCGCCGGTCAGCAGATCGGCCTCTCCGGGGCGACCGGCAACGTCACCGGCCCGCACCTGCACTTCGAGGCCCGCACGTCGGCCGAGTACGGCTCGGACATCGACCCCGTCGCGTACCTGCGCTCGCACGGTGTGAACGTCTGACGAAAGCGTCACCCGCCTCAGGAGGCCCCGGCTCACCGAGCCGGGGCTTTCCTTGTTGTGGGGCACCTCCTGTCCAAAAAATATCCATGGATTCCGGCCTGCCATCGGAAATTCCGGCTCGCTGCAATAGAGTCGCCTGAACACACGTCAATCAAGGACGTTTCACGGGGATTAAGGCGGAGGTCGGTCATGCGTATTCCGGCGCACTCGGTATGCACGGCGATCCGTGATGACATCGTCGCGGGTGTCTACGAGCGCGGCAGCCGTCTCACCGAGGAACTGCTCGCGCGCCGTTACGGCGTCAGCCGCGTCCCCGTGCGCGAGGCACTGCGCACGCTGGAGGCCGAAGGCTTCGTGGTGACCCGCCGGCACGCGGGCGCGTGCGTCGCCGAGCCGACCGAGCAGGAGGCCGCCGACCTGCTGGAGATGCGCATGCTGCTGGAGCCTCTCGGTGCCGCCCGCGCCGCCCAGCGGCGCACGGAGGCACACCTCAAGGTCCTGCGCGGCCTGGTCAGGCTGGGCCAGGAGCGGGCCAGACGGGGCGGCAGCGAGGATCTGCGCTCCCTGGGCGGCTGGTTCCACGAGACGCTCGCCCAGGCCTCCGGGAGCCCCGCCCTGACCTCGACGCTCGCCCAGCTGCGGCACAAGATCGCCTGGATGTACGCGGTCGAGGCGCCGGCCAACCCCGTGGAGTCCTGGGCGGAGCACGGCGGCATCGTGGACGCCGTGGCGCGCGGCGACAGCGAGCGCGCGCGGACGATCACCGCCCAGCACACGGAGCGCGCGACCTCGGCGCACCGGCTGCGCTTTCCCGGCCGGCCCGCCGCGGCGGAGCGGCAGGACCGTGTGAGGACTTCGCAACAACCCGTAAACATGCCGAGTCTGCGGCATTAACACGAGGGCCGTATACAAAGAAGGCGTGAATTGGAGGGGCGTTATTTCTGCTGCCCGCAGACGGATTTCCCGACGCCGCAGACCGATTTACCGGCGCCGCTTCCCATGGAAATACGAAGGGCCCGCCCGATAAATCGGACGAGCCCTTCAGTGCTGCCGCGAGCGGCCTTTCAGGCCTTTGTCGCGCGGGTCAGACCGTCTCGGGAAGCTCCTCGAGCCCCTCGGCGACGAGCTTCGCCAGACGGTCGAGCGCGGCGTCCGCGCCCTCCGCGTCGGAGGCGAGGACGATCTCCTCGCCGCCCTGGGCGCCCAGACCCAGGACCGCCAGCATGGAAGCGGCGTTGACGGGGTTGCCGTCCGCCTTGGCGATCGTCACGGGGATACCGGAGGCCGTGGCGGCCCGGACGAAGATGGAAGCGGGGCGGGCGTGGAGGCCCTCGGCCCAGCCGACGTTGACGCGGCGCTCAGCCATGTGATGCTGCCCTTCAGGTGTGTCTCGGGTATCTCGAAGAGGTCTAGACCGGGTTGTCTAGACCAGTTTCCCATATCGTGAAGCGTCACCGGAACGGGCCCACGGCCTGACCGCGCACCGGCTGTTGTGTTTCCCCAGACTGTCCCGCGCCGTAGCCGGACGCGAGCCGTACTCTGGGGCCCATGCAGACCTCGTCGGACCGGCATGAGTACCCCGCCCACTGGGAGGCCGACGTGGTGCTGCGCGACGGCGGCACCGCACGCATCCGGCCCATCACCGTTGATGACGCCGAGCGCTTGGTCAGCTTCTACGAGCAGGTCTCCGACGAGTCGAAGTACTACCGCTTCTTCGCGCCGTACCCTCGCCTGTCCGCCAAGGACGTCCACCGCTTCACGCACCACGACTTCGTGGATCGGGTGGGGCTCGCCGCCACCGTCGGCGGCGAGTTCATCGCCACCGTACGCTATGACCGCATCGGCGCCGACGGAATGCCCGCGTCGGCCCCCGCCGACGAGGCCGAGGTCGCCTTCCTCGTCCAGGACGCCCACCAGGGGCGCGGCGTCGCCTCCGCCCTCCTGGAACACATCGCCGCCGTCGCCCGCGAGCGCGGCATCAGGCGCTTCGCCGCCGAGGTGCTGCCCGCCAACAACAAGATGATCAAGGTGTTCACCGACGCGGGGTACCAGCAGAAGCGCAGCTTCGAGGACGGCGTCGTACGTCTGGAGTTCGACCTGGAGCCCACCGACCGCTCCCTCGCGGTGCAGCGCGCGCGGGAGCAGCGCGCCGAGGCCAGGTCGGTGCAGCGGCTCCTCGCCCCCGGCTCGGTCGCCGTCATCGGCGCCGGGCGCACACCCGGCGGAGTGGGCCGCAGCGTCCTCGCCAACCTCCGGGAGGCCGGCTTCGCGGGCCGGCTCTACGCGGTGAACAAGGCCGTGCAGGAGAAGGAGATCGACGGGGTCCCGGCCCACCCCTCCGTCCGTGACATCGAGGGCCCCGTCGACCTCGCCGTCGTGGCCGTCCCCGCCGCGCAGGTCCCCGAGGTCGTCGCCGAGTGCGGTGAACACGGAGTGCAGGGCCTCGTGGTGGTCTCCGCTGGGTACGCCGAGAGCGGCCCCGAGGGGCACGAGCGCCAGCGTGAACTCGTCCGCCTGGCACGGGCGTACGGCATGCGCATCATCGGTCCGAATGCGTTCGGCGTCATCAACACCGCCCCTGATGTACGGCTCAACGCCTCGCTCGCGCCCGAGATGCCGCGCTCCGGGCGCATCGGTCTCTTCGCCCAGTCCGGCGCCATCGGTATCGCTCTGCTGTCCCGGCTGCACCGGCGCGGGGGAGGGGTCACCGGCGTGACGGGCGTGTCCACGTTCGTGTCGTCCGGCAACCGGGCGGACGTCTCCGGCAACGACGTCATCCAGTACTGGTACGAGGACCCCGACACCGATGTCGTGCTGATGTACCTGGAGTCCATCGGAAACCCGCGCAAGTTCACCCGCCTCGCCCGGCGGACCGCGGCGGTCAAACCGCTCGTCGTCGTCCAGGGCGCACGCCATGGGGCCGCACCCCCGGGGCATGCGGTGCGCGCCACCCGGCTGCCCCACGCCACCGTGTCCGCGGTGCTGCGGCAGGCGGGGGTGATCCGGGTCGACACGATCACGGAGCTGGTGGACGCGGGGCTGCTGCTGGCCCGCCAGCCGCTGCCGGCGGGCCCGCGGGTGGCGATCCTCGGGAACTCGGAGTCATTGGGGCTGCTCACCTATGACGCGTGCCTCGCGGAGGGGCTCCGTCCGCTGCCGCCGGTCGATCTGACGACCGCCGCCTCGGCGGACGACTTCCACCGGGTGCTGTCGGGCGCCCTGGCGGACGACGCGTGCGACGCGGTCGTCGTGACGGCCATACCGGCCCTCGGGGAGATGTCCCCCGATGACGCGGCCCTCGCCGAGGCGTTGCGCTCCGCGGCGGAGGTGAACCCCACGAAGCCGGTGCTCGTCGTCCACGTCGAGCTGGGCGGTCTCGCCGAGGCACTGTCGGCCGCGGCGAGCACCGCACCCCAGTCCGGCGACCGGACCCCCGCCGCCACGAGCGGTGCCCCACAGCCCCAGGCCGCCCCGGACCAGGGGGACACCCGTCGCCCCGCGGGACTGCCACCCACCGTGGCGACGGGCACCCCGACGGCGCCCTCGTCCGCCGCCCCCGGCGCCCGCCCTCTCGCCGCCGACCCCGCCGGCTCCCGGCTCATCCCCGCCTACCCCGCCGCCGAGCGGGCCGTTCGCGCGCTCTCCGAAGCCGTGAAGTACGCGCAGTGGCGGCGTGAGGCGGCGGAGCCGGGCAAGGTGCCCGAGTACGAGGACATCGACGAGAAGGGGGCCGCGCGGCAGATCGACGAGCTGCTCGCGCGGGGCGAGGGACTCACCCTCGGCGCGGCGGAGACATGCGCCCTGCTCGCCCGGTACGGCATCCGGGTCCGGGAGGCGCGGCCCGCTCCCACCCCCGACGAGGCGGTGGCGGCGGCCGAGGCGATCGGCTACCCCGTCGCGCTCAAGACGACCGCCCCGCACCTGAGGCACCGGGCCGACCTGGGCGGCGTACGCCTCGATCTGGCGGACGAGGAGCAACTGCGGCGTGCGTACGCGGAGTTGACGGGGCTGTTCGGCGGGCCGGAGGAGCTGCGTCCGGTCGTCCAGGCCATGGCCCCGCGCGGTGTCGACACGATCGTACGGACAGTGGTCGACCCGGCGGCCGGAGCGGTGCTCTCCTTCGGGCTGGCCGGGCCGGCGTCGCAGTTGCTCGGGGACATGGCGCACCGGCTGATTCCGGCCACCGAGCGGGATGCCGCCTCACTGGTGCGATCGATCCGGACGGCACCGCTCCTCTTCGGTTGGAGAGGTTCGGCGCCGGTCGACACCGGCGCCCTCGAAGAACTGCTGCTGCGGGTCTCCCGGCTGGTGGACGACCACCCCGAGGTCGTGGCCGTCTCCCTGGAGCCGGTCGTCGTCGCCCCGCACGGGCTCAGCGTGCTCGGCGCCACCGTACGGCTCGCCCGGCCGCCCGCCCGCGACGACCTCGGCCCGAGGACGCTCCCGGTCTACTGACGGCGATCAGCGAGGGGAAATCGGAGCGCCGCGCAGGCGGATCTGTCCGTACCCGGAAGTAATCCGGGAGCCGTTCCGAGGTGGCGCTCATCATTCCTTGACCATGTCCCCCTTTTCCTCAGTCGAAGCTCACATGCATTGTTCTCGCAATGCCTGTGTATTTACGGTCGACGCATCACAGCCCCCATGAACTCAAGGGAGAGTCATGCGGAAATTTCGGATGCGTCGCGGTCTTCCGCGGGCGGGGCTCCTGGCCGCCCCCTGCGCGGCGCTCATGGTCACCCCGGGCTCCGTCACCGGGACGGCGTACGCCGAGTCCGGCCGCCGCCTGTGCGCCTGCACGGAGAACGAGGACGGCTGGACCGAACTCCGGAGCAACCGCGCCTGCACCGCGTACATCGCGGTCGACCACACGAAGGACGGCGCCTGTCCGGTGGTCAGGACCGTCCCGCGGGACTTCCGCTGGAAGGTCGGCGCCCAGCCGGTGAGGAAGATCCGCTGCGAGGACTGGCCGGCCCGCGCCAACCCGTGGCCGGGCAGTGACGTGTGCACGCCCCTGCCCGCGGGCGCGGTCTTCGAGGCCCGCGTGTACGACGACGGCAAGGGCGTCGGCTGGTCCCTCGGCGCGGACATCCGGCAGTACCGGAAATAGGGTCGCGGTCCCGCCCTGCGTGCGGCACCGCGACCCTGTTGCGGGAATTCCCGGGCCGGATCCGACCGAGGAGAACCACGGCCGACCGGCGACGGGAATTCGTTTTCTTCCGGTGCGGCGGGAAATACGGGCGTACCTTTTCCCGCGGCCCGGAAGGGCCGCCCCCGCGAAGGGGGACGGTCCGCCGCCCGAGCCGCCGCGGTGCCGTGACCGCACACCCGGTCACAGGGAGGCGCCGGGCGCCGGACGCAAGAAGGCGCGACGGCCCGCTGTTGGAAAGCCCCCGGGATGCTCTTGACTGAGCCGGACCGCCCTTGCCCACGGACTAGGATGGACGTCATGGCCAAGACCAGTACGACGACCCAGGGGCTGCGTGCGGCGATCGAGCGCAGCGGCTACTACCCGGCTCTCGTGGCCGAGGCGGTGGAGGCCGCTGTCGGCGGCGATGCCATCAAGTCGTACCTGGTCCACCAGGAGACGACGTTCGACGCCAACGAGGTGCGGCGCCATGTGACGGTGCTCGTCCTCACGGCCAACCGGTTCATCGTCAGCCACACCGACGAGCAGGCCGCGGACAGCACGTCACCCACGCCCTACGCCACGACGTCCACCGAGTCGGTGAAGCTCGGCCGGATCTCGTCGGTCGTGGTCAGCCGGGTCGTCGCCAATCCCGAGTCGTACACACCCGGCACCCTGCCCCGTGAGGTCGTCCTGACCATCGGCTGGGGCGCCGTCTCCCGTATCGACCTGGAGCCCGCAGCCTGCGGCGACCCCAACTGCGAGGCCGACCACGGCTACACGGGCAGCTCCACGGCGGACGACCTCAGCCTGCGCGTCAGCGAGGCCGGTGACGGCCCGGAGACCGTACGCCAGGCCCTCGCCTTCGCGCAGTCCCTCTCCGAGGCGACCGCGGACCTCGCCCGCTGATGGCACTGCCCACCTGGGACCACCCGGAACCCCTGGCCGTCGGCTCCGCACCCGTCCCCGAGTACGGCGCCGGCTCGCTCGCCGACCTCCTGCCCACCATCGCGGCGGGCATGGAGGTCCCCGGTGCGACCGCCGCGATACCGGAGCTGGCGCCGGCCGACCGCGCCTGCGTCTTCCTGATCGACGGGCTCGGCTGGGAGCAGTTGCGGGCACACCCCGACGAAGCCCCCTTCATGACCTCCCTGCTGGCGTCCTCGCGCGGCGGCACCGGCCGCCCCATCACCGCCGGCTACCCGGCCACCACGGCGACCTCCCTGGCCTCCGTGGGTACCGGACTCCCGCCGGGCGCGCACGGGCTCCCCGGCTACACGGTCCGCGACCCCGAGACCCAGGAGCTGATGAACCAGCTCCGCTGGCAGCCCTGGACGGCACCGCACGTGTGGCAGCCGTACCCGACGGTCTTCCAGCTCGCCCACGAGGCAGGCGTGCACACCGCGCAGGTCTCGTCCCCCGCCTTCGAGCACACCCCCCTGACGAAGGTCGCGCTGAGCGGCGGGACCTTCCACGGCCGCCTCTCCGGCGAGGACCGCATGGACCTGGCCGCCCGGCAACTGGGCGCCGGTGACCGTGCGTTGGTCTACACGTACTACTCCGAGGTGGACGGCGCCGGGCACCGCTACGGGCTCGACTCGGACACCTGGCGCGGCCAGCTCATGCACGTCGACCGCCTCGTCCAGCGGCTGGCCGAGCAACTCCCGCCGCGCAGTGCCCTCTACGTCACCGCCGACCACGGCATGCTCGACGTTCCCTTCGACGAGCTGCACCGCATCGACTTCGACCAGGACTGGGAACTGCGCGCCGGGGTCGCCCTGCTGGGCGGCGAGGGCCGCGCCCGCCATGTGTACGCGGTGCCGGGCGCCGAGGCGGATGTACTGACCTGCTGGCGCGAGGTGCTCGGCGAGCAGTTCTGGGTCGCCTCGCGGGACGAGGCGATCGCGGCGGGCTGGTTCGGGCCGACCGTGGACGAACGGGTGTACGCCCGCATCGGTGACGTGGTCGCGGCCGCCCGCGACGACGTCCTGATCATCGCCTCCGAACGGGAGCCCAAGGAGTCGGCGATGGTCGGCAACCACGGCTCGATGACACCGGCGGAACAGCTGATCCCGCTCCTCGAAGTACGCTCCTGACGCCCCGTCGCACACGCCGACCGCTCCGCTGCCCTCCTTGCCGAAAGGTGCTCACCTCACCATGTCCGAGCTGGTGTTCTTCTCCGGAACCATGGACTGCGGGAAGTCGACGCTGGCCCTCCAGATAGAGCACAACCGCTCGGCGCGGGGCCTCCAGGGCATGATCTTCACGCGCGACGACCGCGCGGGCCAGGGCAAGCTCTCCTCCCGCCTCGGCCTGGTCACCGACGCCGTCGAGGTCGAGGACGGACAGGACCTGTATGCCTACCTCGTCGACCACCTCTCCCAGGGGCGCCGCGCGGACTACGTGATCGCCGACGAGGCCCAGTTCCTCGCCCCCGAGCAGATCGACCAACTCGCCCGTGTCGTGGACGACCTTGGCCTCGACGTCTACGCCTTCGGCATCACCACCGACTTCCGCTCCAAGCTCTTCCCCGGCTCCCAGCGCCTGGTCGAGCTCGCCGACCGCGTCGAGGTCCTCCAGGTCGAGGCCCTGTGCTGGTGCGGCGCCCGCGCGACCCACAACGCCCGCACCATAGGCGGTCACATGGTCGTCGAGGGGGCCCAGGTCGTCGTCGGCGACGTCAACCAGCCCGACGACATCGGCTACGAGGTGCTCTGCCGCCGCCACCACCGCCGCCGGATGACCGCGGCGACGGCCCGCGCGGGAGCCCTCGCCCCGGACGTCCTCCCGGTCGAGACGGCCTGAGCCGCTGTCCCGGCGCCGGTACCGACGGACCCGTCGTCGCTGCGCCTGCCCTCAGTGCTCCGCCCGCCCTCAGCACCCAGCCCGTCCTCAGCGCTCCATGTGCACCAGCGCGAAGACGGCGCCCTCCGGATCCGCCACGGTGGCCACGCGGCCCTGAGGGGTGTCGTGGGGCGGGGTGAGGACACTGCCCCCGAGGGTGAGGACGTGCTGGGTGGCCTCGTCGGTGTCGGTTGCCTCGAAATACGTCAGCCAGTAAGGGCCGCGGTCGCGGGGGAGGGCGGTGCCGACGCCGTGGATGCCCGCGACGGGGCGGCCTCCGATGTGGAGGGTGACGTGGTCGGTGTCGGGGTCGGGGGAGGCCACCGGTCTCTCCGCATAACCGAAGGCCACCTCGTAGAACTTGGCGACGCTCTCGGTGTCATAGGTGAGGAGCTCGTCCCAGGCGGGGGTGCCCGGCACACCGGTGATGTCCCTGCCGAGATGTTCCGCCGCCTGCCAGATGCCGAAGACGGCGCCCGTGGGGTCGGAGGCGATCGCGAGCCGGCCCGCGTCCCCGGCGTCCAGCGGTCCGACCCCCACCGTCCCGCCGCAGTGCCGTACGGTCGCCGCGGTCAGATCCACGTCCTCGGAAGCGAAGTACGGCGTCCAGGCGATGGGAAGGTGCCGGTCCGGCGGCAGCTGCCCGATCCCCGCCACCTCGCGTCCGTCGAGCAGCGCCCGCGCATACGGGCCGAGCTGCTGCGGACCGGGCTGGAACTCCCAGCCGAACAGCGCTCCGTAGAACTCCTGGGTCGCGGCCATCCCGTGCACCATCAGGCTCACCCAGCAAGGCGTGCCCGGTGGGTACGCCCCACCGCTCGGGCCGGTCGACCCCCGTGCGTCGGTCATCGTCACTCTCTCCTCGGCCCCACGCGGCCGCGTCCGTCCGCCCCTCCGTACACGTGTACCGCGTCCACCCGCGATCACGCCCCGTGCCGATGCTCGCACCACCCGTGGTGCCGCGCGCCCGCGCCGCACCGCCGCGCCCTGGCGCACGTACGTACGCGAATGCCGCGGTGACAGTGACGTGCCGCCGTCTCCGTGGCTGACGTGGGGTGACCGCCGACGGTACGGCATGTGTCCGATCCCATACGCCTGGTGATCGGAACCGTCCGGCGGGCAGAGTAGCCGGACGCGGGCGAAGCGGCCACCCCGTGCGCGAGGATGGAGCCATGAACGCCATCATCTCCGCATCCGACCTCGCCGAAGAGCTGGCCGGACCCCGCCCGCCGGTCCTGCTGGACGTGCGCTGGCAGTTGGGCGGCCCGCATCTGCGGCCCGAGTACGACAAGGCGCACATCCCGGGGGCCGTCTTCGTCGACCTGGACTCCGAACTCGCGGGCCCGGCGGGCGCCGCCGGCCGTCACCCGCTGCCGGACCTGGAGACCTTCGGCGCGGCGATGCGAGCGGCCGGGGTGTCCGCCGACCGCCCGGTCGTCGTGTACGACGGCGGGCTCAACTGGGCCGCGGCGCGCGCGTGGTGGCTGCTCCGCTGGTCCGGCCACCCCTCGGTGCGCGTCCTCGACGGCGGTCTCGCGGCCTGGGGCGGCCCTCTGACGGCCGAACTCCCCGAGCCGGAGCCGGGAACCTTCACCCCTGCCCCCGGCGCCCTTCCGCTCCTCGACGCGGACGGCGCCGCGGCGCTGGCCCGCGGCGGTCTGCTCCTCGACGCACGGGCCGCCGAGCGCTACCGCGGGGACGTGGAGCCCATCGACCCGGTCGGCGGCCACATCCCGGGCGCCGTGTCCGCACCCACCACCGAGAACGTGACCGCGTCCGGTCACTTCCGTTCCGCCGCCGAACTCGCCGACCGTTTCAAGGCACTCGGCGCGACCGGGGACACGGAGATCGGCGTGTACTGCGGCTCGGGCGTCTCCGGCGCCCACCAGGTGCTCGCCCTGGCCGTCGCCGGCATCCCGGCCGCGCTGTACGTCGGCTCCTGGTCGCAGTGGTCCCGGGACGGCAGCCGCCCGGTGGCCACCGGGCCCGACCCCCAGTGACGCACCGCCGACGGCATGCCGCGGGGCCCGCGTCTGAACGACACGGGCCCCGCACACGTATGAAAGACCGACCCCCCACCCACGGAAGAAGACCCGGAAGCGGAAGAAGAACCCCGGAGGAAGCAGGACGCAGAAACGGATCGGCATGAGCGATCGTTCCTGCGCGTAGCCGTCGACCCCCGCCGCACGCCCGCTGTTCCCGCTACTCCTGTTTCTTGCGGCGCGTGCCGAACACGATCTCGTCCCAGCTGGGCACCGCCGCGCGACGGCCCGGCCGTACACCGTCGGCCTCGGCCTGGCGGTCGGTGGAGCCGATGAGCCGGTCCCGGTGGCCGTTGACCGACCGCGGCGGCATGAGGACGTCCGCGTAGGCGGAACCGGCCGAGGCCGCGGGGGCCGCGGACTCCTCGTCCGCCTCCTCGACGGACTCCTCCTGCGGTTCGGCGGGCGGCACTTCGGGCACCACCAGGTCGCCCCGGTAGCTGGGGACGGCCTCCAGGATGCTCGTGAGCGAGTCGCGCTCGCTCACGGTCTCCTCGTCGGACTCGGGTGTCACGGCCGGCAGGACGGGACGTTCCGCCTGACGGTCGCGGGGCAGCCGGGCGATCCTCGGCACGAAGGGGAAACTCGGTTCGGGCGCGCCCAGGTCGTCGGACTCGCCGATCAGGGAGCGCGCCTCGTCGTCGACGGCCTGGACGAGCCGTCGGGGCGGGTCGTACGTCCAGCTCGCCGAGTGCGGCTCGCCCGCGACCCGGTACACCAGCAGAACCTCCCAGGTGCCGTCGTCGCGGCGCCACGAGTCCCACTGGACGGTGTCCTTCTCGGCGCCGCGGATCAACAGCCGCTCCTGGACGGCCTCGCCGAGCTGCGGGCCGGCCGCGTTCTCGCCGGGACGGCGGACGGGGGTCTTGCGTGCCCGCTCGGCCATGAAGGCGCGCTCGGCCAGCACGGGGCCCTCGAACCGGCGCACCCGGTCGACGGGAATGCCGGCGAGCTGCGCGACCTCCTCGGCCGTGGCACCCGCGCGTATACGCGCCTGGATGTCACGGGGGCGGAGATGGCTCTCGACCTCGATCTCGATCTGGCCGAGACGGGGGCGGTCACCGCGTACGGCGGCGCGCAGGCGTTCGTCGATCGGAAGCGTGTACTCCGTGGAATCGGCAGCCTTCAGCACCAGCCGTGTGCCGTCATTGGAGACGGCCACGACACGCAGTTCGGGCATGGGGACCTCCCGGGTGGTGCCTGCCGACGTCACGTGCGTCGCTGCTTCCGCTAGTCGAGTGTGGCCTGCCCGGGTGCAGCCTGCCACAACCTTGCCGAGTTGCCCGGCGTGTCGGGCGCGAGCCCGAGGTCGCCGTTCACGGTACCTATTCGCAACGCTAAGTGACGAACCTCATCACCCTGTGCAACGATCCCCCTCCCGGCGGTCCTCGAAGGCCCCGGACACCCTGGCGGGAGTCCGGACCCAGGGCTCGCAACAGTACTCCATTCGGGCCACTTGCGTGGATCGGCACGCCGCTCGACTTCTGGTGGGAGACGGCAATCGGCCGCGGGGGCGGGCCCTTTCGTCACGCGAGGTAAGGGGAGGGCTGCTCGCGATCACCGGAACCGCCCGCCAGGCTACGCTCCCAGCACGCGGCGCAAGTAGTCGTTCTGGAAACGCCGTTCGGGGTCGAGCCGGTCGCGCAGCGCGGTGAACTCACCGAAGCGGGGGTAGACCTTGGCGAAGTAGTCCGAGTCCCGTGTGTGCACCTTGCCCCAGTGCGGGCGCCCCTCGTGCGCCGTGAAGATCCGCTCGGCGGCCGTGAAGTACGCCTGATAGGGCGTCCCCCTGAACATGTGGACGGCGATGTAGGCGCTGTCCCGGCCGGAGGCGGTGGAGAGCGTGATGTCGTCGGCCGGGGCGGTGCGGACCTCCACCGGGAAGCTGACGCGGAGGGGGGAGCGGTCGACCATCGCCTTGAGTTCACGCAGTGTGTCCACCACGGCCTCGCGCGGAACGGCGTATTCCATCTCCACGAAACGCACCCGGCGCGGAGAGGTGAAGACCTTGTAAGGGATGTCTGTGTAGGTGCGCGCGGACAGGGCGCGGCTGGAGATCTGGGCGATCGTGGGGATGGTGGCGGGTACGGCCTGGCCGACCCAGTTGGCCACCTGGAAGACACCGTTGGAGAGGAACTCGTCCTCGAACCAGCTGTTCAGCTGCGGGACGGGCTTCTCCGGGCCGGCGCTGCGGTTGTTGCGCTTGGTGTTGGTGCTTCCGGTGTGCGGGAACCAGTAGAACTCGAAGTGCTCGTTCTCGGCGTGCAGTTCGTCGAACTCGGCCAGCACCCTCTCGAACGGCATCGGCTCCTCGCGGGCCGTGAGCAGGAAGATCGGCTCCACGGCGAAGGTGATCGCGGTGACGATGCCGAGCGCGCCGATGCCGACGCGGGCGGCCGCGAAGACGTCCGCGTTCTCGGTGGCGGAACAGGTGAGGATCGAGCCGTCCGCGGTGACCAGTTCAAGTCCCTTGATCTGGGCGGCGATCGAGGCCGATTCACGGCCGGTGCCGTGAGTGCCCGTGCTGGTGGCGCCGGAGACGGTCTGCTCCATGATGTCGCCCATGTTCGTGAGCGACAGCCCCTCGCGCGCGAGGGCCACATTGAGTCTCTTGAGCGGGGTCCCGGCGCCCACCGTGACGGTCATGGCGTCGCGATCGATCTTGCGTATGCCCGTCAGCAGTTGAGGGCGGATCATTACCCCGTCGGTCGCGGCGGCGGCCGTGAAGGAGTGCCCCGTGCCGACGGCCTTCACCCTGAGATCGTCCTCGGCGGCCCGGCGCACCGCCGCGGCGAGTTCCTCGACGGTGGCAGGGGTGACCTCCCGTACGGGCCGGGCGGTCACGTTCCCCGCCCAGTTACGCCACGTGCCGCTCTTCCCGATCACTGTGGTGCTCATGGGGCCCTCCCCGTTCCGGTGCCGGCCTGCGCAGCCGGCGGTACCCGAGGAAACCGACCGCGACCGCGACGGCACCGGACACGGCCGGAACCCCGTACCCGGCGTCGGCTCCGGCAGTGTCGATCACCCAGCCGGAAACGGAGGAGCCGAGCGCGACGCCGACCGCGAGTCCGGTGCTCACCCAGGTCATGCCCTCGGTCAGTTGCGCGCGTGGTACGTGCTCTTCGATCAGGGACATCGTCGTGATCATCGTGGGTGCGATGGACAGGCCCGCGACGAAGAGCGCCACGGCCAGAAACGGCAAGTTTCCGACCAGTAGGAGGGGGATCATACTCACGGCCGTGCCGCAGACGCCCAGTAGCCAACGAAGCTCGGCCGCCCCGGAGAACCGCAGCAGTCCGAACACGACGCCGGCAAGGCAGGATCCGGCCGCGTAGAGGGCCAGGACGACGCTCGCGGCGGCCTTGTGGCCCTGCTCCTCGGCGAAGGCCACGGTGACCACGTCGACCGCTCCGAAGATCGCCCCGGTCGCCACGAACGTGGCCACCAGGACCTGCAGTCCGGGCGAGCGCAGCGCGGAGCTGCCGCTCCCGTGCTGTCCGCGCAGATGCGGGGCGGGCTCGGTGGCCCGCTGGGCGGTCAGCCAGAACACCCCGACGGCGAGGAAGCAGGCGGCGAGCAGCGGCCCGGCTTCCGGGAACCACGCTGTCGACAGACCGATGGAGATGATCGGGCCGAAAATGAAGCAGACCTCGTCCACCACGGACTCGAACGAGTAGGCGGTGTGCAGCCGCGGAGTGCCCCTGTAGAGCGCCGCCCAGCGGGCGCGGGTCATGGCACCGAGGCTCGGCACACAGCCGATGCCGGCCGAGCACACGTACAGCACCCGGTCCGGCCATCCGTAGTGTGCGGCGCACAGCAGCCCCGCGGCGGCGGTCAGCGCGACGAGTGTCGCCGGGCGCAGCACCCGCCGCTGCCCGTACTGGTCCACCAGACGGGAGATCTGCGGGCCGAGCACGGCGGCGGACAGTGCGATGGTCGCCGACAGGGCGCCGGCCAACCCGTACCGCCCGGTGAGCTGCGAGATCATCGTGACCACGCCGATGCCCATCATCGACAGCGGCATACGGCCGATCAGGCCCGCGGCGGTGAAGCCCTTGGTGCCGGGTGTGGCGAACAGAGCCGTGTAGGGGCTGGGCACGGGGGGTCTCCGAGGGGTGCGGGAAGCGAAGGGAACCGTTCCCTGGCCGGGGCTGTAAGGCGTGAAGTCAGTCGATACAGCTTACGGGTCAGGTAAACCTAAGTCACCTCCGGGCATGGGCCCCGATCCCGGCCGTCGGTGCCGGGTGGCAGGATCGAGTCATGCCACACGCGCACGACGCCACCCCCTACGACGCCCTGCTCCTGCTCTCGTTCGGCGGCCCGGAGGGCCCGGACGACGTGATCCCGTTCCTGGAGAACGTGACGCGAGGGCGCGGCATCCCCAAGGAACGTCTCAAGGAAGTCGGCGAGCACTACTTCCTGTTCGGCGGGGTGAGCCCCATCAACGACCAGAACCGTGCCCTCCTGGACGCCCTCCGCAAGGACTTCGCCGAGCACGGCCTGGACCTGCCGGTCTACTGGGGCAACCGCAACTGGGCGCCCTACCTCACCGACACCCTGCGCGAGATGGTCGCCGACGGCCGCCGCCGCATCCTGGTGCTCGCCACCAGCGCTTACGCCTCGTACTCGGGCTGCCGCCAGTACCGCGAGAACCTCGCCGACTCGCTCGCCGCCCTTCAGGCCGAGGGCCTGGAGCTGCCGAAGGTCGACAAGATCCGGCACTACTTCAACCACCCCGGCTTCCTGGAGCCCATGATCGACGGGGTGATCGAGTCCCTCGCCGACCTCCCCGAGGACGTCCGGGACGGCGCGCACATCGCCTTCTGCACGCACTCCGTCCCGAACGCGTCGGCGGACACCTCCGGCCCGGTCGAGGAGCACGGCGAGGGCGGCGCCTACGTCGAGGAGCACCTGGACGTCTCCCGGCTCATCGTGGACGCCGTGCGTGAGCGGACCGGTGTGGAGCACCCCTGGCAGCTCGTCTACCAGTCCCGCTCCGGCGCCCCCCACATCCCGTGGCTGGAGCCCGACATCTGCGACCACCTGGAGCAGCTGAGCGCGTCCGGCGCCCCGGCCGTCGTGATGGCGCCCATCGGGTTCGTCTCGGACCACATGGAGGTCCTCTACGACCTCGACACCGAGGCCATGGCCAAGGGTGAGGAGCTGGGTCTGCCGGTGCGCCGCTCGGCCACCGTGGGCGCCGACCCGCGCTTCGCCGCCGCGATCCGCGACCTGGTCCTGGAGCGCGCCGCCGTGGAGCGGGGCCAGGCCGTGACGCCCTGCGCCCTCGGCGCCCTCGGCGCGAGCCACAACCTGTGCCCGGTCGGCTGCTGCCCGGCCCGCGGCCCGAAGCCCGCCGCCGCGGGCGCCGACAGCCCGTACGCGTGAGGAGCACCGTGACCGATCAGCCGAACCACCCGGACGCACTGAAGGCAGAACTGCTGGAGATCGCCCTGGAGGCGGCCCACCGCGCGGGTGCCTTCCTGCGCGACGGACGGCCCGAGGGACTCGGGGTCGCCGCCACCAAGTCCAGCGCGGTCGACGTCGTCACCGAGATGGACATCGCCTCCGAGAAGCTGATCACCGGCCTGCTGGCCGAGCGCAGGCCGCACGACGGCGTGCTCGGCGAGGAGGGCGCCAGCGTCGCGGGCACCAGTGGTGTCCAGTGGGTGATCGACCCGATCGACGGCACCGTCAACTACCTGTACGGCCTGCCGAGCTGGGCCGTGTCCATAGCGGCCCGTGTGGACGGCGAGACGGTCGTCGGGGTGGTCCACGCCCCCGTGCGCGGCGAGACCTACCGGGCTGTCCTCGGGGAGGGTGCGTTCGTGAACGACCGGCCCGCGCGTGTGCGGCCCGCCCCCGACCTGGAGCTGGCCCTGGTCGGCACGGGCTTCGGCTACCGCGCCGAGCGCCGGGCCAGGCAGGCCGACGTGCTGCGTGAGCTGATCCCCCAGGTCCGCGACATCCGTCGCGGCGGCTCGGCCGCGATCGACCTGTGCGACGTGGCCGTGGGCCGCCTGGACGCGTACTACGAGCGCGGCCTGAACGCCTGGGACTACGCGGCGGGCGACCTCATCGCCCGGGAGGCGGGCGCCCTGACCGGTGGCCGCCCCGCAGAGCCCCTCTCGCCCGACCTGACCGTCGCCGCCCCACCCGGCCTCTTCGAGGCCCTCCAGGCCCGCCTGGAGGAGCTCGGCGCCTGGCACGACTGAGCGGGCCGTCAGCGGCACAGGCGCACGCGTCGTGCAGCGGTACGCACGCAAAAGAGCGGGACCCCCGGCTGGATGCCTGGGATCCCGTTGTCGTGCGCGGGTTCGGGATCAGACGCTGAACGCGCCGACTTCCACACCGTGGTCGGCGGCGAGGCGGTGCAGGTCGTCGAGCTCGGCCTGCTCCACTTCGACGAGGAAGTCGTCGCCCTCGTCGCGAGCCCTGGTCAGGTCGGACTCGGTCGCCCTTATGCGCTGCAGAAGTCCTGCGGTGAATGCGTCCATGCTGCGCCCCCTCGTCCTGGTCGTGGGTCGATGGCACGGGGGTGTGCCGGTTCGGAAGGGACGATCACGCTTCTTGTGGATGCCCAGCGCCACCCGTGCCGGGCGGCGTCGGTGCCGGACACCCACGCCCGCTCTGCGGAAAGCGGACGGTTGCGTACCGCATGGTGGTGCGGCACAAGCAGAGCGTGATCGCGGGGTGTAAAGCCTGTCCTCCCCTCGCCGTCTCGGACGGAAACCTCAGCAGCACGAAAAAATCCCGTATTCCCGGTCGGCTCCGGGCAGGAGGTCGCCTTACCGCCGACTTACGGCCGAAAAAGGCAGGATGGAGGTCACACACCCACGAACACCCTGCCCGTGTGCGCCCTTCGGCGTGCTACGCGGGTGGACACAGGAAGGACAAGCGACGTGCGCGTACTCGTCGTCGAGGACGAGCAGCTGCTCGCCGATGCGGTGGCCACCGGACTGCGCCGGGAGGCCATGGCCGTCGACGTCGTGTACGACGGTGCGGCCGCCCTGGAGCGCATCGGCGTCAACGACTACGACGTGGTCGTCCTCGACCGCGACCTGCCCCTCGTCCACGGAGACGACGTCTGCCGCAAGCTCGTCGAGCTCGGCCTGCCCACGCGCGTGCTGATGCTCACCGCGTCCGGCGACGTCAGCGACCGCGTCGAGGGCCTGGAGATCGGCGCCGACGACTATCTGCCCAAGCCGTTCGCCTTCAGCGAGCTCATCGCGCGCGTGCGGGCCCTCGGGCGGCGGACGAGCGTGCCCCTGCCGCCGGTCCTGGAGCGGGCCGGCATCAAGCTCGACCCCAACCGCCGCGAGGTCTTCCGTGACGGCAAGGAGGTCCAGCTCGCACCCAAGGAATTCGCGGTCCTGGAGGTACTGATGCGCAGCGAAGGCGCCGTCGTCTCCGCGGAACAGCTCCTGGAGAAGGCCTGGGACGAGAACACCGACCCGTTCACCAACGTCGTCCGGGTCACCGTCATGACGCTGCGGCGCAAGCTCGGCGAGCCACCGGTGATCGTCACCGTGCCCGGCTCCGGCTACCGGATCTGATCCGCCATGGCAGCGACCCCGGCACCGCCCGCAGCTCCCCCCAAGCCCACCTGGGACCCCCAGCGGCCGCAGGCCCCGTTCCCGTGGCTGCGCCCGACCATCCGCATACGGCTCACGCTGCTGTACGGCGGCATGTTCCTGATCGCCGGCATCCTGCTGCTGTCGATCATCTATCTGCTGGCCGCCCAGGCGATCAACACCGGCAACCAGCCGCTGTTCAAGATCGTGGGCGGCACCGACATCAGCGTCTCCAGCGAGCAGTGCCCCGCCGTCGACGCCGACTCGACGGTCAACGTCCCGCTCGACGACTTCAACGCCGCGATCGCCAACTGCATCGACGACCAGCGCGGAGCCGCCCTGGACGCCTTTCTCAGCCGCTCGCTGCTGGCCCTGCTGGGTCTCGCGGTGATCGCGTTCGCCTTCGGCTACGCGATGGCGGGCCGGGTGCTCGCGCCGCTCGGCCGCATCACGCGCACCGCGCGCGCGGTGGCCGGTTCGGACCTCTCCCGCCGTATCGAGCTGGATGGTCCGGACGACGAGCTGAAGGAGCTGGCGGACACCTTCGACGACATGCTGGAGCGGCTCCAGCGGGCCTTCACGGCCCAGCAGCGCTTCGTCGGCAACGCCTCGCACGAACTGAGAACGCCCCTGGCCATCAACCGCACGCTGCTGGAGGTGCACCTGTCCGATCCGAACGCGCCCGCGGAGCTGCAGCAGCTGGGCAAGACGCTGCTGGCCACCAACGAGCGCAGCGAGCAGCTCGTCGAGGGGCTGCTGCTGCTCGCCCGCAGTGACAACCAGATCGTCGAGCGCAAGCCCGTGGACCTCGCCGAGGTGGCCTCCCAGGCCATCGACCAGGTGCACGCCGAGGCGGACGCCAAGAAGGTGGAGATCCGCGGCGAGCGGGCTCCCGCGGTCGTCCAGGGCAACGGCGTGCTGCTGGAGCGGATCGCGCTGAACCTCGTCCAGAACGCCGTCCGGTACAACGTGCCGGGTCCGGGTGGCTGGGTCGAGGTGACGACGGAGCTCCAGCAGGGCCAGGCGGTCCTGGTGGTCAGCAACACCGGCCCCGTGGTCCCGGCGTACGAGATCGACAATCTCTTCGAGCCGTTCCGGCGGCTGCGTACGGAGCGCACGGGCAGCGACAAGGGCGTGGGGCTCGGCCTGTCGATCGTCCGGTCCGTGGCGCGCGCGCACGGCGGTCACATCGCCGCCCAGCCACGAGAGGGAGGCGGCCTGGTGATGCGTGTGACCCTGCCCGTCTGAGAACATGTGCCGGCTTCCGGGATATGTTCGCTTCACGCGGAATTTCCCGGGGTGCCGATGGGTTCTGATCAGAACGGTCGTGCGCGACCGATGTGTGATCGATCACATGGGCGATTTTCCAGCCATCTACTGAGCGTGATCATGTTCCTGCCGGAACGCCGGGAAAATCCGGGTTTTCGGGGGTTGAGATGACGGGAAGTACATGCGGAGGCGCCTTTGAAATGCAGCCTGAGGACCGTGTACGGTCCCGTTCGCCATCCAAGCTGATCACTCTTGAGGGGTCCGGTTGGGTGTCGATTGAGTAACAGACCTTGATGTGAGGCAAAATCTCCGCCTCAGGTCGGGCACAAGTCCGGCCTCTCACGCGTTACGTGCGCTGGAGACACCGCAGACACCCAGAGGGGGAGAGCGACATGGCAACGGATTACGACACCCCACGCAAGACCGACGACGACGTCGACTCGGACAGCCTGGAAGAACTCAAGGCGCGCCGGAACGACAAGTCGACCTCCTCGGTGGACGTCGACGAGTTCGAGGCCGCCGAGGGCCTGGAACTGCCGGGCGCCGACCTCTCGAACGAGGAGCTGGCCGTCCGGGTCCTGCCCAAGCAGCAGGACGAGTTCACCTGCATGAGCTGCTTCCTGGTGCACCACCGCAGCCAGCTGGCCCGCGAGAAGAACGGTCAGCCGATCTGCCGCGACTGCGACTGAGGCAGGGTCGGCCGTGACTGGCTCGACCCCTCCTTGGAAGCGCCGCTTCCGCAAGGGGGCGGACCATGGGCCGCGCAGCGGCCCTGACGGCGTGCGTGACGACGAGCGGGGCTCCTCCGATCCGGGAGCGGCCTCGCTCGAACGTGCGCCCGACACGGCGTCGGGGGGCGCCACGGGGGAGCAGGGACGCCTGCCCGTACCGGTGGACACTCCGGCGCCGGTCGCCGGAAGGCGTGCGGCGGTCGTCCGGTCCGGGCTCGCCCAGGGCCTGAGAGTCGGGGCCCGCAAGGGCGGTGACCGCGCCAGGGCCGGGCTCGCGTACCTCACCGACCGGATCATCGACATGGCCCCGAGGATCCCCGTACGGGACCTCGCGACCCTTCGCGCCCAGTTCCCGGGCCTCGGGCCGGAACAGCTCGCCGACACTCTCGTGGCGGGCGCCGCGAACGCGTCCTCCACCGTGGGCGCCGGGGTCGGAGCGGCCGCCATGCTGCCCACACCGCCGGCCATGCCCGCGGAACTGGCCGCCGAGATCACCGGCGTCGCCGCGATCGAGCTGAAACTCATCGCCGAACTGCACGAGGTGTACGGGGTACGACCGCCCGGAAACCTCCGCCAGCGCAGCACCGCCTACCTCGACTCCTGGTCCGGCGAGCGCGGTATCGACGTGACCAGACCCGCGACGATCGACGCGGCACTCGGCGGACAGCTGAAGCGGCAGCTGCGCCAGCAGATCATGAAGCGCATGGTGCGGAACCTGCCGAACCTGATGCCGTTCCTGGTCGGCGCCGCCGTCGGCGCCGTCATGAACCGCCGGGACACCAAGCACCTCGCGGAGCGCGTCCGCAAGGACCTGCGGCGGACACAGGTGCCCTGGGAGGAACTGCCGGAACTCCCGGCGCTGGAGAAGCCGGCGAACCCCGTGGCGGTGGGGGAGCTGCCGAAGGAACTCGGCGAGGACTGACCACGGCCCGGCCGCGAGCCCGTCGGCCCTGAGACCCGGCCGACCGCGGGAACACCCCGTCGACCGTAAGAATCGGGCGAGAAAAAAAGCCTAGGCCGCAGCCTTGGCCGCCTCCAGGGCGGCCACCAGCCGCTGCGGCTGCCGCGTCGACAGATACAGGTACGGCGTGGGGTCCGCCGGGTCGGTGACCGGGATGCGCAGGGCACCCGGGATGTAGGCCCGCAGCAGCATGAACGCCCGGGTGTCGGCCTTGTGCGTGCGCCAGGCCCGAGCCTCCTCGGCGCCGAGGATCTCCGGCTCCCCGAGAGCGCTCACCGGAATCTTCGCCTCGCCCGCGATCAGCGCGTCACCGACCACACGGATGCGGATTGAGCCGTAGGAGCTGGCCACGACCGCCGCGGCGGCGGTGCCGCCCGCCAGGCCGCCGAGGAGCGGCAGGGTGCCGAAGGGCAGCAGGATCAGGGCCATGGAGACGCCGACCAGGAAGCAGACCAGCCACCACGAACGGGGCGCGGTGAGGCGTTCTTCGTACGGCGAGGCGGAGAGCTGCATGGCGTCAAGCTTGGCATGGGGAGCACCGGCCCCGGGAAATGGGGGCACCCGAGGGGAAACCCTGCCCGCCGGGACGATGGCCGGAGGCTGACGGACGGGTAAGGTCTGCGGCTGTGAGAGGTACTTCCGCGGCCCTGCAGCCCCCGGCGGACGCCACGGCGCCCGTCCGGCATCCCGAGGCACCTGCCCCGGGCCGGCTGCTGGGCGCGCACTACGGGCAGTGTTTCGGCTGCGGCGAGGAGCAGCCCCACGGGCTGCACCTGCAGGCCCGGGCCGGCGAGGGGGTCTCCCTCACCGCCGAGTTCACGGTCAAGGCCGCGCACCAGGGCGCGCCGGGCCTGGCCCACGGCGGGGTCCTGGCCACCGCACTCGACGAGACGCTCGGCTCCCTCACCTGGCTGCTGCGCACCATCGCGGTGACCGGGCGGCTGGAGACCGACTTCGTACGGCCCGTGCCCGTCGGCGCCGTGCTGCATCTCCAGGCGGAGGTGACGGCGGTCGCCGGGCGGAAGATCTACGCGAGGGCCACCGGACGCGTGGGCGGCCCCGAAGGTCCGCTCGCCGTCCGCGCCGACGCGCTCTTCATCGAGGTGAAGGTCGACCACTTCATCGACAACGGCCGTCAGGAGGAGATCCAGGCGGCCATGAACGACCCGGACCAGGTCCGGCGGGCCCGTGCCTTCGAGGTGAACCCATGAACGGCGGCCGTACCCCTGTCGACGTCCTGATCCGGCGCGTCGACCCGGACGTTCCGCTGCCGGAGTACGCGCACCCCGGTGACGCGGGCGCCGATCTGCGCACCACGGAGAGCTGTGAACTGAAGCCGGGCGAACGGGCCGTCCTGCCCACGGGGGTGTCCATCGCGCTCCCGGAGGGGTACGCGGCCTTCGTGCACCCTCGATCCGGTCTCGCCGCCCGCTGCGGTGTCGCCCTGGTGAATGCCCCGGGGACGGTTGATGCCGGGTACCGTGGGGAGATCAAGGTCATTGTGGTGAACCTCGACCCGCGGGAAGCCGTGGTGTTCGAGCGCTTCGACCGGATTGCCCAACTGGTCGTCCAGCAGGTCGAGAAGGTGCGCTTCCAGGAGGTGGCGGAGCTTCCCGACTCGGCGCGGGCCGAGGGGGGCTTCGGGTCCACCGGCGGTCATGCCGCCGTGGGCGGCACAACGGGTGGGAATCGATACGCTTCGGTCGTATCCGACCGGGAAGGACAGTGACGTGTTCGGACGTCGCAAGAAGAAGGGTTCCGCTGAGGACGCGGCGGACGCGGCGAGCGAGGCCGAGCAGGTCGTCGACGCAGTCGGCACTGAGACGGGCGAGGTCGAGCGGGAGCGGGTGCGGCTGGAGCCGGAGCCGCGGCCCGACGGACCCTGGGACAGCTCGGAGGTCTCCAACCCCGGCGAGGGCCGGGTCGACCTCGGCGGTCTCTTCGTGCCCGGGGTCGAGGGCATGGAGCTGCGGGTCGAGGTAGCGGGTGACGCGATCGTCGCGGCGACCGTCGTCCTGCGCGACAGCGCGGTCCAGCTGCAGGCCTTCGCCGCGCCCAAGCGCGAGGGCATCTGGGGTGAGGTCCGCGAGGAGATCGCCACCGGCATCACCCAGCAGGGCGGTGTCATCGACGAGGTCGAGGGCCCGCTGGGCTGGGAGCTGAGGGCCCAGGTGCCCGTGCAGCTGCCGGACGGCACGGGCGGCTTCCAGGTCGTCCGCTTCGTGGGTGTGGACGGGCCGCGCTGGTTCCTGCGCGGTGTGATCTCCGGCCGGGGTGCCGTCGAGCCGCAGACGGCCGGGCTGCTGGAGCAGATCTTCCGGGACACGGTCGTGGTCCGCGGTGAGGGCCCCATGGCCCCGCGCGACCCGATCGTCCTGAAGCTCCCGAACGACGCGCAGATGGTGCCGGAAGGCGTCCAGCAGGAGGAGCAGAGCGGCTCCCGCTTCTCCGGGGGCATGGGCCAGCTGCAGCGCGGCCCGGAGATCACCGAGGTTCGCTGACCGCCCCGGACAGGCGCACGGGCCGTACTCCCTTGGGGGGTGCGGCCCTTCGCCGTGCCGGGACGGTGAACGGGGCGCAGGGCCCGGCGAACGGGGCCGCGCGTACGGGAGTGCGGGTCTGTCGGCGCTCCCCGGTAGCCTGTTTGCCATGAGTGCTGTTCCTCGTTCAGAGAAGCCGGCGGGCCGGTTCCGGCGCATGCTGGACCGGTTGTCCTCGTCCCAGGAGGACCTGGAGAGCGAGGAGCTGCGGGAGGACGCGGACACCGCGGGCTGTACGCGGATCTGTGACTGCCACGACCGACAGATCGTCACGGTTACTGGTACCTTGCGCACGGTCACGCTGCGCCCGCGGGCCGGTGTGCCGGCCCTGGAGGCCGAGCTGTTCGACGGTTCGGCCGCCCTGGACGTGGTGTGGCTCGGCAGGCGCTCCATCGTCGGGATAGAGCCGGGGCGCAAACTGATCGCATCCGGTCGGATCTCGATGAGCCGGGGCCGTAGGGTGCTCTTCAACCCGAAGTACGAACTCAGACCGCTCGGACGGGAGTAGCCGGTGACGTCGCTCGACAAGCCGACGGAGGACGCCGCCCGCGGCGCCCAGGACACGACCGGTGTCCAGGACGCCCCCCAGGACTCCAGGGCGGTGACCGAGGCCGCGCTGTTCGAGGCCTTCGGCGGGGTGCGGGGCATGGTCGAGACCGTGCTGCCCGGTCTCCTCTTCGTCACCATCTACACGATCAACAAGGACCTGCACTCGTCGGCCCTCGCGGCCCTCGGCGTCTCCCTGCTGCTGGTCGTGGTGCGGCTGGTCAGGAAGGACACCGTGAAGCACGCCTTCAGCGGTGTCTTCGGCGTCGCCTTCGGCGTGGTCTTCGCGATGATGACGGGCAATGCCAAGGACTTCTATCTGCCGGGCATGCTCTACACGCTGGGCATGGGCCTGACGTACATCATCACCACGCTCGCCGGCGTGCCGCTGATGGGGCTGATGCTCGGTCCGGTGTTCAAGGAGAACCTCTCCTGGCGGACCCGGAACCCCGGCCGCAAGAAGGCGTACGCGAAGGCGAGCTACGCCTGGGGCGCGATCCTGCTCGGCAAGTGCGCCATCCTCTTCCCGCTGTACTGGTGGGCCGATACCGAGCAGCTCGGCTGGGTGCTCGTCGCGCTGAAGATCCCGCCGTTCCTGCTGGCCGTCTGGCTGACCTGGGTGTTCCTGGCCAAGGCGCCGGCGCCGATCGACGTGTTCGCGGAGATGGAGGCGGCCGAGCAGGCCGAGAAGGAGCGGAAGGCCGCCGAGCGGGCGGCCACCGGCGACTGACCCGGCGGACACGACGAAGGGGCGCCCGGAAACCTCCGGGCGCCCCTTCGTCGTGTCCGCCGGGTCAGCTCGTCGTGTCCTCGCGGCGCACCGACAACAGATCCTCCAGTTGTTCCTCGCGGGCCTGGGCGGCGACGAAGAGGAGTTCGTCGCCCGCTTCGAGGGAGTCCTCCGGAGTGGGGGTGAGGACCCGGGTGCCGCGGATGATCGTGACCAGGGACGTGTCCTCCGGCCACTCGACCTCGCCCACCTGCGTGCCGGCCAGCGCCGACTCCGGCGGGAGGGTCAGCTCGACCAGGTTCGCGTCGCCGTGGCTGAAGCGGAGCAGGCGCACCAGGTCGCCGACGCTCACCGCCTCCTCGACCAGGGCCGACATCAGCCGCGGGGTCGACACGGCGACGTCCACGCCCCAGGACTCGTTGAAGAGCCACTCGTTCTTCGGGTTGTTGACGCGGGCGACGACGCGCGGAACGCCGTACTCCGTCTTCGCCAGCAACGAGATGACCAGGTTGACCTTGTCGTCGCCCGTCGCGGCGATCACCACGTTGCAGCGCTGCAGTGCGGCCTCGTCCAGCGAGGTGATCTCGCAGGCGTCGGCCAGCAGCCACTCCGCCATGGGGACGCGTTCGACCGAGATCGCGGTCGGCGCCTTGTCGATGAGCAGGATCTCGTGGCCGTTCTCCAGCAGTTCGCCCGCGATCGAGCGGCCCACCGCCCCGGCTCCGGCAATGGCGACCCTCATCAGTGACCGCCCTCCTCGTCGGGACCCTCGGCGAAGGAGGCCTCGACCTTCTCGACGTCGTCCGTACGCATCATCACGTGCACCAGGTCGCCCTCCTGCAGCACGGTCTGCGAGGTGGGCAGGATCGCCTCACCCAGGCGGGTCAGGAACGCGACGCGGACGCCGGTCTCCTCCTGCATCTTGCTGATCTTGTGACCCACCCATGCCGAGGAGGCGTGCACCTCGGCGAGCTGGACACCTCCGGTGGGGTCGCGCCACAGCGGCTCCGCCCCGGCGGGCAGCAGCCGGCGGAGCATCTGGTCGGCCGTCCAGCGGACCGTGGCGACCGTGGGGATGCCCAGGCGCTGGTAGACCTCGGCGCGGCGGGGGTCGTAGATCCTCGCCGCCACGTTCTCGATGCCGAACATCTCGCGGGCGACACGGGCGGCGATGATGTTCGAGTTGTCGCCGCTGGAGACGGCGGCGAACGCGCCCGCCTCCTCGATGCCCGCCTCACGCAGGGTGTCGCGGTCGAAGCCGACGCCGGTGACACGGCGGCCACCGAATCCCGAGCCCAGACGACGGAAGGCCGTGGGGTCCTGGTCGATCACGGCGACCGTGTGCCCCTGTTGCTCGAGGGTCTGGGCGAGGGTCGACCCCACTCGCCCGCAGCCCATGATGACGATGTGCACGACCGTCCTTCCGGTGTCAATAGCTGGTGTTCAGCCGAAACGGCAGAATCAGGGTCTCAGACCGTGGCCCAAGCTACACACGCGCCGTCCGCCAAGGGCACCCCTGTGCAGCACTCGTCAGGTGGGCGAGCGCCTGCGGCTGATCCGGCGGACGCTGATCATTGTCAGGACACCGAGGCCGACGAGTGACGCCAGCGCGCCGATCAGCTCCGCGGTCGCGGCCTGCATATGGCCTCCAGAGAGTGGTGGGACGGGACTCGGCATACAGAGATCAGGACGCCCTCATTAGGCCTGAGGATGCGTCACGTGACGCACCTCGCAGTGAGGGGCGGGGAAGTTTTCACCCAGGGGCCCGCCGGGATTTCACCCGGATGTGCCCAGAACCAGCCTGGGCGCTTACGATCCTCTGCGTGTCCAAACTGACCGACCTGCCCAAACGGATTCTGATCGGGCGTGCTCTGCGCAGCGACCGGCTCGGTGAAACGCTCCTGCCGAAGCGCATCGCACTGCCCGTCTTCGCCTCCGACCCGCTCTCGTCCGTGGCGTACGCACCAGGCGAGGTCCTGCTGGTCCTCTCCATCGCAGGCGTGTCGGCCTATCACTTCAGCCCCTGGATCGCCGTCGCGGTCGTCGTGCTGATGTTCACGGTGGTGGCGTCGTACCGGCAGAACGTGCACGCCTACCCGAGCGGTGGCGGCGACTACGAGGTGGCGAACACCAACCTCGGCCCCAGGGCCGGTCTCACCGTCGCGAGCGCGCTCCTCGTCGACTACGTCCTCACCGTCGCCGTGTCGATCTCCTCCGGTGTGGAGAACCTCGGCTCGGCCATCCCCTTCTTCGTCGAGCACAAGGTGCTGTGCGCGGTCGGGATCATCGTGCTGCTCACGCTGATGAACCTGCGCGGGGTGAAGGAGTCCGGCAAGCTCTTCGCGATCCCGACGTACGTCTTCGTCGTCGGCGTCTTCGCGATGATCCTCTGGGGCGCCTTCCGCGGGCTGGTCCTCGACGAGACCATGCGGGCACCCACCGCGGACCTGGAGATCAAGGCAGAGCACCAGGGACTCGCCGGTTTCGCGCTGGTCTTCCTGCTGCTGCGCGCCTTCTCCTCCGGCTGCGCCGCGCTGACCGGCGTCGAGGCCATCTCCAACGGCGTTCCCGCCTTCCGCAAGCCCAAGTCGAAGAACGCCGCCACCACGCTCGCCGCGATGGGTCTGCTCGCCGTCACCATGTTCTGCGGCATCATCGGCCTCGCCATGGCCACCGACGTGCGGATGGCCGAGAACCCGGCCGCCGACCTGCTGCGCGACGGCACCCCGGTGGGTGAGTCCTATGTCCAGAACCCGGTGATCTCGCAGGTCGCGGCCGCCGTCTTCGGCGACGGAACGTTCTTCTTCATCGTGCTGGCCGCCGCCACCGCCCTGGTCCTCTTCCTGGCCGCCAACACCGCGTACAACGGCTTCCCGTTGCTCGGCTCGATCCTCGCCCAGGACCGCTACCTGCCGCGCCAGCTGCACACCCGCGGCGACCGCCTCGCCTTCTCCAACGGCATCGTGCTCCTCGCGGGCGCCGCCGGACTGCTGGTGTGGATCTACGGCGCCGACTCGACCCGCCTGATCCAGCTGTACATCGTCGGTGTGTTCGTCTCCTTCACGCTGAGCCAGACGGGCATGGTCCGGCACTGGAACCGTCATCTGAGCACCGAGAAGGACCAGGCCAAGCGGCGCCACATGATCCGTTCGCGGGCCATCAACACCTTCGGCGCCTTCTTCACCGGGCTCGTCCTGATCGTCGTCCTCGTCACCAAGTTCACGCACGGTGCCTGGGTCGCCCTCCTCGGCATGGTGATCTTCTACGCGACGATGACCGCGATCCGTAAGCACTACGACCGGGTCGCCGCGGAGATCGCCGCCCCGGACGGCCCCAGCGACGACGTCGTCCGCCCGTCCAGGGTCCACTCCGTGGTGCTGATCTCGAAGATCCACCGCCCGACCCTGCGCGCCCTCGCCTACGCCAAACTGCTGCGCTCGCACACCCTGGAGGCGCTCAGCGTCAACGTCGACCAGGCCGAGACCAAGGCGCTCCAGGAGGAGTGGAACCGGCGCGGCATCGACGTACCCCTGAAGGTCCTCGACTCGCCGTACCGTGAGGTCACGCGGCCGGTCATCGAGTACGTCAAGGGGTTGCGCAAGGAGTCCCCGCGCGACGCGGTGTCGGTCATCATCCCCGAGTACGTGGTCGGCCACTGGTACGAGCATCTGCTGCACAACCAGAGCGCGCTCCGGCTCAAGGGACGACTGTTGTTCACGCCGGGCGTCATGGTGACTTCCGTGCCGTACCAGCTGGAGTCCTCCGAGGTCGCCAAGCGGCGCGAACGCAAGCGCCAGGAGTGGAACGCGCCGGGTTCGGTGCGGCGGGGTCCGGCGGCCGACCGGGCCAAGACGCAGGCCAACGAGTCCTCGGGCAGCAGGAGCTGAGCCGTCGGGGCGGCGTCCGCGAGGTGGGCGCCGCTCCTGTGGTCGGCGGCCGGACGGCACCCACGTAGACTGGTGGGCTGTTGTCCGGCCGTTGTCCTTTCCCTCTCTCCTGGAGTCACCCCGCCATGCAGGCAGAACCGAAGAAATCGCTGGTGGGGGAGGAGTACGAGGTCGAGGTGGGCCCCGTCGCCCATGGCGGCCACTGCATCGCCCGCACGTCGGAGGGCCAGGTCCTCTTCGTACGGCACACGCTGCCCGGGGAGCGGGTCGTGGCCCGTGTGACCGAGGGCGAGGAGGGCGCACGCTTCCTGCGGGCCGACGCGGTCGAGGTGCTCGACGCGGCCAAGGACCGCATCGAGGCCCCCTGCCCCTACGCCGGTCCCGGCCGGTGCGGCGGCTGCGACTGGCAGCACGTCAAGCCGGGCGCCCAGCGACGCTTCAAGGGCGAGGTCATCGCCGAGCAGCTGCGGCGGCTCGCGGGCCTCACGCCCGAGGAAGTGGGCTGGGACGGCACGGTGATGCCGGCCGAGGGCGACAAGGTCCCGGCGGGCGAGGTCCCGGCCTGGCGTACGCGCGTGCAGTACGCGGTGGACGCGTCGGGGCGCGCGGGTCTGCGCCGCCACCGCTCCCACGAGGTCGAGCCGATCGACCACTGCATGATCGCGGCGCCGGGCGTGAGCGAGCTGGGCATCGAGAAGCGGGACTGGACCGGCATGGAGTCGGTCGACGCGATCGCGGCGACGGGTTCTCAGGACCGCCAGGTGATCCTCACGCCGAAGCCGGGGGCGCGCCTGCCGATCGTGGAGCTCGACAAGCCGGTGTCGGTGATGCGGGTCGGGGAGAAGGACCGGGGCGTGCACCGCGTCCACGGGCGCCCCTTCGTCCGCGAGCGCGCCGACGACCGCACGTACCGGGTCGGCAGCGGTGGTTTCTGGCAGGTCCACCCCAAGGCGGCGGACACCCTGGTCAAGGCCGTCATGCAGGGCCTGCTGCCCCGCAAGGGGGACACGGCGCTCGACCTGTACTGCGGAGTGGGGCTCTTCGCGGGCGCCCTCGCCGACCGCGTAGGTGAGAAGGGGGCCGTCCTCGGCATCGAGTCCGGCAAGCGGGCGGTCGAGGACGCGCGGCACAACCTCGCCGACTTCGACCGCGTACGCATCGAACAGGGCAGGGTCGAGGCGGTGCTGCCGCGCACCGGGATCACCGAGGTCGACCTCGTCGTCCTGGACCCGCCCCGCGCGGGCGCCGGCCGCAAGACGGTGGAACACCTGTCGACGCTGGGCGCGCGCCGCATCGCGTACGTCGCCTGCGACCCGGCCGCGCTGGCCCGCGACCTCGGGTACTTCCGGGAGGGCGGATACCGGGTGCGGATGCTGCGGGCGTTCGATCTGTTCCCGATGACGTCGCACGTGGAGTGCGTGGCGATTCTTGAGCCTGCCCAAAAGGGGCTCTGACCTGCGGTTTTATCGGGTTCTTCAGGTGTGCTCGGCGGTGCTCGACCTGTTTCCCGAAGTTCACCGCGTGGAGCCTGTTGTAGGTGGTCGCCGCGTGGCTCACCTGCGGTTTCACAACGGGAGCGTGAGTCCGGAACGCTCTGCTCAACTCCGTCAGGGACGGGTTCAAGAAATGTCTTGACGCTCGTTCGACGCTGTTCCTGACGGAGTGTGAGGTGGTCGTGCTAGGACCGGATGGCGCGGGCCAATCGACTTTTCGGGCTCAGCCCGTCGAGTAGCGCGTTAGGTCTGTTCTATGGACTTGAGCTATACGGCGATCAGTCGATGTGCGGATCATCGGACTCTTCGAGGAGACGGGTCGCGAGGTCGTCGGCCCACTCCACGGCCCAGGAGCGGAGAGCGGTGATGGTGGCGTCATCGAGCCCATAGGCGGCGAAGGCTTCGTCGTCGGTCCACTCGGCGCCCGTGAGGTTCGACTGCAGATCCTCGCGCTCGAAGCGGCCGCGGGCGTGGCGGCGGCCGAACTCCTCGAGCTCGGCATTGGTCCAGCGGCGGGAGGCTGCGAACACGTCGATCAGGTCGCGGGGCGCTCCGCGGTCGGCGAGGGCGCGGACCTTGGTCCCGATCACGTCCTCCTCTGCGAGGACGGGCCCGTACGGGCTCTGGGTGACCGGCCGCCAGAAGATCTCCTTGAGGATGTCGACTTCGCATTCCTGCCCGGTGGCCGGGTCGGCCACGGTGAAGCGGGCGGACAGCGGGGCAGTCTCCAGCGCGTGCACTTTCCAGCCGCGGGTTTCGAGGCCGGTGCGGAGTGTGGCGGCGATGTCGGCCATGGGCGCCGGGTTCTCGGTGGCGACATCGAGGTCCTGGCTGGGGCGGTTCACGAGGCGGTGTGCCCGCACGGCGTATCCACCGGTGAGTACCAGTGGATACGGGGAACCGAGTGCGATCACATCCGCCAGGAGCCGCGTGTGCAGCTCCGGCATGTCCGTCACGCGGCAGCCCGGGTGCGGGAGGCGAGCTGGGGGAAGGCGTCTTCCCATACGGCGCGCACGCTGCGGCCGACGAGGGTGCGCAGCACCGGCCACAGCTGGAGAAGCAGGTCCCGGTTGAGGTAGCGGGGCAGGTCACCGTGCAGGCCCTCGTGCAGGACGGTCCGGTACAGGCCCATACGCTGACGCGGCTTGCCCAGGTCGTATGAGGTCATCCCGGACCAGGCCATGTGCAGCGGCAGCTCCACGACACCGTGGGTCGGCCCGCGCAGCTCGTCCAGCGACTCCGGCAGGCGGCGGCGAAACTTCTCCCGATACAGCGCGAGGTCCTCGGCATCCGCGCCCGAGAGTTCTCTCGGTGCGGGTGCGCGATGCTGTGAGCTGGAGGCCATGAGCCCATTATGGCGTCCGGGGAAGCGGCGCGGGGCATGATGAGCGAGCCGGCGGCTGGAGTGAGCGGGGCGGAGGCTTGCAGGGGGAGCTGGTCGTGGCAGCTCGGCTGCCCCGAGTAGGTGGGACGGGCCGACAGCTGTGACGCTCGTTTGACGCTCTGGGCGCCCGCACGCAGGGTGGCGAGCCGAGCAAGCGCCTCTGACCTGGCCTTTTCTGCGAGGCGCTCAGGCCGACATCTTTCCGATGACGCATCATGTGGAGTGCGTGGCGATTCTGGAACCTGCGGCAAAGGGATCCTGACCTGCGGGTTCGGGTGACGTGTGTTATGTGTGTTGTGAGCGTTTACGGGCTTGTCCTGACGCGTGTTTGACGCTTGCGGCGCATGTTCGACGCGCGTCTGACGCACGTTCTGATTGGGTGTCGGGCCGCTGTTCTTGCAGGTGACGGGCGGTCAGCTGCTCCCTGTGGGAAGCCCTCCCACGCCATCAAGTGCAGGCCGCCCGGCGACAAGGTCCTGGTGGCCGCGAGGCGATCGCAGACGGGGTCGAGGTGCGGGTCGTCGACCGAGGGCCGCCAGGCGTCCCCAAGGAGCCAGGGACCGCATCGTCGAGCCCTTCCAGCGGTACGGCGACGTGCCCCGCGGTGCCGGCGTCGCCTCTGCCTTGCTGTCGCCCGAGGCTTCGCCGAGGTCATCGTCGGCACCCTGAGCGCCGAGGGCACGCCCGGCGGCGGCCTCACGATGGTGCTCAGCGTGCCGACGGCACCGCAGCGTCAGCAGGAGCCGGACCTGCCGGATCTGGCGGCCACGGCCACCCTCTGGCGGTCGTGACCTGGGGCGATCTCAGTTTTCGGCTACATGGCGCCGACTGGTGCCACTTAGTGCCATGCGGCGCCATGCGGCGCTCGCGGAGGGCGTGCGGGTGAGTGTGGCGCCATAGTGATGTAGGTCAACTCTTCCATGTTTCCGCAGCTCAAGGGGGCGTTTCTTCGGCTCCCCGGGGCTGGACCATTGCGCGACGCCATCGAGGGTTGCGTGTGGCGTCATGATGGTGCCATGATGGCGTCATGGACCTCACGCCGTATGTCGACACCCTCCGCCGCGAACTCGCGGTGGCCGCCGAAGCCGGCGGCGAAGAAGCCCGCGAGCTGGCCGAGCGGCTCATCGCTCCCCTGGAGTCGGCGACCCGGCTGACCATGCTCAATGTCCTCTCCGCCGCGATGGACGAGGTCACCCGTGAACTCGCCCCCGGCTCGGTCGACGTACGGCTGCGCGGGCTCGACCCCGACTTCGTGGTGACGCTGCCGCCCACCGGCGGCGGGCCCATGGAAGCGGCCGCCGTGCCCGTCGAACATGTCAGGGCGCAGGCGCCCGCCGACGGCGACGAGGGTGGCACCGCCCGCGTCAACCTGCGGCTGCCGGCCCACCTCAAGGCGCGCGCCGAGGAGGCCGCGGCCCACGAGGGGCTGTCGGTCAACGCGTGGCTGGTGCGCGCCGTGTCGGCCGCGGTCGACGGCGGCACTCGGCCGCGTGCGCCGGAGAAGTCCCAGAGCGTCGGACAGAGCTTCACGGGCTGGGTGCGCTAGCCGCGTCCCGCCCGTACCACTTCACCCACACCACGTCCCGCCAGCGGGGACGCCCCAGAGACTCAAGAGGACGGGACAGCCATGCCATCTTTCGACACTCCCGAAGCGATTTCGGTCACGGCGCGCGTGGAGGCCGGTTCCATCCAGTTCATCGCGGGCGACCGCGTCGACACGGTCGTCGAGGTGCGGCCCCGCAACCCGAAGAAGGACCTGGACACGAGGGCGGCCGAGCAGACCGAGGTCAGGTACGCGAGCGGCGCGCTGACCGTCACGACGCCCAAGTCCAATTACTTCGGCCTCGGCCGCACCGGTACCGTCGACGTGACGGTCGAACTGCCCGCCGGCTCACACATCGACATGACCGGCGCCTGGGCCCAGGTGCTCGGCGAGGGACAGCTCGGCGAGGTCCGTGTGAAGACCTCCTCCGGCGACGCGCGCTTCGACACCACCGGCCCGCTGCAGCTGACAGCGTCGCACGGCTCGATCACCGTGGACCGGGTCGAAGGCATGGCCGAGATCACCACCAGCTCCGGCAGCGTGCGCGTCGGCCTCGTTGACGGCCCCGCCGTCCTGAAGAACTCGCACGGCGCCACGACCATCCACGCCGCGACCGGCGAGCTGCGAGTGAGCGGCGCCAACGGCGACATCGAGATCCGGCGAGCCGAGGACTCGGTCAGTGCGACCACCGCCCATGGCACTCTGCGCGTCGACGAAGTGGCTCGCGGCACGGTCCAGTTGGAGACCAGCTACGGCGCCATCGACGTTGGCGTCCGCGAGGGCACCGCCGCCTGGCTCGACGTCCACTCTGGCTCTGGCCAGGTGCGCAACGCGCTCACCGCCTCCGAGCCCCCGGAGGTGACCGAGGACACCGTCAAGATCCGCGCCCGTACCCGCTACGGCAACATCGACATCCGCCGGGCCCGGGCCTAGCGCCCGCCCCTCCCACTAGGGGTGTTGTGAAAGTCCCGCACAGCACCTGCGGCGCCCGGCACGCACCCTCGCCGCACCGGCCAAAGACCCACGTGGCGCCCCTACGAGGGCCTTCGCCCGGCACGCCGAGGCCACGCACCGGACATCGCGGGCACCGCACTGGACTTTCACAACACCCCCCTGGCCCACCCCCCCTCACTCAGCCTTCGAACGGGAGGGCTCCATGCCTTCATCTGACATGCTCACGTCCAGGCGGGCTGTTGGTCAACAGTCGCCCGCCGCCGTCTCCGCCGTCGGTCTGCGCAAGTCGTACGGCGACAAGACCGTCCTCGACGGCATCGATCTGCGCATTCCGGCCGGGTCCGTGTTCGCGCTTCTCGGGCCCAACGGCGCCGGCAAGACCACCGCGGTGAAGATCCTTTCCACGCTCATCAGCGCCGACGGCGGGCAGGTCCAGGTCGCGGGCCACGACATCGCCGCGTCACCGGAAGGAGTGCGGGCCGCGATCGGCGTCACCGGCCAGTTCTCAGCCGTCGACGGGCTGATCACCGGCGAGGAGAACATGCTCCTCATGGCGGACCTGCACCACTTGTCCAAGAGCGAGGGACGGCAGGTCACCGCCGAACTGCTGGAGCGCTTCGACCTCACCGAGGCCGCGAAGAAGCCCGCCTCCACCTACTCCGGCGGTATGAAGCGCCGCCTCGACATCGCCATGACCCTGGTCGGCGGACCGCGGATCATCTTCCTCGACGAGCCGACCACCGGCCTCGACCCGCGATCCCGGCACACCATGTGGGGAATCATCCGCGAGCTCGTCTCCGACGGCGTCACCGTCTTCCTCACCACCCAGTACCTGGAGGAAGCCGACGAACTCGCCGACCGCATCGCGGTGCTGAACGACGGCAAGATCGCGGCCGAGGGCACCACCGACGAGCTGAAACGGATGATCCCCGGCGGGCACGTACGGCTCCGCTTCACGGACCCGGCCGCGTACCGGAGCGCCGCCTCCGTCCTGCGCGAGACCACCCGGGATGACGATTCCCTTGCCCTGCAGATCCCCAGCGACGGCAGTCAGCGAGAACTGCGCTCCATCCTCGACTGGCTGGACGCGGCTGGCGTCGAGGCGGACGAACTGACCGTGCACACCCCCGACCTCGACGACGTCTTCTTCGCCCTGACCAGCAGCACCAACCAGCCGAACCCGTCCAAGGAGGCGGCCCGATGAGCTCCCTGCACCTCGCCGCGCACGACTCGTCCACGATGCTGCGCCGCAATCTGCTGCATGTGCGCCGCTACCCGTCGCTCACGTTGAACCTGCTGCTGTCGCCGGTCGTCCTGCTGCTGCTCTTCGTCTACATCTTCGGCGATGTGATGGGCGCCGGCCTCAACGGCGGTGGGGCGGACCGCTCCGAATACCTCTCCTACATTCTCCCGGGGATCCTGCTGTTGACCATTGGCGGCACCACGATCGGGACGGCCGTGTCCGTGGCCATGGACATGACCGAGGGCATCATCGCTCGCTTCCGCACGATGGCCGTTCACCGCGGGGCGGTGCTCATCGGTCACGTCATCGGCAGTGTGTTGCAGTGCCTGATGAGCGTGGTCCTCGTGGGTGCCGTCGCCGTGGCCATCGGCTTCCGCTCCACGGATGCCACCGCCCTGGAGTGGATCCTGGCGGTCGGGCTGCTGACACTCGTCTCCCTGGCGCTCACGTGGATCGCGGTCGGGATGGGCCTGGTCAGCCCGAACCCCGAGGGGGCCAGCAACAACGCGCTGCCGCTGATGGTCCTGCCGCTCATCTCCAGCGCCTTCGTACCGGTGGACGCGATGCCGGGCTGGTTCCAGCCGATCGCCGAGTACCAGCCGTTCACCCCGGCCATCGAGACCCTGCGCGGCCTGCTGCTCGGCACCGAGATCGGCCACAACGGATGGCTGGCCGTGGCCTGGTGCGTGGCGCTGGCGTTGCTCGGATACATCTGGTCCAAGTCGCTGTTCAAGCGCGAGCCGAAGTAGCGGGAGAAAGACCGGTCAGCAGCTTGAGGGCCGCGGCCCGCAGCTCGTCCCGTCCCAGGGCGGCGTACATCGACACCCCGTCGGCGTACGCCGCCCGCAGCCTTCTCCGCCGGCATGGGCCGTGCCGAGCACGAGGGGGAGCCGCGATGTCCGGGCCGCTCTACGTTCCCGTTCTGCCGACGAAGCCGCACGCGGCCGGGACCTTCCGGGGCCTTTGGCCGGACGTCCGGGCCACGACCAGGCCGCTGTGGAACCTCCCGCCGTTGCCCGGGGTGGCACCGGAGAGGCTGGCCACGGTGGTCGGCGAGTACGTCGATCCGGTGAGTGCCGTGAGCCGTCACGGAGGATGGATCGACGCTCCCTTCGGCGAGGATGCCCAGACCGCCGCCCTCGCCGAAGCGCTGTCCGTGTACTGCGAGCTGGGGCGGCTGCGGCCGGTCACCGGGCCCGGGAGGGGAGGACCCGGGCGCAGCAGGGGGCGGCCGTGGAGACGGCCCGGCGCTGCCTGCGCGGACTGGGCGTCCGGGTTCGGGTCACGGGGGAGTGGGACGGTCGCCTCGCGGAGGACGTACGCGGCCTGCCGGCCGGGACCGGTCCGGAAATGCCCGTTGATCTGCTGCTCGACATGGGCGTGGTCCTCGACGACCGGCCCGACGCGGGCAAGGAGGCGCTGCGGGCCGTCGACGCGCTGATGCCGTTGGTGGTCTGGCGGAGCGCCTCTCCGCTCGGGGGACGCTTTCCCCGGGTCAGCGCCGATGTGCTGGAGGAGGGGGCGGGTGAGGAATCGGGGGCGGAGCGGCGCATTTGGCACGAGGTGCTTGCCACGGGCAGGGGCCTATGCTCCGCTGCGCGGTTACGGTGACTAAGGGGTGCAGCCTGCGAGTGCCCTCGCGCAGGCCCCGGCACCCGGGGGAAGGGCGACCCGCCCTGGGGTGTGCTCCGCTACACCACCGACAGGGCGTACCTCGTCGTCAGGACGTTGCCCCGGGGCCCGACCGGATCGCCGTCAACCGCGCCGCGGCCCGCCGGAATACCGAGCTGCCCGAGTTCCGGGGAGGCGGGCCGGACAGGGCGAGGAATGGCTCAGCGACTGCGCGAACGGCCCGCTCTCGGTCAGCGAGAGGGTGGGCGGGCCCACGGAGAGGCAGCGGGCGGGCAACCTCCAGCACATGACCCAGGTCGTGCGGAGCCTGCCCGGGGGCTGAGCGGGTCGCCGGGGCCGGACCGCCCGACCCCGGCCGCCTTCCCGGGGTTCAGTCGAACAGCGGTGCCAGCGCGGTCTCGCCCTCGAGGATCCGCCAGGCGGGCACCCGCACCGTCCGGCTCACCGGGCCGGGCTTGGCCCCGTTGCCCCCGGAGGGCAGTCCGGTGAGCAGGTCGCCGCGAGCGTGGGTGAGCCGAAGGTGCCGCGCGGGATCTTCGCCGGGCCTCGGGCCCGGGTCGATCAGCACCGCCGTGTTCTGGCCGGCGTCGGTGAACAGCAGGTCGACCGGGTGTCCGCCCACCGGCACGGCCCGCTCCAGGTCGGTGATGCCCCGTCCGGTCAGATACCGCTGCAGGCGGTCGGCGAGGTCTTCGCGCGCCTCGCTCACCGGGCCGGTCATGCCGGCCCCGGCCGCTGTGCCGCCGTCGCCCGCTCCCAGCGGTGCCGAGCGCGCGGCGAGGAGGGCCGGCAGCCCGCTCTGCTCCTGCCAGAAGGCGTGGCAGCCCACGGTGACCAATTGCGACTTGGCCCGGGTGACCGCCACGTTCCACAGGTTGACCTGGCTCGCGACCCAGTGCGTGGTCCGGGGCGGTGTGTTGTGCGCCGCCACGGGGCTGAGCACCATCACGTCACGCTGTCCGCCCTGGAAGGTGTGGACGGTGCCGACCCGGACCCGGTCGTCGTCCCGCCACATCCGGGCCAGCGTCTCCTTCTGCGCGCGGAACGGCGTGACCACTCCCACCGTCGCGTCCGGCGGAAGTCCCGCCAGCAGTCCGTCGACCACGCGCCCGACGGCCTCCGCCTCCGCCGCGTTCCGCCAGGACCGCCCGTCGCCGCCGCGCGCCGATGCCCCGGACCGTACGTCGACCCAGCCGAGCACCGGTGCCGGGTCGGCCGCTCCCACCGGGTCGTGTCCCGGCAGCTGCCGCCGTACGTCGGTCAGCACCCGCAACCGGCCGCCGTAGCAGTGACTGTTGACGACGTCCGCGATCCGCGGGTGGCAGCGGTAGTGCTCGTCGAGGAGCAGTGCGCCGTCGCCGTGCTGCTCCGCCGCGTGGTACGAGGAGTACACGTGGTGGGCGAGGCGGTGGTGTTCCAGTTGCGCGGCGCTCAGCCCGGCTCGCGTCCGTGCCTGCCGCTCCTGCTGCGGTGACACTCCGGGGATGTGTCCGAGCTGCATGGGATCACCGATGATCAGTGCCCGCCGGGCCCGGAACAGCAGCGGCAGTACCGACGGGATGGAGCACTGGCTCGCCTCGTCGATGACGACGAGATCGAACAGCTTGGGGGTGAGTTCCAGCTGCCGCACCGAGTGGGTGCTGACGGCCCATCCCTTGATGTGGGTCATCAGGTTCTTCTGGCTGCGCTGGTAGCCGGAGCGGCGGCGCAGCGCCTGGAGCCGCTGGTTCATGAGTCCGGTGGCCCGGTCGAGGGCCTCGGCGGACAGCGCGCGGGACAGCTCCGCCGCCAGGCCGGACAGCGCCTCCGCCGTCGCCGACCGGGACGCCTTGAGCCCGTCCTCGTCCCAGTCCCTCTGTCTGAGGACGAGCTCGCGCACCTCCCGCTCCACGGTCACGAGCGCGGCCAGGGACTCCAGCAACCCGGGGGGCACCGGTCGTCCAGCCGCCCACTCCGGCCACGCGGGTCCGGCCTCCTCGGGCTGCTCCGAGCCCGCCGAGACCAGTGCGGCGAGCGCACGAGCACGCCGCCATGTGCCCAGCTGCCACCAGCGTGCCCCGGCCGTCTTCCCTGCCCGGTCCGCCCACCGGCCCAGCGCTGCCGGGCCGTCCGCGTCCGCCGCCCAGACCCTTGCGAGGAGGGGCAGGGCCAGCCCCAGTTCTGCTGCCCGCTCCTCCCGGTCGCCGAGCAGTTCCAGCAGCCGGGTCTCCTCACCGACACGGTTGGCCGCTTCCGCCCGCAGCCGGTCGGCCGTACCCCGCGTGTTGCGCAGTTCGCCGCCGACGGTGGCCGATCCGCGCCGCGGCGCCGCGACCGGTTCGGCGAGCAGCCGTTCCAGTTTGGCGGCCTCCCGCTCCAGCGCCTCTGCGTTGCCCGTCCGCATCAGCAGGCCGGGTGCGATGTCGTCGCAGCGCTCGGCCACGACGTTCACGGCCTCGTTGTTCGTGGAGGCGACCAGTACCGACTCTCCCGCGGCGACGCAGGTGGTGACGACCGCTGTGACGACCTCGCTCTTGCCCGTGCCGGGCGGCCCGGTCGCCACCGTCAGCGGCCGGCTCATCGCCGAGGCGATCACCTGTTCCTGGCTCTCGTTGCAGGGCCCCGGAGCGACGGGTGTCACCGGGTTCGCCGAGGCCGCCGTCGTGGCCGGTGCCGGCCGGGCCCCGCCGTTCAGCAGTGCGTCCAGGGCGGTGCCCTTGATCTGCGCGGTCCGCGTGGAGATCTCCAGCAGGTTGTCCACCAGCGCCTGGGTGGCCATGGCCTCCGCACCGGACGGCACCAGCAGCACGGCCGCGTTGTGCGCGCCGGGCCGCAGTGCCTGCATGACGGTGCGGTCGCTGAGCGCCGACGGGTCCAGCGGTTCGAGTTCCGTCAGTCCCAGCTCGTCCAGCAACTCCCTTATGGCGCGGAGCATCTGGGCGTCGTTGCCCTCCTGCCAGGCCGGCTGCCAGCGGGCGACCAGGTCGGCGGCGTCGCCCGCGTCCAGGAGTTCCGAGACGACGCCGCTGTGCAGGGACGGCACGCCGCTGGGCCGCAGCACGTCCCGGCCGTCCTCGTCCGGCGCCAGCTCCATCTGCTGAATGAGCAGCGGCGCCAGCTCGACCGTCGCGCGCCGCCCCCGGCCCCCGTCACGAGAGGGGAGGGTGATGGCCGGATAGCCGTACCAGTACTCCTGCCGCGTCCCCGCCTCGGAGTTCGACCCGGCCCGCCCGTTCTGCGGCCGGGGCAGTGATCCGGGCGCGACGATGTGCGGTCCGCGGCCCGACTGGATGGTCTCCTCGCCTTGGGCCAGCAGGAAGTACTTCGTGTTACGGCCGGCGTCCCGGTCGGGCCGCATTCCGGCTGCCGCCTGCGCGGTGAGGCAGTCCGCGTAGTACCGCAGCAGCCGCTGCGGGTCGACGCCGTCCCGTTCGTCCGCCTCGGCCAGTTCCCGGGCCTTCAGCAGCGCGGTGGAGCGCCGGGCGGCTTCGGTGGCGTCGTGGGGGAGCGCGGGAAGGCGTACGGGGCGGGCCACCGACCGGGCGAAGGGGAGGCTGCGGGTGGCTCTGATCGTGGACTTGGTGGGCCGCTGCTCCTCCGGGACGCCGTCGCGGGTCATCTGGGCGGTCAGGTAGTCGAAGAGGTCGTCCGGGGTGATCCAGCCGCCGTCCTTGATGCGGCCGTTGCGCAGCCCCTCGACGATCTCCCCGGTGAAACGGGAGGTGCCGAGATCCGACCCCTGCGGTGCCATCGCCGAGGCCGCCTGGAGGGCGTCGGACGCGGTGATGAAGTACACGCCGGTCGGTTTCAGCAGGGTGCTGGGCGCGGGCCGGTCCGGTTCCCCCGCCGGGCCCTTGGCGGTCCAGCCCTGCACGACGGAACCGCTGGAACAGCAGTCCAGCAGCACCAGTTTCGAGGCGGCCCGGCAGGACTGGAGCATCCGCTCCAGGAACTCCGCCGGCACTGCCGTACCCGGCAGGTCGGCGGGGTCGGTGTCGCGGGTCAGGAAGTACAGCTGGCCGTCCTGCTCGCAGTACTCCCCGTGCCCGCTGAAGTAGAGCAGCGCGGTCTCACTGGGCTGCCGGGCCTCCAGGAACGTCTCGACGGCGTGCAGCATCTCCGCGCGCGTCGGCTCGGCGGCCACCGCGCACTCGTTGTACATGCCGATCTCGGTGTTCTCCAGCACGGCCCGCATGTAGTGCAGATCGGCCCGCACGGCCGGGAGGTTCTGGTACGCCTCGCTGTCGTACGCGGAGACACCGACGAGTAACGCGTGGCGGTCGTTGTCGGTCATCGCCGCTCAGCCCGCCGTCGTGCCGTCGCCGCCGTCCGCCAGGAACCGCTCGACCAGCGTGTCGTCCTCGCGGGCCTCCTTGCCGGTGATGTGCAGGACCGCCCCGTCGGGCCGCTTGACCACGAGGGTGCGCTGAGGGATCCGCGCCAGCCACACCTGCACCAGCGCGGCGACGAACGACCCGGCGCTCAGCAGCAACCCGACGGTCTCGGCGGACGGCCCGCCCTTGTCGCCGACCGCCGCCAGGCTGCCCGGGTCGGGCAGGTCCAGCCTGGCCGTGGAGTCCGCCTCGGCGAGGGCGGCGAGCAGTTCGCGTGCGTCCTTGCGGGCGCGCAGCGGGTCCTCGTCGACGACGGAGATCCGGTATCCGCTGTGGTCGTCGTGCATGGCGTCCTTGTGCTCCCCGTGAGTTCACCGGCTCCTTGCCGGGCGAACGACACTAGCGTCCGCCACTGACAAGGGCGGTCCAATGCGCCATGCCCGCCCGGCTGTTGGCGTGAACACGGTTGCCGTTGGCCGGGTCCTGTGCGTCTCACGCCAGGCGCAGTTCCGCCCGGACCGTCTTGCCCGGCGCGCCGGCGCGGGGCGACGGCCCAGCGGGTCGCCGGCCCCGCGACGATCAGCAGATCCCGGCCGGACTTTGCGTCGCCGGGCGGTTCCGCGTCGGTGAGCCCGGGAACGCGTTCGGTCCGGGTGCCGCTGATCTCGACGCGCACGGGGTCGGTGGCGGTGCCGTGTGTGAGCCGGACGTGGAAGTCTCGTGCGGCGACATGCCCGTGCCGTACGGGGTGGGCGGCGAGTGCGGCGGTGATCAGCGTGAGCGTGTCGTTGATCCGGCCGCCGTACGGGTCCCCCCCATGCGTCGATCCGGGGGGAGACCAGCCTGCGGGCGAGGCGCGTGCAGCGCGGCCGTTTGCGCCGGACCAGTACACCGCCGAAGCCCGTGTCCTGGTGAATTGGACGGCCCGTTCCCCGCCCGGCGACTCGCCCAGGTACACCTGGCCCGTCCCGCCCTGTCCGATCCGGCCGAGCAGTTCGTGTTTCGCCCAGCTCGGAAGGGCCGTCGGCCCCGAGGGGCGCGATGTGCACGAAGGGCCTCGCAACCGGGCCGAACCGGTGTCCACGGTCACGCTGGACCACCGCCCGCACCGGCGGGAGGCCGGTCACCGCCCATTCCCCGGCAGAGCGGGGCGCACACCCCTCTTCCGGGACACGGCCCCTGATGTCGGTGCCGCCCTCTACGGTGGACATCGCCGATGCCGCCGGGGCGGTGGGGAGGGACGACAGTCGTGCGCAGGGTGCCACCGGAGATGTTCCGGTTCACGACGGGAGAGAAGGCCGATCTGAACGGGGCGGTGCTGGACGCCTTCGGCGTGGCCGGAGAGCACCTCGAAGCCACCCTGGGGCCCGACGCGGTACGCGAACGACTGCGCATGGTGGGCTGGGTGGCGAACGTCGACGACGGGGAACTGCACGAAGCGCTCGCCCGGCTCGTGAAGTGGGAACTCCTCGACGTCGTGCACAACCACGCGGAGAACTACCGCACGGCCGAGGAGTACGAGCGGCGCAACCTCCAGTACTCGCTGACCCGCCGGGGTGAGGCGGCGCTCGCCGGAGTGCGGCACGCGCTGGAGGTGCTGGCTTCCACGGGGGCGCTGCAGACGGCCGTGCTGGAGGCCATCGCCGACCGCCTGGACGACTTGTGCCTGCTGTCCGGCGAACCCGCCTCCGCCGACCGGCGCATCTTCAGCACGCTGCGCGAGCTGGAGGCGCATCTGGAAGCCCTGGTGGAGAACACCAAGGCGTTCAACGGCGAACTGCAGCGCCTCCTGCGCGCCGAGGGCGCGGACCTTGAGGTCTTCCGCGAGGTCAAGGCCGCCACCGTCGCGTACCTCCAGGAGTTCCTGGTCAACCTCGACCGCCGCGGACAGGCGGTCGCCGCCGCCGTGGCCCGGGTGGAGGAGCGGGGGACCGCCATGCTGCGCGAGCGCGCCCTGCGCGGGGCCGACCTGCCCCCGGTCGCCGGTGAGGACCCCGCGGCCGGCTGGCTGGAGAGCAGGCGGGCGCGCTGGGCGGGCCTGCGGGCGTGGTTCCTGCCGGACGACGGGGCACGACCCCGGATCGAGCAGCTGCACGACATCGCCCGGCGCGCCATCGTCTCGCTGCTGCAGGTCCTGGAGCGGATCAACGAGTCGCGGCGCCGCTCCTCCAGCGCCGTACAGGACTTCCGGGAGCTGGCGCGCTGGTTCGCCGCGGCCCCCGCGGAGGAGGATGCGCACCGGCTGTGGTCGGCCGCCTTCGGACTCAACCCGGCGCGCCACGCCCACCTCGCCCATCCGGACCCGGAGTTGATCCCGTCGTCCCGTTCCTGGTCCGAGGCCCCGCCCGTGGCGGTGTCGGCGCTGTTGCGGACCAGCGGCCGGACGGAGCGCTTCACCCGCACGGCCAGGGTGCGGGACGTCACGGCGGTCAGGGCCGAGCGCGCGGAGCGGGCCCGCGCGGAGCGCGCTGAACTCGCGCGTGCCTGGCAGGTGTTGGAGACGGACGGCCCGGTGCGCCTGTCCTCCTTCGGCACCCTGGACACCGCCGTCTTCGAGCGGCTGCTCGACCTGGTGGGCCGGGCCCTGGCCGCCCCGCCGGACACGACCGGCTCGCGGCGCGCCACGACGGGGGACGGCCGGGTGGAGATCGCGCTGTCCCCGCCTCCCGACGGGCGCACCGCCGTACTGCGCACGACGAAGGGCACACTCGCCGGACCGGACTACGTGGTGGTCATCACGACGGCCGGCGGAGTGAACCCCCTCCCACGGCTGGGAGCCGCCCGACGGGAGGCAGCCGGATGAGCACCCTCGCCAACCAACTCGCCGCCGCGGAACGGGAGCAGGTCGCCCGTGCCATCCGTCTCCTGCTGGCCCGGCCCCTGCTGACCGAGGCCACCGACCCGGCCGGCTTCGAACTGGTACGCCGCCGTCGCGAGCCGCTGGCCCAGTGGTTCGACTACACCTGCGGCTGGAGCCTGGTGGTGGAACCGCGCCGCGGCTACGCCCGCCTCACCAAGGTCCGCGCCGACCCGGACGGCTCCCGGCCGGCCCGCAGGGCCCGTTCCGGCCGGGCCCCGTTCGACCGCCGGCGTTACGTGTTGCTGTGCGTGACCGCCGCCGAGCTGCTGTCCATGCCGATGACGACCATCGGCATGCTCGCCGACCGTGTCGTCCAGGCCACGTCGGCCGACCGGGCGCTGGCCGCGTTCGACCCGGTGCACAAGCCGGAGCGGATGGCGTTCGTCGACGTCCTGAAGCTGCTGGAGTCGTACGACGTGCTGCGCGCGGTCGACGGGACCACCGAGGCGTACGTCGAGTCAGCCCAGGCGAAGGTGCTCTACCGGGTGGACACCACGCTGCTGATGCGGCTGCCCGCCGCGCCCGTCGGCGCCTCCCGGCTCGCCGTACCCCCGGACGAGGTGCCCGCGCGGTTCGGGGAACTCCTCACCGGTCTGGTGCGCGAGCGGCGTTACGGCGGCGCGGTCACCGACGGCACGGCGGACGAGGCGCACGGCGAGCGGGCCGCCACGGACGCGCAACGCAACCTGAGGCTGCGCCACTCGGTGCTGCGCCGCCTCTTCGACGACCCCGTGCTGTACCGGACGGACCTCACCGATGACGAGCTGGCATACGTCACCTCCCTGACCGGACGGCAGATCCTGCGCCGCTCGGTCGAGCAGGCCGGTTTCCTGCTGGAGGAACGAGCCGAGGGCTTCCTGCTCGTGGACCCGGACGGGCTGGCCACCGACGTCCGCTTCCCTGACGACACGTCCACCGCCCGGGTCGCCGCGCTGCTCCTCCTGGAGCCGCTGTGCGCCGCGCCCGCCGGGCTGCTGCCCGAGCAACTCACCGAGGCCGGAGCGGACCTGCTGCGCCGCTTCCCCCGGTGGGCCAGGGCGTACCAGTCCGAGGACGGCGCGGCACGGCTGTCCGACGACGCCGTCCGCGTACTGCGTGACGTCGGCCTGGCCCGCCGGGCCGGTGGGCGGGTCGTCGCGTGCCCGGCCGCCTACCGCTACCGCCTGACCGAGACGACGAGTACGGACCGGGACTACAGGCCCGGACCCGGAGGGGACGCCACCTCCCCCCAGGCGGCGGTCGGCACGGCTGCCGAGGGCGTCGCCGCGGAAGGAGACAAGCAGTGAGCGTGACCGAGCTTCCTCACCCGCGGCGGCCGGAGCCCACCGGACCGGCCGTGGCAGGGGCTGCCCGAGCCGCGGCTGCCACCGGCAGCCGCTGGCAGCCCCACCGCGCCGGCATCCTGAACGTCTGGCGCTACTACGACGAGACGTTCACCTTCCACCAGGGCCGCCTGCTGCTGCGCGGCCAGAACGGGTCGGGCAAGTCCAAGGCCCTGGAACTGCTGCTGCCGTTCCTCTTCGACGCCAGCCTCCGCCCCAACCGCCTGTCCACGTTCGGTGGTTCGGAACGCACCATGCACTGGAACCTGCTGGGTGAGGGCGCTTCCGGCAAGACCCGCGTCGGCTACGTGTGGATGGAGTTCCGCCGCGTCGACGACGACGGCACCGAGCGGTGGTTCGGCTGCGGGGCGCGCCTGCAGGCGAGCGTGCACACCAGCGCGGTACACGCCGACTACTTCACCACCGGCTCCGGAATCGCCCGTCCCGGCGGTGTGCCCCTCGTCAACGAGGCAGGTCAGCCACTGACCCGGGCCGCCCTCGCCGAAGCCCTGCGCGACCGCGGCGACGTCCATGTCTCGGCCACCGACTACCGCACGGCCGTACGGCGTGAACTCTTCGCGGGGATGGGGGAGCAGCGTTACGAGTCGTTGCTGTCCGCGCTGCTCCAGCTGCGTCAGCCCAAACTGTCGGAGCGGCTCGACCCGTCCCTGCTCTCCACCCTGCTGTCCCGTGCCCTGCCTCCGCTGGGAGAGGGGGAGATCGCCGAACTCGCCGAGGGCTTCGAGCGGCTCGACCGGCAGCGCGAACACCTCAAGCGGCTCGACGACGAGGTGACGGCCGCCGAGACCGTGGCGTCCCGGCAGCGTGCCTACGCGCGGCGGGTCCTGCGTGCCGGTTCCGCCGCCCTGATCTCGGCCACCACCGAGATGGACGATCTCACCCGCGTCGCCCGCCAGAGCGCCGAGAAACTCGAACAGGCGCTGGCGGAGCGCGAGTCGGCCCAGGCCCGGCGCGAGGAACAGGAGCTGCGCGCGCATGCCCTGGAGGAGACCGTCGAGGGCCTGCGCGAGAGTGACGCGTACCAGCAGGGCGAGGAACTCGACCGGCTTCGCCGCCGCACCGAAGACGTGGCAGCCGCCGCCGAGAGGCAGCGAGCCGCTGCCCAGGCCGCTCAGGCCAGGTCGGAGGAGGACCAACGGCTCGCCGACGAGGCGGCGGACCAGGCCCGGACACTCGGCGAGTACGTGCGGGAAGCCGCCGGGGAGGCACACAGGGCGGCTCGGGCAGCAGGGCTGGAGTCCATCCACCACGAGGTGAGGACGGTCCTCGACGCTCATCCCGCGGTGGCCCTCCCGCACGGCACGGGACGCGACCATGCCGACGTCCCGCGCACGACAGGCGAGAACGGCGCGCGACAAGCCCGTCGGCTGCTGCGCGGCGCGGACACCGCCCGACGGCAACAGGTCACCCTCGTCACCGAGGCGATCGACGAGCATGATCGCGCCGTACGCGACCGAGGCGCCGCCGAGGAACTGCTGGATCAGGCCCGCACCCGACTCGCGGAGGCGATCGCCCGGCGGGACGAGGCGTCCGCCGCCTGGGACGACGCCCTTGCCGCACAGGTGGAACGCCTGCTCGCCTGGGCCGAGGACTGCACGGAACTGCGTATCACCGACCTCGACGCACTCGCTGCCGCAGCGGCGGCGGAGGCCGAGGTCACGGCCCTGACCGAAGCCGCCGCGCGCCCGCTGGAACAGGAGATCGCCGAGGCGGAGGCCACCATCCGAGCCGCACGCCAGGGCCTGCGGGACGAGCGGAGCCGACTGGAGGAGAAGCTCCGACGGCTGATCCGTGAAACCGACCTGCTGCCTGTGCCCCCGCCCACCCGCACCACCGTCCGTACGGCGACGGCAGGAGCTCCTCTGTGGCGACTGGTCGCCTTCCGTGCAGGTGTCCCGCTCCCCGTCCAGTCCGCGGTGGAGGCCGCACTGGAGGCGTCGGGTCTCCTGGACGCCTGGGTCAGTCCCTACGACGGACTCACGCTGCCGGGCCACGACACCCGCGCCGAGGCCGCCCTGGCCGCGACCGCCCCGGGGCCGAGCCTGCTGGACGTGCTGAGGCCCGAGGAGGACATCCCCGTCCCGGCCGACACCGTGACCCGCATCCTCGCCGGCATCGCCTACGGACCCACGCTGCCGGGCAGGCATCCCGCGGCCGTCTCCGCCGACGGCGCCTGGCGACTCGCGCTCGCCACCGGTACCTGGAGCAAGCCGGAGCCGGGCCACATCGGCGCCCCGGCACGCCAGCGCGCCCGGCAGCGCATGATCGGCGAACTGACCGACCGCATCGGCGCGACGAACGCCTCCCTCGCCGCACACGACGACCGGCTGCGGGGCCTCACCGCTCGCCGCGCCCGGCTGGACGACGACCGCGCCGCCCGCCCCGACCACGGGGAACTCGACGGCCGGCGGCGTGACCGGGACCGGGCGGAGGACACCGTGGCGGCTCGGGACGACGCCGTGCGTGACGTCGCCGGACGTCTGGCGCGGTGCGAAAGGGAGGTGGCGGCGGCGCTGCGCGCCCTCGACCGCCAGGCCGCCGAACACGGGCTGCCCACCGACCGCGCCCGGTTGCGTGCGCTCTCCGACGCCATCGACAGGTTCCGCCACACCGCCGAAAGCTGGGTGGACGCCCGGCTCGCCGCGACCGCCGTCGCGGACCAGGCCCGCCAGCGGGCCGCGCAGGCAGACCGATCGCGCCGGACCGCCGAGGAACGCGCCGAGGAAGCGGCCGCCGCCGAAGCGGAGGCAGCGGGGCTGAAAGCGCGCCTGGAAGCAGTGGAAGCCACCGTCGGCGCGGACTACCGGCAGATCGTCGCACGCGTCGCCGAGGCGCGCGCCGAGTTGCGCCGCTGCCGTGAGGAGGCCGGCCGGGCCGCCGAACTCCTGCTGCGCCTGGAAGGACACGTCGGAGAATTGCGGGCCACCAGCGGCCAGGACGCCGAACGACGGGAACGGGCCGTGGCGACCCGGGACGCCGCGGCGCATCGTTTCCGGCACCTGTGCCTGGCCGGGCTGGCCGAGGACGCCGGCATCACACCGGCACTCGACGCCGGGGACGGCACCAAGGCCACCCTGGAGGCCGCCCGCGCCACAGCGGCGAAGTGGCCGGACATCCCGCACGCCCCACGCAACCTGGGCGACGCCGCGACCCGCCTGTCCGAAGCGGTCCACGAGGCACGCCAGCGCCTCGGCACCCGGGCCGACCTGGACCTGGAACCGGACGACGACATCCAGCTCTTCACCGCCACCCTGGACGGAGTACGAGTGGGGGCGACGGGCCTGCTCGGCACGCTCACCGAGGAGCGCGACCGAAGCCGGGACGACATCACGGCGGCCGAGCGGCGCCTGTTCGACCAGATCCTCACCGGCGACATCCGCCGCCATCTCGCGGCCCGCATCCGCCAGGCCGGTGAACTCGTCGACCGTATGAACCGGCACCTGGAGCGGGTCCGCACCGCCTCCAACGTCGCCGTCCAACTCGTCTGGGACGTCCGCCCGGACCTTCCGGACAGCACCCGCACCGCCCGCCAGCTGCTGCTCAAGGACCCCGGCCGGGTCACCGAGAGCGACCGGGAGGCCCTGCACCTCTTCTTCCGCGCCCGCATCGAGGAGGCCAAGGGCAGCGAGACGGCCGCGAGCTGGGAGGAACAACTCGGCGAGGTGCTCGACTACACCGCCTGGCACCGCTTCACCGTCCGCCTCGACCGGGCGAACGGGAGCGGCTGGCAGCCGCTGACCAAGAAGCTGCACGGCGCGCTCTCCGGCGGGGAGAAGGCCATCGCACTGCACCTGCCCCTCTTCGCCGCCGTGGCCGCCCACTACGAGGCCGTGCCCCTGGCCCCCCGGCCGATCCTTCTCGACGAGGTCTTCGTCGGTGTCGACACGGTCAACCGCGGACAGGTCTTCGCGCTGCTCACCGCGCTCGACCTGGACCTCATGGTCACCTCCGACCACGAATGGTGCACCTACGGCGAACTGCCCGGCATCGCCGTCCACCAACTCCTCACCGGCGGGGACGACGACGCGGTCACCAGCGCCCGCTTCGTCTGGAACGGCAGCGACCTGGAGGCGGTGTGACCAGCACCGAAGCGACGATCCCCACGGAACCGGCCCCGGGCGATGCCGCCCTGCGCCGCCCAGAACTCCGCCCCCTCTGGGACACGCTCCACAGCCGCCTCTCCTCCGGCCGCCCCGTCACACGGGTGCGCCTCGGACCGCTCGACGACACCCAGCGCGAGGCGCTCGCCGACCTCCTCGGCCTCGACCGCCTGCCGGACGCACGTCCCTCCGTCCTCCTGACCCGCCTGGAAGAGGCCGTCACCGAACTCACCGGCCGCACCGTACGAGAAGTCGTCACCGAGCTCGCCGGCCCTCTCGGCGACAGAGCCGGCGAGCGGCGCCGCCAGAAGGACGAGCGGGCCGAGCTGTGGGCCTGGCTGGCCGAGCACGAGACGGTGAGGGCCCAGCCGGTGCTCTCCGACTGGGCAGCCTCCTGCCGGGCAGCCGGCGTCGTCGCCGGCTCCGCGGCACACACCCGTACGCTGCTCACCGACGCGCTCAAGGTGCTTGCCGAACTGCCCGGCCGGGCAGAACCCCTGCCCGTCTTCGCCGCCCGGGTCCTGAGCGGCCAGGCGCACGCACTCGACGACGGCACACCCCTGTCCGCACTCATCCTGCGCGCCCTGGCGACGTTGTACGACACCACCCCTCCGCAGTCCGCCGCGGAACGGCGTGCCCTGTGGACCCGCGCGGGAGTCGCCGACGACGAGCTGTCCGCCACCGTTCTCGTCGGCGGACTGCGTCCGGCCGGTGACGGCCTGCTCGCCCGGGTGGCCACGGCGTGCACACAGGCCGGTCAGGCCGCCAGTCTGACCCTTGCCCACGTCCGGTACCCGGGCGGGTTCAGCCTCCCCGAGACCCCCGTACCCGCCGTGCATGTCGTGGAGAACCCCAGCATCCTGGCACTGGCCCTGCGCCGCTTCGGCCCCCGTTGCCCGCCGCTCGTCTGTACGTCCGGCTGGCCCAACAGCGCCGCGATCCAGCTCCTGCGCATGCTCGCGGACCACGGCGCGGCTCTTCGCTACCACGGCGACTTCGACGGCGAAGGCATCCGCATCGCCGCGTACGTCCTGGACAAGACGCCGGCGCGCCCCTGGCGCATGACGGCAGCCGACTATCGTGCGGCGGTCGCCCGCAACCCACGCGGTCCTCAGTCGGGGCGCATCACCGAAGCGCCCTGGGACCTCGAGCTGGCCGAAGCCATGGCGGAGCACGGTACCGCCGTGGTCGAGGAACTGGTGGCTGAGGTGTTGTTGGAAGACCTCTCCGGTGTCGCTCAGCAGAGGCGTCCCCCCGGCCGGCCGTGACGCTCTGTTTGACGCCGCGGGCGGCCGAGTGGCCGTTCTCAGCGGTCGTGAACCTATGCTGACCTGCGGTTTTCCTTCTCCCTCTGCATGCGGCGTCATATTGATGACTGCCAGCTCGGTCCGCTGCTGCTGTGCCGGGACGGGCCGGTCGTCGGACATCACGGAGGAGGTCGCCGCGCTCGACGCCGAGTTCACCGCGCGGAGCGGCGCACCGACTACGGAGGCCGACGGCGCCCTTGCTGTAGTGGTTGAGCGACGCCACCAAGGGCCCGAGGCGCTGGATCGTGGGCCTCGCCGGGGACATGACCACGCGGCCGCGCAGGTGACCCACGCCACCGCACCAGGCGGTGAGGCCCCGGGGGTCCGAGGTGGCAGGGCGCCGATGGCGGATCCGGGCGTGGCCGCAGGCGTGATCCCGCGCCGGTCGTCGGCGCGGGCCGGGGCGCGCCACCCGGTGGTTGTGTGGTCGGGCAGCGCTGCCTTGGTCAGCCTCTCGCCGCCGGGGTGGCCGACAAGGTGCCCGCGCGACAGGCAAGTGAAGGATCACGGACGTGACGACGATCCGGCAGAGCCGGGTGGGAAGACGGCAGGCCATGCGCTCGCGGACGTCGTCGGTGGTGGGCTCGACCGCGGGTCATGACGACTGTCGGGCGTCGATCTCGGCGATGAGGTCCTCGATGCGGGCCCTGATCTCGTCGCGGATGGGGCGGACGGCCTCGACACCCTTGCCCGCCGGGTCTTCCAGGGCCCAGTCGAGGTACTTCTTGCCGGGGAAGATCGGGCAGGCGTCGCCGCAGCCCATGGTGATGACGTAGTCGGACGCCTGAACGGCCTCGGCGGTCAGGACCTTCGGCCTCTGGCCGGCGATGTCGATGCCGAGTTCGTCCATGGCCTCGACGGCGGAGGGGTTGACCTGGTCTCCGGGGATCGACCCGGCGGAGCGGACCTCGACGCGGTCGCCGGCCAGGTGCCGCAGGAAGCCGGCGGCCATCTGGGAGCGGCCGGCGTTGTGGACGCAGACGAACAGGACGGAGGCGAGCGGAGCGGTGGACATCGGGTTCTTCCTCGGGGCAGGGGAGCGTGCGTGCAGGGAGAGGTCAGGGGCGGGGCGGGGCGTCGGGGAGGGCGCTCATGCGCGCGTGAAGAGCGCGAAGGAGTCGGCGATCAGGCACATGCACGGTCCCGACCGGAACCTGCATCCCGAGGGCGGACGGTGAGACGGGCCGCGCCCGCCGAGAGGCGTTCGTCGGGCGGGACCGGGTGCGAGGACGCCGTCATGGCAGGAGAACCCCCTTCAGCGGAATCCAAGGTCAGTCCAGGCTGGTATCAGCCTCGGGTGATGTGACAGTATCAGCCCATGATGACGTCAGTCGACACTGAACTGATCCGGGTTCTGGGTGACCCTCTGCGGCTGCGGATCGTGGCCCTGCTCGCCCGCGAGACGCTGTGCACCACCCACCTGGTGGAGGAGACCGGCGCCAAGCAGACCAACCTCTCCAACCATCTGAGAGTGCTGCGAGAGGCCGGCGTCGTGGAGACCGAGCCCTGCGGCCGGTTCACGTACTACCGGCTCCGCCCGGACGTCATCGAGCAGCTCGCCGGTCAGTTCGCCGACCTCGCCCGGACCGCGCGCGCCACGGCCGAAGCGAACGTCAAGCGGTCCTGTCCGTAGCCCGCCCCTCCATGTCGCCCGCCCGAGGAGAACCGTTGTCCGTCGTCGAACCCGTCGGTGCCGCATGCGCGGCGGAGGGCGCCCCCGCCGCCGACGAGCCCCGGCCCGCACCCGGTGCGACCCCACCGCGCACGCCGTTGGTGGCCCGCGCCGCCGCCGAACTCGTCGGCACGGCCGCCCTGGTCGCGGTCGTGGTCGGCTCCGGCATCCAGGCCACCGAGCTCAGCAGGGACGTGGGGCTGCAGCTCCTCGCGAACTCCATGGCCACGGTCTTCGGGCTCGGTGTTCTGATCGTCCTCCTCGGCCCTGTCTCCGGCGCCCACTTCAACCCGGCCGTCACGCTCGCCGAGTGGTGGACCGCCCGCCGCGGCGGCGCCGGCGTGAACACCCGGGAGCTGGCCGTGTACGTCCCTTCCCAGGTCGTCGGGGCGATCGCCGGTGCGGTCCTGGCGGACGCGATGTTCGGTGAGCCGCTGGTCGCATGGTCCACACACGACCGGTCGGCCGGAAACCTGCTGCTGGGTGAGGTCGTGGCGACCGCCGGACTCATCCTGTTGATCTTCGGCTTGGCCCGTACGGACCGGCTGCGGTACGCGCCGGTCGCCGTCGCCTCGTACATCGGTGCCGCGTACTGGTTCACCTCGTCCACCTCGTTCGCCAACCCGGCGGTGACGATCGGCCGCGCCTTCACCGACACCTTCGCCGGCATCGCCCCCGCCTCCGTCCCCGGCTTCATCGGCATGCAACTCGTCGGCGCCGTCGTCGGCCTGGCCCTGGTGGCGGTCATCTTCATGCGCGGCAGAACCGGCAGCGAGACCACCACGGCATGAGCCGTACGGGTGGGGTGGTGATCGGCGGTGGCCAGCCCGGGCTCGCTGCCGGCCACCACCTGAGGCGCCTGGGCCTGGACTTCGTCATCCTGGACGCCCAGTCGACGCCGGGCGGCGCCTGGCAGCGCAGCTGGGAGTCCCTGCGCCTGTTCTCCCCGGCCGCCCACTCCTGCCTGCCCGGCCGCCCGTGTCGTCGGCCCAGCCGGGGCAGACATACCCGGACGCCGCCCACGTCGTCTCGTACCTGACCGACTACGAGCAGCGGTACGACCTGCCTGTCCATCGGCCCGTCCGCGCCGACGCCGTCCGTCGCGACGGCGAACTCCTGCCGTTCACGCCGACTCCGGTACGTGGCGGGCCCGTGCGGTCATCAGCGCCATCGGCACGTGGTCGCGGCCTTTCGTCCCCGCGGTCCCCGGGTGTACGGGGTTCACGGGGAGCCGGTCGCACACCGTGGCCCACCGCAGCCCTCGCGACTTCGCCGGACAGCGCGTGATCGTGGTCGGAGGTGGCCATTGCGGCGCTCAGATCGCCGCCGACCTCGCGTGCGACGCCGCGCTGACCGGGGTCACCCAGCGTGAGCCGCGCTACCTAGCCGACGACATCGACGGCCGTGCCCTCTTCGACCACGCCACCGCGCGCCGCCGCGCCCTCGACGAAGGCCGTGAGGACACCGGCGGCGTCGCCTCCCTCGGCGCCATCGTCGCGGTACCGCCGGTGCACGCCGCCCGTGACGCCGGTCTGCTCAAGGCCCAGCCGATGTCCGACCGCATCACTCCCACCGGGGTCGCCTGGGCCGACGGCATGACCGCGGAAGCGGACGCGATCATCTGGTGCGCCGGATTCCGCCCCGGTCCCGCCCACCTTGCCCCACTCGGCCCACGCGGCCGCATCCGCATGGCCGCGCCCAGGTCCTCGGCCGGCCGGCCCGGCACCTCCTCGGGTACGGCGACAGGACCGGCCCCGCGCCGCGGCCGTCATCGGCGTCGGCCGCCCCGCCCGCGAAGCCGCCCGAGCCGTCGCCGCACTGCTGAGCTGAGCCCCCGACGTGGAAGCCCGGACGTGAGCGGCGGAACGACGCGGCAGATGAGCGCCATGACGGCGCTCGCCGACCGCGCCATGACGCGTGCCATGACGTGCCATGGCCGTGCCACCGGACTGATCACGCCGAGACGAGCCGGGGCGCGTACGCCCGCCGCGTGAAGCGGTGGCCGGGGTTCGGCGCCGCGCGATTGTCGGCCTGTCTCATGAGACATCGATCACTTGAACTTGTCTACCAACTGGGTCGCATGACATGGTCAATCGACAATGTCATGCGCTTGAGGCATCGAGAGGATCGAGGTCCGTCATGAAGACCATGCTCGCCGGGCGGCTCCGCCTGGACACCCACACGTTCGCCGTCGAAGAGGTCCCCGTGCCCACTCCGGGTCCGGGGGAGGTGCTGGTGGAGGTGCGGGCCGCGGGGGTCTGCCTGTCCGACGTGCATCTGATCGACGGCAGCATCAGTCCCGCGTTCCCCGTCGACTCCGTCGCGGCTTCGCGCGCCGTCACCCTCGGGCATGAGGTCGCCGGCGTCATTCATGCCGTGGGCCCGGGGGTGGCCGAGGAATGGGTGCCGGGCACTCGGGTGGTGCTGCAGGCCGGGCAGGCGTGCGGCGGGTGCGGCGGCTGTCTGCGCCGCGCCTCGTGCCGACAGCCACTCACCCGCGGCGTGGACTATGACGGTGGTTGGGCCGAGTACGCGGTGGCGCGTGAGGACACCCTGCTCGCCATCCCGGACGACCTCCCCTTCGACCAGGCCGCCATCATCCCCGACGCCGTCTCCACCCCGTACGCCGCCATCGTCGAAACGGGCGCGGTGCGTCCGGCGCAGGCGGTCGGGATCTGGGGCGCGGGCGGCCTCGGTGCCCATGGCGTCCGGCTCGCCCGTATGGTCGGCGCGGCCCCGGTCATCGCCGTCGATCCCCTGCCCTCGGCTCGGGAGCGGGCCCTCGCCTTCGGCGCCGATCTCGCGCTCGACCCGACCGCGGACGGCTTCACCGAGGCGCTGGCGCAGGCCACCGCGGGGCGGGGCGTCGACGTGGCGTTCGACTTCGCCGGCGTACCCGCCGCCCGCGTCCAGGCGGTTGCCGCGCTGGGGGCCGGAGGCATCCTGGTGCTCGCGGGACTCACTCCGGAGTCGATCGTCGTGAGCGACAGCACCGGGTTCAGCTTCCGGGGCAACCAGATCCGCGGCCACTACGGGTCCGGCTTCGAGCACGTGGAACAGCTCATCGGTCTGACCTCCGCCGGACGGATCGATCTGGCTCCTTCCATCACCGCTCACATCCCGTTGGCCGAGGCCGCGGACGCCGTGACCCGGCTGGAGAAGAAGATCGGCGACCCGATCCGGTTCGTTCTCACCCCCTGAAGCCTGCTGACCTCGGCTCGGCTCGAGCCGTGAGCGCATGTGTCTGAAGATCGACGTGGCCCGACGAGGTCCGGGAAGCCCCTCCGGCGACGGTGAGTCGCGGGAGGGGCTTCGTGTTGCTCGTGGCGGGCCGGCGGAACGGGGTCGTGAACCCCCTGTGGCGTCCGGGACCACCGAATCACCTCACCCTGGCCGGTCGGGCATTCAGGGATCAGAGCATTCGAATCGCCCGACTGTGTCGAGCGCCACAATCAGACGACATTGTCGAGTGACAATGTCGCTTGTATGGTTCTACCCAGCGACAGCCTGTGCGGAACGAAAGGCAAGCTCATGACCCACGAGACCCTGCGCGGAACCGAACCGATTCCCCAGCGTCCCGCCCTGCCCCTGGTCGGCCACGCACTCGACATCCCCAGCGGGGCCGACGGCCTGCTCTACGTGATGAAGGAGGCCAAGGAGCTGGGACCGCTGTTCAAGCTCCGTGTCTTCGGCAACGAGATCAACTTCGCCTCGGGCCTCGACCTGGTCACCGAGCTGGCGGACGAGAGCCGGTTCCGCAAGAACGTCCACCCCGACCTGGTGATCCTCCGGGGCATCGGTGGCGACGGGCTCTTCACCGCCTACAACGACGAGCCCAACTGGCGCAAGGCGCACGACGTCCTGATGCCGGCGTTCTCGCTCGGTGCGATGCGCGGCTACCACGCGACGATGCTCCGGGTCGCCCGGGAGCTGATCGGGAAGTGGGACCAGGCAGCGGGTTCGGAGCCGGTGGACGTGGCCGACGACATGACCCGGCTGACGCTCGACACGATCGGCCTGTGCGGTTTCGGCTACGACTTCGAGTCGTTCGACCGCGACGAGCCGCACCCGTTCGTCACCGCCCTGTCGCGGGCGCTCGGCTTCGCCCAGGACAAGGGGGAGTCCATCCCCGGCGCGGAGTTGTTCAAGTGGAAGCAGGCGGAGCAGTTCCGCGAGGACGTGGCCCTGATGGAGGGTCTGGTCGACGAGGTGATCCGGCAGCGCCGGGCGTCCGGCGACCAGAGCACCGACGACCTGCTGGGGCGCATGCTGCACACCCGGGACGCGGTGACGGGCGAGCCCCTGGACGACGTCAACATCCGTTACCAGGCGATCACGTTCCTCATCGCGGGCCACGAGACCACCAGCGGGGCGCTGTCGTTCGCCCTCTACTACCTGACCAAGCACCCCGAGGTGCTGGCCCGCGCCCAGGCCGAGGTCGACGCCCTGTGGGGCGACACGGACACCCCCGAGCCCGACTACGGGGACATCGGGAAGCTGACGTACATCCGCCAGGTGCTCAACGAGAGCCTGCGGCTGTGGCCGACGGCGCCCGCCTTCGCGGTGGAGCCGATCGAGGACACGGTCATCGGCGGGAAGTACGCCGTGCGCAAGGGCGAGTCGATCCAGATCCTCATCCCCCAGCTGCACCGCGACCCCGCCTGGGGCGAGAACGTCGAGCTGTTCGACCCCGACCGGTTCCTGCCCGAGCGGGAGGAGCAGCGGCCGGTCCACCTGTTCAAGCCGTTCGGCAACGGCGAACGCGCCTGCATCGGACGCCAGTTCGCGCTGCACGAGGCGACGCTGGTGCTCGCCCTGGTGATTCACCGCTACCGCCTGATCGACCACACCGACTACCAGCTGAAGATCAAGCAGTCCCTCACGCTGAAGCCCGACCGGTTCACCCTGAAGCTGGCCCGGCGCACCAGCGGCGAGCGGCGCCTGGCCCCTGCTGCGGCCCTCGCCGCGGACAGCGCTCCCGCCGGCCAGGACCGCCCCGCCGTCCGGCGTGCCGCCGGGACCGCGCTGACGCTCCTGCACGGCTCCAACCTGGGCACCTGCGTGGGCATCGCCCGCGACCTTGCCGACGACGGCGGCGAGCGCGGCTTCACGCCGTCCGTCGCTCCCCTCAACGACGCCGTGGGCAAACTCTCCGCGGGTGACGGGCCGGTCGTGATCGTCGCCGCCTCCTACAACGGCAGGCCCACCGACGACGCCACGGAGTTCGTCACCTGGCTGGAAGGACTCGAGCCCGGCGCGCTCGACGGCCTGACGTACGCCGTCCTCGGCGTCGGCGACCGCAACTGGGCCGCCACCTACCAGCGCGTCCCCACCTTCATCGACGAGCGGCTCACCGCCGCGGGCGCCACACCCCTGCTGGAGCGCGGCGCCGCCGACGCCGCCGGCGACTTCGCCGGCACGGTGGACCGCTGGACCGGTGACCTGTGGACCGCCCTGCTGGAGCGGTACGGGGCCGCCGGGGAAGCGACCGCCGCCGAGTCCGAGGACGACCGGGAAACGGGACTGTACGTCCTGGAGGACGCGACCGACTCGGTCATCGGCGGACTCGCGGCACGGCACGGCGTCCAGCCGATGGAGGTGCTCGACGCCTACGAACTGGTCGACATGGACCACGGACTGGGCCGCTCCAAGCGCTTCGTCAAGCTGCGGCTGCCCGAGGGCGTCACCTACCGCACCGGCGACCACCTGGCCGTGCTCCCGAGCAACCCCGCCGACCTCGTCCAGCGGGTGGCCGACCGCTTCTCCCTCGACCTGGACCGCACCGTCCGGCTCCAGGCCCGCCGCCGCAGCCGGGGCGCCCTGCCGGTCGACCGCCCGCTGACCCTGCGCCGCCTGCTCACCGACTTCGTCGAACTCCAGGACACCGCGACCCAGGAGCAGGTCGCCGCGCTCGCCGAGCACACCGCCTGCCCGCCCGAGAAGCGCCCCCTGGCCGAGCTCGCCGCGGCGGACGCGGAGACGTTCCGCGAGCAGGTGACCGCCGCCGGACGCAGCCTCCTCGACCTGCTGGAGCGCTACCGGGCCTGCGAGCTGCCGTTCGAGGTCTTCCTGGAACTGCTGCCCGTGCTGCGCCCGCGCCACTACTCGATCTCCTCGTCCGCCGCAGCCTCTCCCGGCGAGGTCGACCTGATGGTGTCGCTGCTCGCCGCGCCCCACCGCTCAGGCGAGGGCACCTTCCGCGGCATCGGCTCGCACTACCTGCAGACCGTGAACGCGGGCGACACCGTCCAGGCCCGGGTGCTGCCCTGCAGCGAGGCCTTCCGGCTGCCCGAGGACGACTCAGTGCCGGTGATCCTGGTCAGCGCGGGCACCGGTCTGGCCCCCTTCCGCGGGGCCGTCCTGGACCGCCACCACACCAAGTCGGCAGGCACCCTGCTGTGCTACTTCGGCTGCGACCACCCCGACGTCGACTACCTGCACCGTACGGAGTTCGAGGCGGCCGAGGCCGCCGGAGCCGTCAGCATGCGGCCCACCTTCTCCTGCGCGCCCGAGGACGGGGCCCGCTTCGTCCAGGACCGCATCGCCAAGGAGAGCGAGGAGGTCTGGGCGGTGCTGGAGGCCGGCGGACGTGTCCACATCTGCGGCGACGGACGCAGGATGGCCCCGGCGGTGCGGGAGGCGTTCCGGGCGATCTACCGCACGCACACCGGCGCCGGGGAAGACGAGGCGAGCGCCTGGCTGAACGCCCTGATCGAGTCCGGCACCTACGTCGAGGACGTCTGGGCCGGCTGACCACCCACGGCGTGGTGGCCGGCGCCCGCCGCACACCACGCCGACCCACAGACCGACAGGGTCACGGACACCCCCCACATCCGTGGCCCTGTCTCCTTCGGAACGTGTCCCGCCCCCTCCTGAACCCGTGAGGATCTCATGCCCGTCGCACGCCCGGCGCCCCGCCGACGACCGTTGACCGCTCCCCACCACGCGCAGAGGAGCCGTCGGTGAACGTACGAACAGGGCCCGCACTCACCTTCGGCGTGGCGGTCGCCCTCATCGCCGGAGTGACCCTGGGCAACGGCGGGGCGAACGTGATGCCCGTCTTCGTCGACGACTTCGCGACGCGCTTCGCGCTGTCGGACTCGGCCGCGGGGCTCGTGGCCGCGACCCAGCTGATGGCGACCGCCGTCGTCACCCTGCTGCTGGCCAAGCGGGCGGCCCGGCCGGGGCGGGTGCGGATGGCCCGCCTGGGCCTGGCCGTCTCGGGCGTCGGCTTTCTGGCCGCGGCGGCCGTCACCGACCCGGTGAGCCTGGTCCTGGCCAACCTGGTCCTCGGCGCGGGGCTCGGCGCGGTCTACGCGGCGGCCACGGCCGCTCTCGCCGCCACCGACGACGCCGACAAGGCCTCCGCGGTCACCATCTGCGGCGTGGTGGGCGTGACAGCGCTGCTGATCATGGGGGTCCCCGCGGCCAACCACGACCTGGGGGAGGGCACCGGCTTCCTGCTGATGGCGCTGTGCTGTCTGGCCGCCTGGCCGCTGGTGCGCCGGCTCCCCGACGGCATCGCCGCTTCCCCAGCACCGGGCACCGGGTCCGCAGGTGCGCTCGGAGCGGCCTCGGCGCGGCCGTCGGTCGTGCTGCTCGTCGGCACCGGCCTCCTGTGGGCCGTCACCCAGGGCGCGTGGTCGTACGCCTCGGTCCTGGGGCGGCAGCACACCGGCATGTCGCACTCCGCCGTGTCGGCCGTCCTCGCCGTCTCCAGCGTCGTGGCGCTCGTCGGCGCCGCGGTGGGACCCGTCGCCGCGCGGCACTTCGGGCGTATGCGGTCGATGGCCGCCTTCGTCCTGGCGCAGGCTCTCGCCATGGCGGTCCTGATCTTCACCCCCGATCCCGTGGTCTTCACCATCGCTGCCGTCCTCTGGCAGGCCTGCCAACTGGCCGTCCTGGTGCAGATGCTCGCCGCCGCGGCGCTCATCGACCCGACCGGCCGCCTGGTCGCCTCCCTCAGTGGCGCGGGCGCGCTGGGCACCGGCGTCGGACCGCTGGCCGTCGGCGCCGTCCTCGACGGTGCCGGGGCCGGCGTACTGAGCATCGTCCTGGCGATCGGCACCTGCCTCGCCTCGCTGCCCCTGCTGAGGATGACGGTGGCCGGCGGGGAGGCCGCCGGACAACCGCGGCCCGGACGCGTGCCGACGGCCTGAGGACGTGGTGCGGACCACGTGCCGGCGGCCGCTGCCCCTGACCGATGTCAGGGGCAGCGGCCGCTCGGGCGTTGAGGACCCTTCGCCTGGCAGCGGGGCGCAGACGCTGCTCCGAGGCGGAGACGACACCGCGGAATCCGGAAGGCCCACGACCGGCCCGGTGCCACCCTGCCGTCAGGCCTTCGGCAGGGTCACGAACTCCATCCGGCCTCCCGCCAGAGCGACGACGGCGGAGACCAGCGCCTGCAGACAGGTGAGCTCGGCCTCCTCGTCGGGCAGGGAGAGATGCTGCGAGGAGAGGCCGTCGAAGCCGGCCAGGAAGAACCGGGCGAGGGTCTTCGCCGGCTGGGCGAGCCGGTGACCGGTGCGCTCGGCCGCCTCGGTCACCAGCTTCGTCGTCACGGCCGTCACCTCGCGGTAGTGGCCTTCGAGGGTCTCCTGCAACCGTGGTGTCCGGAGCGCGAACATGGACAGTTCGGTGAGGAGCAGATGGGCGGCCGGCTGTTCGCGCAGGGTCCGCCACAGGGCGGCGGCGAGTGCCGCGATCGTCTCCTCGAAGCCGGCGTCCGCGGGCGCCGCCCGTTCGACCTGCGCGATCAGATCATGGGTGAGCTGCTCCATGACGGCCCGGTACAGGTCTTCCTTGGTACCGAAGGTGTAGTGCACCGTCGCCTGGGCCACGCCCAGCTCGGCGGCGATGGCACGGGTGCTGCCGGCGGCCACCCCCTCCCTCGTCATCAGGTCGATGGCGGCCTTGATCAGCTGAGGACGGCGTTCTGCCGCGGAAACATGAGCCATGCAGCCATCATATCGACTTAGTCCATTGAATGAGTCAATCGATCAGGTGGTCCCCCTCACCCCGTGTTCGAGGGTGAGAGGGACCTCGGCCGTTCAAGCCGTTCAGGGCCGAGCCGAGCCGAGCCGGCCCGCGCCCAGCAGGTCGGGCAGCGGGTTGACGAGGTCGCCGGTCGGTGACTGGCGCTGGGCGGCGGGGGCGGCCGGCCAGATCGCGGGGCAGTGGGTGTTCTTGCGAGGGGTCTTCAGGGTGAGGAGGTACGTGTCGATGGTCTCGCGGGCGCACGGGCTCAGCCAGTAGTCGCCGTGGCCGACGCCGTCGTAGGTGAGGAAGACGGCCTCGCGGCCGATCTGGCGGGCCGCGTTGGAGCCCCAGGAGTGCGGTGTCGCCACGTCGTAGCGGCTGTTGGTCACGAGGATCGGCGGGGTGCCGTCGACGCGGAGCCGGTGCGGCGGGTTGGTCACCTCGGTCGGCCAGTCCTGGCAGCCGGTCAGGTCGGTCCACGCCAGGGAGCTCAGCCGGGTCACCGGGGCGAGACGGGCCAGCTTGCGTTCGTAGCGGGCGAGTGTGCGGTACGAGGACACGTCGAAGTCGTAGTCCTGGCACGTCACCGGGAGGTACGAGAACTCCGTGGGCTCACCGCGCTGCCCGAGGTTCCGTGCCGCGGCGGGGTGGCCGGCATCCAGGTCGGACAGGTGCTGGGCGAACTCGAACCAGGAGGCCGGATCATACATGTCGCCGAACGCCACCCCCTGGAGTTCCTGGGTGGTCACGGTGTGCGGCGGGTCGCCCGGCAGGACCAGTTCACCGGCGTCCGCGCGCTCGTAGAGCGAGTCGAACAGGGCGCGGGCGTCCCGGCCGTGGAGCGCGCAGGACGGCGTACGGCCGCACCAGTCGGCGAACTGGCCGTAGGACTCCTCCATCGCGACCGTCTCGGTCCTCTGGTAGTCCCATGTGCCCAGGCTGTGGTCCATGTTGGAATCGAGCGTCATCGCGCGGACGCGGTGCGGGTACCGCTCGGCGTACTGCTGGCCGATGCCGGTGCCGTAGGACACGCCGTAGTAGCTGATCCGCTTCTCGCCGAGGCCGGCGCGGATCGCGTCCATGTCGCGGATGACGCTCGCGGTGTCCATGTGGTCGACGAGGGGGCCGGTGAGGGCGCGGCAGCTCTTGCCGAGTGCACGGTTCGCCCGGCGGAGGGCGGTGAAGGAGGCGGCGCTGTCCGGGTAGAGCAGTCCGGCCTGCGCCGTCACCCGGTCGCTGTCGCACCTCATCGGGTTGCTCCGGGCGACGCCGCGGGGGTCGAAGCCCACGATGTCGAAGCGCTCCAGGAGCGCGGGGGAGAAGCTCTCGGGCGCGCTGAACGCGAAGTCCACACCGGAGCCCCCCGGGCCGCCGGGGTTGATGAGGAGCGAGCCGATCCTGTGCGCGGGGTTCGTCGCCGGATGGCGGGTGAGCGCCAGGTCGACGGTAACGCCGCGCGGCTTTTTCCAGTTCACCGGCACGGTGAGGGTGGCGCACTCGAAGGTGCCCTGCCCGGAGGGTGATGCGCAGGGTTCCCAGGCTATGCGTCCGGGCGACGGGGGCCCGGCCGAGGGGGCGGCGACGGCGGTCCCGGCGAGCAACTGGCCGAACAGCGCGGTGACCAGGGTGCCGACGGCCAGTCTCGCGCGCCGTCTCCGGCGCGTGGGCCGGGTCAGTGGGGGGTGGGATGACACGGATGTACCTCCAGGAAACAGGAGTTCACAGGCGCATCACAGAATGATCCCAACCCACTTGCCGGGCAAGGAAACTGATGAAACGTCAGGTCTCGATGGCCGGTTCTGCTTGACCCTCACGCCGCGTGAGGCCCTTGAGTGGGGTGCATGAGCGACTACTACGACGCGTTCGAGATGAGTCCCGTACCCGCTCCCGGCCCGGACGCGGTTCCGCCCGAGCCGTTCCTCGGCATCTACGGGATGCCCGCGTTCGTGACGGTCCCCACGACCGATCTGGCGGCTTCGGTGGACTTCTGGGTCCGCGGGCTCGGGTTCTTCGAACTGTTCAGCATCCCCGGCGGAGTCGTACATCTGCGCCGGTGGGCCTTCCAGGACGTGCTCCTCGTGCCGGCCGAGAGCGTTCCGGAGCGGGCGTCGGCGATGAGCGTCAGCTTCGCGTGCCTGCTCAGCCAGGTCGACTCCGTGGTCGAACAGTGCCGTGCCGTGCGTCCGGACTCGGTCGACGGCCCACGGGACACTCCCTGGAACACCCGCGACGTGGTGGTGACCACCCCGGAGAACGCGCGGATCGTCTTCACCGCGGCGAAGCCCTTCGATCCGGCCGGACCGGAGGCACGGAACCTCGCGGCCGTCGGGATCAGCCCTCCGGGTGCGGGCAACGGCGACAATGGGGACCATGCCTGATGCCACGGACGCCGATGGACTGACCGTCGGTCAGGTCTCGACACGGCTCGGCGTGACCGTCCGCGCGCTGCACCACTGGGACGAGGTCGGTCTGGCGCGACCGTCGCTGCGCACGGCCGCCGGCTACCGGCTCTACACCACCGGTGATCTGGAACGCCTCCATCGCATCGTCGTCTACCGCGAGCTCGGTCTCGGCCTGGACCGGATCCGTTCCGTCCTGGACGACTCGACCGCGGACGTGCCCGGCGCGTTGCGCGCGCAGCGCACCCAGGTCGCCGAACGGATCGACCGCCTCAACCGGCTCGACGCCCAACTGGCCCGGATGATCGACGCCCACGAGCGCGGCCTGCTGCTGACCGCCGAGCAGCAGGCCGCGGTCTTCGGCCCGGGATGGAACCCCGACTGGCCCGCCGAGGCCCGTCAGCGCTACGGGGAGACCCAGCAGTGGCAGCAGTACGCCGAACGCTCGGCCGCCCGCGGCCCGGAGGAATGGCAGGCCGTCGCCGAGGCCGTCGCCGGCTTCGACCGCGCCCTCGGGGAGGCGATGGACGCCGGCGTCACCCCCGGCGATCCGGAGGCGAATCTACTCGTCGAGCGGCACCGCGAGGTCTTCGCCGCGTACTTCCCCCTCACCAGGCGGATGCAGGTCTGTCTCGGCCGCATGTACGCGTCCGATCCGGGCTTCGCCGCCCACTACGACGGCATCCGCGCCGGCCTCGCCACCTGGTTCCGGCACATCGTCGACGCCAGTGCGCGCGCCCACGGCATCGACCCGGACACCGCGACCTGGGAGTAGAGCGTGTGCCGGCGCGCCCGCCCCCAGGGCTGAAGGCCGGTGAACCCGTTGTGTGCATCGGCGTGGCTGGGGTCGCCCCTGGCCGTACGGGACAGGGAAAGGTGAACGCACCGCGTGTCTACGGCTTCGGGGCGGGTTGTTCGCCCGAGCCCCGGATGATCAGTCGGGTGGGGACGGTGATGGTGTGGGCGCGGCCGCGGTCCCCGTCCAGACGGGTCAGGGCGGTGGTCGCCGCTGCCCGGCCGAGTTCCTCCGCGTCCTGTGCCACGACGGTCAGGGCAGGCTCCAGCGCCTCGGCGAGCGCCACATCGTCGAAGGCGACGACAGCGACCTCCTTGCGCTTGCTGCGGGCGAGTTCGGCCACTATGCCCAGCGCCATGATGTTGTTGCCCGCGAACAGGGCGGTCGGGGGATCGGTCAGCCCGAGGAGCTGGGCGGTGGCGGCCTCGGCGCCCCGCTGGTCGTGCGCGTTGGAGACGAGGGCACGGTCGTAGGGGATCCCGGCCGCCAGCAGCGCCGAGCGGTAGCCGGCCAGACGCTCACGGCGGGTGTACAGCTTCGGGGGCAGGTCGCCGACGAAGCCGATCCTGCGGTGCCCGTGGGCGATGAGGTGCGCGACGCCCTCCTGCGCCCCGGCACGGTTGGAACTGACGATGCTGTCCGTGACCAGGCCGACCCCGGGCCGGTCCAGGAAGACCACGGGCAGTCCCGCCGTGCGGTGGGACCTGAGGTGGGAGTGGTCGGCCCCGACGGAGGGGACGACGATCAGGATGCTGACCCGGCGGGCGAGGAACTTGTCGGTCAGGGCGCGTTCACGCTCGGGGTCGTCGGCGGACGACCCCATGAGCAGGGTCAGTCCCCGTTCGCTGACGGTGTCCTCGATGGCTCGGGCCACCGCCCCGAAGAAGGGGTTGCCCAGGTCGGGGATGACCAGCCCGATGGTGGTGTCCGGGCCGCCGACGCGGATGTTGCGGGCCATGAGGTTCGGCTGGAAGCCGAGCTTCGCCACTGCGGCCAGGACCTGTTCCCTGGTCCGCGCGGAGACGGGGCCGTCCTCGTTGAGGACCCGGGAGACCGTCTTGGCGCTTACCCCTACCTCTCGGGCGACATCGGCGAGGGTGGGGCGGCGGTTCGCTGCCATGGAGGAAACCGTCTCCTGAAGGGCTCTTCGTTCCGGCCGCGGCCTCCGGCCGGAACGTGAGAGCGGGGTTGAGCTGTCAAGTGGCCCGGACACCGGCGGCCTTCGCGGCCTTCGAGTCCGCAACGACAGTATCTCCGGCTTCGTCGACGGTGAGTGCGCCGGTCATGATGGCGACGACCTCGGCCATGGAGTAGTCGGAGGGCTTGATCACGGCGGCGCGCCGGCCGAGGCGGTGGACGTGGATGCGGTCGGCGATCTCGAAGACATGGGGCATGTTGTGGCTGATGAGGACCACCGGCATGCCCTTGTCGCGGACCCGGCGGATCAGGTCGAGGACCTGGCCCGACTCCTTGACGCCGAGGGCGGCGGTGGGTTCGTCCATGACGACCACCGAGCGGGCCCAGGCAACGGCCCGGGCGACCGCGACCGCCTGCCGCTGTCCGCCGGAGAGGGTCTCCACCGCCTGGGTGAGCGAGCGCAGACCGATCTTGAGGTCGGCCATGTGCTCGGCGGCCTCCTGGCGCATGCGCTTCTTGTCGAGCATGCGGAAGGCGGTGCCGAGGACACCGGGGCGGCGCAGCTCACGACCGAGGAACATGTTCGAGGCGATGTCCATCGACGCGGCCACCGCGAGGTCCTGATAGACCGTCTCGATGCCGTGGGCGCGGGCGCTCTGCGGACCGGAGAAGGTGATGGGCTCCCCGTTGAGGCGTATCTCGCCCGCGTCCGGGACCACGGCTCCGGTCAGGGCCTTGATGAGGCTGGTCTTGCCGGCTCCGTTGTCGCCGATGACGGCGAGGACCTCGCCGGGCAGCAGATCGAAGTCCGCGCCGTCGATGGCGGTGACGTGTCCGTACCGCTTGACGAGGCCGCGGGCCTGCAGCACGGGCGTGGGGGCGTCGGTCGCGGTCATCGTGCCTTCTTCCGGGAGATCTGGTCGACGGTCACCGCGAGGATCACCAGGACACCCGTGATCAGGGTCTGGTAGATCGAGGCGACACCCATCAGCTGGAGCCCGTTGCGGAACACACCGACGATGAGGACGCCGATGAAGGTGCCGAGGACCGAACCGCGGCCGCCGAAGAGGCTGGTGCCGCCGAGGACCACGGCGGTGATGCTGTCGAGGTTGTCGGTCTGTCCGGCCTGCGGGTCGCCGACGCCGGTGCGGGAGATGAGCAGCAGGGCGGCGATGCCGTACAGCAGACCGGCCACCGTGTAGACGCCGACGGTCAGGCGGGAGGTACGGATGCCGTTCAGGCGTGCGGCCTCGGCGCTGTTGCCCAGGGCGTAGACGTGCCGGCCCCAGCCGGTGCTGCTCAGCGCGTAGGCGAGGAGGAGGAACAGGGCGATGGTGACCAGGGAGCCGTAGGTGACGTCTGTATAGCCGAGGGGGAAGGTCTCCCCGAGGGCGGTCAGCGGGCCGGGCAGGTTGCTGACCGTCTGCTCCTCGGAGTAGATGTGCGTCAGCGCGAACGCCACATTGAGCATGCCGAGGGTGACGATGAACGGCGGCAGCGGGATCTTCTGCACCAACAGGCCGTTGAGCAGCCCGAAACCGCCGCAGACGCCTATGCCCACGGCGATGGCGACGAGCGGAGGCAGTGAGCCCTCGGCCGCCATCTTGGCGATCATGATGCTGCCGAACGCCATCACCGCCCCGCACGACAGGTCGATCCCGGCCGTGAGGATGATCAGGGTCTGCCCGATGGCGAGGGTGCCCACGACCATGACCTGCTGGATGATCAGCGAGAAGTTGCCGCCGGTGAGGAACTGGTCGGTCGAGAGCGAGAAGAAGGCGCAGGCCAGGAGGAGGGCGGCCAAGGGGCCGGTGGTCGGTGCCGTGAGCAGTCTGCGGACCGTGGTCGGCGCTTTGAGCTCCGAGTACGGCGATGTCGTCGCTGTCATGCGAAGTCCTTGTCGGAAGACAGATGTCCTGGTCGGAGGACGAGGCGTCCTGGTCGGAGGACGAGGGGAGAAGCTCCCGCCAACGGGGCGAGGGGGCGGCCGTCCCCGGTCGGGGAGGAGGGGCGGCCGCCCCGCTGTGGGCAGCGGCGGGGTCGTACGGTCCCGGGCGCGGCTCAGCCCCAGCAGTTCTCCAGGCCGTATGCGGTGTCCTTCGACGTGACCCCGTCCTGCGCCTTGTCGGTGATCAGGGTGACGCCCGTGTCGGTGTAGCCGGACGCCTTCTTGCCGTCCTTGGCGAACGTGACGACGGCCTTGACGCCCTCGGCGGCCATCTTCAGCGGGTACTGCTGCGACGTCGCGGCGATCTTGCCGTCCTTGACGGCCTGGGTGCCGGTGCAGCCGCCGTCGACGGAGACGATCAGGACGTCCTTCTCGCGGCCCTTGGCCTTCAGGGCGGTGTAGGCGCCGAGCGCGGCCGGCTCGTTGATGGTGTAGACGACGTTGATGTCGGGGGCCTTCTGCAGGCAGTTCTCCATCGCGGTCTGGCCCTTGGCCTGGTCGCCGCCGGTGTCCTGGGCGCAGACGACGTCCTTGTCCGAGGCGCCGAAGCCCTTCAGGAACCCGTCGTGCCGCTGGACGCCGACCGAGACGCCCGGCGCCAGGTCGAGCGTGGCTATCTTCGCCTTCTTGCCCTTCATCGCGGCCTTGGCGTACTCGCCGATCAGCTCACCGGCCTTGAGGTTGTCGGTGGCGAAGAGGGCGTCGACCGCGCTCTCCGGGTCGGTCGGGGTGTCCAGCGCGATGACCAGGACGCCCTTGGCGCGGGCCTTCTCGATCGCGGGCACGATCGCCTTGGAGTCGCTCGGGGTGATCAGGATGCCCTTCACGCCGGCGGCGACCATGTTCTCCAGCGCGGTGACCTGCCCGGCGTTGTCCCCGTCGAACTTGCCTGCGGCGGTGGACAGTTCGGCGCCGTTCTCCTTGGCGGCCTTCTCCGCGCCCTCCTTCATCTTCACGAAGAACGGGTTGGTGTCGGTCTTGGTGATCAGGCCGACCTTGACGGTGCCGGAGCCGGAGCCGGAGCCCGAGGACGAGTCCGAACCGGAGCCGGGCCCGCAGGCCGTCAGGGTGAGGGCCGCGACGCCCGTGACCGCGGCCGCTCTGAGGAGGGAGGAGGACAGACGAGTGGTGCGAGACATGAGCGACTCCTGTGGGATAGCGAGCGGCACGGGGGCTGGGATCGGAGCATGCCGCCCGGGGTGTCATCGTTGACTTATGTCATCGTTGACACTGCATGGCGAGGATGATGGACTCCGGATCCAGGCAACGTCAATGCCTTCCACTCGTCACAAATCGGCAACGCAGCCAGCCGTCGTCTCCTGGCGGCCGGTGAGCCCCTGTCGCCGCGCCGGCCCTTCGCCCGGTCCTTCCGAGCCTTCGTCGAGAGAGAGCAGCCCATGAGCCCGAGTCGGATCACTGTTCTGGGAGAGTGCGTCGCGGACGCCTTCACCGAGCCGGCCAACGCCTCCAACGAACTCGCTCTGCGGGTGCTGCCCGGCGGTGGACCTGCGAATACGGCGGTGGCCCTGGCCCGGCTCGGCACGCCGGCCCGCTTCCTCGCCCGGCTGTCGGGTGACGTGTTCGGCCGCCTGTTCCGCGCCCATCTGGAGGCGTCGGGCGTCGACCTGTCGGATGCCGTCGCCGCCGCGGAACCCAGCACGCTGGCGGTGGCGGAGCTGGACGCCGCCGGGCAGGCGGCGTTCTCGTTCCACGCCCAGAACACCGCCGACTGGCAGTGGACTTCGGACGAACTGGCCCGGGTGGACCTGTCCGGGACGGCCTGTGTGCACACCGGCTCCCTGGCGCTGGTCCGAGAGCCCGGCGGGGCGGTGGTGGAACAGTTCCTGGAGGCGGCCCGCGCGAGTGCCACCGTCAGCATCGATCCCAACGTCCGGCCGCTGCTGGTGCACCCCGACGTCTACCGCGCCCGGCTGGCGCGCTGGTGCGGCCTCGCCGACATTCTGCGTCTGAGCTCGGACGACCTGGACCTTCTCCTGCCGGGCACCTCGCCCGAGCAGGCGTGCGACACCTGGCACGCCGCGGGAGTACGGCTCGTCGTGATCACTCTCGGCGCCGACGGCGCCCTGGCCTCGCTCGACGGCGAACGGCTGCGGGTGCCCGCGGTCGCCACCAAGGTCGTCGACACGGTGGGTGCGGGGGACTCCTTCACGGCCGGTCTGCTCCACCACCTCGGCGCCCTCGGGCTCCTCGGCGGCCGGCTGGACGGGGTCGGTCCCGACGAGGTCGCCGAAGCGTGCCGGTTCGGTGCCCGGGTGGCGGCCCTGACCTGCTCGGTCGCCGGCCCCAATCCGCCGTGGCAGGAGCAGCTGGCGCAGCTCACGCCCGCCGGGGGTGCCTGAGCGGCGGGACGGATCGTGCGGCGGATTCCCCGCCGACCGTTGACGTGCCGACCTGATCTCGCCCATCATCGGCCCACTCGATGTCATCGATGACATACATCGGCGATGACGTCCGGTCAGGGTGGCCGCCCTGGCCGTGGAAGGTGCTGACCGCCCTGGCCGAGGAGGTTGCTGACCGCCCCGGCCGAGGGGGCTCTAGCCGCATTGGTCGAGGGGGTGCTGATTGCCCCTGCTCGGGTCCGGCGATGACGGGCTCGTGTCGTGTGCGGACCGCGAACCGGCGTGGGATTTCACCCGCCGGTTCCGGCCGGAGGCGCGGGCGCACAGGACACCCACCAACGAACTGACAAGGACGCGAGACCGTGAAGAAGACCCTGCTCGCCGAGTTCACCGCCCGTGAAGGGGCCCGGGAGGAAGTGGCCCGCCTGATCGGGGAGTACGCCCTGAAGGTCCGCGAGGAGGAAGGCAACCTCGCCTTCGACGTCTACACCAGGACGGCCGAGCCGCGCGCCTTCTGGATCTTCGAGGTCTACCGGGACGAGGACGCCTTCCAGGCCCATCTCAGCGCCCCCTACGGCGGTCCGTTCAACGCCGCGCTGGCGCCGCTGATCGAGGAGGACGCCTCCGTGCTGACGTTCCTCGATCCGCTGACCTGACCTGACCTGACCTGACCTGACCTGGCCCGTCCCGGACGGGGTGGGGGGCCCTCCGCCCGGGCACGGGACCTGCCGCTAGGCCCCCGCCGGCGTGTGACGGTCGGCCGGACAGGGGGGTTCCGGGCGGCCGGGTCAGCGCCGGGTGTAGATGAAGCCGATCTTGTCCATCGCGTCGCCCGCGCGGCCGTGGAAGCCGGCGATCTGCCAGCCGGCGGGCGCGGTGCGGGTCACACAGGTGGAGGTCGTGGTGCCACCGGCCAGGGTGCGGCCCAGGTTGGTGGTGAACCTGGCGTAGAAGATGCGGGTGCGGCCGTCCTTCTGGCCCTGACACAGGGTGGACGCGGTGAGGTACTCACCGCTGCCCAGGGTGAGGGAGGACGCGGTGCCTCCGGTGCCCCCGTGGGTGAGCGTGGTGCCGTTCGCGAGGGTCAGGCTCAGCTGGTCGACGCGGGAACCGGCCCGCAGGGCGACGGTGGTGGCGCGGCCCGCGGCCGGCACGCCGGCGATGTCGTTGAAGTAGTCGCCGTGCGGGCCGCCGAACTGCTCGCTGAGCTGGAAGGCGGCATTGCGCGACCAGGAGAAGTCCACCGTGAGCGGGTCGTGGTCGGAGAGCATCAGACCGCCGTCGGTGAGGAACTTGGCGTGCTCGTTGTTGTAGCGCGTGGCGTTCAGTGAGACGAGCTTGCTGCCCCGGTAGAGGATCTTGTCGACGACCTCGCAGGTGTTGGGCACGGTGGTCCCCGTCTGGTCGCAGACCAGGGCGTCGCTGCCCTTCGCCGGTGCCACGCCGCCGCGGATCAGCTGGACCCAGGCGTCGGTGAGGCCGTTGGCGGCGGCGAACTCCGCGATCGTGTCGCCGGAGCGCGTGTACCGGGTGTTGGTGTCGCCCATCACGACGACGGCGTTGCCCGCGGAGTGGGTGGCGATGAAGTCGGTGAGCTGGTTGAGGTTGGCCCGGCGGGCGGCGAGGTCGTCGTCGTTGGTGCCCGCGTTGGTGTGCACGTTGTAGAAGTCGACGTAGACACCTTCGGCGAGACGCTCACGCATGAAGGTGAAGCCCTTGGGGGTCAGGCAGTCGCCCGAGCCGTAGGTGCAGTTGCTCCAGCGCACCCGCTCGAAGTCGTCCTCGTCGTAGGGGAGTTTGGAGAGCGTGTTGAGACCGCTGCCGATGCCGGCACCGCCGCTGGTGGGGGTGCGGTAGGGGTGCGCGGTGTCGGCCGCGTAGAGGAGGGCGTGGTAGTTGAAGTCCTCCTGGGCGTGGACGACGTCGTACGACGCGATCCGTTGGCCGATCGTCGTGGTGCTGGACTCGCGGGGCGTCGGCGCGCTGGATATCGCCTCCGGGAGGCCGGCGACGTTGTAACTGAGGACATTGAAGGTGCCGGAGTCGGCGGCCGCGGCGGAGGGTGCGGCCGCGGTGAGTCCGCCGAGGACGGCGGCTGCCGTGGTCAGACAGGCGAGGAGTCGGCGCATGGGGAGTTTCTCCTGGGGGCTGGGCTGGGCTGGGCCGGGGCCGGGGCCGGGGCCGGGGCCGGGGCCGGGGACTTGGGACCGTGCTGTGTGCTGCCGAGGGGAAAGCGGTTGCGGGGTGATCGTGGCTGAAGTTACCCCCGGTTACCGGGGTTGTGTCGAGAGTTCGGCACGCATTCAAAGGGAGTTGTCGACCCGTACGCCCGGGTGCGGCGGCTCGCTCGGGACGTGTGATGCTGGCGGCATGAGTCAGCAGCACGAGGTCGTGGTGGTGCGTTGGCCGGGACGGAATAACGGTGACGAGGACGGGCCCGCCCGGTTGTTGGCGGACTACCACCTGCGGACCGAGGCGGAGAAGGGCCGAGCCGTCACCGGCGTGGACGGTCTGCCCGACCGCTACCGCGCGGAGATCACGGATCCGCGGAGCGCCTTCGCCGCCGACGTTGTGCTGTTGGCGTTGAGCGGGCAGGACGCGGTGGGCTGCGTCGTGGTGACCGCGCCCGTCGAGGGAGGGTCCGAGATCAAGCGGCTCTGGACGGATCCCGCCCACCGGGGCAGGGGTGTCGCGTCCGGCCTGGTCGGCGCCGCGCTGGCGCATGCCGCGCAGAGCGGGGTGACCACGCTGCGGCTGTCGGTGTGGCAGTGGCGCACCGGAGCCATCGCGCTCTACGAGCGGCTCGGCTTCACCGTCACCGAGTCGTGGGACGCGCGGGATCAGTTGGTGTGCATGCAGCGGGAGGTGTGAGGGGGCCAGGACCTCGGCGGCTGTCCTGGTGACCCTGCTGACCCCGATGCCCTGGTCCGCGGTTCGGTCGAGGTGTCGGCCGTTCGGGACCTCCCCTCATGGCCGTTCGGCCGAGGTGGTCTCCCGCGTCGGGAGGGGAGGACATGGTGCGTTCGGGATCGCGGCGTCGCTGTCGGCGCAGCGACATCGCCGCCGGGGGGAGGCGCCCCACGGCCGGCTCGGTGTCCAGGTCGGCCGCAGCGCACACCCGATGTGGCGCTGATCGACGTGCGGATGCCGGGGAGCGGGAGAACGTCTGGTTCACCGCTTCCCGGGCCCGCGCCTGCGAGGTCCACGACCGACCGGTCGACGTCAGGAGGAGCCTCGCCCGGCCACTCGCTCCGCGGCGGCCGGGACAAACCCATGATCTTCTTCACGCTGTGCTGAGGGCCCCGGGCGACGCCGCTTCACTCGGCCTCGGTGGACCCGGCCGGTGTCGCGGGCGGGCAGAACTCGGCCGAGACGACCTTCTTGCCGCCGCCGACCCAGTCGCCGTTGAAGTTGAGGGTGATCATGTGGCGTCCGTCCCGGGTGCCGAAGGACTGGGTGGAGGAGCCGTGGATGCCGCCCGAGTGGCCCCAGACCTTGATGCCGCACGTCGTCTCGTACTCGATGAGGCCGAGCCCGTAGCGCTGGCTCGGGAGGTTGCCCTCGGTCGGGACCGTGGTGGTCATCTGCCGCAGCTGGGCCGGGGGCAGCACCCGGCCGGTGAACAGGGCGGTGTAGAAGCGGTCGAGGTCGGACGCGCTGGTGATCATCTCGCCCGCCGCCCAGGCCCAGGACGGGTTGAGCTCGGTGACGTCGTGGGTCGTGCCGGGGTCCTCCGTGAAGGTGGAGTAGTGGCGGGTGGGTGCGGGCACATGCGGGTCGGTGCCGGGGAAGTACGTGGTGCGCATCCCCAGGGGCCGGGTTACGCGCCGCTCGACCTCGTCGGCGTAGGGCCTGCCGGTCAGCTTCTCGATGATCAGGCCGAGCAGGAGGTAGTTGGTGTTGGAGTACCTCCAGGAGGTGCCCGGCTCGAACTGGGGAGGGTTCCGCAGGGCGAGGGCGATGACCTGCTCAGGGGTCCAGTCGTCGTAGCGCGTCCGCAGGAACTCGATGCCGAGCACCTGCTTCACGAAGGTGGCGTCCTCGGTGAAGTTGAAGATGCCGCTGGTGTGGTTCATCAGCTGACGCACCGTGATCTTCGTGCCGTCGTGGCCGTTGCCCCGGACGAGCCCGGGCAGATAGTGGTCGACGGTGGCGTCGAGGTCGAGTCGTCCCTCCGCCTGGAGCTGCAGCAGGACGGTCGCCACGAGCGACTTGGTGACGCTTCCGGCGCGGAACGCGTCGCCGGCTCCGCGCGGTTGCCGTGTGGTCAGGTCGGCGACGCCCGAGGTCGCCTTCCATACGCCGTGCGTGTCGCGCACCTCCGCCACGACACCCGGCACGCCCGCGGCGACCGCGGCGTCCATGGCGGCCCGGGTGGCGGAGTGCTCGGACCGTACAGTCCCGGCGGCCTGCACGGACTGGGCGGTCCCGGCGGCGGCGTGCAGGGACTCGACCGTCCGGGTGGCGGCTGTCGGGCGGTCGACCGCGGCCGCGGGTGCGGCCGACAGGGCCGTCGCCGCCGCCGCGACCGCTGTCACGCCGGCCAGTGTCGTCCGTATCGGGCGTGTCGACATGGGCATCGGCCTCTCTCTCGGCTGGGGAACTCGCCGCAGGGTGCCAACGGCCCTCAACAGGCCACCAACACATCGCTAACGGCCGTGCCGGGAACGCTCTTTGAGCAGGAACCGTGGTGCACGAGGATGGGGGTGTTGTTCGATCGACGTCGGACGCCGGGCGCCCGCTGTTTCCGCGTCCGGCGCGGGGGAGTGCCGGTGAGGTTCGCAGTACTGGGAGCGGTGACGGCGGTCGACGACGACGGCGGCGCCGTCGTCCTCCGAGGGGCCAAGCCCCGGACGTTGCTGGCCGCCCTGCTGCTGGAGCCGAACCGCACCGTGCCGCTGGACTCGGTGATGGCGGTGCTGTGGGGCGAGGCGCCACCTCCGACGGCCACCGCCTCGCTGCACAACCATGTCGCCCGGCTGCGGCGCGCCTTGCGCGACAGCGACGGCACACGGCTGCGCACCATGAGTCACGGTCTGCATATCCGTGTCCGTGACGGCGAGTTGGACCGTCAGGTGTTCGAAGCGCTGGTGCGGCGCGTGCTGGAGGCCCGCAACCGGGGGGACTGGGAGGCGACGGAGCGGGACGCGGCCACCGCGGTCGGCCTGTGGCGGGGCGCGCCGTTCGCCGATGTGCCCGCGCTCGCCGGCCACGCCGTCGTCACGCGTCTCCAGGAGCAGCGGGTACAGGCGCTGGAGTGCCGCTTCGAGGCCCTGCTGCGCCTCGACCGCCTCGACGGGCTCGCCGCCGAACTGGGCGCCCTCGTCGAGGAGCATCCGTTCCGGGAGACGCTGCACCGCCAGTTCGTCCTCGTCCTCGGCCGCACGGGCCGTCAGGCCGAGGCGCTGGCCCACTTCCGCTCCCTGCGCCGCACGCTGGTCGAGGAACTCGGCGTCGAGCCGGGCCCTGCCCTCCAGGACGCCCACCGTGAGGTGCTCGGCGGCACCGCCGTCCGCCCGCACGCGCCGTCCAGGACCCCCGCGTCCATCGCCGCGTCCGGCCCCGCGTCGTCCCCCGCGTCCATCGCCGTGCCCTCCCGCGTATCGACCGCCGTCTTGATCGCCGTGCCCGCCACCGCGTCGGCCTCCGTATCCCCCACCGAGTCCACCGAGTCCACCGAGTCCACCGAGTCCACCGAGTTCACGGAGTTCACCGCCCCGTCCGGCACGCTTCCCCGACCGGAGCAACTGCCGCCGCCGCCCGTCGGGTTCGTCGGGCGGGCCGGGGCGATCGCCGAGATCAGGGGCGTGTTGGAGGCGGAGCGCGACCGGACCGCGCTCGCCGTGGTGAGCGGAATGCCGGGGGTCGGCAAGACGGGCCTCGCCCTGCACATCGCGGCACAACTGCGCCGTGCGTTCCCGGATGGCCGGCTCTACCTCGATCTGCACGGAGCCACCCCCGGCCGGGCCCCGCTCGACCCCGCCGACGCCCTCGCGGCGCTTCTGCACGGACTGGGCGTGGACGCCCGGCGCATCCCCGGCGATGTGGGGGCCGGCTCCGCGCTGCTGCGCTCCGCCCTCGCCCCCACCCGGACGCTGCTCGTCCTCGACGACGCCGCCTCGGTGAGCCAGGTACGACCCCTGCTGCCGGCCGGGGCGGGCTGCGCCGTCCTGGTGACCAGCCGCCGGCCGCTCGCCACCCTGGGAGCCTCCGCCGAGGTCCGCCTCGACCCGCTCTCACCCCGGGAGGGCGCCCTACTGCTGGAGCGTGCCTCGGGTCGGTCCTGGGGCGCGTCCGACGCCGAACCGGTCGCCGAGCTCGCGGCGCTGTGCGGGCATCTGCCGCTCGCGCTCCGGATCTGCGCGGCCCGGCTGAGGAGCCGGCGGGCGCTGCCGGTGGCGCGGCTGACGGAGCGCCTCGCCCGGCAGGAGGACCGCCTGGACCACCTCGAACTGGAGGACCTCAGCGTGCGTCGCTCCCTGCTGGCGGCCCACGAGGCGCTCCTCGGCTCGGGCGACCCGCGGGACGCCGAGGCCGCCGCGGCTCTGCCCCTTGTCGGCGCGCTGGACCTGCCCGAGTACGGGGTGCCGCTGATGGCCGTCGCGACGGACCGGACCGAGCGGAGCGCCGAACGGGTGCTGGACCGCCTCACGGAGGTGGCGCTGCTCCAGGAGACGGGCCGGGGCCGCTACGTCCCGCACGACCTGGTCCGCGACTTCGCCCGGGAACTCGCCGCCCGGCCGGACGCGCGGGCGGCGCACGCCGACGCCGTCGAACGCTCCCTGCGCTGGTACCGGCGGCGGCTCGAGCGATGTGCCGCCGCCCTGCGGCCGGGGCGCGGGGGAGCGGGTGAGCCGGCCGGGGGCGGCCCGGCCTTCGCCGACGCGGCAGAGGCACTCGCCTGGGGCGATGTGGAGGCGGCGAACCTGCTCTTCCTGGCCGGCTCGGGTGCGCACGGACCGCTGGGGCCGGCCCGGACCCTGGAGCTGATCCACGCCCTGTTCCCGTATCTGCACGACCGCGGCCGGGCGCGGGACCTCGAACGGCTGACGCGGCACGCCGTCACCCTCGCCCGGGCCGGCGGGGACACGGCGGCAGAGGGACGGGCCCTGGGACACCTCGCCTCCGCGCACTACTCGGCCGGCCGCATCCGGCAGGCGCTGCGCCTCCTCGACGAAGCCGTGCGGCTGAGCGAGCGCCTCGCCGACGACCGGGCCAGGATGCGACACCTCGGCAACCGCGCCGCGCTGTTGCGGGAACTCGGCCGGGACGCGGACGCCCGGGCGACGCTGGCACGGTGTCTCGCCCTGCGCCCCGACGCCCTCACCCCCGCCGAGGAGGCGCTCCTCGCCGGACACCAGGGGTACGTCGCCGAACTCACCGACCCGCGCTCGGCCATTCTTCTGCATCGGCGCAGCCGGGAACTGGCCCGACGGGCGGGGAGCGCCGTGATCGAGCAGGTCGCCCTCTGCAACACGGGCCGCGCCCAACTGGCCCTCGGCGAACCCGCCCGAGCGCTGCGCAGCTTCGACGACGCGCTGCGCGTCATGGCGTCCGGCGCGGCCCACTGGAACGCCGAGCGGGAGACCCGGCTGGGCCGGGCGCAGGCGCTCCGGGCACTGGGCCGCCTCGAACCGGCGCGGGAGGTGTGCGGGGCGCTGCTCCGGGAGACCGCCGAGCGCGGCGACTCGTACGGGCAGGGCCTCGCCGCGTACGAGTACGGGCACGTCCTGCGGGCCCTCGGGGACGAGCGGGCTGCCCTGAGCCACTGGTGCGGCGCGTTGACCGCCCTGGAGGACACGGACGCGCCCATGCTCGAGGAACTCCGCTCCCTGGTGCGGGACTTGAGCGATCGGGGTCATCCGGCACGCCGGTGAAGCGGCAGTCGCCGTGGAGTGCGGAGCGCGGCCCGGACCGGCCGCCTCTCCTGCGCAGGGACCGCTGCCGGCAACCACCTGGCCGGGATCACCCCGCCGTGGAAGCCGACGGTGCCGGGGCGACGGGCGTGGCGCCGTCACCACTCCGGTCCGTCGACGGGGCGGCCGACGGGGTCGGCACAGCCGAGGGCTCCTCGGTCGGGGAGGACGAACCGGGCGTCGCGGACGGGCCGGGGGAGGAGGGCTCACCGGGACCGGAGGGCGAGGACGTGCGGGGCTGCGTGGGCGAGGGACTGCTCGCCGGCGGCGGGGCGAGAGGCGGCGAGGGGGGTGTGCGCGTCCCGGACGTGGAGAACAGGGTCGGTACGGCGATGAGGGCGACCACCGCGCAGGTGACGGCGGTTCCGGCGGCGGTACGCAAGTGACGGCGGCGGGCCGCGGTGCGGCGGATCGTCTCGTAGCGGCCGGGCGGCGGGCCGAGGTGCTCGGCCGGCGGGCGCAGGACCACCGCGAGCGGGTCGTCGGGCTCGAAATCCGGGCCGTCGTCAGCGTGTGTGATCAAGGCTTCTCCTCAGATGGGCGCGGAGCAGTTCGCGGGCCGCGTGGAGGTCGGCCTTGACGGTCCCTTCCTTGCGTCCGGTCAGTGCGGACACCTCCCGGATCGGCATGTCAGCGTAGTAGTGCAGCAGGATCGGGACGCGCAGTCGCTCCGGCAGCGACTGCACCAGCAGCCGCACCGAGGGGTCGGCCTGCTCGGTCTGATCGTCCCGCGGGCGCACCGCCGCCTCGGCCGTGGCCCGGTGCATCGCCCGGCGTTCCCGTTCGAGCTTGCGCCAGTGGTCCCGTACGAGGTTGGCCGCGGTGACGTAGAGGAAGCCGTGGGGTTCGTCCACGGCGGTCCAGCGGGCCCAGAGCCGGGTGAACGCCTCCGACGCGATCTCGTGGGCCGTCTCGTCGTCGTCGACCAGCCTGCGGCACCAGCCGGCCAGCCGGGGGTAGAGGGCGGCGAACAGTTCGGACGCGGCCTTCTCGCGGGACCGTTTCAACGCTCTCCAGGGTCGTGGGGTCGTCCTCCCGCGCGGGCGGTCGTACGGGGGAGACGGGGGCGTGCGGGTGGTCGTACGGGTGGCGGCGGGGGCGTGCGGTGGGGCGACAGGGGAGGGGCGGCGGGTCACGGATCCGGCTCGCCCGTACGGCCGGTGGCGCTCAACTCGGCGAAGACGATCACGTTGTCCCGGTACTCCCCGCCGGTGCGGGGGCCGCCGCAGGTGATGAGACGGAGTTCCGGCCGGTCCACGTTCCCGTAGACCTCCTCGGTCGGGAAGTCGGCCTTGGCGACGGTCCGTACGCGGTCGACGGTGAACTCCGCCGTCGAGCCGTCCGCCAGGCGTGTGGTGATCCGCGCGCCCCGGCGCAGCCGCGCGAGGCGGCCGAAGACACCGGCGCCGTAGGACCCGACCGTGACATGGCCCAGGATCACCGAGGGGCCGGTCTGACCCGGCGTCGGTGAGTGCCGGTACCAACCGGCCCGGTCGTGCGCCGTCACCGGCGGCACCTCCACGCTCCCGTCCGCCGCCAGCCCCAGTCCCATGACCGGCGTGTCCACCCCGATGGCCGGGATCAGCAGCCTGACCGGCACGGAACGCCCGAGCGGGCGTGGCGACGCGGCCGAGTCGGACCGGGAGGACGGGGCCGGTGAAGGAGCGGACGGAGCCGCGTCCTTCGGGGGAGCGGCCGGGTCCCGGTGGCCGGCGCCGCTCCCCTGACACCCGACGAGCAGCGAGGCGGCCGCCACGGCCACGAGGGCACGCCGGGAGGGCGCCGCGGCGGGGGTGTCCGCGGCGCGTCCCGTGGGCGGCGGGGCGGTCCGTGTCATGCCTCGTCGGCCCGGCGGCGCCGGACGAGGACGAGCGCGCCGGCACCGGCGACGAGGGCCGCGACGGCAGCCGAGCCCACGAGCACGGCCCCGGTCCCGGAGCCGTCCGACACCGGTGCCTCACCGGTGTCGGGCGCGCCGCTCGGCACCGCGGAGACCTGGCTGGGGACGGGCGACGGATCGGTGCCGTCCGCGTCCTCGGTGGGCTCCGGCGTGGCGGACCCCTCGGCGGGCCCGGCGGTGGACGGCACCGGCGTGGGCGTCGAGGTCGCCGCCCGCGGCGCGGCGGACGGGTCGGTGTCGTCGGCGGACGCGGGCAGCGCGGCCGCCAGGACGGCGGTGCAGGCCAGGGCCGCGGCCCTGAGGACGGTACGGCGCATGAGTCGCTCTCTCTCGTCGGGCCGCCCGGCCGGTGACCAGGCGGGGCGGCGTTACGGATCGAGCGGAGAGACGAGACAGCGGGCGCCCCCGTTGTAAAGAGATGGCAAAGCCGTTGTCCCCGGGCGGCGTTGGGGGGCCGTCACGCCGCGTGGTTCGGCCCCGGAGGGCCGCCGCTGTCCGGGGCGGCCTCGGCCGCTCCGACCGGCACGGATACGGCACCCGCGACAGGGCGGCGGCCTCACGGAACCATCTGGCGTCCGCTCACACGAGGAACAGCAGTTCCACGGCGACCACGACGTCCACCACCCCGCACCACTCGGCGAAGGTGGGCGCGACGACACCGTCGAGCCGGCGCATCCGCAGATGGGCGAAGTCCCACACGCCGTGGAGGAACCAGCCGGCGGCCACCAGGTACCGGCCCACGTCGGGGTCCAGCACCAGACCGGCCAGCGCGAACGCGCCGAACACGACCGCTCCGGCCGCCTGGACGCCGAGTAGGGCCCGCCCGTGGGGAGTTCCCCGGAACACGCCCCACAGCAGTACGGCCAGCGCGGCGCCCACCATGACACCGGCCGGGGAGACGAGGTCCAGGATCTGCAGGGCGAACGCGAACACCACGCCCGCCCCCAGCACGGGCCAGGTCGCCTTCGCCCTCCCGGCCTGATGGACGACCACGTACAACAGCGGGAGGAGGGGCAGGAACTCGCCGTACCCGCGGACGCTGTCGGCCGGTTCCCCCGAGCCGCCCAGCACCAGCCCCGGGACGGTCAACGCGAGCGCCAAGGCCGTTGGCCAGCGCCGCAGCAGGGCCCGAACCGGACGCCGCTCTTCGGACACGCTCGACGAGGTCGTGGCACACATGGGGATCTCCTGAGACACGAGGGGACGGGACACGAGGGGACGGGACACGCCGGGAAGGCCGGCCCGAGGGGCAACCGGGAAGCGCGAAACCGGAGATGAGCGACCGGGCAGCGCCACGTCCCACAGCCTGCTCCCGTGCGAACGCCGTCAGTAGTGCCGTATCCGCCCGTCCGCGTGTGGCGTTGTCACGTCTCCGCGTGACATCTGTCATGCGGGGGCACGGCCGTAGAGAATGGCCGGGTGCGGGACGGGGAGAGCGAGCGCGGGGCGGAGCTGACGAGCTTCCGTCGTTTCACCTGGTGGACGGTGCCGGGGACCGCCGTGTGCCTTCTGGTGCTGTTCTACGGTGAATGGATCCTGGACCCGGACGTCCCCGCCTGGGCCCGCGTCCCGGCCGCCGTGGCCCTCGCGGTCGACACGGTGGCCTGCGCGGTCCTGCTCGGCGGGCCGCTGTCCCCTGCTGCAGCCGCCGGCGGCACTCGTCCCGCACGCCCGCAGAGGCACTGGATGCTCGCCGCGGTCGCCGCCACCGTCGTGCTCGCGGCGCTGCCGCTGGCCCGGCGCGCCTACGAGCTGTGGGCGGTCGCCCCCGCCGTCACCGCCGCGATCTGCGCGACCCGCCTCCGCCCGCGCCATCGCCGTCCGCTGATCGCGGGCGCGGTGCTCCTCGCCGCGCTGCCGGGGACCGCCGTCAGCCTGGCCGCCGGCGACGGAAAGCTCCCGTACGCCGCGCTCTTCCCGGCCGGGCTGGTCGCCTTCACCATGTGGACGGTGCTCGGTCCCCTGTGGGCCTGGAACGTCGCCGGACGCCTCGACCGGGCGCGACGCCTGGAGGCCGAGCTGGCCGTCCGCGACGAACGGCTGCGCTTCGCCGCCGACCTGCACGACATCCAGGGCCACCACCTCCAGGTCATCGCCCTCAAGAGCGAGCTGGCGGCGCGACTCGTGGAGCGGGACCCGGCGCGGGCGGCCGCCGAGATGCGCGAGGTGCGGCAGCTGTCCGCCGACGCCCTCCGCGACACCCGGGCCGTGGTGCGGGGCTACCGCCGTACGACCCTCGACGACGAGATCACCAACGCCGGGAAGGTGCTGGCGGCGGCCGGCATCGACGCCCGCACATCCCTCGAACCCGCCGCCCTCGCCCAGGACATGGCCGACGCCACCCGCCATCTGCTCGGCCTGGTCATGCGGGAGGCCACCACCAACGTCCTCCGCCACAGCCGTGCCCGGCACGCCGAGGTCGACTACCGGGTCACCGGCGGACACGCCCGGCTGCGCGTGGGCAACGACGGCGCCGACGAGCCTCCCGGCACCGGGGACGGCACCGGCCTGACCGCCCTCGCCGAGCGACTGCGGGCCGCCGGGGGCGAGTTGACCTGGCAGCGCGACGGCGACCGCTTCGAGATCACGGCCACCCTCCCGCTCGGCGGGGCCGACGCGGCCCCCGAACCCCTGAAGGAAGTGGCCCGATGATCCGGCTCCTCATCGCCGACGACGAGGACCTCCTGCGCAGCGCCCTGGCCGCGCTGCTCGCCCTGGAGGACGACCTGCGGGTGGTCGCGGAGGCCGCCACCTCCACCGACGCGGTACGGCTCGCCCGTGAACACCGCCCGGACATCGCCGTGCTCGACCTGGAGATGCCGCCCACCGACGGACTGCGCGCCGCCGAGGAGATCGGCGCCGAACTCCCCACCCGCACCGTCATCGTCACCCGGCACGCCCGGCCCGCCGTGCTGCGCCGGGCCCTCGCGGCGGGAGTGCGCGGCTTCGTCCCCAAGACGACCCCGGCCGCCGGGCTGGCGGAGATCATCCGCGATGTCGCCGCCGGACGCCGCTATGTCGACCCCGACATCGCCGCGTCCGCGCTCACCGAGGACGACTGCCCGCTCAGCGACCGCGAACTCCAGGTCCTGCGCGCCGCCCGCACCGGAGCCTCCGTCGCCGAGATCGCCACCGAGGTCCATCTCGCCCAGGGCACCGTCCGCAACTACCTCTCCGCCGCGATGGCCAAACTGGGCGCCCCCACCCGCCACGCGGCGGCCCACCACGCGTGGCAGCAGGGCTGGATCTGACGCGCCGCGGCCCCCGGAGCCGGCCGGGGGTTGCGAGCGCCCGTCAGTACACGTCCCGCACGTACCGCTTCTCGTTCGCCAGCTGCTTCACGTACGCGGCGGCCTCCGCCTCGCTCAGCCCGCCGTGGGCGACCGCGATGTCCCGCAGCGCCTGGTCGACGTCCTTCGCCATCCGGGAGGCGTCACCGCAGACGTAGAAGCGGGCGCCGTCCTGCAGCCAGTGCCACAGCTCGGGGCCGTGCTCGCGCATCCGGTCCTGGACGTACACCTTCGCCCGCTGGTCCCGTGAGAAGGCGGTGTCCAGCCGGTCCAGCACCCCCTCCCGCCGCAGCTCCGTCAGCTCGTCCTCGTAGTAGAAGTCCGTGGCCCGGTGCTGTTCGCCGAAGAACAGCCAGTTGGGCGCCCGGTGGCCGAGGGCCTGCCGCTCCTGGAGGAACCCGATGAAGGGGGCGACACCGGTGCCGGGGCCGACCATGACCATCGGGGTCGTGGCATCGGCGGGCGGCCGGAAGTGCGGTGACCGCTGCACGAACACCGGCACCTCCAGGCCAGCCTCCCCGTCCGCGAGGAACGGCGAGCAGACCCCGCCGCGCGGCTGCCCGCGCAGGTTCTCGTACCGCACCACCGACACCGTCAGCGACACCTCGTGCGGGTCGACGAGCGGGCTCGACGAGATGGAGTACAGCCGGGGCTGGAGCCGCTTGAACACCCCGGCCCACTCGTCCGCGGAGGCCCGCACCGCGAACTCGGCGACCACGTCCACGGCCTGCCTGCCCCACGACCACTGGGCGAGACCGTCCTTGTTGTCGGGCCGCATCAGCTTCTTCAACTCCCGGTTGTCCTGCGTCCGTCCGGAGACGAAACGGAGCAGGTCCGGGGTGATCCGGGTGATGTCGAGATGCCGGTGCAGCGCCTCGGCGAAGGGCACCTCGCCGACACCGCCGACCTCCACGGCAGCGGAGCCGTCCAGGCCGGTCACCGCCAGCCACTCGGTGACCAGGTCGAGCGAGTTGACCGGCCGCACCCCGAGCGCGTCACCGGCCTCGTACGACAGTCCCGTCCCCTTCGTGTCGAAGGTGAACCGGCGTACTTCCTTCCCCGCCCCCGGCAGGCTGAGCAGCCGGTTGCCGACCAGCCGGGCGTGGGCGGGCGCGGGCCTGGCGGACCGGGGGACGACGGGCGCCGCCGCGGGGCCCGCCTGCGTGAGTCCCCGTGGAGCGGCGGCCTTGGTCCCGGTGCCGAGCGCGGTGAGCACCTGGCCGAGCCAGGCGTCCGCCGACGGTTCGTAGTCCGGCTCGCAGTCCGTACGCGGCGCCAGCCGTACCGCGCCCAGCTCGTCGAGCCGGGCGTCCAGCCGCCTGCCGTGCCCGCAGAAGTCGTCGTACGACGAGTCCCCGAACGCCAGCACCGCGTACCGCACACCGTCCAGCCGCGGCGCCTCCCGGTGCGCGAGGGCCTCCCAGAACCCGGAGCCGTTGTCGGGCGCGTCGCCGTCGCCGAAGGTGCTCGTGATGAGCAACAGGTCGGCATCGCGCGGCAGTTCGTCCGGGGCGGCCTCGTCCATGCCGATCAGCGTCGCCCGGTGCCCCGCCGCGCCCAGGTGCTCGGCGGCGGCCACCGCGAAGTCCTCCGCGGTGCCGGTCTGCGAGGCCCACAGCACCACGACGTCCCGCCCCGCCGTCCCGGCCGAGGGCGCGGCCACCGGCTCCGCCGACCGCGAGTACATACCGGCCAGCACCCCGTTCACCCACAGCGCGTGCTGGGGGCTGAACGGCGCGTCCGGCGGCAGCACGGGAACCCCGACGACCCCGGAGCCGAGCCCGGCGAGGAAACCGGTGAGGTACTGGCGCTCCTGCGCGGAGAGGACGGGCGGGGGAGCGGGGTCGATACCGAAGGGGTTGGCGCCGGGAGTGACCGTCGTCGGGACGAGCGTCTCGACCGGCTGGGTCTCGACCGGCTTGGCCCCGACCGGCGCCGACGCGGGCGCCGCCACCTTCGTCAGCCCCACCGCGCACACCTTCAACTCGGGCTGGAACGACAGCGGGTCCACCGCGTCGCTGGTCACCGCGTTGATGCTCAGGTACTCCCCGAACAGGTCGTTCCAGTGGAAGGGCGCGAACAGACACCCCGGCCGTACCCGGTCCGTCACGACGGCGGGCAGTACGGCCCGCCCCCGCCGCGAGGCGACCTCGACGAAGTCGCCGTCGGCGATCCCCAGCGCACCTGCGTCCTCCGGATGCACCTCCACGAACGGTCCGGGGTTCAGCTTGTTGAGCTTGGCGACCTTCCCCGTCTTCGTCAGCGTGTGCCACTGGTGCTGCAGCCGCCCGGTGTTGAGCACGAACGGGAAGTCGTCGTCCGGCAGTTCGGCGGACGCCATGTGCGGCCGCGCGTGGAACACCGCCCGCCCGCTCGCGGTGGGGAACGTCAGCCCCCCGTCCGCGTCCACGTACCGGATCGGGTTCCGCGCGGGCCCGGTCTCCTCCGCGGCCGGCCACTGCACCGTCGTGGACCGCAGCCGCTCGTACGTCACCCCCCGCAGATCCCAGCCGGTCTTCGGGTTCCACGCCTGCTTGATCTCCTCGAAGACCTGCTCGGCGCTGTCGTACGAGAAGCCCTCCTCGAAGCCCATCTCCCGCGCGACGGCGGCGATGATCCGCCAGTCGGCCATCGCCTCGCCCGGCGGATCGGCGACGGCGGAGGCCAGCGTCAGGTTCCGCTCGCTGTTGACGAGGACACCCTCGGACTCGGTCCACAGGGCCCCGGGCAGCACGACATCGGCGTACGCGTTGGTCTCGGTGTCGGCGAAGACGTCCTGCGTGACGACGAACTCGGCGGCCTCCAACCCCTCGATGACGGTCTTCCGGTTGGCCACGGAGGCGACGGGGTTGGTGCAGATGATCCAGCAGGCCTTGATCTCGCCGTCGGCCATCTTCCGGAACATCTCGACGGTGCCCTTGCCGACCCCGTCCGCGCGCAGCGTCCGGGGCGCCAGCCCCCACAGCTCCTCGACGAACGCCCGCTCCTCGTCCACGAGTACCGACCGCTGGCCCGGCAGTCCCGGCCCCATGTAGCCCATCTCGCGCCCGCCCATGGCGTTGGGCTGGCCGGTCAGGGAGAACGGCCCGCTGCCCGGCCGGCAGATGGCGCCGGTCGCCAGATGCAGATTGACGAGGGCGTTGGTGTTCCAGGTGCCGTGCGTGGACTGGTTCAGCCCCATGGTCCAGCAGCTCGTCCACTCGACCGCCTCGCCGATGAGCCGCGCGGCCTGCCGGATGTCCTCGGCCGCGAGTCCGGTGACCGAGGCGACGGCCTCCGGCGCGTAGTCGGCGAGGAAGTCGGGCATCGCCTCCCAGCCCTCGGTGTGGGCGGCGATGAACTCGGGATCGGTGTGCCCGTTCGCATGCAGCACATGCAGCAGGCCGTTGAGCAGGGCGAGGTCCGTGCCGGGGCGGATCTGGAGGAAGAGATCGGCCTTGTCGGCGGTCGCCGTCCGCCGGGGATCGACGACGATCAGCTTCGCGCCCGCCTTGACCCGCTCCATCATCCGCAGGAAGAGGATCGGGTGGCAGTCGGCCATGTTCGAGCCGATCACGAGGAAGACGTCCGCCTTGTCGAGGTCCTCGTACGAGCCGGGCGGCCCGTCGGCGCCGAGCGACAGCTTGTAGCCGGTGCCGGCGCTCGCCATGCACAGCCGGGAGTTCGACTCGATCTGGTTGGTGCGGATGAAGCCCTTGGCCAGCTTGTTCGCCAGGTACTGGGCCTCCAGGCTCATCTGGCCGGACACATAGAACGCGAACGCGTCGGGCCCGTGCTCGTCGATGATCGCGCGCAGCCGCCGGGCCGTCTCCGCGAGGGCGTCCGCGACCGGCGCCGGCACCGGCTCGTCGCCCCGGCCGCCCCGCACGAGGGCGGTGGTGAGCCGGCCAGGCGCGGCCAGCATGTCGGCCGTCGTCGCGCCCTTGGTGCACAGCCGGCCGAAGTTCGCGGGGTGGGACTTGTCACCGGCGGCCTTCAGGACCGTCCGCCGCCCGTCGGGCCCCCTCCCGACGTCCAGGAGCATGCCGCAGCCGACACCGCAGTACGAGCACACGGTCCGCACCTGGGTGGTGGTGCTCTGCGGGCCCTGTGCGGCCACGGGCGGCCCCTCTCAGTCGGCGCGGGGGGTGTCCGGTCACCGCCCTGTACGGCGGTCGGACTGCTTCCGCTCAGCGTCCTGGTGGCCGCCGGGCAGGCTCGATCGTACGAATTGCCCGTTACGCCGATGTCACATGACCTGATCATGAGGGGTTACGCCCGCCACACACCGTCTGGCAAGAGGGTGTGAGGGCGCGAACCGGCCGATGTGACGGGTGGGGGTGTCGCGGTCCGTGTCGCTGTTGGGCCGAACGGGTGACCATGCGTAAGAATTGGTCGATGCAGTCAATCAGTGCGAGCCAGGGGGAAGGCCGGTGAACAGGGTGAACAGCCACGATGTCACCGACGAACAGTGGGAGGGGCTCGCCCAGGTCGTGCCGCTGCGGGGCCGGGACGCCTGGCCGTCCGCAGTGGACCACCGGACCATACCGGAGGCCGAGACCGAGGCCCGGCGCCGTTTCGTCGTCCTCCGCGTCAATGTCTTCGCCGACGCCCGTGACGTCGCGGAGACGCTCATGGCGGGTGTTCCCGTCCTCCTCGACCTCTCCGGCGCCGAGACCGACGTGGCCAAACGCGTCCTCGACTTCAGCACCGGCGTCGTCTTCGGCCTCGCCAGTGGAATGCACCGCGTCGACCGCAACGTGTTCCTCCTCACACCCAGGGGGACCGAGGTCCGGGGCCTGATGGAGGACGCGGGCGTCCCCGGAGTCTGAACCGTTCCTCAACACTGAGCGGGAGTGGGTCCTGTTGCCGGGACTGGTGCTCAGCCGGACGCCCCGAACGGTGTTGGGTGTCCTGGTCTCCCGCTCTCGCTCCGCGTCCGTCGCGCACGGATCGTGTCCGTGGTCCGTGGCCCGTGGTCCGTGGCCCGTGGTCCGGGGATGCGAGGGGCGGGTCCCTCACGCCCCGGGGGTGCCCGGTCGGGCCTGGACGGTCCGATGCCCTGCACGATCACTCCGGTCGTGTGGGGGCGGTGCCGTGCGCCGCCGGACCGGGTGCCCGAGGGCGCGCCTTCCGATCGCCACGGCGGCTGCGTCGTGGCGGGTACGTTTCCTCGCCCTGCTCCTGCTGGTGAGGGGGCACACCCACGAGGTCACACGGGCAGCAGCCCGGACACTCACTCATGCACGGCAGAACATGCCGGTGCGCAGTCAACCCCGAGCAGTTCACGACCCCCACCGGACCGGCCGGAGCGCGCCCGCACACCCGACGCGCTCCGAGCCGCCCCCGGCCCCCTGGGGCGCCCGGTGAGCACGGACGGCGGCGGTCGCGGGGGCAGCCGTACCGCGGCGCTCGTCGGCCCTGTGGCGGTCCTGCCCCCGGCGGTCGGTCCGCGTGCCGGTGGTGCCTGTGTGCCCAAGCGGGTGGCCGGTGGTGATCTCGGGAGTGCCCGTATTGCGTGCCTCCCCGGCCCTGTCGGGGGTCCTGCTCCGGCAGCCCGCGTGCCGGTGGTGTCTGTGTGCCCGGAGGGCACGCCCCCGGTGGGGCGCGTACGGGCCGCGCCCGCGCGTCCAGGCCCGGCGGTGCGCCGCCGCCCCGCACGCGGCCCCGGCGAATCCCCGGATGCCGCCGCCCCCGGGCCGGCCCGTGCCGCCATCCTTCCCGGTGGCAGCCTCCGTCCGGCGCCTCTGGGACCAACAGGCGCAACCCCCGCGTGGAAGCGCTCCCTCGTACGTAGGAAGATCCCCGCGGCGGAACGGTTTGCCTGAGGTGCGGGCCTCTACGGTCCGCGTTATGACCGTGTCATCCCTGTCGCCGGTGCGCCCCGGCGCGGACGCCGGTGTCCGCTCGGAGCGGCCGAGCGTCACCGAACTGCGGCTCTCGGCCTTCGCCGGCCACCGCGGCGCGGCCTTCCCGCTCGGACCGCTGACCCTCCTCGCGGGGCCCAGCGGCAGCGGCAAGACGACGGCGCTCAGGGCGTACGAGGCGCTCGCCCGGCTCGGTGGCGGCGGCCGCCTCGACGAGGCGTTCCCGGACCCGTACAGCTGTGTGCCGGAGCGGGCCCGCCCGGACGCCCAGCGACGCCGCGGCTTCCGCGTCGGCTGCACCGCCGACGGCCCCGAGGGCCCCGTCCGGCTCGACATCGCCGTCCAGGCCGAACCCGAACTCCGCATCGTCGGTGAGCGTTTGACCTCCGGCGGGCTGACCCTCCTGCAGACCGCGCTGGTCGACCCGAGCCGCCCCGTCGTGCAGGCCGCCTGGCACACGGCGGGCGCGTCCCCCGTCACCCGCGGCCCCCTGCCCGACGACCGCCTCGGCACCGCCCTGCTCCCCTTGCGCGTCGCGGGCAAGACCGACGGCCAGCGCAGGGTCCTCGCCGCCGCCGAACAGATGGTGGTCGCCCTCCGCTCGGTCTTCGCCTGCGACCCCCGCCCCCGCCGGATGCGCCACGCCGTCCCGCTCGGCTCCGGCCGGCTGTTGCGCGGCTGCGACAACCTCGCCGACGTGCTGTGGCGTACGCGCACGGAATGCGGCCGGCGCCACGCCCAACTGGTCGCGGCGGTCCGGGACGGCTGCACGGGACCGGTCGCCGACCTCCTCGCGGAGCTTGCCGGCGACAGGGGCGGCCAGGGGGACGTACGCGGGGCCGGGGCAGGGTACGGGGCAGGCGGCGCCATGGTGCGGGCGGTGCTCGACCGGGGCCACGGCGTACGGACACCCCTCGCCCTGCTGGGCGACGGCGAGCTGCGGTATCTCGCCCTGGCCCTCGTGCTGTTCACCGGCCCCGGCGTGCTGGAGGTCGACCCGGTCGCCGAAGTGCCCGCGGCGCTGCAGACCCTGACAGTCCTGGCCGACGGCCTCGACCGCTGCCTCGACCCCCGCCAGTGCGCCCAACTGCTGGGCGTCGCGGCCCGTATGGGCGAGCGCGGCCACATCCGGCTGGTGGGCGCGGTGAGCGACGCGTCATGGGCCGCCGGGGTGCCCGGGGCGACGGTGGTACACCTGGACCGTGAAAGATCCTGAAGCCCCGGACGGACTCGACGTCCCCACCCTCCAGCGGCGGCTCGCCGAGTTCGCGGCCGCCCGCAACTGGGGGCCGTACCACACCCCGAAGAACCTGGTTTCCGCCCTCAGCGTCGAGGCATCCGAACTCGTCGAGATCTTCCAGTGGTTGACACCCGAGGAATCGGCCCGCGTGATGTCGGACCCGGACGCCGCCCACCGAGTCACCGACGAAGTCGCCGACGTACTGGCCTACTTGCTCCAGCTCTGCGAGGTGCTCGGCATCGATCCGCTGGCCGCGCTGGACGCGAAGATCGACCGCAACGAACGGCGGTTCCCGGCTCCGGAGGACCCCTGAAAACCGAGCCACTCCTCCCTAGTGTAACGCTCCGTAGCGAGTGAGCGGTCCGCTGTCGACTTGTTATCCGCAGATTTCGGGCTTCCTCTGGCTTTCTGTCTCAGGTGACCTCACTGTGGGTAATGAACAGACAAGAGGTCGGGCGGACGTGTGAGAGCGCGTCGGGACAGTCGGGAGCAGCGCATGGACGCGGTGCGGCTCATCTTGGCGAGCAGGCGCGCTCTGGCGGGCAGCGTCGAGGAACCCCAACTCATGGCGGAGGCGTGGCAGGCGTACGCCCTCGCCCAGGCGATCGGCAGTCGCCTCGCGGTCTCCGGACCCCCCGAACTGCGCGGCGAGGCACTCGGGTTGACCGAACTGGCAGGCAGCGGCTGCGGCATACTCGGCGCGCCCGCGCTCGGCGCGGGCGACTTACGTGCCGCCCAGCTCACCGAGTTGGGTGACGCCCATGACTCCCTCACCCGCCTCGGCGGCCTCCTCGGCGAGGTCGGCATCGCCCTGGTCGGTCTCGCCAGCGCCGCCGGCGAGGAGTCGACGTACTGGCAGTGCATGGAAGCGATCGACGCCGCTGACGAGGCCCGCGACAGAGTCCTCGAAATGCTCCGCCGTCTGGCAGTGAGAGACCAGGTCCTGGCGGAACGGGACGCGGCGGCCGGCTGAACCGTTTCCGCGCCGACGGGGGAGTGGGCGTGAGACGCGAAGTCCTGCTCCGGCACGGCTTCCTGGGCCATGTGACGGCCTTCTCGGCCCTCGCCGCCCCTCGAAGGGGGCACGTGTGCGAGCGCCCCGGCAGCGACCGCCGGCGCCGGGTGCCGGGCGGTCCGGCTCCTCCTGGGCAGCGATCACCGTTCCCGCTGGTCACCGGGGTCGACCGCTCCTTGCGCGGGACTGCCGGGATCCACCCGCACGAGCACCGCGAACGGCGGCTCGGACCTGTGGAGTTGACCGACCGCGAGCGTGCAGGATGGGGGTATGGATCTTCGCATCTTCACCGAGCCCCAGCAGGGGGCGACCTACGACAAGCTGCTCACCGTCGCCAGGGCCACGGAGGACCTCGGCTTCGACGCCTTCTTCCGTTCCGACCACTACCTCCGTATGGGCTCCGTGGACGGCCTGCCCGGCCCCACCGACGCCTGGATCACCCTGGCCGGCCTGGCCCGCGAGACCAAGCGCATCCGGCTCGGCACCCTGATGACCGCAGGGACCTTCCGTCTGCCCGGTGTGCTCGCCATCCAGGTGGCCCAGGTCGACCAGATGTCCGGCGGCCGCGTCGAACTCGGCCTGGGTGCGGGCTGGTTCGAGGAGGAGCACAAGGCCTACGGCATCCCCTTCCCCAAGGAGAAGTTCGCCCGGCTCGAGGAGCAGCTGGCCATCGTCACGGGGCTGTGGGCCACCGAGGTCGGCAAGACCTTCTCCTACGAGGGCACCCACTACCAGCTGACCGACTCGCCCGCGCTGCCCAAGCCCGCCCAGGCCAAGCTGCCGGTCCTCATCGGCGGGCACGGCGCGAGCCGCACCCCGCGCCTCGCCGCGCGGTACGCCGACGAGTTCAACATGCCGTTCGGCTCGATCGAGGACAGCGAGCGGCAGTTCGGGCGGGTCCGCGCGGCCGCCGAGGAGGCCGGCCGCAAGGGCGACGACCTCGTGTACTCCAACGCCCTCGTCGTCTGTGTCGGCAAGGACGACGCCGAGGTCGCCCGCCGCGCCGCCGCGATCGGCCGCGAGGTCGACGAGCTCAAGACCAACGGCCTCGCCGGCACCCCCGCCGAGGTCGTCGAGAAGATCGGCCGCTACCAGGCCATCGGCTCGCGGCGCATCTACCTCCAGGTCCTCGACCTCGACGATCTGGACCACCTGGAGCTGATCTCGTCGCAGGTGCAGTCACAGCTCTCCTAGTGCGGTGACCGGAAGGTTCACCGGCTCGCGGCGTCCGGCACGGCACCCGAGGGCTTAGGGGTCCTTTCACCATGCCCGCCCGGGTCGCGTGGTCCGGCACCGCACCTCGCCGCGTTGCCCAAAGGTCCGGGTAGCTCCGCTACGAGGACCTTCCGGCGCCTTGCGATGCACGGCACCGGACCACGCGACCTGATCGGACGCTCATAGTGAAAGGACCCCTTGCTGGAGGAACAGTTCGACGACTCCGGCACGCGGCACCGACCCTGATGCCGGGCGTGTCGGCCTGACGTACTGCTTCTCCCGCGGCGCTCCCGTGGGTGACCGCACCGACCCGGCCTCGATCCAGCTCGACGGCGAGATCCTGAAGCCCGAGGCCACCGCCGGGTCACCGCCAACACCTTCCTCCCGGCCGGCGGCGACGGCTTCACCACCTTCGCGCAGGGCCGCAACCCCGTCGTCGGCGACGACGATGTCGCCGCCCTCACCGACTACCTCGTCGCCCACAGCCCGGTCTCCCCGCCGGGCACGGACCGGGTGACCGAACTGCCCTGACCCGGAAGGGGACGGCGAGCCGCCTGATCCGGGCCGCACGGTCGGGCCCGGATCAGACGGCTGCGCGGGCGTGCACGCTGACGGCGTACCCGCCGCCCTCCTCGTAGGGGGCGCCGTCCCAGGTGGCGAACCGCTGCCGCAGGGTCAGCCCGGCCTGTGCGCACCAGTCGTCGAAGTCCGTCAGCGTCACCGTCGCCTCCGGCAGCGGCAGATGCGCCGCGTCCAGGCCCATGCCGGTGACCAGCAGCCCGCCGGGGCGCAGGACGGCCGCCAGGTGCCGCACCACGGTCGGTTCGGTGCCGGGCGCCAACAGCGGGATGACGTTCCCGGCGGCGACCACCAGGTCGAAGTCCGGCTCCAGGGCCAGCGTGTCCAGGCGGGCCAGATCCCCGTGGAGCCATCGCGACTCGGGGGCGTCGCGCCGGGCCACGGCGAGCATGGAGCGGTCGACATCGACCCCCGTGCAGTGGTGCCCCAGCTCGGCGAGCCGGATGGCGACCCGCCCGGTGCCACAGCCGGCGTCGAGGATCCGGGCGCCGGGTCCCAGCAGCGCGGCGCAGAAGGCGGCCTCGCCGTGGACGTCATGGCCGGATGCGGCGAGCCGCGCGAACCGCCGGGCGTACTCCTCCCCGCTCCGCCCGCCAGTCAGCTCCGTCCAACGGTCCCGCTGCGTCGTCATGTCCCGTGTGCCTTCCGGTCGGAAATTCCCCGCTGCCGTCGAGGGGCCTTCTGTAGGTTGTACACACAGTTCAGACCCCTACTTGAGGCCGACCCACGTGTTCCTGACCATCAGTACCACCGGTACCCCAGAGCGCCCCGCGACCGATCTCGGCTATCTGCTGCACAAGCATCCCGAGAAGGCGCAGGCGTTCTCCACGTCCTACGGCAAGGCGCACGTCCTCTACCCCGAGGCGGACGTCGAGCGGTGCACGGCCGCGCTGCTGCTGGAGGTGGACGCGGTGGCCCTGGTCCGGCGGGGCAAGGGCAAGGGACGCGGCGGCGCCCCGGACGCGGCGCTCGCCCAGTACGTCAACGACCGCCCCTACGCGGCCTCCTCGCTGCTCGCCGTCGCACTGAGCAGCGTCTTCTCCAGCGCGATGAACGGCCGGTGCACCGCCCGGCCCGACGCCCCCGGCGAAGCCCGCCCCCTGCGCATCGAGATACCCGCGCTGCCCGCACGCGGCGGCCCCGCCCTCGTCGGCAAGCTCTTCGAGCCGCTCGGCTGGACCGTCACCGCCGAAGCGGTGGCGCTGGACGCGCAGTTCCCCGAGTGGGGCGCCTCCCGTTACGTCCACCTGGTCCTGGAGTCGGAGTCCCTGACCCTGGCCGAGGCACTGCGCCACCTGTACGTCCTGCTGCCGGTCCTCGACGACGCCAAGCACTACTGGGTGTCGTCCGACGAGGTCGACAAGCTGCTGCGGGCCGGTGAGGGCTGGCTGCCCGGCCACCCCGAGCAGCGGCTGATCACCAGCCGCTACCTCTCCCGCCGCTGGTCGCTGACCCGCCAGGCCATGGAGCGCCTGGAACTCGTACGGCTGGCCGAGGCGGACGACAGCGAGGTCGAGGAGATCGACAACGCCGTCGACGAGCCGGAGGAGATGGGGGAGCCGGAGGCAGCCGAGGCGGCGGAAGGGGCGGAAGGAGCGGGAGCGCTCGACGAGGACGGGTCGGCCGCGGGCGCCGCGGGCCTCGCCGAGGCCGTCGGCACCGACAGGCCCACGCCGCTCGCCGTGCTGCGCCGCGACGCGATCATCGCCGCGCTGAAGGACGCCGGTGCCGCCCGGGTGCTCGACCTCGGCTGCGGGCAGGGCCAGTTGGTGCAGGCGCTGCTCGAGGACCCGCGGTTCACCGAGATCGTCGGCACCGATGTGTCGATGCGGGCGCTCACCATCGCCTCCCGCCGCCTCAAGCTCGACCGCATGGGCGAGCGGCAGGCCTCCCGTGTCCAGCTCTTCCAGAGCTCCCTCGCCTACACCGACAACCGGCTCAAGGGCTATGACGCCGCCGTGCTCTCCGAGGTCATCGAGCACCTCGACCTGCCCCGGCTGCCCGCGCTGGAGTACTCCGTGTTCAGCTCGGCCCGCCCCCGGACCGTCCTGGTGACCACCCCGAACGTCGAGTACAACGTCCGCTGGGAGACCCTCCCGGCCGGCCATGTCCGCCACGGCGACCACCGCTTCGAGTGGACCCGCGAGGAGTTCCGCGCCTGGGCGGCCACGGTGGCCGAACGACACGGGTACGACGTCGGGTTCGTGCCCGTCGGGCCCGACGACCCGGAGGTGGGGCCGCCCACCCAGATGGCCGTGTTCAGCATCAGCGACATGAACGAGAAGGAGGCGAAGGCGGCATGAGCGACACCACCGTGGAGACCACCGGACGGTCGGTCGAGGGACGCGTCCTGCCCGTCACCGACCTCTCCCTCGTCGTGCTGATCGGCGCCTCGGGCTCAGGCAAGTCGACCTTCGCCCGCAAGCACTTCAAGCCCACCGAGGTCATCTCCTCCGACTTCTGCCGGGGCCTGGTCTCCGACGACGAGAACGACCAGAGCGCGACGAAGGACGCCTTCGACGTGCTGCACTACATCGCCGGCAAGCGGCTCGCCGCCGGCCGCCGTACCGTCGTCGACGCGACCAGCGTGCAGTCGGAGTCCCGCAAGCAGCTGATCGACCTGGCCAGGGAGCACGACGTGCTGCCGATCGCCATCGTGCTGGACGTGCCCGAGGAGGTGTGCGCCGAGCGCAACGCGGCCCGCACCGACCGCGCCGACATGCCGCGCCGCGTCATCCAGCGCCACACCCGCGAACTTCGCCGTTCGCTGCGCCACCTGGAGCGCGAGGGCTTCCGCAAGGTGCACGTCCTGCGGGGCGTCGCCGACGTGGAGAACGCCAGGGTCGTCACCGAGAAGCGTTACAACGACCTGACCCACCTCACCGGCCCGTTCGACATCATCGGCGACATCCACGGCTGCGCCCACGAGCTGGAGGCCCTCCTCGGCAAGCTCGGCTACGTCGACGGCGTGCACCCCGAGGGCCGTACGGCCGTCTTCGTCGGCGACCTCGTCGACCGCGGCCCGGACAGCCCGGGCGTGCTGCGCCGGGTGATGTCCATGGTCGGCTCGGGCAACGCGCTGTGCGTGCCCGGCAACCACGAGAACAAGTACGGCCGCTACCTCAAGGGCCGAGGCGTCCAGCACACGCACGGCCTCGCCGAGACCATCGAGCAGATGGAGGGCGAGAGCGAGGAGTTCAAGAAGCAGGTCCGGGAGTTCATCGACGGACTCGTCAGCCACTACGTCCTCGACGGCGGGAAGCTGGTCGTCTGCCACGCCGGACTGCCGGAGAAGTACCACGGCCGCACCTCCGGCCGGGTGCGCAGCCACGCCCTGTACGGCGACACCACGGGCGAGACCGACGAGTTCGGGCTGCCCGTGCGCTACCCGTGGGCGGAGGACTACCGGGGCCGCGCGGCCGTCGTCTACGGCCACACCCCCGTTCCGCAGGCCACCTGGCTGAACAACACCATCTGCCTCGACACGGGCGCCGTGTTCGGCGGGAAGCTGACCGCGCTGCGCTGGCCGGAGCGCGAACTGGTCGACGTACCGGCGGAGCAGGTCTGGTACGAGCCGACCAGGCCGCTGGCCTCCGAGGCGCCCGGCGGCCACGAGGGCCGGCCGCTGGCCCTGACGGACGTCCACGGCCGCCGCATCGTCGAGACCCGCTACGACGGCCAGGCCCGCGTCTCGATCCGTGAGGAGAACGCGGCCGCCGCCCTGGAGGTCATGAGCCGGTTCGCCGTCGACCCGCGGCTGCTGCCCTACCTCCCGCCGACCATGGCCCCGACGGCCACCTCGCACGTCGAGGGCTATCTGGAGCACCCGGCGGAGGCGTTCGCGCAGTACAAGGAGGACGGGGTCGCGCGGGTCGTGTGCGAGGAGAAGCACATGGGTTCGCGGGCCGTCGCCCTGGTCTGCCGTGACGCGGACGCGGCCCGTCGTCGCTTCGGCGTTGGGGGCACCTCCCGCTCGAGCGCAGCCGAGAGTGGGGGAGGCCCCACCGGCTCCCTCTACACCCGTACCGGCCGCCCGTTCTTCGACGACGAGGCCCGCACCGAGCTGGTCCTCGGCCGGGTGCGCGAGGCCATGACGGCGGCGGGACTGTGGGAGGAGCTGGACACCGACTGGGTGCTGCTCGACGCCGAGCTGATGCCGTGGTCGCTGAAGGCGTCCGGGCTGCTGCGTACCCAGTACGCGGCGGTCGGCGCCGCCTCCGGCGCGGTGTTCCCGGGGGCGCTGGCCGCCCTGGAGGGCGCGGCGGCACGGGGCGTCGACGTGGGCGGGCTGCTGGACAAGCAGCGTGAGCGGGCCGCCGACGCGGCCGCGTTCACCGAGGCCTACCGGCGCTACTGCTGGCCCACCGAGGGCCTGGACGGGGTGCGGCTCGCCCCCTTCCAGATCCTCGCCGTCCAGGGCCGCAGCCTCGCCGCGCTGCCGCACGACGAGCAACTCGCCCTCATCGACCGGCTCGTCGAGTTCGACGCCAGCGGACTGCTGCAGACCACCCGGCGCCTCTTCGTCGACACCGGCGACGAGGACTCGGTCCGCGCCGGAGTCGACTGGTGGCTGGAGATGACGGGCCGGGGCGGCGAGGGCATGGTCGTCAAGCCGGTCGGCGCCGTGGTCCGCACGGAGCAGGGGCGGCTGGTGCAGCCCGGTATCAAGTGCCGGGGCCGGGAGTACCTGCGCATCATCTACGGCCCGGAGTACACCCGCCCGGACAATCTCGCCCGGCTGCGCGGCCGTTTCCTCAACCACAAGAGGTCGCTCGCCATCCGCGAGTACGTGCTCGGCCTGGAGGCCCTCGACCGGCTCGCCGAGGGGGAGCCGCTGTGGCGGGTGCACGAGGCGGTGTTCGGGGTACTGGCACTGGAGTCGGAGCCGGTCGACCCCCGGCTGTGACCACCGGGCCCGCGCCCGTGCGGCGACATTGCGGCTGATAATGTCGCAGGCAGGCGTGGCCGTGCTCCGCGTTCGAATGGTTTCAGCGGTTCCGGCACTGCTCGGGGGCAGCGATCGCAGCCAATCGCAGGCGATCGCTGTCACCCGAGTCGGTCCCATCGGTTCCATTCGAAGGTATGCGGGGTAACCCATGCGTCGCAGCGCAGCGCAGTCCGGGCGAGAGCGGTCGGCACTCGACGCCGCGTACGACGAGTGCCGCCGTCTCGTCCGCACCACCCGGCCCACCGAGTACGCCCTGATGGGGCTGATGCCCCCGGCGGCCCGGCCCGCCTGCTGGGCCCTGTACGCGGCGTTCGCCCACGCGGACGACCTGCTCGACTCCACCGACGGCACCCCCGAGGAACGCGCCGCCCGGCTCCAGGAGTGGCGGGCGGCGCTGGAGGCCGATCTGACGAACGGCACCAGCGACGACCCGATCCGGCTCGCGCTGACCGACGCGGTGTGGCGCTGGGGGCTGGACCTCGGCGACCTGCTGGGCGCGTTGGAGGCGGTCCAGCGGGACGGTGACCGGCAGGGCGTCGCGACCTGGCAGGAGTGGCGGGAACGGTCCCACGCCCAGAACATCAGCTGGCCGGAGCAGTTCATGCGCCTGCTGGTGCGGTGCGGCCTGCCCGTCCCCGTACGGCTGCGGGACGCGCCCGGCTTCACCCGCCTCGTGGAGGGGCTGTTCCTCGCGGACATGCTCCGCGACCTCCCCGAGGACCTGGACGGCGGACACGTCTGGTTCCCCACCGAAGTGCTCGACCGGTTCCAGATCACCCCGGCCGACCTGATCGCCCGCCGGTGGACTCCCGCCGTCCGGCGGCTGATCGCCCACCTCACGGATGAGGCCCGCGCCTGGCTGGAGGGCGCCCGCCGGGTCCTGCGCGGCAGCCTGCCGCTGGGGCCCGCGATCGTGCTGGACACCACCGTCGCCCTCTTCGCGGCGGAGCTGGACGCGATCACGGGTGCCGGACCCGCCGCGCTGAGCCGCCCCGTTCGCGTCCCCCGCCACAAGCAGTGGCGCGTCCTCGGCCCGGCCCGCGCCCGCGCCGCCGCGGTCTGGCGGCTGACCCTGCCGCCCACGACGGACACCCCCCGGGCCCACCCGGCTGCTCATCACGACGGCGTCGACCCCACCGCGCCCGAGTGGCAGCCGGTGCCGGTCACCGAGCCGCCCCTGCCGCCGCGTCCGCACCCCGACGGCGTACGCCCGCCCGAGATCGCCCCCGCCCAACTGCCGAACCACGTGGCCATCGTCATGGACGGCAACGGCCGCTGGGCCACCGGCCTCGGCCTGCCCCGCGACGAAGGCCACCGCGCCGGAGCGGTCGCCCTGCGCGATGTCGTCCAGGGCGCTCTGGAGGTCGGCCTGCGCCATCTGACGGTGTACGCCTTCTCCACGGAGAACTGGAAACGCTCACCCGACGAGGTCTCCAAGCTCTTCGCCATCATGCGCGCCGAACTGCTCGACGGCGAGCTGCTCCAGCACGACGTACGCCTGCGCTGGATCGGCTCCCCCGACGGCCTCCCGGACGACGTCGTCGAGGTCCTCCGCGCCCAGGAACGCGCCACCCGCCACCGCACGGGCCTCACCCTCAACGTCTGCGTCAACTACGGGGGCCGCGCGGAACTGGCCCAGGCGGGCGCGGCCCTGGCCCGCGCCGCCCTCGCCGGCGACATCGACCCCTCCCGCGTCACCGAACAGCTCTTCGCGGCCCACCTCCCGCACCACGCCATGCCCGACGTCGACCTCCTCTGGCGCACCAGCGGCGAACTCCGCATCTCCAACTTCCTTCCCTGGCACGCCCACTACGCCGAACTCCACTTCACCGACACCCCCTGGCCCGAGGCCGACCGACGGGACCTCTGGCAGGCCCTGGAGACCTACACCCAGAGAAAACGCCGCAAGGGAGCGGCGACGGAGACGAAGTAAGGGGGCCGGGGGAAGACGGGGGTCTGGGGGCAGAGCCCCCAGAAGGGGCGCGGGGAACTGCGCGACCAGCCCAATCGAACGCGCAGAAATCCACGCACCCAAGGCCCCCCGGACCGGCGGGGTCGAAGGGGCGCAGCCCCCGGAGGACGGGTAGGGGCGGCGGGGGCGAAAACCTCACCCCAGAAGCCGCAGCCGCACCCCCGCCACCCCCACCTCCACCGTCTGCCCCCACGTCAGCTCCAGAGCATCCCCCTCCATCCCGTCCCCGAACACGATCAGCCGATCCGACTCCACGGTCATCCGCAACCGCGAGCCCGCCGCCAGCGACCCCGCCACCATCGACGTACCGGTCACCGGCGACGGCCACGCCTCACGGACGAACCACAGCAGCCGCGCCTCCCCCGGCCCCGGCAGATCCAGCCGGCTCGCCCGTTCCTGCCACACCGACCGGATCCACCCGGTGGCCCCCGTCCCCGTCCCCACCAGCACCCCCGAGGAGGCCTGGGGCTCGACGGCACCCCTGTCGCCGTCGAGCCCCAGGCGGTACCGCGCGGTCTGGTGCCCGGCCGCGCCCAGGTAGACCTCGTTGAGGGCCACCAGCCGCTGCGTGTCGTCGGCGACGGCCTCCACCATGGTCAGCTCGTCCGCCGCCGCCCCCCGTCCCACCGCCGAGGCGAGCAGCTTCGCCACGTCTGTGACCCCGTGCCGTACCAGCACTCCCGGGTTCCGCCGGGGATCGGCGTTGACCCCCACCACCGGCTGTCCCGCGAGGTACTTCGCGACATTGGCCACCAGCCCGTCCTGCCCGACGACGACCACGACGTCCTCGGGAGCGAACAGGAACCGGTCCAGGTCCGCCCGCTCCACGCGGGCCTGACGCCAGGTCAGCGGCACCGAGGACGTGACCTCGGCCAGCGCCCGCCGTTCCCGGCGGTGCCGCTCGGCCACGTCCTCGATGTCCCGCCCACGTGACCTGAGGAAGAAGGCGGCCTGGCCGTGCGTGCCGTGCCGGGCCACCAACTCCTCGTACTCGGTGGTGCGGTGGACCAGCACCACTCGTGGCGCGAGACTCACGCGGGCTCCCCGGAACCGCCCGCCCCGCCCAGCTTCGCCAGCAGCCCGGTCAGCACGTCCGGCGAGACGGTCACGCTCTCGATCCGCGGCAGGTTCTCCGCGAGCCGCGTCCCGGTCAGCGCGTGCAGGGTCGCCGCGTCCACTTCGCCGTGCACCCGCAGCCACGCCGACTGCGCCTCGGCCCGTGCCGCGCCGACGGCCCGCGCGGCGGTCGCCTCCGCCTCCGCCAGCTTGACCTGCCGTGCCGCCTCCGCCTCGGCGAGCCGGACGTTCCGTGCGGCCTCCGCCTCGGCGAGCTGTACGGTGCGCGCGGCCTCCGCCTCGGTGAGCCGCAGCGTGCGGGCTGCCTCCGAGCCCGCCTTCACCGCGTCCGCCGCGGCCTTCTCCTCGGCCTCGCGGCGTGCGTTCGTCCCCCGCTGCTCGACCAACTGCTCCTCACGACGGGCGAGTTCGATCTGGCTGGCCAGTTCGTTCTCCGCGATGGCCCGCTCCCGCTCGACGGCCACCGCCCGCCGCTCGTAGGTCGCCCGGTCCGCCTCCTGCTGGATCTGCTCCCGCGCGGGCGTCCGCAACGCCCGCTCCACCTCCGGCTCGGGCCGCAGCGCCACCACGCGTACGGCCACGATCTCGATGCCGGTGGCCGGCAGCCGCGGCTCGGCCGCCAGGCCGCCCGCCACCCGCTCCCGTACCGCCGCCACCCCGTCGACCAGGGCGGACGACAGCGACGTACGGGCCAGGACGTCGAGCGCGTGCTGCTGGGCCGTCTCCGTCAGCAGGGTCGACAACTGCTCCAGGGGAGCACCCCGCCAGACCCCCGTGTCGGGGTCGATGGAGAAGTCGAGCCGTGCGGCGGCGGTCGCCGGGTCGCTGATCCGGTAGGTCACCGTCGCCTGCACCGCCACGTCCTGGAAGTCGGACGTCCGGGCGTGGAAGGTCATCGCGAGTTCGCGGTCGTCGACCGGGACCTCGGACAGCGCGGCGGTCAGCGACCGGTACCAGAAGCTCAGCCCCGGGCCGTCGTGCACAAGGCGTCCGGAGCGGTGGTGACGGATGTGCGCGGTGGGTGCTCCCCGCAGATGCCGCCAGCCGAACCGTCTGGTGATGTCGGCCATGAAACGTCCCCCTCGATGGTCCCCACGGACTCGTTCGCGTCACTTGGACGATAATGGTTCGGGCTGCTTATCGTCAAGGGGACGACATCAGGGAGCCGTTTCGGTCGACCGGTGGGTGAACACACGCCCGAATGGTCAGGATGGAGGCATGGGATTCCATGTCGACTCCGAGGCCGGGCGGCTGCGCCGCGTCATCCTGCACCGGCCCGATCTAGAGCTCAAAAGGCTCACCCCCAGCAACAAGGACCTGCTCCTCTTCGACGATGTGCTGTGGGTGCGCCGGGCGCGCGCGGAGCACGACGGCTTCGCGGACGTGCTGCGCGACCGGGGGGTCGTCGTCCACCTCTTCGGCGATCTGCTGACGGACGTCATGCGGGTCCCGGAGGCCCGGGAGCTCGTCCTCGACCGGGTCTTCGACGAGAAGGAGTACGGGCCGCTCGCCACGGACCACCTCAGGGCCGCCTTCGAGTCGCTGCCCCTCGGTGAACTGGTCGAGGCGCTGATCGGTGGGATGACCAAGCGGGAGTTCCTCGACGCGCACATGGAGCCGACGAGCGTCCGCTTCCATGTCATGGAGCTGGACGACTTCCTCATCGACCCGCTGCCCAACCACCTCTTCACCCGTGACACCTCCGCCTGGATCTACGACGGGGTCTCCATCAACGCCATGCGCTGGCCGGCTCGCCGGCGCGAGACGGTCCACTTCGAGGCGATCTACCGGCACCACCCCCTCTTCCGTGGCGAGGCGTTCCATGTCTGGTCCGAGGGGCAGGCCGACTTTCCCTCGACCATCGAGGGCGGCGACGTCCTCGTGATCGGCAACGGCGCCGTCCTCATCGGCATGAGCGAGCGGACCACGCCGCAGGCCGTCGAGATGCTCGCCCACAAACTGTTCGCCGCCGGCTCCGCGCGGACCATCGTCGCGCTGGACATGCCCAAGCGCCGGGCCCTCATGCATCTCGACACGGTCATGACCATGGTCGACGGTGACACCTTCACCCAGTACGCCGGACTCGGCATGCTCCGCTCGTACACCATCGAGCCGGGCGTCGGAGAGAAGGAGCTCAAGGTCACCGATCATCCGCCGGAGCACATGCACCGCGCGATCGCCGCCGCGCTGGGGCTGAACGAGATCCGGGTGCTCACCGCCACCCAGGACGTCCACGCCGCCGAGCGCGAGCAGTGGGACGACGGCTGCAACGTCCTGGCCGTGGAGCCGGGGGTCGTGGTGGCCTACGAGCGGAACGTGACGACCAACACGCATCTGCGCAAGCGGGGCATCGAGGTGATCGAGATCCCCGGAAGCGAGCTGGGGCGGGGGAGGGGAGGCCCCCGCTGCATGAGCTGCCCGGTGGAGAGGGCGCCTGTATAGAAATGTGGAGCATCGTATAGACTTCCAGTCGGCCTGCTGTCCCCGACCCTGGAGCGTCCCCATGGCGACCGCCCTCCCCGCCCTCGCCGGGCGCCACTTCCTCAAGGAGCTGGACTTCACCGCGGCGGAGTTCCGCGGGCTGATCGAGCTGGCCGTGGAACTGAAGGCGGCGAAGAAGGCGGGGACGGAGACCCGAAGCCTGACCGGCAGGAACATCGCGCTGATCTTCGAGAAGACCTCGACGCGTACACGCTGCGCGTTCGAGGTCGCCGCGGCCGACCTGGGTGCCTCGACCACTTACCTCGACCCCTCCGGCTCGCAGATGGGGCACAAGGAGTCCGTACGGGACACGGCCCGGGTGCTCGGGCGGATGTTCGACGCGATCGAGTACCGAGGGGACAGCCAGGCCAACGTGGAGGAGCTCGCCGCGTACGCCGGGGTTCCCGTCTACAACGGCCTCACCGACGACTGGCACCCCACGCAGATGCTCGCCGACGTGATGACCATGACCGAGCACAGCGACAAGCCGCTGACCGGGATCGCCTTCGCCTACCTCGGGGACGCCCGCTTCAACATGGGCAACTCCTACCTGGTCACCGGCGCGCTGCTCGGCATGGACGTCCGCATCGTCGCCCCCCGGTCCTACTGGCCCGCCGAGGAGATCGTCACCCACGCCCGCAAGCTCGCCGAGATCAGCGGGGCGCGGATCACACTCACCGAGCAGGTCGACGAGGGGGTGCGCGGCGCGGACTTCGTGGCCACGGACGTCTGGGTGTCGATGGGCGAGCCGAAGTCGGTCTGGGACGAGCGGATCGCGGCGCTCTCCCCGTACGCGGTGACCATGGACGTGCTGCGCGCCACCGGGAATCTCGACGTCAAGTTCCTCCACTGTCTGCCGGCCTTCCACGACCTGGGCACGAAGGTGGGGCGGGAGATCCACGAGAGCCATGGGCTGGACTCGCTGGAGGTGACCGACGAGGTGTTCGAGTCCGAGCACTCGGTCGTCTTCGACGAGGCGGAGAACCGGCTGCACACGATCAAGGCGGTGCTGGTGGCGACCCTGGCCTGACCCCCGGGCGGTGTGGGCCACGAACGGAGCCGACCGGGGCCGAGACTGACGCGGGCGCCTGCGCGGGAACGGTCCGGCGTACAGTGCTGTCCGGCTCGCCGTCGGGCATGGCGCGAGGATGCCGAGGGGGGACCGTGAGGGCAGACGATCGCGAGTCGACGTCCACGACGAGACGCAGCAGGAAGGTGGTCCAGCGAGCGGCGGTGCACATCGCCGCCATGCATGGGAGTGGAGCGCTGCTGCTGCTCACCTTCCTCGTGCCACCGTTCTGGGCGCTGGACGCTCATGGGGTGGCCGCCGATGACCGTTCGGCGGGCGTGCCGCCGTCCATGATCTTCGCGGCGGTCCTGTTCTGCTGCGTGTGCTTCCATGTGGCGGTGCAGATCCCCTCCGGACTGCTGGGTACCTGGCTGGGGCGGAACCGTACGGCCGGCGTCAGCTACGTACTCGTCCTCGCGGTGGCCGGTGCACTCACCGCCGTTCTGCTGCGGGGCGTCCTGGAGGTCGGCACCGCTGACCAATTCCTGCCCCTGTGGGGCGACTTCATGGCGCGCGGCGCGTTGGCCATGGCTGCGTACGTCTGGCTGAGCCGCCGCCTCTGGACTCCGGCTGCCGCCGGGTAGCGGCATCCGGATTCCGGGAGCCCCTCAGCGGGGTCGCCGCACTAGACGATTCCGGGTCGCTGGTGCGGGACCGTCGGGAGGCGGAACCACACCGCCTTGCCCGAGTCCGTGGGGCGGTGGCCGCAGGCCGAGCTGAGGGCGCGGATCAGCAGCAGACCCCGGCCGTGTTCCTGCCAGGGGTCGGGCTCGTCGTACCCGGGCGCCGTGAGATCGCCCGGCGGCGCCGGGTCCGGGTCGTGCACCTCGACCGTGCAGCCGGACGGCATCAGCTCGACGACCAGCTCTATCGGGCCGTCCCCCGTCGCGTGCTCCACCGCGTTCGCCACCAGCTCCGCCGTGAGCAGCTCCGCCGTGTCGCAGTCCGTCCCGTGCTGCAGGTCGGTCAGAGCCGTCCGGACCAGCGCACGGGCCACGGGCACGGCCGCAGCGGTGTGCGGCAGCGCGATGCGCCAGGAGGAAGGGGCGGAGGGCTCGTGCAAGGTGGCGGATCCGTTCATGGAGCAGGTCATGGCTCGTCCTGCTTTCAGCGTTACGAATGGTACGGCGAGCCCTTTCGCGATCACTCGGCGGGCGCCGTACGGGACCTTCGGTCCCGTTGTCGGGCGGTGTACCCATACCGACGTCCCGCCGCTCGCGGCCGAGCCCGCCGTTACGCGCTTGTCGAAGGTCCGTGACCGAGTCACGGAGCCGGTCGGCCCGGACGCACCACCCCCCTCGGCTATCGCGCACTCGTGACGACAGTCAGATATCGGTGATAGCTTCATGGGGAGCAGGTAAGCAGCCGCAGCGTCGCGGTAGCCCCCCGAGGAGGCCGCCCGTCATGAGTCCCTTCACCGGCTCCGCCGCCCGCACCTCCGACTGGCGACATCTGCGGTGCGCGATCACCGACGGCGTCGCCACGGTCACCCTCGCCCGCCCCGAGAAGCTCAACGCCCTCACCTTCGGCGCCTACGCCGACCTGCGCGATCTGCTCGCCGAGCTGTCCCGGGAGAAGTCCGTACGCGCCCTGGTGCTGGCCGGCGAGGGCCGCGGCTTCTGCTCGGGCGGCGACGTCGACGAGATCATCGGCGCCACCCTCGGCATGGACACCGCCCAGCTGCTCGACTTCAACCGCATGACCGGGCAGGTCGTACGGGCCGTCCGCGAGTGCCCGTTCCCGGTGGTCGCCGCCGTGCACGGGGTGGCGGCCGGCGCCGGCGCGGTCCTCGCCCTGGCCGCCGACTTCCGGGTCGCGGATCCCACCGCCCGCTTCTCGTTCCTCTTCACCCGCGTCGGCCTCTCCGGCGGCGACATGGGCGCCGCCTATCTCCTGCCCCGCGTCGTCGGCCTCGGCCACGCCACCCGCCTCCTCATGCTCGGCGAACCCGTCCACGCCGCCGAGGCCGAACGCATCGGCCTCATCAGCCGGCTCACCGGCGAGGGCTTGGCCGACGAGGCCGCCCACCAACTGGCCCACCGCCTCGCCGAGGGCCCTGCCCTCGCCCACGCCCAGACCAAGGCCCTCCTCACCGCCGAGCTGGACATGCCGCTCGCGGCCTCCGTCGAACTGGACGCCGCCACCCAGGCCCTCCTGATGAACGGCGAGGACTACGCGGAGTTCCACGCCGCGTTCCAGGAGAAGCGACCTCCGCGATGGAGGGGACGGTGACCGCGCCCGCCCGGACGAGCCCGCAGCCACCCGCCGGGGCCGGCCGCCCGCACCGCATAGCGATCATCGGCGGCGGCCCCGGCGGTCTCTACGCCGCCGCCCTCCTCAAACGCCTCGACCCCACCCGTGACATCACCGTCTGGGAACGCAACGCCCCGGACGACACCTTCGGCTTCGGCGTGGTCCTCTCCGACGAGACCCTCGGCGGCATCGAACACGCCGACCCGGTGGTGTACGAGGCCCTGCAGAAGGACTTCGTGCGCTGGGACGACATCGACATCGTCCACCGGGGCACCCGGCACACCTCCGGCGGACACGGCTTCGCCGCCCTGGGCCGCCGCAGACTCCTCCAGATCCTCCAGGACCGCTGCCGCGCCCTCGGAGTCGGCCTCCGCTTCCACACGGAGGCCCCCTACCCGGAGTGGCTCTGCCGGACGTACGACCTGGTCATCGCGGCGGACGGCGTGCACAGCGCGACCCGCGAGGCGTACGCGCCGGTGTTCCGGCCGGCCATCGAGACGCACCGCTGCCGTTACATCTGGCTGGCCGCCGACTTCGCCTTCGAGGCGTTCCGCTTCGAGATCGCGGAGACGGAACACGGCGTGATGCAGTTGCACGCCTACCCCTACTCCCGCCCGTCGCCCGACCACCACCCCGCAACGAAGCCCTCCGGGCCGCGGAACCAACTCGGCGCCTCCACGGTCATCGTCGAGATGCGGGAGGAGGTGTGGCGGGCCGCCGGTTTCGAGGAACTGGACACCGCCGAGTCGGTGGAGCGGTGCGCGAAGCTCTTCTCGGACGCGCTCGGCGGACGGCCGCTGCGCTCCAACAACTCCTCGTGGACGACGTTCCGCACGGTGGTCAACACCCGCTGGTCCCACGGCAACCTGGTCCTCCTCGGCGACGCCGCGCACACGGCGCACTTCTCGATCGGCTCCGGCACGAAACTCGCCGTCGAGGACGCCCTGGCGCTGGCCGCCTGCCTGGAGGAACAGCCCGACCTGGAAAGGGCGCTGGCGGCGTACGAGGAGGAGCGGCGCCCGGTCGTCGCCTCGACACAGCGCGCGGCACGGGCCAGCCTGGAGTGGTTCGAGAACGTCGGGCTGTACCGGCGCCAGCCCTCCCGGCAGTTCGCGTTCAACCTGCTCACCCGCAGCCGCCGCGTCACCCACGACAACCTCAGGCTGCGCGACGCGCACTTCACGGGAGCCGTGGAGCGGGAGTTCGGCTGCCCACCCGGCACGCCCCCGATGTTCACGCCGTTCCGGCTGCGCGGTCTGACCCTGCGCAACCGGGTCGTCGTGTCCCCGATGGACATGTACTCGGCGACCGACGGCCTCCCCGGCGACTTCCACCTCGTCCACCTGGGCGCTCGGGCGCTCGGCGGTGCCGGGCTCGTGATGACCGAGATGGTGTGCGTGAGCCCCGAGGGGCGCATCACCCCCGGCTGCGCCGGACTGTGGAACGCCCGGCAGGCCGAGGCATGGCGCCGCGTCGTCACCTTCGTGCACACCCAGGCACCCGGCACGGCCATCGGTGTCCAGCTCGGCCACTCCGGCCGCAAGGGCTCCACCAAGCGGATGTGGGAGGGCATCGACGAGCCCCTGGCCGACGGCAACTGGCCCCTCGTCGCCGCCTCCCCGCTCCCGTACAACCCGGCGAGCCAGACCCCGCGCGAGCTGTCCCGCGCCCAACTCACCGACATCAGGGAGCAGTTCACGGCCGCCGCCTGCCGTGCCGCCCGCAGCGGCTTCGACCTCCTCGAACTCCACTGCGCCCACGGCTATCTGCTCTCCGGCTTCCTGTCCCCGCTGACGAACCGCCGCTCGGACCGCTACGGCGGCCCGCTGGACCGCCGGCTGCGCTTCCCCCTCGAGGTGTTCGACGCCGTGCGGGCCGTGTGGCCCGAGGAACGACCGATGACGGTCCGCATCTCCGCCACGGACTGGGCGGAGGGCGGCACGACCGCCGACGAGGCCGTGGAGATCGCCCGGGCCTTCGCCGCGCACGGGGCGGACGCCGTCGACGTCTCGACCGGGCAGGTGGTGGCCGACGAGCGCCCCGAGTACGGCCGCTCGTACCAGACCCCGTACGCGGACCGGATCCGCCACGAGGTGGGGGTACCGGTGATCGCCGTGGGCGCGATCTCCTCCTGGGACGACGTCAACTCCCTGATCCTCGCGGGCCGCACGGATCTCTGCGCCCTCGGCCGCCCTCACCTCTACGACCCGCACTGGACCCTGCACGCGGCGACCGAACAGGGCTACGAGGGCCCCGCCGTGACCTGGCCCGCCCCCTACCGGGCGGGAAGCCGCCGCCCCAACACGGGCCGCACGGACGCACCCAAGCCGCGACTCACCTTGGAGGGCGCCCCGTAGCCCGGGAGACCGGGCAGCCGGTCATCCCGGGCCGCACCGGGACGGACAGGAGGCCCCGTTCCGCCGGCCTCGCGTACACCGCGCCGACTCCTCGGGCGTCTCGGCCCGGGCCGTGAGCAGCAGCGCCGGGTCGGCCGGCGGCTCGTACGGGTCGTCGACGCCGGTCAGGCCCTTGAGCCGGCCGGCCCCCTGGCGGGCGTACGGGCCCTTGACGTCCCGCTCGGCGCACACCTCCACCAGGGTGGCGACACGCACCTCGACGTTGGGGGTGCCGCTCACGGCGTGGCGCCCCCGGACGGCCTCGCGGCTGTCGGCGCAAGGGGCGATGACGGGGACGACCGACAGCACGTCGTTGCGGGCGAGGACCCCGGCGACCAGGCCGATTGCGCCGCACATCGGTGGTGCGGTCCGCGCGGGAGAAGCCGGGTCCCGCCGAGAGGACGCGGCGGATCTCGTCACCGTCGAGGACCTCCACCCGGTGCACCTCGGACCGCAGCCGCACGGTGAGGACGCGGCGATGGGTGGTCTTGCCCGCGGGCAGCCCGTGAGCCAGACCGTCGCTCCCCGGGCCCTGCGGGCCCTCGACGACGCGGTCACGCGCGTGTTCCCTTCGGTGTGCCGGCGGCCCTGCCGTGCCGTTGCTCGTCGATCAGTGCGATCTTCGCAGGGGCTCTACGTTCCGAGGCCCGCGAACACCGCCCCCGCGTCCCGCAGCCGCTCGTGCAGGGCCCGGAAGACGGCCGCCGAGCGCACCCCCGGCCAGTTCGCCGGCAGCAGCGCCGCCGGCAGCCCCGGGTCGACGTACGGCAGCTGACGCCAGGAGTCCAGGACCAGCAGATAGTCGCGGTAGGCCTCCTCCGGCGGGGTGTCGGCGCGGCGCTCCCAGTCGTGCAGCACGGGCGCGTGCCGGTCGAGGAACGCCTCGTGCTGCTTGGCGATCCCAGCCAGGTCCCACCACCGTGACACCGCCTCGGCCGTCGCCGCGAACCCCAGGTGCTCGCCCCGGAACAACTCCACGTACGGGTCCAGCCGCAGCCGCACGAGGGTGTGCCGGGTCTCCTCGTACAGCCGGGCGGGCGCGATCCACACCCCCGGCGCGGCCGTGCCGAAGCCCAGTCCGGCCAGCCGGGAGCGCAGCACGTGCCGCTTCTGCCGCTCGGACTCCGGTACCGAGAACACGGCCAGCACCCAGCCCTCGTCCTGCTCCGGCGCCGTCGCGTAGATCCGCCGGTCACCGTCCTCCAGGAGCTGCCGGGCGTCGTCGGACAGCGCGTACCCGGCGGCGCCCGCCTCCGTACGGGCCGGCAGCAGCAGCCCGCGGCGCTTCAGCCGGGACACCGAGGAACGGACGGAGGGCGCGTCGACACCCACCGCGGCGAGCAGCCGGATCAGCTCGGAGACGGGCACGGGACCCGGCACCGAACGGCCGTACGCGCCGTAGAAGGTGACGATGAGCGAACGTGGTGCATGCTGTTCGGACACGTTGATCATTTTAGGTCTTCGGTATCACTGCTGGTCACCTGTGGTGCGCAGTCGGAACCGCTGGAGTTTGCCGGTCGCCGTGCGTGGCAGGGCGTCCAGGAACACGATCTCGCGCGGACACTTGTACGGGGCCAGCTGGGACAGGAGGAACGCGCGCAGCGCCTCTCCGTCCCGGGCCGCCCCCGCCGCGACGACGACGTACGCCAAGACGACCTGCCCGCGCGCCTCGTCGGGCCGCCCCACGACAGCCGCCTCCAGCACATCCGGATGGCGCAGCAGGGCTTCCTCGACCTCGGGCCCCGCGATGTTGTACCCGGCGGAAATGATCATGTCGTCGGCGCGGGCGACATGGCGGAAGTACCCGTCCGGCTCACGGACATAGGTGTCACCGGTGACGTTCCAGCCATCCCGCACGTACTCCCGCTGCCGCTCGTCCGCGAGATAACGGCACCCCACCGGACCGCGCACCGCGAGCAGCCCCTGCTCCCCGTCCGGCACCGGCACCCCGTCCGGGTCCTGCACCCGCGCGTGCCACCCCGGCACGGGAACCCCGGTCGTGCCGGGCCGTATGGCGTCGTCGGCCGCGGAGATGAAGATGTGCAGCAGCTCGGTCGCCCCGATGCCGTTGATGATCCGCAGCCCGGTCCGCTCGTGCCAGGCCCGCCAGGTGGCCGCCGGCAGGTTCTCGCCCGCCGACACGCACCGCCGCAGTGCCGACAGATCGTGCCCGTCCAGCTCGCCGAGCATCGCCCGGTACGCGGTCGGCGCGGTGAACAGCACCGACACCCGGTGCTCGGCGAGCGCCGGCAGCAGTTGCTTGGGGCCGGCCTGTTCGAGCAGCAGGGCGCTGGCCCCCGTCCGCATCGGGAAGACGACGAGACCGCCGAGACCGAAGGTGAAGCCGAGCGGGGGAGACCCGGCGAACACGTCGTCCGACCGCGGCCTCAGCACATGCCGGGAGAAGGTGTCCGCGATCGCGAGGACGTCCCGGTGGAAGTGCACGCATCCCTTGGGCCGTCCGGTCGTGCCGGAGGTGAACGCGATCAGCGCCACGTCCTCGGCCGCGGTGTCGACCGCCGGGAACGGCCCGTCCGGCGTGCGCAGGCGCAGCAGGTCCTCCGGCCCGTCCCCGCCGTACGTGGTGATGCTCAGCCCGGGCACCTCGGCCTTCACCAGGTCGTCCACGGACCGTATGTCGCACAGGGCGTGCGAGACCCGCGCCAGCTCACAGACCGTCATCAGCTCGTACGGCCGCTGCTGCGCGAGCACTGTCACCGCGACCGCCCCCGCCTTGAGCACCGCCAGCCAGCAGGCGGCCAGCCAGGGTGTGGTGGGCCCGCGCAGCAGGACCCGGTTGCCGGGGACGATCCCGAGGGCGGAGGTCAGCGTGTGGGCTATGCGGTCGACGCGGGCGGTCAGCTCGCCGTACGTCCACATCTCCCCGCCGGGGGTGCGGAAGACGGGCCGGCCGGGGTCGGTGCCGCCGAGCAGTTCGGCGGCGGCGTTGAGCCGGTCGGGATAGCGCAGCTCCGGCAGGTCGAAGACGAGCTCGGGCCACTGGTCCGGGGGCGGCAGACGGTCGCGGGCGAAGGTGTCGACATGGGCGGTGACCCTGGCGTTCATGACGTTCGCCCCCTGCTCGGTCCCTGCGGTGGTGGACTCGCACGTCGTGGTGGGCTCGCATCTGGAGCGTATCGCCTTGATGACGACAGTCAACAGACCGCGATAACCTGATGCGGCCCGATGGGGGAGAGGGGACGGCAATGACGGCATTCTCGCTCGAACCGGAGCAACTCGCCCGGAGCGCCGACCTACGCGCCCTCGCCGCCGACCGCCTGCGCCCCCTCGCCGAGAAGGGCGAGCCCGGCCGCGTCAACCGCCCCCTCGTCGCCGAGCTCGGCCGACTGGGCCTGCTGCGCCGCCTGTTCACCTCCGGCGCGCTCGACCTCTGCCTGATGCGCGAGTCCCTGGCCTACGCCTGCACGGAGGCCGAGACCGCGCTCGCCCTCCAGGGCCTGGGCGCCCACCCCGTCCACGCCCACGGCACCGAGGCCCAGCGCGCCCGCTGGCTCCCCCGGGTGAGTGACGGCGACGCGATCGCGGCCTTCGCGCTCAGTGAGCCGGGGGCCGGTTCGGACGCGGCGGCCCTGGAACTGCGGGCCGAGCCCGACGGCACCGGCCGCTGGCGGCTCACCGGCGAGAAGTGCTGGATCTCCAACGCCCCCGAGGCCGACTTCTACACCGTCTTCGCCCGCACCACACCGGAGGCGGGCGCCCGTGGCGTCACCGCCTTCCTGGTCCCGGCCGGCCGCCCCGGCCTCACCGGCGCCCCCCTCGACATGCTCTCCCCGCACCCCATCGGCAGCCTCGCCCTCGACGCCGTACCCGTCACGGCGGACGACGTGCTCGGCACACCCGACCGCGGCTTCCGCGTCGCGATGGGCACCCTCAACCTCTTCCGCCCCAGCGTCGGCGCCTTCGCGGTCGGCATGGCCCAGGCCGCCCTGGACGCCACCCTCACGCACACCTCCGGGCGCGAGGCGTTCGGCGGGAAACTGCGCGACCTCCAGACGGTCGCGCACCAGGTCGCCGAGATGGCGCTGCGCACGGAGGCCGCCCGGCTCATGGTCTACGCGGCGGCCGCGGCGTACGACTCCGGCGCCCCGGACGTCCCGGCGCGGGCCGCCATGGCGAAGCTGCTGGCCACGGAGAGCGCCCAGTACGTCGTCGACGCGGCCGTCCAACTGCACGGCGCCCGGGCGCTGCGGCGCGGCCATCTCATCGAACACCTGTACAGGGAGGTGCGGGCGCCACGGATCTACGAAGGGGCGAGCGAGGTCCAACGGGCCGTCATCGCCAAGGAGTTGTACGCGCGAACCGCGGGACAGGAGCCGTCCTCATGAGCACCGAACGGGTGAACCCGGCAGAGCTTTCGCCGCCCATGGGTTTCTCGCACGCCGTGGTCGCCACCGGCGGACGGGTCGTCTTCCTGGCGGGCCAGACCGCGCTCGACGCGGACGGCAAGGTCGTGGGGGAGACGCTGGTCGAGCAGTTCGAGCGGGCGCTCGGCAATCTGCTGACCGCGCTGGAGGCCGCCGGCGGCACACCGGCCGACCTGGCCCGCGTCACCGTCTACGCGGCGGACGTCGCCGACTACCGCGCCCACGCGTCTCGACTCGGCCAGGTGTGGCGGAGTCTGGCGGGGCGGGACTATCCCGCGATGGCGGTCGTCGGTGTCGTACGCCTCTGGGACGAGCGGGCCCTGGTGGAACTGGACGGCTTCGCGGTCCTGCCGTAGCGGGCGGCCGCGGCCCGGGGGGTCTCAGGCGGCGACGGCGAGACGGCTCGGGGCGACGACACGGCCGTCGGGGAGGATCTCACCGGTGTCGTCGAAGACGATCGCCCCGTTGCACAGCAGGTTCCAGCCCTGTTCGGGGTGGAAGGCCACGATGTGCGCGGCGTCGGCGTTCGTGCTGTCGGCCGCGGGGCACTGGGGCTGGTGTGAACACATGGCGCACCTCCACGTCATGGTGAGTGCCGGCGGCGAGTCACCGCCTCGCAGTACCGACGATGCACGCCCCCGGAACCCACCGACAAGGTGTCGCGGCGAGACGTGACAGCACCCGGACGTCTTGTGACACGACGCGGACACAACGCGGGGGTCCTCGTCCCGTCGTCGCTGTGACAGGGCGACGGAGCCGGAGAAGGGGGTCCGGCGGACATCCGCCGGACCCCCTTCACATCCGTCTCGCGCCGGGCTTACTTCAGCAGGTGCACGCGCTGGGTCGTCAGGTCGTAGCGGGCGCCGACGATGGCCACCTTGCCCGTCTTCACCTTCGCGGCGAGATCGGGTTCGGCCGCCAGCTTCGAGCGGACCCGCCGGACGTTCGCGTCGATGGTCGCCGCCACCCGGGCGTCGCCCTCCACGTGGTGGTCGATCGCCGGGGCGATCTGGTCGGCCACGTACTGGATGTGGGCCGGCAGCTTCTCACCGGTGATGTCCGCCTGGACGGCCGCCTTCACGGCCCCGCAGGACTGGTGGCCGAGCACCATCACCAGCGGGATGTCCAGTTCGAGCACGCCGTACGCGACACTGCCGAGCACCGCCTCGTCCAGCACCTCGCCGGCGCTGCGCACGGTCATCAGGTCGCCGAGGCCCTGGTCGAAGACCAGCTCCGGGGGGACGCGGGAGTCGATGCAGCCGAGGATGAGCGCGAAGGGGTGCTGACCGATGGTCATCGCCTTGCGGGTGGTCGCGTCCTGGTCGGGGTACTGCTGGTGGAGGGTCCGCCAGCGGCGGTTGCCCTTCGACAGTTCCTTCAACGCCTTTTCGGGGGTGTCCGGCCGGGTGGGGGTGGCGGCCGGGGCGGAGCGCTTGGTGCGGGCGACGGGCTCCGCTTCGGCGGGGAAGGCGCCGACCGCGAGTCCGCCGCCGAGGACGGCGGTGCCGGCGAGCGCGGCGCGCAGCAGCGACCGCCGCGCTCGGGGCCTGGGGAGGGATATCGGGCCGTCGGCGGAACCGGTCGCCTCTACGCCGTCGCCTCTGGGGGGTGCTTGGTCAGAGTTCACGCGGAGGAACGTACGTCCGACCAAACGTCCAAACGTTCGTGTTGCGGAATCATGGACGAGCGTTGATCAAACATGGTCGGCCGTTGAATCGTTCTTGGCCGTCTGTGGGAACAGTTTTGGACAGCCGGTCGCTTGCCGTTCGCCCGGGTCGCCGGGAGCGCTCCCAGGACTTGGCCCGGCCCCTTGCGGGGCCGGGAGCCGCCGGGCTCAGGTGAGGTGTGCGAAGACCACCAGATTGTCCGTGTAGTCCTTGGCCGTACGGTCGTACTCGCCGGCGCAGGTGATCAGCCGGACCTCCGCACGGGCCGTGTCGGCGTACACGCGCTCGTCCGGGAAGTGGTCCTTGTCGAAGGTCTCCACCTCGTCGACGACGAAGCTCGCCTTGCCCCCGTCGGCCCGTGCGACATGGAAGACATCGCCCTTGGCGAGTCTGCTGAGTCGCGCGAAGACGGCCGGGGAGGTGGTCGTGTCGACATGCCCGGCGATGATCGCCGTGCCCGCCTCACCCGGGGTGGCGCCGTCGGCGTACCAGCCCACGAGGTTGACGTCGTCGGGGGGCGGGGCGTCCAGCTGCCCCGTGCGGCCGATCTGCAACGGGACGAAGGGGGCGTCGACGGAGATCTTCGGGATGTGCAGCCGCACCGGCATCGACCGGGGGAGAGGACTGCCCGCCGGGCGGGCGGCGGGCGAGGCCGCCGCGGAGGGGGTGACTCTCGCGGTGGGGGAGACGGTCGCGGTGGGGGAGGCCGTCACGGCGGGGGAGGCCGTCGGGGAAGGGTGCGCGGCCTGGGGGGCGGGCCGGGCATCCGGCGGCCGGGAGGCCTCGGGCGAGGAACCCTCGCGTCCGAACAGGATGACGGAGAGGATCAGCAGGCCCAGGGCGAACAGCAGAGTGGCGGTCGGTCGGGATCCACGGCGGGTCGGTCCCGGACCGGTGCCGCCGGGGTCGGAGGGATGGGCTGCCACAGGACACCACCTCACAAGGCACGGCAGCGGAACGGGCGGGACAGCGGGACGGGCGGGACAGCGGACGGATCCGGGCGGACGGGCCGCCACACGATGCACGGTGTGGCGGCCCGTCCGCTATCGGGCCGGATATCGCGCCGGGCACGGGTCAGGCCGCGCTTCCACCACTGTTCCTGCGGCGCAGGGCGTACATGCCGGTGCCTGCGACCGCGAGAACCGCCAGCCCGCCGGCGGTCGTGGTCGGTGAGGCGAGCCCGCCGCCGCCCGTGTGCACCCCGCCACGCGGCTTGTCGTGGTCGTGCTTCCAGCCGCCCTTGTCGTGGTCGCCCTTCCACGAGCCCTTCTCGTGGCCCTCCTTCTTGCCCTCCTTGCCCTCCTTGCCCCAGGACTCCTTCCCGGTGTCCTCGCCGGAGGTCCACTCGTCGCCGCCGACGGCGGTCAGGGCGCCGCCGCCCGTGTGAACGCCGCCGTGGGGGCCCTTGTGCCAGCCGCCCTTGTGGTGTTCCTTCTTGTCGTCGCCGCCGCCGACGGCGGTCAGGGCGCCGCCGCCCGTGTGAACGCCACCGTGGGGGCCCTTGTGCCAGCCGCCCTTGTCGTGCTCCTTCTTGTGGTGCTCCTTGCTGTATCCGTTGTCCTCGTGGTCCCACTTCTCCCCGTCGGCGTAGGCGCCGGGAGCGGTGATGGCGAGGACGGCCGTGGCCGCCGCTGTCGCGAAAAGCATGCGGGCTGAACGCATTTGGTGGGTCCTTCCGTCACGACCAGGCAGCTGGCGCTTCGTCAGCTGAAGGGACCCGGCCTTGACGTGATCCACCGTCAGTCGGATTCCCGCTCGCCACCACTCGGGGCGCTCAGCCGGGTGAACCGGCGGGGCTCGGCCCTCCCGTGACCACTCGTTCGGCTCCGGTCGCGGTCCCGCCGGCGGCCGGAGCCGCCGGACGGGTGGTCAGTGGTAGGCGTGGACCACGGCGTGGCCCTTGCCGCGGCCGATCATCCACTTGTTGACGGGCGTGGTGATCAGGAAGGCGACCGCGAACCCGCCGAGGAGCGCCGACCAGAACAGCCCGTCGGACAGGTGGGCGTCCATCGCCCCCGGAGTCAGGGCGATGATCACGTTGTCGACCAGCTCCATCACGGCGATGGAGACGGTGTCGGCGGCCAGCGCCACCTTGATCGCCCTCCGGAGGTCCAGGCCCGCGCGGCGTACCGCGAACAGCGTGAACGAATACCCGAACGCGAACGCGAGGACGATGGCCAGCGCCATCGTCGGCACATTGCCCCACCGCAGCGCGGTGCCGATGACCATCCCGAGGATCTCTCCGATGGCGCACCCGGTCAGGCAGTGCAGCGTCGCCTTCACCGCCGTGCCCCAGGACGCTCCGCCGTGCCCTTCGTGGGACATCGCGTGGCCTCCGTGGCCCGCGTGGCCCTCATGGGCGGCGTGGTCGTGCGCGGTGCCGTCATGGTGAGCGCTGTGGTCCATGACCTGTCATCCCCATCCTCGTCCGTGCGATCCGTCCCTCGACACACAGCACACTATACCCCTGGGGGGTATGTGGCCAGTAGGTGGGTGAGCCGGGTCCGAGCCTGCCGCCGCGAAGTGCCGCGCATCCCGCTGAGCGGTATCGCCGACCGTCACGTACTAAGGAGGTACGTAGTAGTCGACGAGCGGTGGTGGCGATGTGACGGGACACCTTCTGGGCTGGACGGTGGTGGTGCTGGGCGCCGGGGTCGCCGTCGGCAACCTCGTCCGGATGGCGCTGGTCGGCGGCTGGGCCCGGTTCGAGGCGGGAGCCGAGGTCGTGATGGGCGCGGGCATGGCCGTGATGGCGGCGCCCCCTACGGCGGCCCTCTACGGCACGTACGGCCTGTGGTGGGCGGCGGTCTTCGCCGTGCTCTGTCTCGGCGGCGTGGCCCTCTCCGTACGGCACGTCAGGAGCGGTGGCGTACGGCAGCTGGGGCACGGCGCCCATCTCGTGATCGGCAGCGCCGCCATGGTGCTCATGACCCTGGCCATGCCCGGTGAGAGCTCCGGACCGACGCTCGCCCTGGGCGCCTCCGGGCACGGACACGGGCACGGACACGGGGCGATGGCCGGCATGGAGGGCATGGGCGGTGGCCACGGCGTGGCCGAGGCCGCCGCGTCCTCGGGCTCCGCCGCGCTGTGGCGCGCAGCCTTCTGGGCGCTGGCCGCCTACTTCCTGGTCTTCGTGGCCCTGGCCGTACGGGCCCGGTTGCGGGGCCCGGCCGCGTCCTCCGGGACGGCCGTCCCGAGGGCCCGCCACCGCCGCGCCGCCCGCACCCCCGCGGTGCTCTCGGCCCCGAACGCCCGTCTGGCCGGTCACGTCGGCATGGGCGGCTCGATGGCGACGATGCTGCTGATGATGACGGCATGACGGCATGACGGCGTGACGGCGTGACGGCGTGACGGTGCCGCCCGGTCATGCCGTTCCCGCGGCCGTGAATTCCAGACGGAGCGGGTATCCGCCGCCGGCCGTGGGGCTGGAGGTGGTCGTACCGCACCGGGAGTCCGGCGCGCCGGTGCAGGCCGGCCGGGCCGTGGTGGGCGCCCGGCGAGTCGGTGCCGTGCCGGCGACGGTGGTGTGGACGCGGTCCACGTCCGGCATCCGGACGAGGCGGCGGCGGACGGGCGGTGGCGGGTCAGCCGAGGCCGGGCGGACAGACGACGAGCAGGGGCAGCAGCGGCACCGTCACCGCCACGGCGGCCATGGCGGCCGACAGGGCCCGATGGGGAGTCCTGTGCGGGCCGAGCACCCGCCGCACACGGATCAGCACCGCCCGGCCACCCGCCCCGAACGCGCCGCGCGGCGCCCGGGCCGCCGCCATCTCGTACATCGCGGTCGCCAGGGCCTCACGGGAATGCCCGTGCAGGGCGCGGTCGTCGGCGACCATCTCCAGCAGCAGCGCCGTCTGCTCCCGGACGTGGCGGGTCAGCGGGAGCCGGCGGAAGACGGAGTGGAACGCCTCCGCGGCGGCCAGGACCAGATGATGGCGGCCGGCCACATGGGCCTGCTCATGCTCCAGTACTGCGGCGAGCTGCTCGGACGTCAGCTCCCGGACGGCCCCGTCGCTGACCACGATCCTGGGCCGGCGGCCCGGCAGACAGTAGGCGGCGGGCACGTCGTACGGCAGGACGACGGCACCCAGCCTGACCGACCGGCGGCCCACCAGATCCACGGCCCGCCGGTGGCGCGCCCGCGCCCGACCGGCCCGTACGAGATGGAAGGCGAAGCTCCCGGCCAGGGCGAATCCGAGCGCGGCGGGCAGGGCGGCGGCGAGCCGGGCGGCGGTCCGCGGACCGGCGTCGCTCCCGAGGACGGCGAGCCCGCAGGAGTGCAGCAGACCCAGCAGGCCCTCGTGCGGATGCCCGGCGGGCATCGCCAGGTGGTACGCGGTCAGCGCCACCCCCAGCGAGAAGGACAGCGCCAGCGCGTGCCAGACCGCGAGGGCCGTTGCGGGCGCCCGGTGCGGCCAGTCGGCCCGCACGAGCAGCGGCGGGGCGACGAAGCCCACCAGGGCCGTGTAGGCGACGAGGACGGGGGTCGCGTTCACGGTTTCGCCTGTCGTCCCACGCTCCGCAGGGCCTTGCGCAGGGCGGCCACCTCTTCCTCGGTCATGTTCTCCACGAAATGGACCAGCGCGGCCGGCCGGTCCCTGCTGGCGCCCAGACCGTCCTCCATGAGCGCGGCGGCGTACGCCTCACGGCTGCGCACGGGGGAGTAGAGCCAGGCGCGGCCCTGCTTGCCCCGCAGCAACCAGCCCTTGTTGTAGAGGATGTTGGTGACCGTCATCACGGTCGTGTAGGCCACGGGCCGGGTCCGGTTGATGTCGTCGACGACCTCGCGCACCGTCGCGGGGCGGTTCCAGCTCCAGAGGCGGTCCATGATCTCCGCTTCCAGTTCCCCCAGCCGCCGCATGCCCCGACTCCCTCTCCCCGCCCCGACGTACAAGCTGAGTACGTAAGTCCATAGTAGGTTAGTGGAAACAGGCGGCCCGCCCACGGGGACACCGGCACCGAGCCGCTTCGGCGGCGCCCGCGACGCCCCGCGACGCACACGACACGCAAGGGACCCATGCACCATGCCCACGACGAGGCCGTGACCGGCCTCGGAGCGCCGCACCGCCGGCCGCGTCCGCCCTTGCGGGCCTGCGGCCTGATCGTGTGCGTGCTGCTGCTGGGTCTGCTGGGCATGCACGGTCTCGGACCGGTCCCCGCACTCCACGGGGCCGCCGGACACGACCGGATGACGGCGGCCGCGCACGGGGGTGCGGGGGCGTCGATGCCGGGCTCGGCGGCGTCGGCACGAGTGTCGCAGGGGGCGGCCGTTCGGCTTTCGGCGCCGGGCGTGAAGGCGGCCGTTCAGGTGCGCGCGCCCCGCTCGGAGGCACCCCTTCGGGTGTCGATGCCGGGCGCATGCGGCCACGACGCCGACGGTGGCACGGGGCACATGAACCACGCGGACCCGACCTGCGCCTCGGCGTCCGTCGCCCAGGCCCCGACCGCGGCCCCCGCCCTGACGCCCGATGTGGTGGCCCCGGCCGAACAGACGGACGCACGGGCGTCGATGACAGGCGCAGGCCCCCAAGGCGGCCGCGCGCCACCATCGCTGGCCGAACTCCAACTACTGCGGATCTAGAGAAGCCCGCACGCCGCCGCACACCCACCGGGACGCGGCGCGTGCTCCGGCACGCCCTTCTCCGACTTCTCCGATTCAAAACGCAGGAGCTCCACCATGACCGCACACCGCGGGTTCTTCCGTCGTGCCGCCCTCACCCTCACTGCCGGTGCCGCCGCCCTCGTCCTGACCGCGTGCGGCGGCGACGGCGACGGCCACGACATGGGCTCGATGAACTCCGAGTCCGGCTCGCCCAAGGCCGGTTCGTCCGCCTCGGCGAAGGCCGGCGGCCACAACAAGGCGGACGTCGGCTTCGCCGAGGAGATGATCCAGCACCACCGCCAGGCCGTCGACATGGCCGAACTGGCCGACAGCCGAGCCGCCTCGCCGGAGGTCAAGGACCTCGCCACCAAGATCAAGGGCGCCCAGGACCCGGAGATCGAGACGATGTCCGGCTGGCTCACCGCCTGGGGCGAGAAGGTCCCCGAGGACATGGCCGGCATGGGTCACGACATGGCGTCCGCCATGCCCGGAATGATGAGCGCCGAGGACATGGCCGACCTGGAGAAGGCCTCCGGAGCGGCCTTCGACAAGAAGTTCCTGGAACTGATGGTCGAGCACCACGAAGGCGCCGTCGAGATGGCCAAGACCGAGAAGGCCGAGGGGAAGTACGGCCCCGCGATCGACCTCGCCGACGACGTCATCACGGCCCAGACGGCCGAGATCGAGCAGATGAACAAGATGCTCGACAAGGGCTGACGCCCGGCAGGGCGGGCGAGCGGAGCGGGCGGGGCGGTGGTGGTGGCCGGGCGCACGGGTCGCCGCCACCGCCCCTCCATCGAACGCGCGACCGTCGAGGGCTGCTGCGACGGGCCGCAGACTGCTTCGACCGGCGGGGACCGTATCCGTCCGCTGTCGACTGCCGGTGACCGCCATGGTCAGGCGGCGGCCGTGCCGCCACCCGCCGCCCTCCGCCGACCGGGGTCGACAGCCGTCGCGCCGCTCACGGCGGTGGTGGGAGTGCCGCGAGGCTACGGGCCGGGGTGGCGGGGTCCCGGAAAGACGACGATGCCCTTGTGGTCGGTGGAGGGGTGAGTCGCCTGTGTCCAGCCCCGGCGGCGGTACGCACCCGCCCCGGCTCCCCCACCGACGAGCGCCCGCGCCTCCTCGCGTCCTGGGCCGCCGACCGTCACCCGGCCCCGCCGTCGCGACGCCCCGACTGACGGCGGTCCGGCCGCCCCCGCTCAGATGTCCCGGAACTCCTATACGAAGTATCTGACCTGCGCAAATGAAGCGTTCAAAGATCATCTTGCACGGTCGCTGCACAAGCCGAACAATGCAGGAGTCACGCGGCCCTCGTGTAGGCGCTTCGGACCGCGATCCGTGCCTGTTCTGCGTCGGGCCCCGCCCAGCCCGGCCATCCGTCAGGAACCGGACGTCAGCCGACTACGCCGAAGCCCTGCGCAGAAAAACCGAACCCGACCAAGCAGAAAAGGTCCGTCAGCGAGCTGATGGACCCTCATGCAAGAACGAGGTTAGACGACTACCGGGATTCAATATACCTTGAGCTTGGCTGTTTTCCTCAAGCTCAGGGAATTCGTCGACAACCTTATCGGTGAATTCCGAAAATTGACGTACTGCCGCTACGGCCTTACCGTAAGCGAATATAGGCTCCCCTGCACAGAATAGCTTGAATGCCGACTCGCCAGAGCTCAGCCCGGAATTCCAATATTTCTCGGCATATGGAGGCTTCGGGGCATCATCTTTCACGGCCCGAGCGTCATTGAGGACGACTGAACAATCCTCTGGATAATATTGCAGGTCGCCAACTGAGTCAATGCCGAGATTCCCCAGATCTTCAACGAGTCGAGAGACCTCAGGGCTATCCTGAAAAGCAACAACCCAATTGCTCATCTCTTCCACTGTCACCTTTTTCTGTTTCTGACTTACAGGGGAGTCATCGACTGAAGATCTGGCATGCACGCTGACTCCGCCCATAAGCATTGTTACTGCCGCACAGGCTGCCAGTTTGCTTGTCATGTCCATCGTCCTCCAGAACTTCATCGCCCCATGCACCGCAGTCAGCGTTGTCCCCAACCTACTGATCAAGATGGCCGTTCTACTTAGCACACTTCACCGTGAACGGCGGATCTGTTGGCGCAGTATTTATGGGGCGGACATTGCCGAACTTGACCCCATAGAAGAGATCGCAAGCTTCATCCCATGTGAGATTCCTCAAGCCCTTCGGATCGTTTGTGATCGACATGGACCGGTCGGCACTGACGCACTCCCAATCGCCGACATTTTCGACACCCGCAGGGTCGGAAGAATCTTCAAAGCCCTTGGCTTTGCAGTAGGAGGGAATATCAGGGAGGCCACCCAATACGCGGCCGGATGCTGCTGTATCTGTGCTAAGTCTGGCGTTTCCCCATACGCCGTAGCAGTAGGCGTCTATTTCCTCAGATGAGGCGTAGGAGACTTTTATTGTCAGGCGTAGTTTCTCCGACACGTCCAGAGAAATATTGCTGGACTCTCCGATTTTCATTCTTTCCTCGTGCAGTCTCGTTCCGTCTGCGAAGACTTCGAACTTCAATGCTGCTTCACTCGGGGAGTCGTCACGTAGTCCGACAGTGGCGTCAAGGCTGCGCCACTTGCGACCAAGATTGTACTCTGCGTCACCGTAGGGCACATAACCCTTATCTGCCCGCATGACGACGCTATGTGGGTACTGTTCGCCGTCTATCTCCGCAGCCTCATTCGCTACACCGAACTCAGATCTCAGCGGTTCAATATCGCTTAGATACTTTACTTGAGATCCCTGGCTGTCCGTCTCTGCCTCCGCTATGGAAGTAGTATCGGAAAAGGAAAGTCCGATCACTGAGATTAGTGTGAGTACCGCAATGAAACGCCTTTTTGCTTTCATGGTCACATCTTTCGCTGTGTTGCTCGCAAACGAGAGAAAGATACGAACTGAATCAAAGATCGACCCCACAGCCATGCGGCGCTGAGCGCCAAGTCGGGTGTTAGAGGTTTAGGCGGCATAGTCACATCAACTTAGTGCTAGCCGCAGCGCCACCGGATTGATTTCATTTGCTGTCGATTCACTTATCGCGGTTAAGGTCCCCGTGTTCGCGGGTGAACTTGACCTCTAGGAACCCGCGTCTCAGGGCCTGCGCCAGGATGAGTAGAATAAACGTGGCTAGAGAAAAGAGGAAGCCAAGCCAAAGGCCAACGCCTATAGAGACATCAAAACCTTGAGTGGTTTGATCTATTTGATCCGAAGTGTCGGCGAGTTTCACTATATAGATCACTAGGAGGTTTGATGCTGGAAACAACGCCAAGGCGTGATATTTAGCCTCATCCGTAGTCAACCCAAGGATTATGAATGCCAAAACCCCGAGGGTCATCACAATTACCAGTGCGGGCCCCGCGCTCGGCATGTTCTCGCCGAATGCGTTTAGGCTGATGTCTCCCGATATCCATGGCGGGAAGAGCATGATAAAACTCAGCAGTGCCGTAATTGCCGCACCTGCGAGTGGCCAATCGCGTCGGCCATTAAAAGAGAGGGATATTCGCAGCTGTCGGGGACCGGAAACCGTGGCATTCATGATTGCCCTCCTGTCAGAGGTCGCCGAGATGAGAGAGGCGGTCGGCTCTACAGGTGAGAGCTTCTGGGCAACGCCGTCACCGCCGAGTCTGCCAGCGGACGCTTCCGCCGAGCTGCCGAACTTTCACCGGGCCGGGCGCGACCGGGTGCAGGCGTAGATGATGGAGATGTCGACGCCCATTGTCACCACTGCCCAGAGCGGGTAGTACGGCAGATACGAGAAGTTCATCAGCAGGCTCAAGCTCGCCAGGCCAAGGCCCATCCCCCGTACCCATGCTGAGCCTGTTCTTGCAGCGAATCCCGCTGCGCCAGTAATCGCGCCCAAGACGAAGGCGCCCCAGCCAAACATCAGCAGACCCAGCAGCAGGTGGAGCCAGCCCCAACCCGCCAGGTCGAACTCAAAGAGATAGTTCTGCGTGGTGACAAAAATGTCATCTTGGGTGATGGCTGAGATACCTACAAGGACATCTAGGAGTCCCCCGATCGCGAGCATCACCGCAGCGAACAGGAGACGCCCTCTATCGGCTCGGGAACTTATGTCCGCATCGGGCCAGAAAGGCCTGCCCTCGGCTTCAGTTTCGCTGAAAAAACTAGTCACTCGACCCATGGGAGGCTCCTGGGGGTAATCGCCCGAAGTGTTGAGCCGATTGGGTATCTTCCATCCACACTCCAGCGCGTCGTCTCTCACAGCAACCGTCATTACTCCATTCGGGTGATTTGCGAGATGTGGCGGCGCGGCGTTCTGCTCGTGGGTGTCTTCTAAGCGCTGTCCCGCTACGAGTCGTCTCGGGCATGGTTGGCCGCAGTGTGACCCGCTGATCTATCCAGCGAGGGTGAGGTTGTGCATCTGTGCGATGCCGAGCATGGCGTGGTGGACGCCGTCGCCCTTCAAGCGGCAGTCGCGGAGGATCTTCCAGGTCTTCATGCGGGCGAAGACGTGCTCGACGCGGGCCCGGACCTCCTTGTGGGACTTGTTGTGTTCCTCTTTCCAGTCCGGGAGTTCGCTCTGGCCGCGCTTGCGGCGGTGCGGGATAACCAGGCCGGTGCCCGGGTAAGGGCTGACTCTGTCGGGGATCTTGTAGCCGCCGAGGTCAACTACCCAGGGTTCGCCAGGACTTCGGACGAGGGATCGCGCGCTGGTCGAGGTAGTTCTGGAAAGCAGTCGGTCGGCGGGGCGTGGGGGCTTCCTCGGCCGGTGACAGTCCGCTGAGCCGCTCGATGTTGACGGCGATGGCCGTCAGGACGTGCTGGACGTGGGCCTTTCCCTGTCCTCGGTAGCGGCAGCGCCGCATGCCGTGTCCGTGGGCGAACTCGTTGACCGTGCCCTCCACTTCGGAGCGGACCGCGTATCGGGCTTTCCACTCGGGCGTCTGCTGCTCGGCGCGGACACGGAGTTGCAGGTCACGGAGTTCGCGCGGGGGAAATCCCACGGTGCGGGCGCTGTCGGCGGTGCTGGTGCACTGGGCGCGAGCTGGGCAGGGACGGCACTGGCTTTTAGTGATGGCATACGCCCCCGGCGCACTCCCTAACCATGATCGGCTACACCACGTCAAGGGACGCCATCAGGACGCCACGACCGTGGGCCATCCGCAGCGCGTCGACCACCAGCTCGGCGCGGGTGGCGGTCGGCCATCGCATAGCCGACGACCTCGCGGATGGCCAGGTCCAGTCAGCAGGCCAGATGCAGCCAGCTCTCCTGGGTGGGCAGGCAGGGTCCCTTGCATGATCGAGGTTTGTCCGGATTCATCCGGTGAGGTCGAGGGCGGTCAGGGGTCTGCGGCAGTCGCGGGCGGTGTAGCGGAGGGCGGCGGCGATGTTGGTGCGACCGTCCTGACGGTGGACGCCGATGGCGAGGCATCACCCGCTGGATGCCCGTAAACGCACAGGTCAGAGCGTGATCGCTCCCTAAGCGAGGCAGGATCGGCGTATTCGTGCACTCACGGACCTTGGCCGATATGCGGGCGTCGGTGTCGAACAGTTCGGGTTCGGCCGGTACAGGATGTGCTGGGTGGTGAAGCTCCGTTCGCGTCGCGGCCTACACTCAGCCGCGCCCGCTGTGGCTGGCCGGGTCTTCGACGTGGCTGCCGATGGTCGACCAGGCGTGGTCGGCGTGACACGACCGTCATCGGACGCTGCGAGGCCACTTCGGTGACAACCCTCCGTGAAGACTGACGGATGCTCAGACATATCTGACGTCTCGTCAACCATCCAAGATCGTCTTGCATGTGCGTTGCACAAGGCGCTGAAAGACAACAGTGATCAATGGAGGGTCGTGGAGGTGAGTACCCGCAGGCCGGCCGGCATGCTGAGGTGTCGTGCCCGTTGCCTCCAAGGGGCACGACACCGCGCGCTGTTCAGATGTCCCGGAAGATCTCGATCTGCGCCCCCACCGTGTTCAGGCGCTCCGCGAGGTCCTCGTAACCGCGGTTGATGACGTAGACGTTGCGCAGGACGGACGTGCCCTCCGCGGCCATCATCGCGAGGAGGACGACGACGGCGGGGCGCAGGGCCGGCGGGCACATCATCTCGGCGGCGCGCCAGCGGGTCGGGCCCTCGACGAGCACCCGGTGCGGGTCGAGGAGCTGGAGGCGGCCGCCGAGGCGGTTGAGGTCGGTGAGGTAGATCGCCCGGTTGTCGTAGACCCAGTCGTGGATGAGGGTCTTGCCCTGGGCGACGGCCGCGATGGCCGCGAAGAACGGGACGTTGTCGATGTTCAGGCCCGGGAACGGCATGGGGTGGATCTTGTCGATCGGCGCCTGGAGCTTCGAGGGCCGGACGGTGAGGTCCACCAGACGCGTGCGGCCGTTGTCGGCGAAGTACTCCGCCGAGCGGTCGTGGTCGAGGCCCATCTCCTCCAGGACCGCCAGCTCGATCTCCAGGAACTCGATCGGTACCTGGCGCACCGTCAGCTCCGACTCGGTGACGACCGCCGCGGCGAGCAGGCTCATCGCCTCGACCGGGTCCTCGGAGGGCGAGTAGTCGACGTCCACGTCGATGTGCGGCACACCGTGCACCGTGAGCGTGGTCGTGCCGATGCCCTCGACCCGGACGCCGAGCGCCTCCAGGAAGAAGCACAGGTCCTGGACCATGTAGTTGGACGAGGCGTTGCGGATGACGGTCACGCCGTCGTGGCGGGCGGCGGCGAGCAGCGCGTTCTCGGTCACGGTGTCGCCGCGCTCGGTCAGCACGATGGGGCGGCCCGGGGTCACGGACCGGTCCACCTCGGCGTGGTACAGCCCCTCGGTCGCGGTGATGTCCAGCCCGAACCGGCGCAGGGCGATCATGTGCGGCTCGATGGTGCGGGTACCGAGGTCGCAACCGCCCGCGTACGGCAGCTTGAAGTGGTCCACACGGTGCAGCAGCGGGCCGAGGAACATGATGATCGACCGGGTGCGGCGGGCCGCCGTCGCGTCCATCGCCGCCAGGTCCAGCTCGGCCGACGGCACGATCTCCAGGTCGACGCCGTCGTTGATCCACCGGGTGCGGACGCCGATGGAGCCGAGCACCTCCAGCAGCCGGTACACCTCCTCGATCCGGGCCACCCGGCGCAGCACCGTGCGCCCCTTGTTCAACAGGGAGGCGCACAGCAGCGCGACGCACGCGTTCTTGCTGGTCTTCACATCGATCGAGCCGGAGAGCCGGCGCCCGCCGACCACCCGCAGATGCATCGGCCCCGCGTACCCCAGCGAGACGATCTCGCTGTCCAGGGCTTCACCGATTCGAGCGATCATCTCAAGGCTGATGTTTTGATTACCGCGCTCGATACGGTTCACTGCGCTCTGGCTCGTGCCGAGGGCCTCCGCCAACTGCGACTGTGTCCAGCCACGGTGCTGCCGCGCGTCACGGATGAGCCTGCCGATGCGTACGAGGTAGTCGTCTGCCATGAGGGTGAGGTTATCTCAGATATGAGATGGCGCCTCTCTGGTGGGCTGTTGGGGTGATCGGCTGAGCCGATCGAGTGGTCGCCCCGGCAGCCGATCGGCGGGTCGCCGGCGCTGCTCAGTGACGCCTCGCGCCACGGGTGCGGCGCCAGCCGAAGGGACCGGGCAGATCCATCGACGTCGTACGACGTCCCGTACTGCTGTGGGTGTGCCGCGGACCGTTGCGGCCGCCGGTCGTGATGGACCAGGAACGCTTGTTGATGTTGAGTCGCACACCCGGCAGGATCCGGAAACTCTTGCGGAACGTGAGCGGCATGGGTGCCTCCTTCCGATGTCCAAGTGGGGTACCCCGCTTGCGGGTTCACATGCGGGTGCGGGTGGGCTCGCACCTGTCCGAGGAGGTCGGCGGGTGGAGACCTGATTGCCCGTTCGGTCCCCCTCTGTTCGGGTGCGTATTCGGCAGGCCGGTGTGCTACGGGGCCGCCGTCTGTGGTGCCCCCTGCACCGCGCGATGGGCCGCGAGAAGTCGGCGCAAGGCGTCGACGCTCTCCTCGGTGCGGTCGGGTGTGCCCGAGGTGACCTGGTGGAAGACGATGCCGTCCAGGGCCGCGAAGACGATCTCCGTCATGTCCTCGGGCACGTCGAAGCAGGCCAGTGCCTCGCGCACGGCAACGCGGTACGTGTTGTAGAGCAGGTCTACGTGGTGGCGCAGCTCCGGCCGCCGGCTGGATTCGAGCTTCAGCTCGTACTGGAAGGCCTGGAGGTCGGGGTCGGCCACGATGAAGTCGGCCAGGGTCGCGGCGAAGTCCTCCAGTCTTCCGCTGGCGGGGATCAGTGAGGGTGACTACCCTGCGGCGCCACGCTGCCGGGTCGCAGTGACCGCAGCTTCTCCAGTGCGGCCTCGGGGACGTCCGGCTCGTCGAGGGCCGGCTGGTGCAGCACGAGACCCTCCAGGGCGGCGAAGGCGAGCCGGGTCAGGGAAGGGCTGGTGCCGTCGGGCAGGCTGCGGGGCAGCTCCCTCTCCGTGGCCTGGAAGTACTCGTCGTACAGTGCGCGAATCCGCGGCAGCAGCTCGGGCTTGCGCCGGGACTCCGGCATGAGCTCGTACTGGATCGTCTGCATGGCCGGCTCACGGGTGACCATGTCCGCCAGTCCCGCCGCGAGGTCCGCGATGTCGCCCGTGCCGGGTTCCAGTGGACTCGTACTCGCGCTGGTGCGCACCGAGTGTGCGAGGGCTGCCTCTGTCAGCGCGTCACGCGAGCCGAAGTGGTGCACCACGAGCCCGTGCGTGACACCCGCCTCCTCCGCGACGGCCCGGTAGGTGAGCTTGCGCAGCCCGCCCCGCGCCACCACGCGCACGGCCGCGTTGAGCAGGGCCTCGCCGGCTGGTCCTGCAGTCCACGCGGTTGCAGGGTCTTGCAGGTGGCTTCTCCGGGGAATCGCTCATGAGGGCGACCCTGTTCGCACCCTCCGGACCGGCGGATTGCAGCGGGAGGTGCCGGGATCCTTCTTGGGGCAGCCCCCGGTGGAGCCCAGGTCGAGACGCGGATGGCAGCGGACAACGCCGCCCGGGCATGACCTGCCCGCCGCCATGTACTAGAGTTATCTCGACATCGAGATATCTGCCGAGGCGCACTGCGGCCGCCACCCCGGTAAGGGGTGCCTAACTTAGCCTTACCTTAGCGGATCGGCCAAGAGGGCGTGGCGGCAGGATGCGGTGGTACGCGCACATGGAATGAAGGAGACTGTCGTGTCGGCGAACAGCTTCGACGCCCGCAGCACGCTGCAGGTGGGCGACGAGTCGTACGAGATCTTCCGGCTGGACAAGGTGGAGGGCTCGGCTCGCCTGCCCTACAGCCTCAAGGTCCTGCTGGAGAACCTGCTCCGCACGGAGGACGGCGCGAACATCACCGCCGACCACATCCGTGCCCTCGGCAACTGGGACTCCCAGGCTCAGCCCAGCCAGGAGATCCAGTTCACGCCGGCCCGCGTGATCATGCAGGACTTCACCGGCGTTCCCTGTGTGGTGGACCTCGCCACCATGCGTGAGGCCGTCAAGGCCCTCGGCGGCGACCCGGCGAAGGTCAACCCGCTCTCCCCGGCCGAGATGGTCATCGACCACTCCGTCATCGCCGACAAGTTCGGCACGAGCGACGCCTTCAAGCAGAACGTCGACCTGGAGTACGGCCGCAACAAGGAGCGCTACCAGTTCCTGCGCTGGGGCCAGACCGCCTTCGACGACTTCAAGGTCGTCCCCCCGGGCACCGGCATCGTCCACCAGGTCAACATCGAGCACCTGGCGCGCACCGTCATGGTCCGTAACGGCCAGGCATACCCCGACACCCTCGTCGGCACCGACTCGCACACCACCATGGTCAACGGCCTGGGCGTGCTGGGCTGGGGCGTCGGCGGCATCGAGGCCGAGGCCGCGATGCTCGGCCAGCCGGTCTCGATGCTCATCCCGCGCGTCGTCGGCTTCAAGCTGACCGGTGAGCTCACCCCCGGCACCACCGCCACCGACCTCGTGCTCACCATCACCGAGATGCTGCGCAAGCACGGTGTCGTGGGCAAGTTCGTCGAGTTCTACGGCGAGGGCGTCGCCGCCACCTCCCTGGCCAACCGCGCCACCATCGGCAACATGTCGCCGGAGTTCGGTTCGACCGCCGCGATCTTCCCGATCGACGCCGAGACGATCAACTACCTGAAGCTCACCGGCCGCTCCGAGCAGCAGCTCGCGCTCGTCGAGGCGTACGCCAAGGAGCAGGGCCTCTGGCTGGACCCGTCCGCCGAGCCCGACTTCTCCGAGAAGCTGGAGCTCGACCTCTCCACGGTCGTCCCCTCCATCGCCGGCCCGAAGCGCCCGCAGGACCGTATCGTCCTTGCCAACGCCGCCGAGCAGTTCAAGCAGGACGTGCGCAACTACGTCGACATGGTCGACGAGGCGGGCCAGGAGTCCTTCCCGGCCTCCGACGCCCCGGCCGTCGCCCCGAACGGCGCCCCGTCCAACCCGGTCACCGTGACCGCCCCCGACGGCTCCACGTACGAGATCGACCACGGTGCGGTGACGGTCGCGGCCATCACCTCCTGCACCAACACCTCCAACCCGTACGTCATGGTCGCCGCCGCGCTGGTGGCCAAGAAGGCGGTCGAGAAGGGCCTGACCCGCAAGCCGTGGGTCAAGACCACCCTCGCTCCGGGCTCCAAGGTCGTCACCGACTACTTCGACAAGGCCGGTCTGACGCCGTACCTCGACAAGGTCGGCTTCAACCTCGTCGGCTACGGCTGCACCACCTGCATCGGCAACTCCGGCCCGCTGCCGGAGGAGGTCTCCAAGGCCGTCAACGACCACGACCTCGCGGTCACCTCGGTCCTCTCCGGCAACCGGAACTTCGAGGGCCGGATCAACCCCGACGTCAAGATGAACTACCTGGCCTCCCCGCCGCTGGTCGTCGCGTACGCCATCGCCGGCTCCATGAAGGTGGACATCACCAAGGACGCCCTCGGCACCGACCAGGACGGCAAGCCGGTCTACCTCCAGGACATCTGGCCGACCGAGGCCGAGGTCAACGACGTCGTCGCCAACGCCATCGGCGAGGACATGTTCTCCAAGTCCTACCAGGACGTCTTCGCGGGCGACGCCCAGTGGCAGGCCCTGTCGATCCCGACCGGCGACACCTTCGAGTGGGACCCGGAGTCGACGTACGTCCGCAAGCCTCCGTACTTCGAGGGCATGACGATGGAGACCACCCCGGTCACCGACATCGTCGGCGCCCGCGTCCTGGCCAAGCTGGGCGACTCGGTCACCACCGACCACATCTCCCCGGCCGGCGCCATCAAGGCCGACACCCCGGCCGGCAAGTACCTCACCGAGCACGGTGTGGAGCGTCGTGACTTCAACTCCTACGGCTCCCGCCGAGGCAACCACGAGGTCATGATCCGCGGCACGTTCGCCAACATCCGCCTGCGCAACCAGATCGCGCCGGGCACCGAGGGCGGCTACACCCGCGACTTCACGCAGGAGGGCGGCCCGGTCTCCTTCATCTACGACGCGTCGCAGAACTACCAGGCCGCCGGCACCCCGCTGGTCATCCTGGGCGGCAAGGAGTACGGCTCCGGCTCGTCCCGCGACTGGGCCGCCAAGGGCACCGCGCTCCTCGGCGTCAAGGCCGTCATCACCGAGTCGTACGAGCGCATCCACCGCTCGAACCTCATCGGCATGGGCGTCCTGCCGCTGCAGTTCCCGGCCGGCCAGTCGGCCGACTCCCTCGGCCTGACCGGCGAGGAGACCTTCTCCATCACCGGCGTCACCGAGCTGAACGAGGGCACCACCCCGAGCACGGTCAAGGTCACCACCGACACGGGCGTCGAGTTCGACGCGGTCGTCCGCATCGACACCCCCGGTGAGGCCGACTACTACCGCAACGGCGGCATCATGCAGTACGTGCTGCGCAACCTGATCCGCAACTGAGCGATCCGGTAGGGAAGTTGAGGGCCGCATCCCCGGTGGACGGGGGTGCGGCCCTCCGCCGTGTCCCGGACGGACGGGATGCGGGGGTCGGACGGTGGCAAGTACGTTGCCGCATCCGATAAATGCGGCCCGGCCCCCGCCCAGGTGGGTGAAGCCGGAGTGACGGTATTCGTGCAGGTCCCCGCCCCTGCCCGGTCCGCGCGCAGCGGTGTGCTCGTCGAGAAGGGTGCGGGTCCGCCCATACGACAGCCGGGCCGGCCCGGTGTCCGGGCACACGTCAGGCGGGGTGACAACTGGCCCTGCCCCGGTCGGCGGTGGTGACGAACACCGGCTCGCGCGTGCGGCCCTTCAACAGCCGGGGCAGCAGCCGGGCAGTGCCGGCGTCCCAGTGCACCGTCTCCAGCGCGAAGTCCTCGCGCGCCTGGCTCCAGCGGCGGCCCTTGCTCCGCGCGTCCTTCGCCTTGACCGGGCAGCGACGCCCAAGGGGCCGGTCACCGACGCTCCGCCGGCCGCCCACCAGGGGCCGACGGACGCTTAGCGCCGGTTTACCGTTCCGATGGTCCTCAACCCTGCGACCCTCCGCCGTGCCCGCCCCGCGTCCCTCCCCGCGACAACCGTTTACAACCGAACCACTTCGCGCTAGCTTCCGAAGCAGGTGGGGTGGGAGCGCTCCCATAACGAGTGGCGGACCGGAACCCGTCCCTCGGGGACCGTTCCCGCCCCGCACCACTCATCCGTACGCACGCACATGCACACACGCACGTTCCTCAAGGCCGTACACCCAAGGAGCGTTTGTCATGCACGTGACTATCTTGCGATCGAGGCTGCCCAAGCGGCACCGCGCGCTGCTGCTCGTCCTGCTTGCCCTCGTGACGACGATCCCGGCGCTCGGCCTGGTCGTCACCGCCGGCAGCGGCAAGGCGGAGGCGCACGGCACGCCGATGAAGCCCGGCAGCCGTACCTTCCTGTGCTGGCAGGACGGGCTGACCGACGCCGGTGAGATCAAACCGGTCAACCCGGCCTGCCGGGCGGCGCAGCAGACGAGCGGGACGACCCCGTTCTACAACTGGTTCTCGGTGCTCCGCTCGGACGGCGCCGGCCGCACCCGGGGCTTCGTCCCGGACGGCCAGTTGTGCAGTGGCGGCAACCCCAACTTCACCGGGTTCAACACGCCCAGCAGGGACTGGCCGCTGACCCATCTCACCGCCGGCGCGAACGTTGACTTCTCGTACAACGCGTGGGCGGCACACCCGGGTTGGTTCTACGTGTACATCACCAAGGACGGCTTCGATCCGACGAAGACGCTCACCTGGAACGACATCGAGGACCGGCCGTTCCTGAGCGTCGACCACCCGCCGCTGAACGGCAGCCCGGGCACGGTCGAGGCCAACTACTCCTGGCGGGGCCAACTCCCCGCGAACAAGTCGGGCCGTCACATCATCTACATGGTGTGGCAGCGCTCCGACAGCCAGGAGACCTTCTACTCCTGCTCCGACGTCGTCTTCGACGGCGGCAACGGCGAGGTGACCGGCATCAAGGAGCCGGGCAACCCCACCGAGCCGGTCCCCGGTCAGTGCTCCGCGACCCGCCGTACGACGGGCACCTGGAGCGGCGGCTACCAGTCCGAGGTCGTCGTCAAGAACACCGGCGACGTGCCGATGCTCGGCTGGATGGTCGACTGGACCCTGCCGAGCGGCCAGCGGATCGACAGCCTCTGGAGCGGCAGCGCCACCTACAGCGGACAGAACGTGATGGTCCACAACGCCAACTGGAACGGGTCGCTGGCCCCCGGCGCGACGGCGACATTCGGGTACGTCGTACAAGGACCGGGAGGTGATTCCAGTACGACACTGCCCTGCCGGGTGGGCTAGGCCTGTCGTTCGGATCATCGAGCGGACCCGATGAAGACGCCTGCGATGCGCGGTGCGGCCAGGTAGACGGTGGCGGTCTTGTCGCGTCGAGCGGCAAGGCCGCGCCACTGCTCGCGCCTGTCGGGCGGATGGAAGTGCCGACTCGCCGGCTCCTTCCGCGGTCACGGTCCACGACCTCCCTCCCCTCCCGCCGCACGGTCGCGACGGCGATCGTCTCCAGCCCGGCCTGGCGCCGCTTCCTCACCTTCCACGCCCTGACCGTGCTCGCCCTCTCGACGGTCATCCTCTCCTTGCTGCCCCTCATGAGGGGGAGCTTCGACATGTCAGCGGCGCGCCGGCTCCTTCCTTCTCCACCGTCGGAGCCATCATCGGCGGCCTCGTCGTCAAGGCCGGTCGGGTCTACTCAAGCCTGCGCTGGGACACGGCCCTCGCGGGCTCCGGCACCCTGACGGCGGCACTGCTCGGTGGGACGCAGTGGATCCTCGCGGCCGCCCTCGTCCTGTTCGGCCTCGGCTTCACCGTGTACCTCAGGCCGGCCGGACTCCTCGTCCGGCTCCACGCCCCCGCCCGCCTGCTCGGTGCCTGGCACGGGCTCCTCGACGCCGTCATCTGTCGTCGGCGCCGGGGCCATCCTCGCCACCGGCTTCCTCTTCGACCGCTTCGGAGGCAGGCCGGTGTACCTCGCCGTCGGCGCGCTCCTTCTGGTCACCGCAGCCCTGGGGTCCACCTTCGGCGCCCAGGACCGGCAGAACCTCGGCTCGACCTCCCTGTGCCCGCCCCCGATCCCACCGCATGAGCACGATCTTCCGCCTTCCGTCCGTCCGGCTGGTCGCGACGAGGGACTGGGGCCGGGGCAGACGCTCGAATAGGCGCTGAGGTGCTCGGGCGGACCGGGCGAGCGGGCGGTGTGTGCCCACCCGGTCCGTGAGCCGGGCCGGTACGGGGGAAACCGGCTCGGAGGGGAAATGGTTCGGAAGGGAAATGGTTCGGGTGACCACCCGGGACAGGACAACGTTGTCGAGTGGTCTATACAAGACTCTATCCCGGCAACGACCCGCGCCGTCAAGTCAGTTGGGGCCCGGCGAGCTGCTGCCGGGCCCCTTGCGTGTGCATAGAGTTCTCCGCCCCGGCGTCAGGACAGCAGTTCCACCTCCGCGAGGGTTGCCGGGGCGTCGAGGACCAGGCGGTAGTGCCGGTAGGCCCTCGGGGCGGGTACGGAGAACGCCCGGGTCTGGCGGTCCCAGGCGAACGACTCGTCCGACCGTCGGTCGACGGTCTTCCAGGTGCTGCCGTCCACCGAGCCCTGGAGGGTCCACCCGGTCGGCGCCTCGGCGCGGTCGGACGACGTCAGCGTGTACTGCACGGCCTTGGTGCGGGCGGCCACCGGCAGTTCGGCCGTCGTCACCGTGGTCTTCGTCGACGAGGTGTTGTCGAACAGCTCCCCGTCGCCCTCGATGGCGTCCGAGCGCGGCGACGGCACCTTGTCGTCCTTGGTGATCGACACCGGTGCGGCGCTCTCGCCCGTGCCCCACCGCGACGGCCTCGGCCCCATGTCGAACTCCAGGACCCCGCCCTTCGCGATCAGCGCGTGCGGCAGCGACGTCGACCGCCACGCCTTGCCGTTGACCTTCAAGCCCTGAACGTAGAGGTTCCTCGCGCTGTTCCTCGGGGCCCGGACCACGAGGTCCCTGCCGTTCTCCAGATGGACCGTCGCCCTGGTGAACAGGGGCGATCCGATCGCGTACTCGCCGCTGCCCATCACCAGCGGATAGAACCCGAGCGCGGAGAAGAGGTACCAGGCCGACTGCTCGCCGTTGTCCTCATCGCCGTGGTAGCCCTGGCCGATGGCGCTGCCGACGTACAACCGGGAGAGCACCTCGCGGGCCTTCTCCTGTGCCTTCCACGGCTGGCCGGCCGCGTCGTACATGTAGATCGCGTGATGGGCGACCTGGTTGGAGTGGCCGTACATGCCCATCCGTACGTCACGAGCCTCGGTCATCTCGTGGATGACGCCGCCGTAGGAGCCGGTGAGGTCGGGCGAGGCCGTCTCCGGGGTGGAGAAGTAGGTGTCCAGCTTCCTCGCCAGCCCGCCCCGGCCGCCGTACAGGTTCGCCAGGCCCTTGCTGTCCTGCGGCGCGGTGAACGCGTAGCCCCAGCCGTTGGTCTCCGTGTAGTCGTGGCCCCAGACCCGCGGGTCGTACTCCGAGGAGTCCAGCCGCCACTTCCCGGTGGCGTCCCGGCCCTGGAAGAAGCCGGCCTCCCTGTCGAACAACTCGACGTAGTCCCGTGCCCGGTCCAGGAAGTACGCCGACTCCTCCCGGTACCGCTGCTCACCGGTCCTCTCGTACAGGGCCCGGCCCATCCGGGCGATGCCGTAGTCGTTGAGATAGCCCTCCAGCGCCCAGGACAGACCCTCGTGGGTCTCGGTGCCGGTGTAGCCGAGGAAGGGGGAGGAGGTCATGCCCTTGCGGCCGACGCCCGGGTTCGGCGGGACGACCGTGGCGTTCTTGACGGCCGCCTCGTACGCCGCCTTCGCGTCGAAGTCGACGCCCTTGACGTATGCGTCCGCGAACGCCACATCCGACGAGGTGCCCGTCATCAGGTCCGCGTACCCGGGGGAGGACCAGCGGGAGGTCCAGCCGCCGTCCTTGTACTGCTGCACGAAACCGTCGACCAGCTCACCCGCCCGGGACGGCGTCAGCAGGGAGTACGCGGGCCAGGTCGTCCGGTATGTGTCCCAGAAGCCGTTGTTGACGTACACCTTGCCCTCGACGATCTTCGCGCCGGTGTGCGTCGGGGTGTCCGGACCCGGCATGGGGGAGAACGGCGAGGCGTACCGGTAGGTCGAACCGACCTTCTCGAAGCCGGAGTTGGGGTACAGGTACAGCCGGTACAGACTGGAGTACAGCGTGGTCAGCTGGTCGGGGGTCGCGCCCTCGACCTCCACCCGGCCGAGGAGCCGGTCCCACTGCGCCCGCGCCCGGTCCCGTACCGTCTCGAAGTCGGTGCCCTCCGGGATCTCCTGGCGCAGATTGTCCTTCGCCTGGTCGAGGCCGATGAGGGACGTGGCCAGGCGGAGGGTCACCGTCCGGTCCGCGCCCGCGTCGAAGCGGAGGTGGCCCTTCACCCCGGAGGAGCCGCCGCCGGTCACCGGTGCGTCGAACACCCCGTACACGAAGAGCCGGGTTGCGCCCGTCGACAACCCGGACTTCACATCCGAGAATCCCGTGACGACCCCGGCGTCCTTGTCCAGGGTCAGGCCCGCCTGGTCCGTGACGTTGTCGAAGAGGACGCTCGCCTCGTCCCCCGGATAGGTGAAGCGGAGCACCGCCGCGTGGTCCGTCGGCGCCATCTCCGCCTTGATCCCGTTCTCGAAACGGACCCCGTAATAGTACGGTCGGGCCGTCTCGTTCTCGTGCCGGAACGGCAGCGCCCGCGCCGTGCGGCCCAGGTCGGGAGTGCCGGCGGCGGCCGACGGCATCACCTGGAAGGTCTGCCGGTCACCCATCCAGGGGCTCGGCTCATGACTCGCGCTGAACGCCTGGACGGTGGGGAGGTTGTCCGCGTTGTTGGCCCGCGCGTAGTCGTACAGCCAGCTGAGAGAGCCCGCGTTGGTCACCGGCGTCCAGAAGTTGAAGCCATGGGGGACCGCCGTCGCCGGGAAGTTGTTGCCGCGGGAGAAGCCGCCGCTGGAGTTCGTCCCCCTGGTGGTCACCGCGTAGTCGGAGAGGTGTGCCTTCGGCCGCTCGGGCGCCCGCACCCGCAGGGTCACGTCGTCGAGCCAGCCGCGGAACCTCGCCGGCCCCTTCGGCGAGTCGTACGCCACCAGGACCCGGTCCACCGTCTTTCCGGCCGCGGCCGACCCGATCCGGGAGACGACGTCGTTCCACTGGTTGACGTACAGCACCTTCGCCGCGCCCTGCCCACGCGGCGTGAGGGGGAATCCGTGCTGGTCGACGGCGCGCAGCTCACTCAGCGAGGTGCCGTCCGTGAAGACCAGGTCGACCGCGACATGGGTGGCGTCGTAGTCCAGGTCGCCGTCCGCCATGGACGGGAAGATCCGGTACGCCAGCTCGGTGTTCCGCCCGACGGCCACGTCCACGTCGAAGACCTTGTTGAACGAGTGGGCCGGGCCGTCCGCCGTGTGCCGGCCCGCGTACCGCAGCGCCCGCTTCCCGGTGAAGCCCACCCCGGCCTTGGCGGTCGCCGAGCCGCTCGGCCCCCGGTCCGTGTGGGTGCGCATCTCCTTCGGCGCGGGCGCTTGGCCGCCGGTGGAGAACTGCACGTCGGCGAGCTGGGTGATGGTGGAGGCCCCGTTGTTCCGGGTGATGTCCAGCCGGAAGTGGCGGTACCCGGCGACCGCGTCGGCGGCGATGTCGTACGACTTGGTCAGATACCGCTCGGGGAAGGACTCGCCGGTGCGGGTGTCGAGGGTCCGCCACTCCTTGCCGTCGGCGGAACCCTTCAGGGTCCAGTCCTTCGGGTCGCGTCCTTCGGCGTCGTTCGCCGAGGTCAGCGCGTAGGTCACCACCTCGGCGGGTCTGTCGAGGTCGAACTCCACCCAGCCGGTGGGCTGGAAGGAGAGCCACTTGGTGCCGGGCTCGCCGTCGACCAGGTTCTCCTTGACCTCACCGCCGGAGGTGTTCTCGCCGCTCGCCCGGACGTCGGTCACCCGGTCGGTGATGTTGCCGGGGATTCCGGTGCTGTAGCCGCCGTCGACGCCGGAGGCGCGGGGGGAGCCGTCCGGCGCGGTGTCGACGGTGTCGGTCCAGTCCGGTGCCGGATCCCCCGATTCGAACGAGGAACTGAACTCCCGGTCGGCCGTCGCCGGCCGGGTCGGTAACGCGACGGCGCCCCCCTGCGAGGCCACCACCAGAGCGAGCGCGGCGGCGCCGAGCGCCACCGTGGATCCCCATCCGTGCCGCATGCCCGAGCACCCTCCCTGCGGCCTGATCACCCCGCTCGACCGCCTGAACGATCAAGAAGGGGCCAGACAGTGGACAACGTTGTCTGCCGTGGTGCGCAGGGACCAGTAGTGGTTCAAGTGGTGGGTGGTGTCAAGGGTGTTGAGTGAGCCATCCGGGTCGAACAGCGGGGAATTTGTGGTCGAGCGGCGCATGGACGCTCGTATTTCCGCGAGGTCTCAACTCGGAAAAGACCAATGGCCAACCTTGCATTCGATCTTGCTCCCTTGGCGGGAAGTGGACTATACCTGTCGGCGTCCGCATCGTGGCCGCACGACTGCGGACGGGCACTACCTGGGGGGAATTACCGGTGGGCGCGGACGTGTCCGCGCGCGGACCGCCGTCTTGCCCCTGTTGAATCCTCACGCACGACCCCAGCTTGAACCGATCGCGGTGCCGGGAGGATCCGGTTCACCGCCTGAGTCCTGGAGAAGGCGAGGACTTGAGCATGGGATCCACGACCGCTGAGAACAACGAGCCCGAGGCTTACGGCACCACCACCGCGGAGGGTGTGGGCCGCCGCGATCTGATCAAGCGATCCGCCGCGCTGGGCCTGATCACCGTCCCCACGATGAGCTTCCTGTCCGCCTGTGCGAGCGGTGGCGGGGGTGACGACTCCTCCGAGGACGCCCAGGGCGAGACGTCCAAGTCCAACCCCTTCGGCGTCAAGAAGGGCAGCAAGCTCGACGTCGTCATCTTCAAGGGCGGCTACGGCGACGCCTACGCGAAGGCGTGGGAGGCCGCCTTCCAGAAGAAGTGGGGCGTCACCTCCACCCACACCGGCACCCAGGAGATCACCGGAAAACTCCAGCCCCGGTTCAACGCGGGCAACCCGCCGGACATCGTCGACGACTCCGGCGCCCAGCAGATCCCGATCGACGTCCTCTACAAGAACGACCAGCTCCTCGACCTGGCCGCGGTCCTGGACTCCCCCTCGATCGACGACCCCGCCAAGAAGGTCCGCGACACCCTCATCCCCGGCACGCTCGACGCGGGCATGCAGGAGGACAAGGTCGTCGCCCTCAACTACATCTACACGGTGTGGGGCCTGTGGTACTCCGGCAAGCTCTTCAAGGACAACGGCTGGGAGGAGCCCAAGACCTGGGCGGACTTCCTCACCATCTGCAAGGAGGCCAAGGCCAAGGGCATCGGCGGCCTCGCCCACCAGGGCAAGTACCCGTACTACATCAACGTCGCCATCATGGACCTGATCGCCAAGACCGGCGGCCTCGACGCCATGAAGGCCATCGACAACCTCGACCCGAAGGCGTTCGTCGGCTCCGACGCCGCGAAGGCCGGTGTCGAGGCGATCTACGAGATCGTCGAGAAGGGCTATCTGATGCCCGGCACCAACGGCCTCACCCACACCGAGTCCCAGACCCGCTGGAACCAGTACAAGGCCGTGTTCATCACCTCCGGTTCCTGGCTGGAGAACGAGCAGCTCAAGCAGACCCCGGCCGACTTCGACATGAAGTTCATGCCGATGCCGCTGCTGCCCGACAGCGTGATGCCCTTCGAGGCGATCCGGGCCGGCTCCGGCGAGCCGTTCATCATCCCCGCCAAGGCGAAGAACCTGCCGGCGGCCAAGGAGTTCATGCGGATGATGCTGTCCAAGGAATGGTCGACGCTGTTCGCCAAGGAAGCGAACTCCCTGACCATCCTGAAGGACGGCGTCGACCCCGGCGTACAGCTGCGGCCCGGTACGCAGTCCACGGTCGAGGCGTCGAAGGCCGCCGGCGACAACACCTTCCGTTACCTGTACACCGAGTGGTACAGCGAGATGGACACGGCGATCCAGAACGCGTCGAACGAGCTGATGGCGAAGCGGATCCAGCCGGCCGAGTGGCTGAAGCGGGCGCAGGCGGCCGTGGACAAGCAGGCGAAGGACCCGGATTCCAAGAAGAACCGCCGGGACTGAGGGAGCTTTCGGGCGTCATGGGGGGCTGAGTACCGCGGTGGGCCGCCGGTTCACCGTGGACGGCTTGTCGCGCAGCTCCCCGCGCCCTCGAAGCGCGCGGGCCTCTCGTCTCACGGAACCCAAGGCAGGATCACGCCAATGCGCAAAGGGCAGTACCGGTTCGTCGCGGGGTTTTTGATCGTCCCCGTGGCGCTTTACCTGATCTTCGTCATCTGGCCCTACGTCCAGACCTTCGGCTATTCGCTGACGGACTGGAGGGGACAGTCCCAGACGTTCCGCTTCGTGGGGCTGGACAACTACACCGCATTGTTCCAGGACGACATCTTCCTCAAGGCCATCTGGCACAACATCCTTTTCCTGGTGTTCATCCCGGTGATCACCATCCTGCTCGCCCTGTTCTTCGCGTTCATGCTGAACGCGGGCGGGCGCGGCCGGGCCGGCGGGGTCTCGGGGGTCGCCGGGTCGGGGTTCTACAAGATCGTCTACTTCTTCCCGCAGGTCCTGTCGCTGGCGATCCTCGCGGTGCTGTTCGGCGCGGTGTACCGCAGCGACAGTGGCGGCATGCTCAACGGTTTCCTCATGAAACTGGGGCTGGTCGACGAGAGCAGCCCCGTCGAATGGCTGAACGAACCGAATGTCGTGCTCTGGGCGCTGATCGCGGTCGTCGTCTGGCACGGCGTCGGCTTCTACCTGGTGCTGTTCTCCGCTGCCATGCAGGCCATCCCGAGGGACATCTACGAGGCCGCGCTGATCGACGGCGCCGGCCGCGCCCACACCTTCTTCCGGATCACCCTGCCCCTGCTCTGGGACTCCGTGCAGACCGCCTGGGTCTACCTCGGCATCGCGGCGATGGACATGTTCATCCTGGTCTCCACCATGACCGCGGGGGAGTACGGCGGTGGCCCCGACCATCACAGCGAGGTCATGGCGACCGTGATGATGCGGAACTTCCTGCTGTACGGCAAGAGCGGATACGCCTGCGCCATGGGCGTGGTGATGCTGCTCCTCACCCTGATCGTGTCGGTGGTCATGCTGCGCGCCACCCGCCGTGAACGCGTCGAGTTCTGAAGCCGGAGATGACGGAAAAGATGAGCGCACCCCTCAAGACCGCCTCCCCCGGCGACTCGGCCCCCACCGGCCCGGCCGTCACCAAGGGCCGGACCAACCCCGGTGACGAACGCGGCGAAGGCGTCGTCCTGAACGTCTTCTCGCACGGCTTCCTCGCCGTGTGGGCCCTGATGATCGTGCTGCCCCTGCTGTGGCTGATCCTCAGCTCCTTCAAGACCGACGCCCAGATCGGCGGCTCGGCCTTCGGCTGGCCGGAGAACTGGTCCCTGGACGTGTTCTCCCGCGCGTGGGACAAGGGCATCGGCGACTACTTCCTCAACACGGTCATCGTGCTGTTCTTCTCCGTGCCGCTGACCATGCTGTTCGGCTCGATGGCCGCGTACGTGCTGGCCCGCTACCAGTTCTGGGGCAACCGGCTGCTGTACTTCTTCTTCGTCGCCGGAGCCATGTTCCCGGTCTTCCTGGCGCTGGTCCCGCTGTTCTTCATGGTCAAGCGCCTCGACATGCTGAACAGCTACCAGGGGCTGATCCTGGTCTACGTCGCCTACTCGCTCCCGTTCACCGTGTTCTTCATGCACGCCTTCTTCCGGACCCTGCCCACGGCGGTCTTCGAGGCGGCCATCCTGGACGGGGCCTCGCACACCAGGACCTTCTTCCAGGTGATGCTTCCCATGGCGAAGCCGGGCCTGATCAGCGTGGGCATCTTCAACACCCTCGGCCAGTGGAACCAGTACATTCTGCCCACGGTGCTCATGCAGCCGCAGAGCGGTGACGACCCCGAGCGATACGTCCTCACCCAGGGCCTGGTCCAGCTCCAGCAGCAACAGGGATACGCCTCTGACCTGCCCGTTCTCTTCGCAGGTGTCACCATCGCGATGATCCCGATGCTTGTCGTCTACCTCTCCTTCCAGCGCCAGGTGCAGGCCGGCCTGACGTCGGCGACCCTGAAGTAGTAAGGAGTGCATCCGGACCACCCCGACGTAGCGCCTCAGTGACATTTAGTGGTCAATTGGCGACGCCAGTTTCCGTCAAGGACTTGACTGCGGTAACCCGTTCAGCGGAGCTTGGAGTTCACAACTTGTAAGTGACCCGGGATCCGCGGCTTTGACCTGGGTCACGGGCGGCGGGGGCCGTCCGGCCTGGGACAGGAGTGGATGAGTCGATGGAGACTCCGGGGTCGCAGTCGTCGCTGCACCGAGCAAATCTCGAACGCGTGGTCCGGGCGGTGCGTCTCGCCGGCTCGCTCACGCAGGCGGAGATCGCCCGAACGACGGGCCTGTCCGCGGCCACGGTCTCCAACATCGTGCGCGAACTCAAGGACGGCGGAACGGTCGAGGTCACGCCCACGTCGGCGGGCGGTCGCCGGGCTCGCGCGGTCTCCCTCAGCGGGGACGCCGGGATCGTCATCGGTGTGGACTTCGGACACACCCATTTGCGCGTCGCGATCGGAAACCTCGCTCATCAGGTGCTGGCCGAGGAGTCCGAGCCGCTCGACGTGGACGCCTCCTCCGCCCAGGGGTTCGACCGGGCGGAGCAGCTGGTCACCCGGTTGATCGAGGCCACCGGGGTGAATCCCACGAAGATCGCGGGCGTCGGCCTCGGTGTGCCGGGGCCCATCGACGTCGAGTCCGGGACGCTGGGCTCCACCGCCATCCTGCCGGGCTGGACCGGCACCAACCCCGCCGCCGAGATGCGCCACCGCCTGGGCGTACCGGTCCACGTGGACAACGACGCCAACCTCGGCGCCCTCGGTGAGCTGGTCTGGGGCAGTGGCCGCGGGGTGCGGGACCTGGCCTACATCAAGGTGGCCAGCGGTGTCGGTGCCGGGCTGGTGATCGACGGCAAGATCTACCGGGGCCCCGGTGGCACAGCGGGAGAAATCGGGCATATTACTCTTGATGAATCCGGCCCGGTCTGCCGTTGCGGCAACCGCGGCTGCCTGGAGACCTTCGCCGCCGCACGCCATGTGCTGCCGCTCCTCCAGTCCAGCCACGGGACCGATCTGACGATGGAAGGCGTCGTGCGGTTGGCGAGGGACGGGGATCCGGGCTGTCGCCGGGTGATCGCCGACGTCGGCCGCCACATCGGAAGTGGAGTCGCCAATCTCTGCAATCTGTTGAACCCGAGCCGCGTCGTCCTCGGTGGCGATCTCGCCGAGGCCGGGGAGCTGGTGCTCGGGCCCATAAGGGAGTCGGTCGGCCGGTACGCGATCCCGAGCGCCGCACGTCAACTCTCGGTGCTGCCAGGGGCACTTGGTGGTCGCGCGGAGGTCCTCGGGGCACTCGCGCTGGCCCTCAGTGAGATGGGTGATTCGACCCTTTTGGACGGAACCCTGTCCGCGGCAACCCCTGCCTTCACTTAGAGAACGAAACGCGCCGTTGCCAAGCCGTTAAGGATTTACTTCTTGACGTCGTACGTGTGGCCGAGTTGACTTCCAGCCACCTCGGCCGCAGTGCTGCGGCCCGTGTCAGGGAGGCACAACCCAAATGAACGCAACGATGCGTAGAGTCGTGATCGGCGCCACCGCGGTATCGCTGGCGCTCTCCGTGGCCGCCTGCGGCAAGGCCGGCGACGACAACGACTCGGACAGCGGCAGTGGCTCGGACAAGAAGTCCATCGGTCTGCTCCTGCCGGACAATGTCACCGCGCGCTACGAGAAGTTCGACAAGCCGTACTTCGAGACCAAGGTCAAGGAGCTCTGCTCCGACTGTGACGTCCAGTACGCGAACGCCGCTGCTGACCCGAACAAGCAGGCTCAGCAGATGAGCACCATGGTGACCAAGGGCGTCAAGGTCATCGTCGTCTCCGCCCAGGACTCCGCCGCGATCAAGTCCTCCATCCAGTCCGCGGTGGACAAGGGCGTCAAGGTCGTCGCCTACGACCGCCTCGCCCAGGGCCCGGTCTCGGCCTACGTCTCCTTCGACAACGTCAAGGTCGGCGAGCTCCAGGGCCAGGCCCTGCTCGACGCCCTCGGTGACAAGGCGACCAAGAAGTCCAAGGTCGTCATGATCAACGGTGATGACGCCGACCCGAACGCCGGCCAGTTCAAGGAGGGCGCGCACAAGGCCCTGGACGGCAAGGTCGACATCGCCTACGAGCAGTCCGGTCTCTGGAAGGACACCGTCGCCGCCGAGAAGATGTCCGCGGCGATCACCCAGCTGGGCGCCAAGAACATCGCCGGTGTCTACGCCGCCAATGACGGCATGGCCGGTGGTATCGCCAACACCCTCAAGGGCGCGAAGATCGGCGACATCCCGCTGACGGGCCAGGACGCCGAGCTCGCCGCCATCCAGCGGATCGTCGCCGGCACCCAGTCCGCCACGGTCTACAAGGCCTACAAGCCGGAGGCCGACACCGCTGCCGAGCTCGCGGTCGCGCTGCTGGAGGACAAGGACATCAAGAGCCTCGCCGACTCCGAGGTGACGAGCGGCTCCGGCGACAAGGTGCCCGCCAAGCTGCTGACCCCGGTCTCGGTCACCAAGGACAACATCAAGGACACGGTCGTCAAGGACAAGCTGTACACGGTCGCGGACATCTGCACCGCCGAGTACGCCAAGGCCTGCAAGTCCGCCGGCCTGGAGTAGTCACGCCACCGCGCGTCATCCGGTCCGGGTCCCGCTGAGGGGCCCGGGCCCGGACGGCCGAGCGGCCCCGTGAAGCCCCGCCGGCGCCCGCCCCGCCAACAGACCCCGCTGCGGGGCGGGCGCCGGACGGAACCCGCCCCCGAGCGCGGCGGATCCAGGCATGTTCGCTCTGTAAACCACCGTGCGGGGCGCGGCCCTCCCGCCGCGATCCGCACGTCACTCCGCGCACACCCAAGCGCGGCATCCCCGCCGGTCAGGCGGCGAAGGAGATGGTTCACGTGTCCGCTACGCCCGTGCTGGCGTTGCGCGGAGTCTCCAAGCGATTCGGTGCGGTCCAGGCCCTCACCGACGTTGATCTGGAGGTCCACGCCGGAGAAGTGGTCGCCCTGGTGGGCGACAACGGCGCAGGCAAGTCGACCCTGGTCAAGACGATCGCGGGTGTCCACCCCATCGATGACGGCGTCATCGAGTGGCAGGGCAATCCGGTGAGGATCAACAAGCCGCACGACGCCCAGGGACTCGGCGTCGCGACGGTCTACCAGGACCTCGCGCTCTGCGACAACCTCGACGTCGTCGGCAACCTCTACCTCGGTCGCGAACTGCTGCACCGGGGCGTCATCGACGAGGTGACGATGGAGAAGAACTCCCGCGAGCTGCTGTCCACGCTCTCCATCCGCATCCCCAGCGTGCGGATCCCGATCGCGAGCCTGTCGGGTGGTCAGCGCCAGGTCGTGGCGATCGCCCGCGCCCTGATCGGCGACCCCAAGCTCGTCATCCTCGACGAGCCCACCGCCGCCCTCGGTGTCGAGCAGACCGCGCAGGTCCTCGACCTCGTCGAGCGGCTGCGGGAGCGCGACCTCGCCGTCATTCTCATCAGCCACAACATGGCCGACGTCAAGGCGGTCGCCGACACCGTCGCCGTGCTGAGGCTGGGCAAGAACAACGGCTCCTTCCCCGTGAAGGACACCAGCCACGAAGAGATCATCGCCGCGATCACGGGTGCCACGGACAACGCCGTGACCCGTCGCGCGGGGCGGCGCACCGCGGAGGCGGCAAAGTGAGTGACACGTCCAAGACCGTGAAGAGCGGCAAGGTCACCGAGGGCGAGGGCGTGGTGGAGCAGCAGGACACCGTCGCTCCCGCCGACGATCCCACGGCGGCCCCGGTCTCCGTCACGGATCCGCGGCTGCTGATCCGCGAGGAGGGCCTCAAGGGCTACTTCACCGAGTTCAAGCGCAAGGTCAAGGGCGGCGAGCTGGGCTCGCTGCCGGTGGTCATCGGCCTGATCGTCATCTGGACGATCTTCCAGCTCCAGAACGACCTCTTCCTGAGCGCCGACAACCTCTCGGACATCAGCTACTTCCTCTCGGCCACCGGCATGCTCGCCATCGGCCTGGTCTTCGTGCTGCTGCTCGGCGAGATCGACCTGTCCGTGGGTTCGGTCAGTGGTCTGGCCTCCACCCTGTTCGCCGTGCTCGCGGTGAACCAAGGCTTGAACGCCTGGTTGGCGTTGCTCCTGGCGATCCTCACCGGTATCGCCATCGGCGCGCTGCACGGCTGGTTCTTCGCCAGGATCGGCGTACCCGCGTTCGTCGTCACCCTGGCCGGCTTCCTCGGCTGGAACGGCGTGATGCTGTGGCTGCTGGGTGACAGCGGCACGATCAACATCCCCTCCGACGAGGGTCCGGTCCGCCTGCTCGGCAAGAGTTCCTTCTTCATGGACCAGGCCATCATCGGCGCGTACATCCTGGCCGGCCTCGGCGTGGTGCTCTGCCTCGTCGGCAACATCAACGAGCAGCGCCGCCGTCGGGCCGCGGGTGTGCCGTTCCGGCCGACCAGCGAGATCGCGCTGCGGGTCGGCGCGCTCGCCGTCGTGTCCTTCGTCGCCGCCGCCGTGCTCAACGACGCGGCCGGTGTCTCCAACGCGCTGGTGATCTTCCTCGGCGCGCTGGTGATCGTGGACTTCGTGCTGCGGCGCACCACGTACGGCCGTCAGGTGTTCGCGGTCGGTGGCGGTATCGAGGCGGCCCGTCGTGCCGGCATCAACGTGCCGATGGTCCGGATCACCGTGTTCGCGATCTCCGGCATGTTCGCGGCGATGGGCGGGATGTTCTTCGCCGGTCAGACCGCGAGCGCGACGCTCTCCGCCGGTGGCGGCAACACGCTGATGCTCGCGATCGCCGCCGCCGTCATCGGTGGCACCAGCCTCTTCGGCGGACGTGGATCGGTGTGGTCGGCCCTCCTCGGCATGCTCGTTATCCAGTCGATCACGACGGGCCTGAACCTGCTGAACATGAACACGTCGATCCAGTACATGATCACCGGTGCGGTGCTCCTGGGCGCCGTGGTCATCGACTCCGTCTCCCGCAGGAGCCAGAAGGCCGCGGGTCGCGCATAGCCGCGCGGCGGCGTGGTGGTCTCGCGCCCGCCGGTCCGTCCAGGCCGGTCGCGCAGTTCCCCGCGCCCCTGACGGGGCGGCAGGCAGCCCTCGCACAGAAGTGCCCGGCATCAGATCCGATGCCGGGCACTTCTCTTTCGCGCCGGACGTTTCGTTCGCGGGCACCGGTGCAGGATGGTCTACGGCCGTTCGCGTGATGCGGGTCCCCCCCGCCCGGCGGTCGGTGGTGCACGCGGAAGATTAGACTTCGTCGAGCCCGGCAACGCTCGAACAGCACTATCGCAAGGAGGCACGGGTGCCGCTGCTGACCCGCATCAGGGGACCGCGCGATCTGGACCGGCTCAGCCTGGAGGAGTTGGACCAGCTGGCGGAGGAGATCCGGACCTTCCTCGTGGAGGCGGTGTCGAAGACCGGCGGTCACCTCGGCCCCAACCTCGGGGTGGTCGAGCTCACCATCGCGCTGCACCGTGTCTTCGACTCGCCGAAGGACAAGGTGCTGTGGGACACGGGTCACCAGTCCTACGTCCACAAGCTCCTCACCGGCCGTCAGGACTTCTCCCGGCTGAAGATGAAGGGCGGCCTGTCCGGCTACCCCTCGCAGGCCGAGTCCGAGCACGACGTCATCGAGAACAGCCACGCCTCGACGGTCCTCGGCTGGGCCGACGGTCTCGCCAAGGCCAACCAGGTGCTGAAACGCGACGACCACGTGGTCGCCGTGATCGGTGACGGCGCCCTCACCGGCGGCATGGCCTGGGAGGCGCTCAACAACATCGCCGACGCCAAGGACCGCCCCCTGGTCATCGTCGTCAACGACAACGAGCGCTCGTACGCGCCGACCATCGGCGGACTCGCCAACCACCTCGCCACCCTGCGCACCACCGACGGGTACGAGCGGTTCCTGGCCCGCGGCAAGGACCTGTTGGAGCGGACGCCCGTCGTCGGCAGGCCGCTCTACGAGACCCTGCACGGCGCCAAGAAGGGCCTGAAGGACTTCATCGCCCCCCAGGGCATGTTCGAGGACCTCGGCCTCAAGTACGTCGGGCCGATCGACGGGCACGACATCGAGGCCCTGGAGTCCGCCCTGTCGCGCGCCAAGCGCTTCGGCGGGCCGGTCATCGTGCACTGCCTCACCGAGAAGGGCCGCGGCTACCAGCCCGCCCTCCAGGACGAGGCGGACCGCTTCCACGCCGTCGGCAAGATCCACCCGGACACCGGTCTGCCGATCACCTCCTCCGGCGCCGACTGGACCTCGGTCTTCGGCGAGGAGATGGTGAAGCTCGGCAACGAGCGCGAGGACATCGTCGCCATCACGGCGGCCATGCTCCAGCCGGTCGGCCTCGACAAGTTCGCCAAGGCATTCCCCGAGCGCGTCTACGACGTCGGCATCGCCGAGCAGCACGGCGCGGTCTCCGCCGCCGGCCTCGCCACCGGCGGTCTGCACCCGGTCTTCGCGGTCTACGCGACCTTCCTCAACCGCGCCTTCGACCAGGTCCTGATGGACGTCGCCCTCCACAAGTGCGGAGTGACGTTCGTCCTGGACCGGGCCGGGGTCACCGGCACCGACGGCGCTTCGCACAACGGCATGTGGGACATGTCGATCCTCCAGGTCGTCCCCGGTCTGCGGCTCGCCGCGCCGCGCGACGCCGACCAGGTGAGGGCGCAGCTGCGCGAGGCCGTCGAGGTCACGGACGCGCCGACCGTGGTGCGCTTCTCCAAGGGCGCCGTCGGTCCCGCCGTACCGGCCGTGGGCCGGGTGGGCGGCATGGACGTGCTGCGGGAGCCCGGCACCGACACCCCCGACGTCCTGCTCGTCTCCGTCGGCGCCCTCGCCCCGATGTGCCTGGAGATCGCCGCCCTCCTCGACAAGCAGGGCATCACCACCACCGTCGTCGACCCGCGCTGGGTCAAGCCGGTCGACGAGCACATGGCGCCGCTCGCCGACAAGCACCGCGTGGTCGTCACCGTGGAGGACAACTCCCGCGTCGGCGGCGTCGGCTCGGCGATCGCGCAGGCCCTGCGCGACGCGGGCGTCGACCTCCCGCTGCGCGACTTCGGCATCCCGCCGCGCTTCCTCGACCACGCCTCCCGCGCCGAGGTGCTGGCCGAGATCGGGCTCACCGCGCCCGACATCGCCCGCCAGGTCACGGGTCTCGTCTCCAAGCTCGACGGCCGACTGGACGGCACCCCGTCCGAGGTGGAGCCCGCACGCGACTGATCGGGCTCAACTGGGCTGTCCGGGCCGGTCCCACCATCCTTTACGGTGGTGAGACCGGCCCATTCGCGTGAAACCGCCCGCGCCCGGGCATACGCTCCCCCAGCTCTCGGCTTGGCTCGACCCGGGGGGACCCCCATCGCCCCCTCTCGATCATGTCGAGGACGACAAGCGTGGGAGGTACCCCTGTGAGCAGCACACTCTTCCGGACGAAGAAGGTCGAGCAGTCCATCCTCGATACCGAGGAACCCGAGCACGCGCTCAGGAAATCCTTGTCCGCACTGGATCTGACGGTCTTCGGCGTCGGCGTCATCATCGGCACCGGCATCTTCGTCCTCACCGGTACGGTCGCCAAGAACAACGCCGGGCCCGCGGTGGCCCTGGCGTTCGTGGCGGCCGGCGTCGCCTGCGCGCTGGCCGCGCTGTGCTACGCCGAGTTCGCCTCCACGGTCCCCGTCGCCGGGTCCGCCTACACGTTCTCGTACGCCTCCCTCGGTGAACTGCCCGCCTGGATCATCGGCTGGGACCTGGTCCTGGAGTTCGCGCTCGGGACGGCGGTGGTGGCCGTCGGCTGGTCCGGCTACATCCAGTCGCTCATGGACAACGCGGGCTGGGAGTTGCCCGCCGCCCTGGGCAGCAGAGAGGGCGCCGGAGACTTCGGCTTCGACATCCTCGCCGCCGCGCTCGTCCTCGTCCTCACCGCCATCCTCGTGATCGGCATGAAGCTGTCCGCGCGGATCACCTCGGTCGTCGTCGCCATCAAGGTGACCGTCGTACTGACCGTGATCATCGCGGGCGCGTTCTTCATCGAGGGCAAGAACTACGACCCGTTCGTCCCGAAGGCACAGACCGTCGACGCCGGCGAAAGTCTCCAGGCGCCACTGATCCAGCTGATGTTCGGCTGGGCGCCCTCCAACTTCGGTGTGATGGGCATCTTCACCGCGGCCTCCGTGGTCTTCTTCGCCTTCATCGGCTTCGACGTCGTGGCCACCGCCGCCGAGGAGACCAGGAACCCGCAGCGCGACATGCCGCGCGGCATCCTCGGCTCGCTCCTCATCTGCACGACGCTGTACGTCGCCGTGTCGATCGTCGTCACGGGCATGCAGCACTACAGCCGGCTGTCCGTCGACGCCCCGCTCGCCGACGCCTTCAAGGAGACCGGACATCCCTGGTTCGCGGGCTTCATCAGCTTCGGCGCCGCCGTCGGCCTGACGACGGTCTGCATGATCCTGCTGCTCGGCCAGACCCGCGTGTTCTTCGCGATGAGCCGCGACGGACTGCTGCCCCGCTTCTTCTCCCACGTCCACCCGCGGTTCAAGACCCCGCACCGGCCGACGATCCTGCTCGGTGTGATCATCGCGATCCTCGCCGGGTTCACCCCGCTGACCGAACTCGCCGCTCTGGTGAACATCGGCACCCTGTTCGCCTTCGTGGTCGTCGCGATCGGCGTGATCATCCTCCGTAGGACCCGTCCCGACCTGCACCGGTCCTTCCGTACCCCGTGGGTTCCGGTCATCCCGATCCTGTCGGTGTGCGCCTCCCTGTGGCTGATGATCAACCTGCCGGCCGAGACGTGGGTGCGGTTCGGCCTCTGGATGGCCGCCGGGTTCGTCGTGTACTTCTTCTACGGCCGCTCGCACAGCCGCCTGGGCCGGCGCGAGGAGACCACACCGGGCGACGTCATCGAGCCGCCGGGACGCGAGGGGCGGTAGCCGACCGCCTGCCCCGGCCGACGGCGCCCTCCGGCCCCGTACGTGCCCGCCTTCCGGGTACGTACGGGGCCGGATCGCGTGGTCGGCCCCCGGGTTCCGTCAGCCGGTCAGTAGGTCGCGGTCGGTCAGTCGGTCGGTCAGGCGTCACCCCGTACCGTGCGCGGGCCCGTCACCTCGGCCCCCAGCTCCCCCACTCGGCGGCGCAGTTCGCGGTCGGCGGTGACGACGAGCGTGGGGCGGTCCCGCCCCTCCTCGGCGACGAGCTGGACGATACGGTCGTCGCCGCTGCCGGGCGCCGCGTCGACCCGTACTCCGGGTACGGACTCCACACCGCGGGCCGCGCCCTCCACGACCATGACGAGCTCCACCGGCTCGTCCCGGCCCGGGACCCCGTCACGGGCGAGCCGGTCCCGCAGCCGTTCCGCCGCGCCGCGCCGGTCGCGCCACCAGCCGTCGGGGACCGAGCCGATGACGTTCGCGGCGTCGATGATCACGAGGGTCGTCATGCTTCCCCATTGTGGGCCAGGGCCATGAGCCGGAGGCCGTACCGTCCTGTGGCGGGCTTCATCGCCGACACCGACCGGCCATGATCAGAACGTGATCAATTCGTCCGTTTGAGCGAAAGAAATAGTATGCGGCCCATGACTTGGTTGATCACGGGTGGTGCGGGCTTCATCGGGGCGCATGTCGTCCGCGCGATGCTGGACGCGGGTGAGCGGGTCGCGGTGTACGACGACCTGTCCACCGGCGACCCCGGCCGCGTCCCCGCGGGCGTGCCCTTCGTGAAGGGCTCGGTACGGGACGGCGAGCTGCTCCGCCGTACCCTCGCGGACCTGGGGGTCGACGGTGTGGTCCACCTCGCCGCCCGGAAGCAGGTCGCCGAGTCCGTAGCACGCCCGCTGTACTACTACCGCGAGAACGTCCAGGGCCTCGGCACCCTTCTGGAGGCCGCCGCCGACACCGGCGTACGGGACTTCCTCTTCTCCTCCTCGGCCGCCGTGTACGGCATGCCCGACGTCGACCTGGTCACCGAGGACACCCCTTGCGCCCCGGTCAACCCCTACGGCGAGACCAAGCTCGCGGGCGAGTGGCTGGTACGCGCCGCCGGCCGGGCGTACGGGATGCGGACCGCCTCGCTGCGGTACTTCAACGTCGCCGGTGCCGCCGACGAACACCTCGCGGACAGCGGGGCCTTCAACCTGATCCCGATGGTGTTCGAGAAGCTCACGGAGGGCGCCGCGCCCGTGATCTTCGGCGACGACTACGACACCCCGGACGGCACCTGCGTACGCGACTTCGTCCACGTCGAGGACATCGCCTCCGCCCATCTGGCCGCCGCCCGCGCCCTGCCGGACCGGGAGCCCGGCAGTGATCTGACGCTCAACATCGGTCGCGGCGAGGGCGTCTCCGTACGGGAGATGATCGAACTGATCGGTGAGATCACCGGCTACGGCCCCGACGCGTCCCCGGTCTCCGTCGCCCGCAGGCCCGGCGACCCGGCCCGCGTGGTCGCCGCCGCCGACCGCATCCACGCCGAACTCGGCTGGTCGGCACGGCACGACGTGCGAGCGATGGTGACCTCGGCATGGGCGGGCTGGTGCGCCCGTCACCCGGAGGCACGTCGTACGGCACAGCGGCCCGACCCGGACCGCACGGCAGGACGCGCTGAACGGCCCATGTGACAAGGGGCCCTGGGGGTGGGCCACGCGGGGGAGAGGCCCGAGGGTGGGCCAGGCCGTGGAGGGTCCCGAGGCGGGCCAGGCCGTGAGCCCCGAGGCGGTCCGTACGGCGGAGCGCCCAGGAGTGAGCCGCGCTCTGACGTGCAGGCGCCGGCAGATGGCGACATCCCGTCCGGCCACGCGCCGACCGTGCCCCGGCGCCCGACGAACGGGCGGCCCCCCACACGGTGGACCGGCGTCGGCGAGCCGTAGCAGGTCGTCGAGCGAGCCGTACGCATCGGGCCGCCCGTGGGCGGGGTCAGCCTCCGGTACGGTCCAGGCTTCGTTCGCGAGGCGGGCGGCGCCGGGAAACCGGCGGACGCATGAGAGAGGGCCTCCGCCCGAGACGGAGGCCCTCGGTCATACGGCTACGGTCACGCGGGGACCGAAGCCACGCCCTGCTCCAGGAACTTCTTGCCGTTCACCCGCTCGCTGACGCCCTCGCGGTCCAGGTACGGCGTGATGCCGCCCAGGTGGAAGGGCCAGCCGGCGCCCGTGATCAGGCAGAGGTCGATGTCCTGCGCCTCGGCGACGACACCCTCGTCGAGCATGAGCCCGATCTCCTGGGCGACGGCGTCGAGCACCCGGGCCCGCACCTGCTCCTCGGTCAGGACGACGTCGCCCTGCTTCAGGAGCGCGGCGACCTCGGGGTCCAGCTCCGGCTTGCCGGAGTCGTAGACGTAGAAGCCGCGCTTGCCCGCCTTGACGACGGCGGCGAGGTTCGGGGAGACCGTGAAGCGGTCCGGGAAGGCCCGGTTGAGCGTCTCGGAGACGTGCAGACCGATGGCGGGGCCGACCAGCTCCAGCAGGACCAGCGGGGACATCGGCAGACCGAGCGGCTCGACCGCCTTCTCCGCCACGTCCACCGGGGTGCCCTCGTCGATGACGTTCTGGATCTCGCCCATGAAGCGGGTGAGGATGCGGTTCACGACGAACGCCGGGGCGTCCTTCACCAGCACCGCGGTCTTCTTCAGCTTCTTGGCGACGGCGAAGGCCGTGGCCAGGGAGGCGTCGTCGGTCTGCTCGCCGCGGACGATCTCCAGCAGCGGCAGGATCGCGACCGGGTTGAAGAAGTGGAAGCCGACGACCCGCTCGGGGTTCTTCAGCTTCGACGCCATCTCGGTGACCGACAGCGAGGAGGTGTTGGTGGCGAGGATCGCGTGCGCCGGGGCGACCGCCTCGACCTCCGCGAACACCTGCTGCTTGACACCGATCTCCTCGAACACGGCCTCGATGATGAAGTCCGCGTCCGCGAAGCCCTCGGCCTTGTCCAGGACGCCGGTGACCAGCGCCTTGAGGCGGTTGGCCTTGTCCTGGTTGATCCGGCCCTTGAGCAGCAGCTTGTCGATCTCGGCGTGGACGTAGCCAACACCCTTGTCGACGCGCTCCTGGTCGATGTCGGTCAGTACGACCGGCACCTCCAGACGGCGCAGGAACAGCAGCGCGAGCTGAGAGGCCATCAGACCGGCGCCGACGACACCGACCTTGGTGACCGGACGGGCGAGCGACTTGTCCGGCGCGCCGGCCGGGCGCTTGCCGCGCTTCTGCACCAGGTTGAAGGCGTAGATGCCGGCGCGCAGTTCGCCGCCCATGATCAGGTCGGCGAGCGCCGTGTCCTCGGCGTCGTAGCCCTGCTGGAGGTCGCCGTTCTTGGCGGCGGCGATGATGTCCAGCGCGCGGTAGGCGGCCGGGGCCGCCCCGTGCACCTTGGAGTCCGCGATGGAGCGGCCCTTGGCGACGGCCTGGTCCCAGCCCTCACCGCGGTCGATGACCGGGCGGTCGATGACGATCTCGCCCTTGAGGACGGACGCCGTCCACAGCAGCGACTGCTCCAGGAAGTCGGCGCCCTCGAAGATGGCGTCGGCGATGCCGAGGTCGTAGACCTGCTCGCCCTTGAGCTGCTTGTTCTGGTTGAGGCTGTTCTCGATGATCACCGAGACGGCCTTGTCGGCGCCGATCAGGTTCGGCAGCAGCGTGCAGCCGCCCCAGCCGGGGACCAGACCGAGGAATACCTCGGGCAGGGAGAACGCCGGGAGGGCCGCGGAGACGGTCCGGTAGGAGCAGTGCAGACCGACCTCGACACCGCCGCCCATCGCGGCGCCGTTGTAGTACGCGAAGGTCGGGACCGCCAGCTTGGACAGCCGCTTGAAGACCTCGTGGCCGCCCTTGCCGATGGCGAGCGCGTGGTCGTACTCCTTGAGGAGCTCGACGCCCTTGAGGTCGGCGCCGACCGCGAAGATGAACGGCTTGCCGGTGATACCGACACCGACGATCTCGCCGGCGGCGGCCTCCTTCTCGACCTGGTCGATGGCGGTGTTCAGGTTCGCCAGCGACGCGGGGCCGAAGGTGGTCGGCTTGGTGTGGTCGAAGCCGTTGTCCAGCGTGATCAGGGCGAAGCGCCCGGCGCCGAACGGCAGGTCGAGGTGGCGTACGTGCGCACTCGTCACGACCTCGTCCGGGAACAGCTCCGAGGCCTGCTTGAGAAGCTCGGCGGTGGTGGTCACTTGTCCCCCTCGAAGTGCGGGTTCTCCCAGATGACGGTGGCGCCCATGCCGAAGCCGACGCACATGGTCGTCAGGCCGTAGCGGACGTGTCGCTGCTCCTCGAACTGGCGGGCCAGCTGCGTCATCAGACGGACGCCGGAGGAGGCCAGCGGGTGACCGAAGGCGATGGCACCGCCGTACTGGTTCACGCGGGCGTCGTCGTCGGCGATGCCGTAGTGCTCCAGGAAGGCGAGGACCTGGACGGCGAAGGCCTCGTTGATCTCGAACAGGCCGATGTCGTCGATGGACAGGCCCGCCTGGGCGAGCGCCTTCTCCGTCGCCGGGATCGGGCCGTAGCCCATGACCTCCGGCTCGACACCCGCGAAGGAGTACGACACCAGGCGCATCTTCACCGGGAGGTCGTTCTCGCGGGCGAAGTCCTCGGAGGCGATGATCGAGGCGGTGGCGCCGTCGTTCAGACCGGCCGCGTTACCGGCGGTGACCCGGCCGTGCACGCGGAACGGCGTCTTCAGGCCGGTGAGGTTCTCGATGGTCGTGCCCGGACGCATCGGCTCGTCGGCGGTGACCAGGCCCCAGCCGGTCTCGCCGCCCTCGGGGTTGGTGCGGCGCACCGAGATCGGCACCAGGTCCTGCTGGATCTTGCCGTTGGCGTACGCCTTGGCGGCCTTCTCCTGCGAGCGCACGGCGTACTCGTCGGCGCGCTGCTTGGTGATGGTCGGGTAGCGGTCGTGCAGGTTCTCGGCGGTCATGCCCATGAACAGGGCCGACTCGTCCACCAGCTTCTCGCTGACGAACCGCGGGTTCGGGTCCACGCCCTCACCCATGGGGTGGCGTCCCATGTGCTCGACACCACCGGCGATGGCGACGTCGTACGCACCGAACGCGACGGAACCGGCGACCGTGGTGACGGCGGTCAGGGCACCGGCACACATACGGTCGATGGAGTAGCCGGGGACGGTCTGCGGCAGGCCGGCGAGGATGCCCGCCGTGCGGCCGATGGTCAGGCCCTGGTCACCGATCTGCGTGGTCGCGGCGATGGCGACCTCGTCGATCTTGGCCGGCTCCAGACCGGGGTTGCGGCGCAGCAGCTCCCGGATCGCCTTCACGACGAGGTCGTCGGCGCGGGTCTCGTGGTAGATGCCCTTCGGGCCCGCCTTGCCGAACGGGGTGCGGACGCCGTCGACGAAGACGACGTCCCTGACGGTACGAGGCACGATGGCTCTCCTCCAGAGGTGCGGGACGGCACTGCTGCGATGCGCAACCGCTGAGCGGCCGCTCAGTCCCCATGCTACTTACGAGTAACAGTGCTGCCCACCCCTGGGCGGGGGAGCGGCGAAGGTCACACGGGTTCCCCATGTTACCGCCGGTTACAGGAGCCTGCCGCAGGCGCGCGGGGAACCGTGCGACCAGCGCGAACGCACCCGCGGCCGCCTGCGGCGATCAAGGGGCGGGCGCGGTGGAACCCCGAGGCACCAGCACCGGGGTGGCCACCGGATGGGAGGAACCCTCCCCGGCGATCACCTCGAACAACGTCCGCGCGACCTCCGCCCCGAACCCGTGCACGTCATGACTCATCGCCGACAGGGTCGGCCGGGTCAGCCGGCACAACTGCGAGTCGTCCCAGGCCAGCAGCGACACGTCCGCCGGCACCCGGACCCCCATCTCGGCGGCCACCGACAGCCCCGCCACGGCCATGATGTCGTTGTCGTACAGGATCGCGGTCGGCCGGTCCCCACCGGGCGCGCTGAGCAGCGACCGCGTCGCCCGGGCCCCCTCCTCCCCGGAGAAGTCGGTCGTCACCTGACGGATCCCGGCCAGCCCGAGCCGCCGCACCGCCTCGTCGACCGCGGCCGTACGGATGGCCGTGTGCCCGAGCAGCGCCGCTCCGCCCACCCGCGCGATGCGCCGGTGTCCGAGCGCCGCGAGATAGCGCACCGCCTCCGTCACGGCGGTCGCGTCGTCCGTCCACACGGAGGTGAGCCCCCCGGTCAGGGACGGATGTCCGACCGCCACGACCGGTATCCCGAGCCGCTGTGCCGCGGCCACTCTCGGATCGTCCGCGCGGAAGTCCACGAGGATCGACCCGCTGACCTGCCGCCCCCGCCACCACGCGTCCTGGACCCCCACCTCCTCCTCCAGGTTCCGCACGAGGCGCAGCAGCAGCGAGCTGGACCGCTCGGTCAGCACGCTCTCCACCCCGGAGACGAACTCCATGTAGAACGGTTCGAGCCCCAGCAGCCGCGCCGGCCGGCAGATCGCGAGCCCCACCACGTCCACCCGCCGGCTCGACAGCGACCGCGCCGTCAGGTTCGGCGTCCACCCGAGCTCCCGTGCCGCCGCGAAGATCCGGTCGCGCGTGGCGTCGGACAGTCCCGGCTTGCGGTTGAAGGCGAGCGAGACCGCCCCCTTGGACACCCCGGCACGCGCGGCGACATCCTTGATCGTCACCCGAGGAGGTGTGCTCATCGGCCCGGTTCCACACAGAAGAGGGCGCGCCGGACGGCCGCCTCGTCCGGCACGGCCTCCCAGCCCGCCACCCGGATCGTGACCCGCTCCCCGGGCAGCAGCGTGACCCGTCCGGTGTCGGCCCGGGCCCCCGCGCCCAGCCGGTCGGCCTGGAGCAGCAGATCCCGCAGCAGTGTCCGCGCCGTCACGGTCACCGCTCCCGGAGCCACCTCCACATCGAACTCCGGGCGGGGATATGGCACTTCGCGGTCGGGCGCCGGAAAACGCACCGCTCGCAGCCCGTCCACGTCGGCCACCAGGAACTCCTTCGCCCCCACGGGCTCCACCGCACGCGGCACGGGCACCTCGACGACGGCGCGAGGCCCGACGGCCACTCCGGGCACCGAGGACTCGGCGATCACCTCGCCCTCCACCGACATGCGTCGCAACCGCGACCGGGCCGGTTCCCACACCTCACCGGCCTGGTTCACGACGGCCAACGCCAGCTCCCCGTCCCGCTCCTGGAGTGTCACCAGCCGGTCCGCGTACAGCCGCCGCAGCTCGTGGTACAGCGGCTTCTCCCTGCCGTCGCCGTCGATCGCCGCCCAGGACGTCACCGGCCAGCAGTCGTTCAGCTGCCACACGATCGTGCCCGCGCACACCGGCCAGTGCGACCGCCAGTGCTCGATGCCGGCGGCGACGGCGCGCGCCTGGTTGAGCTGTGTCAGATAGTGCCACCGGTCGAAGTCCCCCTCCGGCAGGGCGAAATGGCGGGCGAGGCCCCGCTCCAGCTTCCCGTTGCCGTCCTCCGCCTTCTGGTGGTGCAGCATCCCCGGCGAGTCGGCGGCCAGCTCCTCCCCGGCATCGGCCAGCGCCCGCCGCAGCGTCGCGTACGCGGGCGGCGCCTGCCAGCCGAACTCCGCCACGAACCGGGGCACGGTCGCCCGGTACTCCGCGTAGTCCTCCCTGTTCCACACCTCCCAGGAGTGGTGCGTGCCGTGCGCCGGGTCGTTCGGATGACGGTCCCAGGACCCGGACCAGGGACTGCCCGCCGTGTACGGCCGCGTCGGGTCCAGCTCCGCGACGATCCGGGGGAGTACGCCGAGGTAGTACCCCTCGCCCCACGACTCCCCGGCGAGCCGCTCCTCCCAGCCCCAGTCCCTGAACCCCCACAGGTTCTCGTTGTTGCCGTTCCACAGCACCAACGAGGGATGTGGCATCAGCCGTACGACGTTCTCCCGGGCCTCGGCCTCCACCTCGCCCCGCAGCGGCTGCTCCTCCGGGTAGGCCGCGCACGCGAAGGGGAAGTCCTGCCAGACCAGCAGCCCCAGCTCGTCGCAGATGTCGTAGAAGTCATGGCTCTCGTAGATCCCGCCGCCCCAGATCCGTACGAGGTCGACGCCCGCGTCGGCCGCCTGGGTGAGCCGTGCGCGACAGCGGTCGCGGGTGACACGGGAGGGGAAGGCGTCGTCCGGGATCCAGTTCACCCCCCGCGCGAACAGCCGCTCGCCGTTGACGACGAAGGTGAACCCGGTGCCGTGCTCGTCGGCCTCCCGTTCGAGTTCCACGGTCCGGAACCCGACCCGCCGCCGCCACACGTCGAGCCCTTGGCCCCGGTCGCCGTGCAAGGTCAACTCCACCTCGTACAAGGGCTGTTCACCGTACCCGCGCGGCCACCACCGCTCGGCCCCCGGCACCTTCAACCGGACGACGCCGCTGGTGCCGTCGACGTCCGCGACCGCGCTGACACCCCCCACGCGCGCCCGGAGCCGCAGCCCCGCCTCCACGGCCGCCCGCTCCACGTCGACGCGCAGCTCCACCAGCCCGGTCGTCCCCTCGACCGTCACCAGCGGCCGTACGCGGGCGATCCGGGCCGTCGACCAGTGCTCCAGCCGCACCGGCCGCCAGATTCCCGCCGTCACCAGGGTCGGCCCCCAGTCCCAGCCGAACGAGCACGCCATCTTGCGGATGAACTGGAAGGGCTCGGGGTACGCGTTGGGCCGGTCGCCGAGCCGTTCGCGCACCGCCTCCGCCTCGGCGTACGCGGAGGCGAACCGTACCGAGAGCCGGCCGCTCATCCCGGTGACGTCGAAACGGTACGACCGGTGCATGTTCCGCACCGAGCCCAGCAGCCGCCCGTCGAGCCGTATCTCGGCGGCGGTGTCGAGCCCGTCGAAGACCAGGTCGGTCTGGTCCCGCCCGCCGGCCGCCCCCACTCCCGGAAGATCCACCTCGTACGTCCACTCGCGGCGCCCCACCCACGCGACCTCGGTCTCGTTGCGCCCGAGGAAGGGGTCAGGGATCAGCCCGGCCGCCAGCAGATCGGTGTGCACGCACCCGGGCACGGCGGCGGGCAGCTCCCGCCCCTCGTGCCGCAGGATCCAGCCCTCGGTGAGCGGGGTGGCGTCAAGCATGCGCCCTCCTAAACCGGTCCAGTCGATGAAGCGGCAGCGTAACGAAAAGTTTCGGCACCCTTGGCGAGATTGGGACTTTACCGGTTCAGTGAACGGCTGCCAGAGTGCCGAACCAGCCAACCCACCCGTGCTCGTCCGTCCCGAACGGAGCTGGTGCACATGAACCACCGAAGGACGCTCACCGGAACACTGCTCGCCGCCGCACTCCTCGCGTCGGGCTGCACAGGCAGCGGAGGAGGCTCGAAGGCAGCCGACGCGAAGGCCCCCGACGATCCGTCGAAGGTGTCCGGAACCATCAAGGTCCTCACCCATCGCACCGACATCGTGCAGGACGGCACGATGAAGAAGTACGCGGCGGAGTTCAACAAGATCTACCCGAAGGTGAAGGTCGAGTTCGACGCGATCACGGACTACGAGGCCGAAGTCAAGATCCGTATGAACACGAAGAACTACGGCGACGTCCTCATGATCCCGGGCGTCATCAAGAAGAACGACTACCCCAGGTTCTTCGCCTCGCTGGGCACCCAGGAGGAGCTCGGCAAGAAGTACCGCTTCACCGGCTTCACCACGGTCGACGGCAAGGTCTACGGCCAGAGCCCCATGGGCGCGACCCCGGGCTTCCTCTACAACAAGCGGATCTGGGCGAAGGCCGGCGTCACCGACTGGCCCACCACGCCGCAGGAGTTCCTCACCGCGCTCAAGGCCATCAAGTCCAAGACCGACGCCATCCCGTACTACACCAACTTCGCAGCCCAGTGGCCGCTCACCCACTGGACGTTCGTCAACGGCTCGGTCAGCTGCGACACCGGCGCCACCACCGCCCTCGCCGAGACCAACCCCTGGGGCGAGAACGGCGAACTGCGCGTCGGCGACACCCTGTTGTACGACATCGTGAAGCAGGGCCTGATCGAGAAGGATCCGACGACCACCAACTGGGAGGAGTCCAAGCCCAAGCTGGCCAAGGGCGAGATCGCCACGGCATGGCTCGGCAGCTGGGCGGTCATCCAGTTCCGGCAGGCGGCCGAGAAGGCCGGGGCCGACCCCGACGACATCGGGTTCATGCCGTTCCCCGCCCGCGTCGACGGCAAGGCGTGCGCGACCGCCAACCCCGACTACAACCAGGCCGTCAGCATCCACTCGAAGCACAAGGCGGCCGCCCGCGCGTGGGTCGACTGGTTCACCGACAAGTCGGGCTACGCCGAGGACAACCTGTCGATCGCGACGCTGAAGAACGCCCCGCTGCCCGAGGTGCTCAAGCCGTACGAGGAGCGGGGCGTGCAGCTCATCGAGCTCGACGACGCCAGGGGCGGCCAGGTCAAGGAGATCGACAACGCCTCGGAGGTCGGCATCTACGCCCCCGAGTACCGCCAGGACCTCGTCGACCTCGCCCGCGGCGCCAAGGACGGCAGCCTCGACGACTTCCTCGACGACCTGGGCGAGCGCTGGACCGAGGCGCAGAAGACCGTGGGTACCTGATGCCCCCCACGCACACGACCGAGAAGGTGGCGCGGCCCCCGTCGGCCGCGCCACGGCCCCCGGAGCCCCGGTCGGCCCCCCGCACGGCGCGACTGTGGCGGGGGCTCACCCCCTGGCTCTTCCTCGCCGCCCCGCTGGCCCTCCTGGTCGCCTTCACGTACGCCCCGGTCGTCAACATGCTGGCGTACAGCTTCACCGACTGGGACGGCGTCAGCCCCGAGCTGAGCTACATCGGCGCCGACAACTACCTGGAGATCTTCACCCGTCCCGAGCTGTTCCAGGTCTTCTTCGTCAGCGGCTACTACCTGGCCGCCTCGGTGGTGCAGATCGCCCTCGCCCTCTACTTCGCGACGGTCCTCAGCTTCAACGTGCGCTTCCGCAACTTCTTCAAGGGCGTGCTGTTCTTCCCGTACCTGATCAACGGCGTCGCGATCGGCTTCGTCTTCCTCTACTTCTTCCAGGACGGCGGCACCCTCGACTCGGTCCTCGCCCTCTTCGGGTACGAGTCCGACCGGGCCTGGCTCGGTACCTCGACCTCCGCGAACATCTCCCTCGCGAGTGTCTCCGTCTGGCGCTACATGGGCCTGAACTTCGTGCTCTTCCTCGGTGCGATCCAGTCGATCCCGGGCGAGCTGTACGAGGCCGCCGAGCTCGACGGGGCGGGCCGCTGGCACCAGTTCCGGTACATCATCGCGCCCGGCATCAAACCGGTGCTGAGCCTGAGCGTGATCCTCTCGATCTCCGGGTCCCTCTCGGTCTTCGAGATCCCGTACATCATGACCGGCGGCGCCACCGGCACCGAGACCTTCGTGATCCAGACGATCGACCTGGCCTTCCGCTTCAACAAGACCGGCCTCGCCTCGGCCGCCGCCGTGGTCCTGCTGCTGATCATCCTCGCGGTGACCTGGGTGCAGCGCCGTCTCGTGCCGGACGACAAGGTGGACCTCACATGACGCTCGCGCACCCGACCCCGGTCGTACGACGCCGGGTCGCCCGGACGCTCACCCATCTCTCCCTGGTCGTGGCGTCGGTGGTCGTCCTGCTGCCGCTCGCCGTGGTGTTCCTGACCTCGCTCAAGTCGGAGCAGGAGATGGCGAAGGGCAGCCGGGCCCTCGGCCTGCCCGACGATCTCCTCAACCTCCGGAACTACGCGACGGCGTTCCGGGACGGCGAGATGCTCGCCGCCTTCGGCAACACGGCCTTCATCCTGTTCTTCGCCGTCACCGGCACGGTGGTCATCGGCTCGATGGCCGCCTACGCCATCGACCGGTTCACCTTCCGCTTCCGCAAGCTGGTCGTGGCGCTCTTCCTGGTCGCCACGCTGGTGCCCGGGGTGACCACCCAGGTGGCGACCTTCCAGATCGTCGACAGCTTCGGCATGTTCGACAGCCTCTGGGCCCCGATCGCCCTCTACATGGGCACCGACATCGTCTCGATCTACATCTTCCTGCAGTTCGTCCGGTCGATTCCGATCTCCCTGGACGAGGCGGCCCGCCTGGACGGCGCCAACGCCTTCACCATCTACCGGAGGATCATCTTCCCGCTGCTGAAGCCGGCGATCGCCACTGTCGTCATCGTGAAGGGCATCACCGTCTACAACGACTTCTACGTCCCCTTCCTCTACATGCCCTCGGAAGACCTTGGCGTGATCTCGACATCGCTGTTCCGCTTCAAGGGCCCCTACGCCGCCCACTGGGAAACGATCTCGGCAGGAGCGGTGCTCGTCATCCTGCCGACCCTGATCGTCTTCCTGGCCCTGCAGAGGTTCATCTACAACGGCTTCATGAGGGGGGCGACGAAGTGAAGCAGGGAGCGACGAAGCAGAGGAGCGATGGGGCGGAAGGGCGCCTCGTGGCTCCCGGGAGCCCAACAGGAGGCGCGGGGAACTGCGCGACCAGCCCCCACGCACCCGCACCCGCATACGCACCGCAGCGCACCCCCGAAGCGGCCCCTCCCGCGGTCGCGGCTACGCGCTCTTGCCCACAGTCGACAGCGCCCCCACCAGCACCGGTGTCACCAGCTCCACCTGCCACGCGCGTGCCCCGTACCCCGCCAGCGAGGCGGAGATCGAGTCGGCGTCGGCGGTGACCGGCGGCTCCCAGCACAACCGCCGCACCGTGTCCGGCGTGATCAGGTTCTCCTGCGGCATGTTCAGCTGCTCCGCCAGGGCGCTGACCCCGGCCCGTGCCGCGGACAGCCGTGCGGCCGCCGCCGGGTCCTTGTCGGCCCACGCCTTCGGCGGCGGCGGCCCCGTCACCGGCTGCCCGTGCGCCGGCAGCGCGGTCTCGGGCAGCGCCTTCGCCCGGTCCACCGCCGCCTGCCACTGCTCCAGCTGCCGCCGTCCCATGCGGTGCCCGAAGCCGTTCAGCGCGGCGAGGGCCTGCGCGCCTGCCGGCAGAGCCAGGGCCGCCTCGACGATCGCCGCGTCGCTGAGCACCTTGCCCGGGGAGACGTCCCGCCGCCGCGCGATACGGTCCCGGGCCTCCCACAGCTCCCGTACGACCGCCATCTGCCGACGGCGCCGTACCTTGTGCATCCCGGACGTACGCCGCCACGGGTCCTTGCGCGGCTCGGGGGGCGGCGCCGTCGCGATCGCGTCGAACTCCTGGCGTGCCCATTCGAGCTTGCCCTGCCGGTCCAGCTCCTTCTCCAGGGCGTCCCGCAGGTCGACGAGGAGCTCCACATCGAGGGCGGCGTAGCGCAGCCACGGCTCGGGGAGCGGGCGGGTCGACCAGTCGACCGCGGAGTGGCCCTTCTCCAGGACGTAGCCGAGGACGTTCTCCACCATCGCGCCGAGGCCGACCCGGGGGAACCCGGCGAGCCGGCCGGCCAGCTCGGTGTCGAAGAGCCGGCTCGGGACCATGTCTATCTCGCGCAGACACGGCAGGTCCTGGGTGGCCGCGTGGAGCACCCACTCCGTGTCGGAGAGCGCCTCGCCGAGGCCGGAGAGGTCCGGGCAGGCGACGGGGTCGATGAGCGCGGTGCCCGCGCCCTCACGGCGCAGCTGCACCAGATAGGCGCGCTGGCCGTAGCGGTATCCGGACGCGCGTTCGGCGTCGACGGCGACGGGGCCGGAGCCGGCGGCGAACGCGGCGATCACCTCGGCCAGCGTCGCCTCGTCGGCGATCACGGGCGGAATGCCGTCCCGGGGCTCCAGCAGAGGGATCGGCGCCCCCGCATCAGAAGATCCGCCGTCGTCCGGAGGGGCGCCTCCGGTGGTTCGCAGGGTGCTGTCTGCTGCGGTCTCTTGGGCGTCGGTCACCTGTCAAGGGTATCTGTGTATGGACATGGCCCGCCGACGGAACGTTCCGTCGGCGGGCCATGAAGGGGCGTAAACAAGTCATGCGTCACACGTGTCAGTGAAACTTTCCGGCGAATCAGAAGAAGTCGGACATCATCGAACGATCTCGGCCCCTTTCCGGCCGCTCCGACGCGACGTCAGTGGATGATCCCGGTGCGCAGGGCCACCGCGACCATTCCGGCGCGGTCGCCGGTGCCGAGCTTGCGGGCGATACGGGCGAGGTGGCTCTTGACGGTGAGCGCGGACAGGCCCATCGACACCCCGATCGCCTTGTTCGACTGGCCCTCCGCGACCAGGCGCAGCACCTCGACCTCGCGGCCCGACAGCTCGCGGTAGCCGCCCGGGTGGCTCGGGGTACCCGGGGGGCGGCGGTGCATTCGGGCGGCGGAGCCGAGGGGCGCGGCGCCGGGGCGGGTGGGCAGTCCGATGTTGGTGCGGGTGCCGGTGACGACGTATCCCTTCACGCCGCCCGCCAGGGCGTTGCGGACGGCGCCGATGTCGTCGGCGGCGGAGAGCGCGAGGCCGTTGGGCCAGCCCGCGGCTCGGGTCTCGGAGAGGAGGGTCAGGCCGGAGCCGTCCGGCAGGTGGACTTCTGCCACGCAGATGTCACGGGGATTGCCGATGCGGGGACGGGCCTCGGCGATGGACGAGGCCTCGATGACATCGCGGACCCCGAGGGCCCACAGGTGACGGGTGACGGTCGACCGGACGCGCGGATCGGCCACGACCACCATCGCGGTCGGTTTGTTCGGACGGTAGGCGACCAGGCTTGCGGGCTGCTCGAGGAGAACGGACACCAGGCCTCCTGGGTGCGGGACGAGGGGCCGGCTCGTCGGGCTCGTGGGGTCGAAGCCGGGACGAACCGTACTTTCAAGGTCACAGAGGTCTTCGGCATCAAACCTCTGCTCCTTTAGAGAATGATCACGATTTGGTGAGTAACAATCCGTGCAATTCGGACACCCCTTCGATCACTCGAAGATCGAACGGTGTCGCTTCGGGTCGATACGAGGCCGAAAGTGGCCGTATCGACAAAGTGACGGTTTCGATCGGCGTGGCGGACGCGGCAATGAAAAAGGACCGTGCTCCCACGGAGCACGGTCCTCGGACGAAGGGGCGGTGACGGGTTCAGCGTGACTGCGGCCCCCGCCGCTGCGGCAGCGTCACCACCGCCGCGTCACCCGGATCGACCGCGGGCGGCAGCCCGGCGATCTGGGCGAGCAGGTCGCACCAGGACGCGAGGTGCGCGGCCGTGTCCGGTACGCCGCCCAGCCCCTCCCGCGGTGTCCAGGACGCCCGGATCTCGATCTGGGAGGCCGCGGGACGTGTGGCCAGTCCGCCGAAGTAGTGCGAGCTCGCCCGGGTCACCGTCCCGCTCGGCTCGCCGTACGACAGCCCGCGGGACTGCAGCGCGCCGGTCAGCCAGGACCAGCACACCTCGGGCAGCAACGGGTCCGCGGCCATCTCCGGCTCCAGCTCCGCGCGGACCAGCGTCACCAGCCGGAAGGAGCCCTGCCACGCGTCGTGCCCCGCCGGGTCGTGCAGCAGGACGAGACGGCCGTCCGCCAGGTCCTCGTCGCCCTCGACGACCGCGGCCTCCAGGGCGTACGCGTAGGGGGCGAGCCGCTGCGGCGGCCGGGTCGGCTCGATCTCGATCTCGGGCCGCAGCCGAGTGGCCCTCAGTGCGTCGACGGCGGAGCGGAACGGCACCGGGGCCGTCCTGCTCGCATCGCGCTCCCCCTCCTTCGCGTCGTCCATTCCGCCAGCGTCGTCCGACAGTCGTCCCTGAGCCGCAGCCATGCCGGAACATTAAGGGGAACCGAGCCCCGGCGCAGGGCAAGACACCCGTGCGCTCGGTCACGGTCGGATCGCGCTCAGCGAACGCGGGCCGGGCGGCGCCCAGGCGGCCGTGGCCGGAAACATTCGACGGCCCGGGTCACCCACAGCCCCGGCCGTCACTGTCAAGCGGGCGTGCGAGACTTTGCCTCGTGAGTGCCAACGCCAGCCCCTCGGGCCACCAGCCGACCGCCACGTATGACTCCGCCTTCCTCAAGGCGTGCAGGCGCGAGCCCGTGCCGCACACACCGGTGTGGTTCATGCGGCAGGCCGGGCGCTCACTGCCGGAGTACCTGAAGGTGCGTGAGGGCATCCCGATGCTGGAGTCGTGCATGCGGCCCGAGCTGGTCACGGAGATCACCCTCCAGCCGGTCCGCCGGCACAACGTGGACGCGGCGATCTACTTCAGCGACATCGTGGTCCCGCTCAAGGCCATCGGCATCGACCTCGACATCAAGCCCGGCGTCGGCCCGGTCGTGGAGAACCCGATCCGCAGCCGCGCCGACCTCGCCCGGCTGCGCGATCTGACCCCCGAGGACGTCTCGTACGTCACCGAGGCGATCAAGCTGCTCACCGCCGAGCTGGGGGAGACCCCGCTCATCGGCTTCGCCGGCGCCCCCTTCACGCTGGCCAGCTATCTCGTCGAGGGCGGTCCCTCCCGCACCTACGAGAACGCCAAGGCGATGATGTACGGCGACCCGGAGCTCTGGGCCGACCTGCTCGACCGGCTGGCCGACATCACCGCCGCCTTCCTCCAGGTGCAGATCGAGGCCGGTGCCTCCGCCGTCCAGCTCTTCGACTCCTGGGCCGGCGCGCTGGCCCCCGCGGACTACCGCCGCTCGGTGCTGCCCGCCTCCGCGAAGGTCTTCCGGGCCGTCGAGCGGTACGGCGTCCCACGCATCCACTTCGGCGTCGGCACGGGCGAGTTGCTCGGCCTCATGGGCGAGGCGGGCGCGGACGTCGTCGGCGTCGACTGGCGTGTGCCCCTCGACGAGGCCGCCCGCCGTGTCGGCCCCGGCAAGGCGCTCCAGGGGAACCTCGACCCGACGGTCCTGTTCGCCGGCCACGAGGCCGTCAAGACCAAGACCCGCGAGGTGCTCGACACGGCCGCCGGTCTGGAGGGCCATGTCTTCAACCTGGGCCACGGCGTCCTGCCCTCCACCGACCCCGACGCGCTGACCCGGCTCGTGGAGTACGTCCACGAGCAGACGGCCCGCTGACGCCGGGAGAACGTCCGCCTCACCACCCCTGCCGTACCCGTCTGCCCCGGAGCAGGCCGCGCGGCTCGGGTGGGGGCGGGGTGCCCGGGCGCAGCGGCCAGGCGAGCAGCATGCCCGCGGCGAAGCCGACGAGGTGGGCCGCGTAGGCCACCGTCCCGGTGTCGGAGACGCCCTCGCCGGACGAGTAGACCGCCTGGAGCACGAACCAGGAGCCCAGCACCAGCCATGCGGGCAACCGCAGTGGCAGGAACACCAGTAACGGCACCAGCACCCACACCCTGGCCCTCGGGAAGAGCGCGAGATACGCACCGAGCACCCCGGCGATCGCCCCGGACGCGCCGATCAGCGGGTCGCCCGAGTCGGCGTTGAGGAGCGCGTAACCGTACGTCGCCGCATAGCCGCAGGTCACATAGAACAGCGCGAAGCGCACATGACCCAGCCGGTCCTCGACGTTGGTGCCGAAGATCAGCAGGAACAGCAGGTTGCCCAGCAGATGCAGCCAGCCGCCGTGCAGGAACATCGCCGTGAGGACGGACAGCGCGGGCGACTTGTCGTAGCCCGGCGCGCCCATGAGACAGCCGCCCGTGCCGGGGCCGACGGCGCCGGTGGGCACCAGGTTCGGTAGCTGATGGTGGATCACCTCCTGTGGCACCGCCGCGTACCGCTCGACGAACGCCTGGATGTGGCACAGCTGTGCCGGACCGCTGTCCCCGGCCGTCGAACCGGCGAGACCGGGAAGGAAGATGAAGACGAAGACGTTCGCGGCGATCAGTGTGTACGTCACCACGGGTGTGCCGCGAACGGGGTTCACGTCATGCACGGGGATGACCACAAGGACCGTGTGCCCGCGATACGGGGCCGGAACCAGCCTGCCCCCTCGGCGGTGCACGGGGGCGCCGGATCCGTGAACGCTCGTGCACGGTGGTGCGTATGTGTCCTCAACCGCGGATCTACGTGAGGAACAGGCGATGAACGACCGAGTCACTCCTTCGATGCACGCCACCCCCGACGGTGAGGCGGAACTGTCCCTGGTGGTGAAGCTCACCTGGGAAGACCTCGCGGCGCTCGGCCAGGAGGCCGGGCGGCTGGCCGCGCGGATGCAGCGGCCGGTGACGCTGGACGAAGCGGTGAGCCACCGGCTGCGGTCGGTGCGGGCGGCCGCGGCGCACGCCAAGCCGGCGACGGCTCCCACGGCTCCCGCCGCGGTGACCTCGTCCGCGTCCGTGTCGTCGTTGCCGTCGCGGCCGGGAGCCGACCAGGCGATGCAGGCCATCGACCGGATCAGCGGGAACTCGTCGGCCGTCTGACCTCAGGGGTCAGGCGCCCGACCGCACCGCCGTCACCGCCTTTCTCGCCGCCACCAGGATCGGGTCCCAGACCGGGGAGAAAGGCGGGGCGTAGCCCAGGTCCAGGGCTGTCATCTGCTCGACCGTCATGCCTGCCGTCAGGGCCACGGCGGCGATGTCGACGCGCTTGCCGGTCGCGGCCGGGAGCCGACCAGGCGATGCAGGCCATCGACCGGATCAGCGGGAACTCGTCGGCCGTCTGACCTCAGGGGTCAGGCGCCCGACCGC
>NZ_JBVIDX010000001.1:290925-599804 GCF_055572155.1 Streptomyces sp. NPDC030814
GGAGAAAGGCGGGGCGTAGCCCAGGTCCAGGGCTGTCATCTGCTCGACCGTCATGCCTGCCGTCAGGGCCACGGCGGCGATGTCGACGCGCTTGCCCGCGCCCTCCCGGCCGACGATCTGGACGCCGAGGAGGCGGCCCGTGCGGCGTTCGGCGAGCATCTTGACCGTCATGGGGGCGGCACCCGGGTAGTAGCCGGCGCGGCTGGTGGACTCGATGGTGACGGCGACGTACTGGAGGCCCGCGCGGTGGGCGTCCTTCTCGCGCAGGCCGGTGCGGGCGATCTCCAGGTCGCAGACCTTGCTGACGGCGGTGCCGACGACGCCGGGGAAGGTGGCGTAGCCGCCGCCGACGTTCGCGCCGATGACCTGCCCGTGCTTGTTGGCGTGGGTGCCCAGCGGGATGTGGCGCTCACGGCCGGAGACCAGGTCGAGTACCTCCACGCAGTCGCCGCCCGCCCAGATGTCCTCGTGGCCGCGGACCCGCATCGACAGGTCGGTCAGCAGGCCGCCACGGTCACCCAGGGGAAGACCTGCCGCCCTCGCCAGCTCCGTCTCGGGGCGCACCCCGATACCGAGGACCACCACGTCCGCCGGGTACTCGGCGTCGTCCGTGGCGACCGCGCGGACCCTGCCGTCGTCGCCGGTGAGGAACTTGGTTACCTCGGCGTCGTCGACCATGGTGATGCCCATGCCCTCCATGGCCCGGTGCACCAGGCGGCCCATGTCCGGATCCAGCGTCGTCATCGGCTGCTTGCCGCGGTTGACGACCGTGACCTCGTACCCCCGGTTGATGAGGGCCTCGGCCATCTCCACGCCGATGTAGCCGGCCCCCACGACCACCGCGCGGCGGCCCTCGACGGCGGCCAGCGTGTCGAGGAGGGCCTGGCCGTCGTCCAGGTTCTGCACACCGTGCACCCCGGGGGCGTCGACGCCGGGCAGGCCGGGGCGGATCGGGCGGGCGCCGGTCGCGATCACGAGCTTGTCGTACGACGTCCAGTACTCCTCGCCGGTGTCGAGCCCACGCGCGCGCACGCGCCTGTCCTCGACATCGATCTCCACGACCTCCGTGCGCATCCGGAGCTCGATGTCCCGGGCCCGGTGCTCCTCGGGCGACCGGGCGATGAGCCGGTCCCGTTCGGGGACGTCGCCGCCGACCCAGTACGGGATGCCGCACGCCGAGTACGAGGTGAAGTGGCCCCGCTCGAACGCCACGATCTCCAACTCGCCGGGCCCTCGCAACCTGCGCGCCTGCGACGCGGCGGACATGCCCGCCGCGTCGCCCCCGACGACCACCAGGCGTTCCCTCGAACGTTCCGTACGGCTCATGTTCATGGGAACACGCTACGACCGCCCCGCATTTCAGCTCTCCTCGCCGCCTTCCGGCTCGGCGGCCGGGGCGGGGCGCCGCGAACGGCCGAAGAAGCGGAACCACAGCAGCAGGACGAGGGCCGTGGCCGCCGCGAACGGCAGGACCGCGGCGAGGGCCATGCCCAGCCAGCGGAACACCGCGACGAACGCGTTCCAGCCGCCCGCCAGCGCATCCACGAATCCCGCCTCGTCGTCCTTGTCGGCCTTCTTCACCGCGGTCTCAGACAGCGACAGCGTGATGGTGGCGAGGCTGGTGCGGTCCTTCAGGGACTTCTGCCGGGCGAGCAGCGACTCCAGGTCCGCCTGACGGGTGCTCAACTCGCCCTCCAGCGCGACCACATCGCTGATCTTGGTCGCCCGGTCCATCAACTCGCGGATACGGGCCACACTCGCCCGCTGCGTCATGATGCGGCTCTCCACATCCACGACCTGGTCGGTGACGTCCTCCGCCTTGGCCTTGCGCTCGACCAGCTTGCCGGTGCCCTCCAGCGTGGTGAGGACCTCCTCGTGCTTCTCGGTGGGCACCCGCAGCACGACCCGGGTGCGCTCGCGGCCCTCGCCGTCGCGGGTCGTGGACTCGTCGCCCACGAACCCGCCCGCGTTCTCGGTGGCCGTCCGGGCCTCCTCCAGTGCCTTCGGTACGTCCTTCACCCGCACGGTGAGGGTGGCGGTGCGGATGATGTGGCTGGGCCCGAGCTTCGGCGGCGTGTCGGCCGACTGGTTCCTCTTCGAGCCGCCGACCCTGTCGCCGTTCAGCGCCCCTTCCTGGTCGACCGACACGTCTGCCTTGCTGTCGGAGGCCGCCTCGCCGCCCGAGGCGTCGTCGCCGGCACCACAGCCGGTGAGCGCCAGGGCGGCGGCGAGGAACAGGGCGGCGAGGGCCCCTGCGGGCCGTCGGGACCGTCGTCCATGTGTGTGGGCCATTGCGGCTTACCCCCGAGAGTCGTGTCCGGCTTGTTCGGTGCCGCTCCTTCGACGCCGGAGCGGGCCGGAACGTTGGCGGGATCCGGTCCCGATGCGGTCACGGTCAGGACTCGGTGGGGCCACACGGCCCTAGCTGCACCCTCAACGCCATCTGAGAGGGTGGACGCATGAGCGGATCACGTCCGGACACCGGACATGTCGTCGTCATCGGGGCCGGTATCGCGGGGCTGGCCGCCGCGCACACCCTGCTGGACCGGGGTGCCGGTGTCACCGTCCTGGAGGCCTCGGACCGGGTCGGCGGCAAACTGCTGCCCGGCGAGATCGCGGGCGCGCGGGTCGACCTCGGCGCCGAGTCCCTGCTGGCGCGCCGCCCCGAGGCGGTCGACCTCGCGCGGCAGGTCGGACTCGCCGACCGGCTCCAGCCGCCCGCCACCGCCACGGCCTCGCTGTGGACCCGGGGTGCTCTGCGGCCCATGCCGAAGGGACATGTCATGGGCGTCCCCGGCACCGCGTCCGCCCTCCTGGGAGTGCTGTCCGACGAGGGCCTCGCCCGCATCGAGCGCGACGCCGACCTGCCCCGCACGGAGGTCGGCGACGACGTGGCGGTGGGGGAGTACGTGGCGGCCCGCCTCGGCAGGGAGGTCGTGGACCGCCTCGTGGAGCCGCTGCTCGGCGGCGTCTACGCGGGCGACGCGTACCGCATCTCGATGCGCTCGGCCGTCCCTCAGCTCTTCCAGGTCGCCCGCACGCACACCTCCCTCACCGAGGGCGTCCGGGAGATCCAGGCCCGCGCGGCCGCCGCCCAGCAGACCGGCCCCGTCTTCATGGGCATCGAGGGCGGAGTGGGCCGACTGCCGCTCGCGGTGGCCGAGTCGGTGCGGGCACGCGGCGCCGAGGTCCTCACCCGCACCCCCGTCACCGAGCTGCGCCGCGAGGCCACCGGAGGCTGGCGCGTCACCGCCGGGGACCGGGTGCTGCATGCCGACGCCGTCGTCGTCGCCGTCCCCGCCCCGGTCGCCGCCGACCTGCTGCGCGCCGAGGCCCCCGGGGCCGCCGCCGAACTCGCCGGGGTCGAGTACGCGTCCATGGCCCTCGTCACGCTCGCCTACCGCCGCGCCGACGTCAGCCTCCCCGAGGGCAGCGGTTTCCTGGTGCCGCCGGTCGACGGGCGCACCATCAAGGCGTCCACCTTCGCCTCCCAGAAGTGGGGCTGGATCGCCGACCAGAACCCCGGCCTGCTCGTCCTGCGCACCTCCGTCGGCCGCTACGGCGAGACGGAGATCCTGGAGCACGACGACACCCATCTCGTCGACGTCTCCCGCCACGACCTGCGTGAGGCCACCGGCCTGACCGCCACCCCCGTCGAGACCCGCGTCACCCGCTGGGACGACGGCCTGCCCCAGTACCCGGTCGGCCACCACGCGCGTGTGGCCCGCGTCCGTGAGCACCTCGGCAAGCTGCCCGGCCTCGCCGTCTGCGGGGCGGCGTACGACGGCGTCGGCATCCCCGCCTGCATCGCGAGCGCGGTCGCCGCCGTCGACCAGATCCACGGTGACCTGCGCGCTGTGCAGCACCTCACGGCCAACCCGGTGCAGAGCCTGCACGGCGGAGCGGGAGAATGAGTTCCATGAGCGACGACGCCCCCACCACCGAGCCCGGCCGTGTCCCGAACAAGGGCAAGCTGGCCAAGGACCTCAACGAGGTCATCCGCTACACGCTGTGGTCCGTCTTCAAGCTGAAGGACGTGCTCCCGGAGGACCGCACCGGTTACGCCGACGAGGTCCAGGAGCTGTTCGACCAGCTCGCCGCGAAGGACGTGACCGTGCGGGGCACGTACGACGTGTCGGGCCTGCGCGCCGACGCCGACCTCATGATCTGGTGGCACGCCGAGACCAGCGACCAGCTCCAGGAGGCGTACAACCTCTTCCGCCGCACCCGGCTGGGCCGCGCGCTCACACCGGTGTGGTCGAACATGGCGCTGCACCGCCCCGCCGAGTTCAACCGCTCGCACATCCCGGCGTTCCTCGCCGACGAGACGCCCCGCGACTACATCAGCGTCTACCCCTTCGTGCGCTCCTACGACTGGTACCTGCTGCCCGACGAGGACCGTCGCCGGATGCTCGCCGACCACGGCAAGATGGCCCGCGGCTTCCCCGACGTCCGCGCCAACACGGTCGCCTCGTTCTCGCTGGGCGACTACGAGTGGATCCTGGCGTTCGAGGCCAACGAGCTGTACCGCATCGTCGACCTCATGCGCCACCTGCGGGCCTCCGAGGCCCGGATGCACGTCCGGGAGGAGATCCCGTTCTACACCGGCCGCCGGAAGTCGGTCGCGGAACTGGTCGAGGGCCTGGCCTGAGGACCCCTAAGGGCGGTCCCGTAGTCCGCGGCGCCCGCCTGGGATTTCGGGAAAGCCCCCAGGGGCTGTTGTGAAAGTCCCGCACAGCACCCGCGGCGCCTGGCACGCACCCTCGGCGCACCGGACACCGCGGGCACCGCACAGGACTTTCACAACAGCCCCTAGCCGGGCTCCCCGCGCCCCGCGAGGGGCGCGGGGAACCGCACGGCCGGACCCGCCTCGGCCGGCCGGCCGGCCGACAGGGCGGTCGCGGATCGCGCGGAGCCGGGCTTCGGGTCCGCCCGCCCCGCACAGGCCGCCCGTCCCACGGGCACCCGGCCCCTCAGCAGGTACGCCTCCAGGTGCGCGTGGACGCACGTGTTGGGCCCGCCCGTGACGCCATGGCTCCCGGCGTCCCGCTCGGTCACCAGGGCCGATCCCCAGAGCCGCCGATGCAATGCGATCGCCCCCTCGTACGGGGCGGCCGCGTCCAGCTCGGCCGCGAGAATCAGCGTCGGAGGCAGCTCACCGGGCCCCGTGCGCACGTCCAGGGGACGCTGCCGAGGCCCCGGCCAGTACGCGCACGGCAGGTTCGTCCACACGTTGCCCCAGGTCTGGAAGGGCGCCGTCCGGGCGAGCCTGGTGTTGTCGCGGTCCCAGACGCGGAAGTCCGTCGGCCAGGACGCGTCGTTGCACGTGACGGCCGTGTGCACCGCCTTCGCGTTCTCCTCCTCGACGGCCGCCTCCGGGTACGGCCCGGCCAGCTGGATCAGTGGCTTCGCGTCCCCCCGCAGATAGGCGGAGAGGGCGAGCGCGCGTTGCGGCCAGTAGTCGTCGTAGTGGGCGGCCTGCAGGAACGTGCTCTGCAACTGCCCCGGTCCCACCTTGCCGCCGGCCGGCCGGGCGGCCAGACGCGCCGCCGCCCGCTCGTAGCTGTGCAGCACCTTCTCCGGGGTGTTCCCCAGCCGGTACACCTTGTGGTGCTTGGCGATCCACCTCCTCAGGTCCGCCCAGCGCGCCTCGAACGCCGCCGACTGGTCGAGGGTGTCGCGGTACCAGATCCGCTCGGGGGCCGGGTTCAGCGCCGAGTCGAAGACCATGCGGCGTACCCGTGAGGGGAACAGCGTCGCGTACAGCGCCCCGAAGTAGCTGCCGTACGACACCCCCATGAAGGTCAGCCGGGGCTCGCCCAGCGCAGCGCGCAGCACGTCGAGGTCGCGGGCGTTGTTGAGCGAGTGGTAGTGCCGCAGCGCGTACCCGGCCCGCTGCGCGCACTGGCGCGCGTATGCCTTCGCCCGCGCGATCCGCTGCTCCTTGTACGCCGCCGCGGGAGGCGTCGGCTCGGGGGAGGGGCCCTGGTGCAGTCGCTTCGGGTCCTGGCAGGACAGCGGCGCCGACCGCCCGACGCCGCGCGGGGCGTACCCGACGAGGTCGTACGCGGCCGCGATCCGCTTCCACTGCGGCAGGAATCCCATGAGCGGGAAGTACATGCCGGAGCCGCCGGGCCCGCCGGGGTTGAACACGAGCGCCCCCTGGCGGCGGACCTTGCCCTTGGCCGCGACCCGGCTGACCGTGAGGGAGATCTGCTTGCCGTAGGGCCGGGCATAGTCGAGCGGCACCTTGACCGTCCCGCACCGCATCCCGTCCGGCAGCCCCTCCTTCGCCGGACACCTTCCGAACCGGATGCCCTCCTCCGCCGCCCGCCTGGCCGCGACGCTCACCCCCAGGACCCCGGTCGTCTCGCCCCCCGCCGGCGCGGCGGCGACACCGCTCAGCAACACCGCCCCGACCGTCCCGTAGAGCACGGCAGCCCGCATCGCGTATCCCTCCGCTGTGCAAATAGCAATAAAAGGGATGTTTCGTTCGGGAGGGGTGAATGTAAAGCACCGGCCGCCGGTGTCGCCGTATCGCGGCGGCTCAGTCCTCAGCCGTCGCCGTCCGCGCGCGGCCCCGTCGCCGCCGGTGGGAGGGAGTAGCGCTGCGAGGGTGACGTCGTCGGGGAAGGGGTCACCGGGATGGGTGAGCCGGGGTCGTCCAGGGGGCCAGGCGGGGCGGGGGAGTTGGTGAGGGGCGGGGCGCTCGCGGAGGCCGCGTCCCGCGCGATCGCGTCGTAGTCGACGAGCCCGGTGGCCTCCAGGACCTTGATGTGGTCGAGGACGGTGGTGTTGGCGTCGTCGGCGAGATCGCGGACCAGCGAGTTGCGGGTGGTGGCGCGGACCTGGGCGACGACGGAGAACACCTTGCCGTGGGCCGTCCGCAGGATGTTCGCGAACTCCCGGTCGTACTGGTCGCCCTGTGCCGCGTCGAGCGTGCCGAGCCAGGCCTTCTGCTGGTCGTTCGGCTGGTTGGGCAGGGCCAGCCCGAGCCGGGCGGCGACATTGCGGACCCGGGCGTCGAGGAAGGTGTGCCCCTCGACGAGGTGCTCGCCGGCCGTCCGGACGGCCTTGGTGGTGCCCTTCGCCTGGGCCTGCTGTCCGGCGGGGAGTTCCCACAGGCCCGCCAGTCTGACCTTCGTGATGAACTCCCGGTCCAGCGCGGACAGCGCACCGTACTGCGTCGTCACCGTGGACGCGTTCAGTGTGTCGACGCCGGTGCCCGAGCGGTCCGTGTACGACCAGATCGGGAAGATCAGTGCCAGGAGCGTCGCCGTGAGTCCGGCGACGATGAGTCCTGTCCCATTGAGCAGTCCTCTGCTGCGTTTGTCGGATCGCATGGTGCCTCCTGCTTGCGGCACCGCACGCTAGTGCGCTTCGGGTGCGGGTTGGCCTTCGATCCGGCATGTTACTGCCCGGTCTACGCCAACTTCCGTACGAGGAGGAAGGGTTGCGGATGGTACAAATCGCTCCGGATGGGGTGTCCGGAGCGGTGGACAGGTCAGGTGAAAGCGGAGTGAACAGGGCGTGAAACCCGTGTGTGGGCACGGGTTTGTTAATCGCAGCACATCTCGGGCGCGCGGGAAGCCGCCGCGCCCACGGGCGGGCGGGACGGGGCGCGCCCGGCGCTCAGCGGCGCAGCAGCACCCTGCGGGTCGCGCGGGCCAGCCGCGCGGTCGGACGCCGGGAGAGAGGCGCCGGGCCGGAGCGCTCCAGCCACCACTCACGCAGCGCACGCCGGGTGCCCGCGTCCTCGACACGGTCGCCGAGCAGCACATGCTCGGCGAAGGACAGCGCGTCGCGCCGGTAGCCGTCGGTCATCGGGTGGCCCTGCGCGTAGGCCAGGAACGCCGGCCGGTACGACGTGCCCAGGATCTCCGGCAGCTCCGGTGCCACCTTGCCCACGACGTCCGCCCGCTTGGCCGCGAGCGCCCGGGCCTGCACGCTCAGCCGGACCCGGTCGAACCCCTCGGGCACCGGTGTCCCCGCGACCAGTGCCGACAACAGCGCGGCCTGGGCGAGCCCGAGCCGCTGCCGGGCCTCGGGCTCGCCATCGGCACCCGGCGCCTCTTCGGCGGACGCGGCCGGTTCGATCGTCGTGGCCGGTTCGATCGTCGTGGCCGGAGCCGTCGTCGCGGCCGGCGTGGTCGACCCGCGCGGCGCAGCGGTTTCGCCCTGCGCCCTGGCGGTCCTCAGCACGCCCCGGATCGCACCCAGCTCCCGCTCCAGCTCGGCCGGCTCGGGGAAGTTCTCGTCGCGCTCCAGGAGGACGCCGGGCGGGGTGACGCGGGAGGCGAGGTCGGCGAGGACGTCGAGGACCTGCCGGGGGACGGGGTGGGCGTGGCTGTCGTGCCAGACGCCGTCCCGCTCGAAACCACCCGCCACATGGACGTACGCGATGGCCTCGACCGGCAGTTCGTCCAGCGCCTTCGCCGGGTCCTCGCCCCGGTTGACGTGGTTGGTGTGGAGGTTCGCCACGTCGATGAGGAGCCGGACCCCGGTGCGGTCGACGAGGTCGTACAGGAACTGCCCCTCCGTCATCTCCTCGCCCGGCCAGTTGATCAGGGCCGCGATGTTCTCCAGGGCCAGCGGCACGGGCAGCGCGTCCTGGGCGACGCGCACGTTTTCGCACAGCACGTCCAGCGCGTCGCGGGTGCGCGGCACCGGCAGCAGATGCCCGGCCTCCAGCTGCGGCGACGCGGTGAGGGTGCCCCCCGCGCGCACGAACGCGATGTGCTCGGTGACGAGAGGCGCCCCGAGGGCCTCCGCGCGCTCCGCGAGGTTGCGCAGCCGCTGCTCGTCGGGGCGGTCGGCGCCGCCGAGGCCGAGCGAGACGCCGTGCGGCACGACCGTGACGCCCCGCTCGCGCAGCCGCAGCAGCGACTCGGGGATGTGGCCGGGGCAGACGTTCTCGGCGACGACCTCGACCCAGTCGACGCCGCCGGCCGACCCGGCCATGCGCTCGACGGCGTCCGCGATCTCCGGACGCCATCCGATCCCCGTACCCAGCTGCCTGATCCGCTCCATCGTCCCCTCCTCGGTCACGGCTGCACCCAGACCCTGTGTGCGTCTCCTTACGGCGGACCTGTGTTCCGGCGTGACGGAGTCATGGCCCCGCCGCCCGGAGCCGAACCCCGAGAAGGGGACCTTCAGAGCAACATTTGAGCTTTCGGCGGCTACTGGACCTGCGGTTCGCCCTGGTCCTTGTTCAGCTCCTCCGGGTCGGGGCGGCCGGTGGGGACGAGGCCGGGCGTGGTCGGCGACGGCTTCGACCGCACATCGGGGTTGGTCGACGGCTCCGCGGCGGGCGCGGGCTGCACGATCTGCCCCGGCACCGGCGGCGGCGGGCCGGTCGGGCTCGCCGTGCCGCTGACCGAGTTGTCGGCGATCTGGGCGAAGTCGATCTCCCCGGTCGCCTCCAGGATCGTGATGTGGTCTAGCACGGTCTGGTTGGCGTCGGAGGCCAGCTGGCGGACCAGGGTGTTGCGGGTCTGGTTCCGCACGGCGGCGATGGCCGGGAAGATCTTGCCGTGCGCGGCCCGCAGCAGGTTCGCCCAGGTCTTGTTGTACTCGGCCTCGGTCTTGGCGGCGGTCATCTCGTCCAGCCAGCCCTGCTGCTGGGCGTTGGGCTGGTTCGGCAGCTCGACGCCCAGCTTCGCCGCGATGATCCGGGACCGCTTGTCCAGGTCGGTGTGACCCTTGATCAGGTGGTCCGCGGCCTCCCTGACGGACTTGCTGCCGCTGCGCTCCAGGGCCTGCTGGCCGGCCGGCAGCTCCCACAGGCCGGCGAGCCGCACCCGGATGATGAGGTCGCGGTCGGTGGGGGTGAGCGGACCCCACTGCGTGGTCACCGTGTCACCGGTGGGCACGGCCGCGGCGGCGGCCGCGTTGCGGTTGGGGTACGAGTAGAACACGGGGTAGGCGACCGCACTGACTGTGCCGACGATCGCCACGGCGACGAGGACAGAGCCCTTGGAGCGTCGCAAAGGTGCCTCCCGGAGGAAACCAACTGGTCGTTGGGGACTGAAGTGTTGCTGGGCGTGGAATGGGGGTGCGGGCCGTCCGGACCCCGCCGCTCGGGCGGCGGGCCGACGGCCACGTACGTACCGCGGGCGTCAGATCGTGCCGTTGGCGATGGCGTCGAAGTCGACCTGGCCGGTCTTCTCCAGCATCGTGATGTGGTCGAGCACGGTCTGGTTGGTGTCCGAGGCCAGCTGGCGCACCAGCGTGTTCTCGGTCATGTTCCGCACCGTGCCGATGGCCGGGAAGATCTTGCCGTGGGCCGAGCGCAGCAGATTCGCCCAGACGCGGTCGTACTGGTCGTCGGTGGCGTTGGACATCTGCTGGAGGAAGCCCTGCTGCTGGGCGTTCGGCTGGTTCGGCAGTTCGACGTTCAGCTGCTCCGCCACGGCCCGCACCCGCTGGTCGAGGTCCTTGTGACCCACGATCAGATGGTCCGCGGCCTCCTTGACGGCCGGGCTCTTCGACCGCTGCATCGCCTGCTCGGCGGCCGGCAGCTCCCACAGCCCCGCCAGCCGCACCCTGATGATCAGGTCACGGTCGGCGGCCGTCAGCGGCCCCCACTGGGTGTTGACCGTGCCGGCCGCCATGTTGGCCTGAGCAGTGCCCGAGCGGTCGGCGTAGGACCAGACGGGGAACGCAAGCGCTCCGACGGTGACGACGAGCGCCAGGCTGGCGATGACCGAGCCATTGATACGCCGCAAAATGAGCCTCCCGGGTAATGCCAACTGGTCGTTGGGGCAGTTGCTTGGCCAGTGCCGGGAGATACGTACGCGATCGTCAGGCTGTTCAACGACGCCGCACAGTCACCGAAAAGCACCTCCGGCCGCTTCTTCGGATGTCTGTCCGAGGACGGGGGCTGATCGGTCGGTGCGGGGAACGCCGGCCGGTCGGCCGGAGGGCGGGGAAGGGCTCCGGCTGGTCGTCCGGGGCGTCCGGTATGCGGGGGTCAGCCGCGCAGGGCCGGGTGGTCCGCGACCACCGTGCAGGAGCCCGGTGCGATCTCCGTGAAGCCCGCGTCACGGACGAGGGGGAGGCCGGAGGTGGTCAGGGCGTGCCATCGGGCGGGGTCCGCGGTGCGGACGGCGAAGGGGAACCCGGCGTCACGCCAGGCGGTGCGGTCCTCCTCGGAGAGGTCCCACCAGGCGAGTTGTGCGCCGTGCCCCGCCTGAGCCATGGCCTTGCCCGCCGACATCTGGACCTCGGGGTTCAGCCACAGCACCGGGGCGGCGGGACCGGCGTCGACCGGCGGCTCCGGGTCGTCGAGGTCCGTGCCGGACACCTGCAGACGGGCCAGCTCCTTGGGCCAGCCGTCCAGCGGGACGGGCGGGAAGACGCGCACCTCGGCCGCCTTGCCCGTCACCGTGATCCCGGGCAGCGCCTCCGCCCGCCGCCACTCCGCGCCGCGCGCCCGCCGCACCACCTTGCGGATACGGGCGTCCTGCCAGCTACGCATCGCCTCGGCCCACTCTCCCTCGCCGGCCGACCGCTCGTCGCTCAGCATGACCAGCACGGCGCGCGCCGCCGTCTCCAGCGCGTCCGTGCGCGCCGGGGGCTCGGCCCGCTCGATCCGCACGACCAGCGGCAGCACGAACTGCGGTGCCTCGTCACGAGCGGTCCGCTCGTGCCGGAAGGGGCTGTCCTGCGCCGGGGCGTACGACTGAGGGGCTGCCGGGTCCGTGCTCAGGCCCCCGGCGGGGACGGACGCCGGGGCCGGGGGCGAGGCGGGGGCCGGAGCCGGGACGGAAGCCGGGTCAGGGGTGGAGGACGGGTCACTGGTGGTCACGTCCCCAGTCTGCCAGCGGCTGCGCAGCGCCGGCCGCCCGCATCGGAGCAGGCGGATCGGGGCACGCCGGCTGAGGCTCGCGCACCGAGACGTGCGGGGCGTCCGTGGCCGCTCGTGCAGTCACCCGTCCCCTTACGGCACGGCCCCTGCTCGCCGACGCCGCCTCGGTCAACTACCGCTTCTCTTCGGCCGGATCGCAGACCGGCCCTTCCTCCCATGAGCTCGGAGGCATGTATGAGGATGGTCCGCATGGAACGTGAGTCACCGCTGAGCCCGGAGGGTGCGGGCCCCCTGCTGAGCCTGGAGGGCGTCGGGCGCCGTTACGGGTTCCGTGGCCAGTGGGTCCTGCGCGGCGTCGATCTGACGGTCACCCGGGGCACACTGATCCGGGTGCAGGGCGCGAACGGCACCGGCAAGTCGACGCTGCTCCGCGTGCTCGCCGGGATCGACACCCCCACCGAGGGCCGGATCACGGGACGCCCGCGTACGGCCTACGTCCCGGAGCGCTTCCCGGCGGCGATGCCGTTCACGGCCGCCGAGTACCTCACCCACCTCGGTGCCGTGCACGGCCTGGACCGCCCGGCCGCCGCTCGCGCCGCCGACGAGTGGCTGGAGCGCTTCGGTGCCGCCGAGTACGCCCGTACGCCGATGGCCCAGCTCTCCAAGGGCAGCAGCCAGAAGGTCGCGGTCGCCCAGGCCCTCCTCGCGGACCCGGAGCTGCTCGTTCTGGACGAGGCGTGGACCGGCCTCGACGCCGATGCCCGCGACGAGTTGGAGCGCGTGGTCGTGGAGCACACGACCGCCGGGTCCGCCGTGGTGTTCGTCGACCACGACCCGCGGCGCCTGGCGGGAGTGCCGGACGCGACGTACGCGGTGGCCGGGGGCGCCCTGGAACTCCGTACGGGGCGGGGAGCCGGGGCGGAGGTCGCTGCCGGCCCTTGCGTACTCATCGAGGCGCGCGGGCGTGTCGGTGTCCAAGTGCCGCAGGAGGTACTGAAGTTGACGGTCTCCGTCGAGGAAACCGTGTCGGGCGCACACCGGTTCACCGTTCCCGGGCCCCGGTCGGACGCGCTGTTGCGGGCGTTGCTGGGGGCGCGGCCGCCCTGGCACGTGATCGGCGTGGGGCACGCGGACGAACCGGCGGGGACGCGGCGACCGGAGGTGGGCGCCGGCCGGGAGACAGCGCCGGACGCGGACGACGTACGGGGCGAGCTGGAAGTGGAGAGTTCCTGATGACCGCGCTTGTCCGTTACCAGGCCGCGCTCCTCCTCCGCTCCCAGCGCTGGCTGCCGCCGGTCATCCTGTACGCGGCGTTCCTGGCCGTCGGCGTGCAGAGCGGACAACCGGTGCTCGACTCGCTCGGCTACACGGCGGCCGCGCTCCTGCCCGTCGCCGCCTGGCTGGTGCGGATCTGCGTGACCAACGAGCCCCCTGCCGCCCGCAGTTGTACGGGCGCGGCGGTCGGGCCCGGGCGCGCGCACCTGGCCTGCGTCCTGGTCGCGCTCGCGGCGGCCGGTCTCCTCGGCACGGCGGCCACGGTGATCGTCACGATCATCAGCGCCCCCACCAGCACGTCTCACGACACACGCGTCGAACCGCTTCCCGCAGGCGCCGCCGGTCTCCTCGCGATCCTCGCCTGCGCTCTCCTCGGCACGGCCGTCGGCGCCCTCACGAACTGGCCCCTGCTCCGCTCACCGGGCCGAGCCGTACCCGCCCTGCTCCTCGCCGCGCTCCTGTCCCTGGTGGTCGCGGGGTCCCCGGCGCGAGCGGCGATCACGGCTCTGGTGGACGGCTCCCGACGCGGCGCGATCCCGGTCCCCGCCCTGCCGGTCCTCGCGGCGGCCCTGTGCGCGGCGGCAGCGACGGCGGTGGCGTGCGCGTTGACGACACGGCGCACGCCGTGAGCGGGAGGGGCGGGCGCCCCTCAGCCCGAGCAAGCCGTGCGCTCGGCCTCCCGCCACTCGCACACGGGGCACAGGGTGATCCCCTTGTACGACTCGGGATACTCGGTCGGTTCCTGGCACAGGACGCAGGCGGCGAAGGGCGGACCGGCGGCGACAGGGGTCTGCCCCGCCGTCCCGGTGGCCGACCTGGGCGCGGGAGTCGAAGCCGGACCCGCGGTCGTCGTCTCGGTGCCGCAGTAGTCGCTCATATGTCCAGCGTAGGACGACGGAGGGCGCAGGGGCGGAGGGGAAAGCCCTGGGCAGCCGCCGTGCGGAGGACTCACGGCGTGGTGGCGGCCGTCGCCGCGACCAGCTCCGACACCCGCACGAGCCGGAAACCCCGCTCCCGCAGCGCGGGCACGATCATCCGCACCGCCCGCTCCGTGACGGGCGCGGCACTCCTCACGCAGTGCATCACGACGACGGACCCGGGCCGGACACGGTCCAGCACGCGCCGTGCGACCGCCGCCGGATCCGTGGCCTCGGCGTCCCCGCCCGCCACGTCCCACTGCACGGCCGTCACCCCGGACGAGCTGAGTTCCCGCAGGGCGCGGCGGTCGTAGCACCCGCCCGGGAACCGGAAGTACGGCATCGGGTTCATCACCCCCGCTTCGCGGAAGGCGGTGTAGGCCCGCTCGACGTCCGCCGCGACGCGGCCCGCCTCGAGGGAGGGCAGGCCGTGGCAGTCGGCGGTGAAGGCGTGGTGACCGTACGAGTGGTTCGCCACTTCGAAGAGGGGGTCCCGGCCGATCGACCGGGCCTGGATCGGGTACTCCTCGGCCCACCGCCCCGTCATGAACACGGTCGCCGGTACCTTCAGCCGCCGTAGCGTCGCGATGAGCCGCGGATTGTCGAACCGCTCGCCCGCGGCGGCCCGGGCCCCTTGCTCCGCGGTCATGTCCGCGTCGAAGGTGAGCGCGACCGTCCTGTCGCCCCGGCTGCGCGGCCCGTGCTCGAACACGGGCGCCAAGCCGGCCGGCCCCGGAGCGAGCGTGGGCGGCCGGGACGCCACGACCGCGTGATGAGCCGCCCCCGTGGCCGTGGCGGTGACCACTCGGGACGACGGCCGCAGCCCCCCACAGGCGGTCAGGGCGACCCCGAGCGCCCCGACCGCACAGAGCACCCTGACACCTCGCACAGGAACGATCACGCCATGAACGTAAACGGCCGACCCTCCCGACTCGTCCGATCACCTGCTCATCCACCCGGAATCCGCCCCGAAGTCACCCGCCCGGCCGACCGGGGCGGAACCATGAGCGGAGGGACGCACGCTGTCGCTGTGCGTCGGGTCGGCCGCGGGAGAGGACTGTCGTGGCCATGCGAGAGAGGGCGGACGCCCGCGGGTGTCCGCCCTCTCTTCCGTCCGTCGCAGCGGCCTGTCACGTCACGTACGGCGCCACGGCCCCGTCACCGCGAAGGTCGTTCCCGGTGTGTAGCAGTTGACGTACATCGTGCGGCCGTCGGGGGAGAACGTGACGCCCGCGAACTCGCCCCACTCGGGTTCCGTGGGCGTGCCGATGTTCTGGGCGTTGCGGGCCATGGCATAGACCTCGCCGCGGCGGGTGACGCCGTAGACGTGCTGGGCGCCGTTGCCGTCCTCGCAGACCATGAGGCCGCCGCTCGGGGCGAGGCAGATGTTGTCGGGGGACTCGCCGGGGAGCTGGATGTCGGTGTCAGGGCCGAAGACGATCACCAGGGTGAGGGTGCGGTGGTCGGGGTCGTAGCGCCAGATCTGGCCGTAGTGGTCGGCGGCGGAGCCGTCCGCGCTGCGGGCGAAGGACGAGACGAAGTAGACGCAGCGGCCGCCCCAGTAGCAGCCCTCCAGCTTCTGGGCGTGGGTGATGCCCTGGGGGCCGAAGTCCTGGTGGCGGATGGCCGTCGTGGTGGCCAGGGGGTCCGGGACGTCCACCCATTCGATCTTCTCGAAGCAGGCGCCCGTCTCCTGGATGGAGGACAGGTCGGGGACGCCGGGCACCCGCATCGCCTGCAGACGGCCGCCCGCGCGCAGGGAACCCGGGCCGCCCTTCGGCCGGTCGGGGAGGAAGCGGTAGAACAGGCCGAAGGGCCGCTCGAAGGCGTCCTCCGTCTCGTAGACGACGCCGCGCCCCGGGTCGACCGCGATCGCCTCGTGCTGGAAACGGCCCATCGCGGTGAGCGGCACGGCGCCGGAGCGGTGCGGGTCGGCCGGGTCGACCTCGAAGATGAAGCCGTGGTCCTTGGTGTAGCCGTTGGTGCCGGCCTTGTTCTCGGTCTCCTCGCAGGTCAGCCAGGTGCCCCACGGGGTCGGACCCCCCGCGCAGTTGACGGCGGTGCCGGCGATGGCGACGCGTTCGGCGAGGACGTTGCCGCGGGCGTCCAGCGTCAGGGCCGTACAGCCGCCCTTGCCGGCCGGGTCGTAGGTGAGACCCTCGATGGTGGGGACCGGGATACGGCCGGTGTGGCGGTTCTCGTGGTTGCGGACCAGATGGACGCGGCCGTGTCTGCCGGCGAAGGCGGACATGCCGTCGTGGTTGCTGGGGACGAGGCCCTCGCCGGAACGGAGCGGGTCGCCCTCGCGGGAGAGCACCCGATAGCGGAAACCTTTCGGCAGGTCGAGCAGGCCGTTCGGGTCGGGAATCAGCGGGCCGTAGCCGGTGTGGCCGAGGTCGCTCTGCGCGGCCGCAGTGCCCGCGAAGAGTTCGGACAGGGCTCCGGAGAACGCGATGCCTGCTCCCAGCGCACCGGTACGGGCCAGGGCCTGACGTCGAGTCACTGACACGGGACAACCTTCCTGTTGGCGGACAGGATGTGACCCGCCTGTGTGTATCACGGGGGTACGGCTGCGTGAACCACGCGCGTAGAAGGTGTTCCGCACGTATCACCCTGGCGGCGTGGGGTTGTCGGGTGTGACGGGTGGGAGATCGGGGGCGACCGGTGGGGTGTCCGGGGTCCGGTGGGGCGGGAGAGCGGCGGTGGACCCGGGCGGGCCCTGGAGTTCGGCAGGGGTTGCTGATCCTGGTGGCCCCTGGAGTTCCGTGGGGGTGGCCGATTCTGGTGGGCTCTGGGCAGGGGCGGCTGACTCCGATGGGCGCCGGGCCTCGGGACCCTCCTGTTCGGGGTGGCCGCGCTCCAGGAAGCGCAGGAGCTCCACCGGGATGGGGAGGACCAGGGTCGAGTTCTTCTCCGCGGCCACCGCCATCACCGTCTGGAGCAGGCGCAGCTGGAGGGCGGAGGGCGCCTCGGCCATCTGGTGGGCCGCTTCCGCCAGCTTCTTCGACGCCTGCAGCTCGGCGTCCGCGTTGATGATGCGGGCCCGGCGTTCCCGGTCGGCCTCGGCCTGGCGGGCCATCGACCGCTTCATCGTGTCGGGGAGGGAGACGTCCTTGATCTCGACGCGGTCGATGGTGACGCCCCACTCCACGGCGGGGCTGTCGATCATCAGCTCCAGGCCCTGGTTGAGCTTCTCGCGGTTGGACAGCAGATCGTCGAGGTCGCTCTTGCCGATGATCGAGCGCAGGGAGGTCTGCGCCATCTGGGAGACGGCGAAGCGGTAGTCCTCGACCCGGACGACCGCGCCGGCCGGGTCGACGACCTTGAAGTACACGACCGCGTCCACGCGGACCGTCACGTTGTCGCGGGTGATGCCCTCCTGGGCCGGCACGGGCATCGTCACGATCTGCATGTTCACCTTGCGGATGCGGTCGATGCCGGGGACGACCATGGTGAACCCGGGCGGCCTGGGGGTGCCGAGGAGACGGCCGAGGCGGAAGACGACGCCGCGTTCGTACTGCTTGATGACGCGGGCCGCCGCCGCGACGTAGACGGCAGCGCCGGCCGCGAGGGCCGCGGCTGCCGCGATGAGTGCTTCGCCCATGACGACCGCCCCTTCGAGTCGACCGTGACGACCGCCCCCCGGCCCCGCTCAGCCGTCGTCCATCTGAAGTCGGCGCATATCCACGCGAATACCACGATATGCCTTCGGGTGAGGGCTTGGGCGACTGTCGTTCGCCGGGGGCCGGACACGGGTGGCGCCCCGGTCGCGGGGACCGGGGCCCCGGGACGGGGACGGCCTGCGAGGACCGCCGCCCGCCTGGTGGGACCGGAGGGTCAGGGCGCCGCCGAGGCGACCTTCTGCGGCTCCGGGCCCGTCATCCTCACCGGTTCGGTGCCGGTCGCGCTGTGCCGTTCCGCCCAGTTCTCCAGGGCGGTGCGGCAGGCGTGGTCGAGGTGGTGCAGACCGGAGAGGTGGAGCTCGACGGGGCGGTCCTGGGGCAGCGACTCCAGGCTGTCGAGGATCTTCGGCAGGCGCAGGAAGGTGGCGTTGCCGGACAGGTAGGCCTGGACGGGGCCGGCGCCCTTGTCGATGACCTCCAGCTTGATGTGCGAGGCCTCCCACGCCGTCTTGACGACCGCGAGGGCCAGACCGATCAGGACGCCCTCGAACATGTTCACCGCGACGATCGACACGGCCGTCGTCACCAGGATCAGCGCCTCGCCCCGGTGGCCCCGCCACAGCGAGACCACCGCGCGGAACGGGATCAGTTTCCAGCCCGCGTGGACGAGGATGCCGGCCAGGGCCGGCAGCGGGATCAGCGCGAGGGCCCCCGGCAGCAGCGCGGCGAAGAGCAGCAGCCAGACGCCGTGCAGGACCCGGGACGCCTTGGTCCTGGCACCGGCGTGCACATTGGCGGAGCTGCGCACGATGACCGCGGTCATCGGCAGCGCGCCCAGCAGACCGCACACCGTGTTGCCGGCGCCCTGGGCCATCAGCTCCTTGTCGTACTCGGTGCGTGGCCCGTCGTGCAGCCGGTCCACCGCCGCCGCGCTGAACAGGCTCTCGGCGGAGGCGATGAGCGTGAAGGCGAGGATCGTGCCGATCAGCGCCACATCGGCCAGCCCGCCGAAGGCGTCGAGTCCGGGCGGCTGGACGGAGTCCAGCAGACCCTTCACCTCGACCTTGGCGACCGGCAGGCCGAAGGCCAGGGTCACGACGGTGGCGAGGACGACCGCCGCCAGCGCGCCGGGCACGACCTGGACCTTCTTGGGCAGCCGCTGCCACAGCACCATCACGGCGATGGTGCCCGCGCCGAGCGCGAGGGAGGCGAGGGCGGTGGTGCTGCCCACGGCCTCGACGAAGGCCCCGGGCAGGCCCGTGATCTTGTCGAGGCCGGAGGCCGGGGCCTTGAGACCCGCCGCCGCGTACAGCTGGCCGGCGATGATCACGAGACCGATACCGGCCAGCATGCCCTCGACCACGGACACGGATATCGCGCGGAACCAGCGGCCCAGCTTCAGCGCGCCCATGGCGAGCTGGAGCAGGCCGGCGGCGAGCACGATCACGCCGAGCGCGGGGAGGCCGAACTGGCGCACCGCCTCGAAGACCAGCACGGTCAGGCCGGCCGCCGGGCCGGAGACCTGCAGACTGCTGCCGGGCATCAGACCGGCGACGATGCCGCCCACGATGCCGGTGATCAGGCCGAGCTCGGCCGGCACCCCGGAGGCGACGGCCACGCCCACGCACAGCGGCAGGGCGACCAGGAAGACGACCAGCGAGGCACCGAAGTCCTGGCGTATGTAGGGGAACTTGGAGGTGGGGGAGGTCGAGGAGTTCATCGAAGACACCGGCCCGCCGCTCACAGCGTCTCGAACGTGTCGGTGTCCGCGCGGTGTTCGCGCACGGCTCCGGTGTGGACCTCGTAGTACCAGCCGCGCAGCCGCAGCCGGCCGTCGGCGAGGCGCTTTTCCACGCAAGGGTAGGAGCGCAGCCGCAGCAGCTGGCTCAGGACGTGGTTCTGCACGCCGTCGGCGACGGTGGGGTCCTCGACCGCGCCCTCGGGGCGCGGGGTGGCGTGGGTGAGCCAGTCGCGTACGGCGGGGACGGCGTCGAGGTCGTCCCCGCGCACCAGCGCGCCGACGGCGCCGCAGTGCGAGTGGCCGCAGACCACGATGTCGCTGACGCCGAGCACCTCCACGGCGTACTCGATGGTGGCCGTCTCACCGCTGGGGCGGTCCGACGTGTACGGGGGGACGATGTTGCCGGCGGTCCGCAGTTCGAAGAGCTCGCCGGGGCGGGCGCCCGTGATCAGGGCCGGGACGACCCGCGAGTCGGAGCAGGTGATGAACAGGACCTCGGGGGACTGGCCCTCGGCCAGCCTGGCGAACTCCTCAGGGCGCTGTCCGAAGGTACGGGCGTTGTCGATGAGGGGCTGCATGATGTGGTGACTCCTCCTGGCGCGCCACGGCGGCGCGTCGGGCTTGCACGACAGATGTGGGGGGAAGCGGGCTCCGTGCACTCAGCAGCGGAAGACCTGGAGGGCGGCCGGGGTGTGGGCCGTGCGGGATCTCGACTGTCGGTGGTGCCGGGCCGAGGGCTGTCCGGGTTCGCCGGCGGCCGTCGGGTTCTCCCCCGACAGCGGGCGTATGGGCGCTCCGGGAGCGGCGTGGGCGGTGGCGCGGTGCCGGTCACGGGTGCGGAAGGGACCGGTCGGGTCCTCGGGGTGACCGCACGCGCGGTGGGTGACGGCCGGGTCACGTACGGGTTCGGCCTTGAGGGCCTTTCCGGGCACGGTTTTGGCCTTGACGTGACCGAATGTGTGCGCGGATGCGAAGGAAGCGGTGGGAGTGAAGAACTGCAGGGCGAGCAGGACGGCGGCTAGGGCCGTGATGACGGTCCGGGGCGTCGTACCTCGCAACATGAGCCTCCCCACTGCCAGTTCGTCATGTCTCCCGTGCGCCAGCAGTTGTACGACTTGGTCAACCAATGGTCAACCGCTGGTCAAGAAACACGTTAACCCTGCAAAGTTGTTTGCAGGGTTAACTTAACGTTTCGAGCTGAAGAGAGCCTGAAAAGCGTGGGCAGGATGGCCGGAAAAGCCCCTTGACCTGGGGGAGTTCCTCCCGGTGAGGGGTGGGGGCGTGCTGCTGGGGCTCAGTGCCCGGCGAGTCGTCCCGCGTCGCGGGCGAGGGCGGTGAGCCGGGAGATGGCTCGGAAGTACTTCTTCCGGTAGCCGCCCTTCAGCATCTCCTCGCTGAACAGCCGGTCGAAGGGCTGCCCCGAGGCGAGCACGGGGACCTCGCGGTCGTACAGCCGGTCGGCCAGCACCACGAGCCGCAGGGCGGTCGACTGGTCCGGGACGGGCTGAACGTCTGTCAGGCACACCGCCGTCAGGCCGTCCGTGAGAGCGCCGTACCGGCTGGGGTGCACACGCGCGAGGTGCTCCAGCAGATGCGGGAAGTCGTCGAGCGAGGCGCCCTCGGTGGCGTACGCCGTCTTCGTGACCTGCTCGTCGGAGAACGGAGGCGGCGCCTCGGGCAGACCGCGGTGGCGGTAGTCCTCGCCGTCGATGCGCAGGGCGCGGAAGTGGGCGGACAGGCCCTGGATCTCCCGGAGGAAGTCGGCCGCCGCGAACCGGCCCTCACCGAGCTTGCCCGGAAGGGTGTTCGACGTGGCGGCCAGGGCGACGCCCGCGTCCACCAGCTTGCCGAGCAGGGTCGACACGAGGACGGTGTCGCCCGGATCGTCCAGTTCGAACTCGTCGATGCACAGCAGGCGGTGCCCGGAGAGGGTCTGGACCGTCTTCTGGAAGCCGAGCGCGCCGACCAGGTTGGTCAGCTCCACGAACGTGCCGAACGCCTTGAGCGCGGGTTCGGCCGGGGTCGCGTGCCACAGGGAGGCCAGCAGATGGGTCTTGCCGACGCCGTAGCCGCCGTCCAGGTAGACACCGCGCGGGCCCGAGGGGGCCTTCGGGGCCTTCGCCCTGCCGAGGCCGAAGAGGCCCCGCTTGCCGGCGCCGGTCGCGTGGGCGCCGCCGAGACCGGCCGCGAAGCCGCTGAGGACCTGGACGGCCTCGGTCTGGCTGGGCTGGTTCGGGTCGGGGATGTACGTGTCGAAGCGCACCGAGTCGAAGCGCGGCGGCGGCACCATCTCGGCGACGAGCCGGTCGGCGGGGACATGGGGCTCGCGGGCGCACAGGGACAGCGGAGCCGTATCGGCTATGGGGCCGGGGGCGGACACGGCGGCGGAGGACGACGACACGGTTACCGAGTCTAAAGGCCGTGCCACACTGCACGACATGCGACGCCTGTTCCCTGTGACCGAAGAGACAGCGGCCCCGACCCCGGACGAGGCCGGTGAGAGCGCGGCGGCGGCCGCAGGCCGGGCGCCGGGCGGCGGCTCCGTCGACCGGGAGTGGAGCCTGGAGGAGCTGGCGGCGGCGTACGCCTATCCCGCGCCGGGGCCGGCCGGCCCCGAGCCGTGGCTGCGGGCCAACATGGTCTCGACGCTGGACGGGGCCGCCCAGCACGGCGGGCGTTCGCAGCCGATCTCCAGCGACGCCGACATGCGGATCTTCGGCACTTTGCGGGGGCTCGCGGACGTGGTGATCGTCGGCGCCGAAACGGTACGCCTGGAGGGCTACCGTCCGGCACGCGCGCGCGAGGCGTTCGCCGAGGCCCGGCGGGCGGCCGGACAGACCCCGGCCCCGGCCGTCGCGGTGGTCAGCGCCGGACTGGACCTCGACTTCTCGCTCCCCCTGTTCACCTCGCCGCTCACCCCCACCCTCCTGCTGACCGGGGCCGCCGCCCCGCCCGACCGGGTGGCCGCCGCCGAGAAGGCGGGCGTACGGGTGGTGATCGCCGGGGACGGCATGGGCGTCGACCCCGCGCGCGCCGTCCGGGCCCTCGCCGACCTGGGGCTGACCCGGCTGCTCACCGAGGGCGGACCGCGCGTCCTCGGGCAGCTGATCGCGGCCGGCGTCCTCGACGAGCTGTGCCTCACCGTGTCGCCGATGCTCACCGCGGGGGACGCCCAGCGGATCGCCGGCGGCCCCTCGGTGGCGGTGCCCAAGCGGTTCGAGCTGGTGTCGTTGCTGGAAGAGGCCGGGTTCCTGTTCGGTCGTTACCGTCGTACGTGAGAGCGGGCGGAACCACCCGTTCCGTTTAGTTCTCGCCGGGCACACTAGATCCCTGAGGAGCGAGGGCCGCCAGGTCCTCCCGGAAGAAGGGCGCCTGTGGTGTCGTTCACGAGCGTTTTGATGATTGAGAAGGCTCTGACGTCCGCGGACGTGGAGTTCGTCACGACCCTCCACGGCGACGAGCCGGCCTCTTTCCACGTGCTGCTCCAGCCGCGGGGCAACCAGGCCGACCGGTTGCTGCGGGCCATCGACGACCTCGCCCTCGGCGAGCTGGACGAGGCGGCACGCGAGGGGGAGACCCCGGAGGGGGAACAGGCCCTCGACGAGGGGGAACGGGCTCTGGAGGTGTCCCTGCAGGCGCTGCGGGGGGCGGGGAGCGAGGCGCAGGGGCGGCTGATCGAGGACCACCCGCTGGACGCGCTGAAGTCCCTGGTGGAGGAGGTCGAGGCCGATGAGGTGCTGGTACTGACCGACCCGCACTACGTGGAGGAGTTCTTCCACCGCGACTGGGCGTCCCGGGCGCGGCACAAGGTGGGGGTGCCGGTGCTGAAGCTGTTCTCCCACAGCCGGGCGTAGGGGCGTGTCCGGTGGTCCCTGGCGTTCGCGGGGGCGTATGGGCATAGGGTTGCCCTGGACCTTTGCCGTACCAGTACTGGGAGAACACACATGGCACCCGGCCTTCCTACCGCCATGGACCGACCGCACTTCATCGGGATCGGCGGGGCCGGGATGTCGGGGATCGCGAAGATCCTGGCCCAGCGCGGCGCCAAGGTGGCGGGGAGCGACGCCAAGGAGTCGGAGACGGCGCAGGCGCTGCGGGCGCTGGGCGCGACCGTGCACATCGGCCACGCGGCTGAGCACCTCGCCGACGACGCGACGTGCGTGGTCGTGTCCTCGGCGATCCGCGCGGACAACCCGGAGCTGGCCCGCGCGGCCGAGCTGGGCATCCCGGTCGTCCACCGGTCGGACGCGCTCGCCCGGCTGATGGACGGGCTGCGCCCGATCGCGGTGGCCGGCACCCATGGCAAGACCACCACCACCTCCATGCTCGCCGTGTCGCTGACCGAGCTGGGCCTGAACCCGTCGTACGCCATCGGCGGCGACCTCGACGCGCCCGGCTCCAACGCCCTGCACGGCGACGGCGACATCTTCGTGGCCGAGGCGGACGAAAGCGACCGCAGCTTCCACAAGTACGCCCCCGAGGTCGCGATCGTCCTCAACGTGGAGCTGGACCACCACGCCAACTACGCGTCCATGGACGAGATCTACGAGTCCTTCGAGACGTTCGCCGGCCGTATCGTGCCGGGCGGCACGCTGGTGATCTCGGCGGACCACGAGGGCGCGCGGGAGCTGACCCGCCGGGTCGAGGGCGTCCGTGTCGTCACGTACGGCGAGAGCGAGGACGCCGACGTCCGTGTCCTCGCCGTCGTGCCCCAGGGACTCAAGAGCGAGGTCACCGTCCTGCTGGACGGGCAGGAGCTCACCTTCACGGTGTCGGTGCCCGGACGGCACTACGCGCACAACGCGGTCGCCGCCCTGGCCGCGGGCGTAGCGCTGGGTGTCCCGGCGGACGGGCTGGCGCCCGCGCTGGCGGCGTACACCGGCGTGAAGCGGCGGTTGCAGCTGAAGGGCGAGGCAGCCGGGGTGCAGGTCATCGACTCCTACGCGCACCACCCGACGGAGATGACGGCGGACCTGGAGGCGATGCGGGCCGCCGCCGGCGACGCGCGCATCCTCGTCCTCTTCCAGCCCCATCTGTTCTCCCGGACGCAGGAGCTGGGCACCGAGATGGGGCAGTCGCTCGCCCTCGCGGACGCGTCCGTCGTGCTCGACATCTACCCGGCCCGTGAGGACCCGATCCCGGGCGTCACCAGCGAGCTGATCATCGCCGCGGCGCGGGCGGCGGGCGCGGAGGTCACGGCCGTCCACGACAAGGCGCAGGCGCCCGCGGTGATCGCGGGAATGGCGAAGCCCGGTGATCTCGTTCTCACCATGGGCGCGGGTGACGTGACCGACCTGGGCCCGAGGATCCTGGACCGTCTTTCGCAGTGAGGGGCTGAGACTCATGCCGTACGACGTCGACAAGCCGGACGAGCAGTGGCGCGCGGAGCTGACCCCGGCGGAGTACGCGGTGCTGCGTCAGGCCGGTACGGAGCCGGCGTTCACCGGGGAGTACACCGACACGAAGACGAAGGGGGTGTACTCGTGCCGGGCCTGCGGCGCGGAGCTGTTCACCTCCGACACCAAGTTCGCGTCGCACTGCGGATGGCCGTCCTTCTACGACCCGAAGGACAGCGACGCGGTGGAACTGATCGAGGACCGCTCGTACGGGATGGTGCGGACCGAGGTCCGCTGCGCCCGATGCGGATCGCACCTCGGGCACGTGTTCGAGGGGGAGGGGTATCCCACCCCCACGGATCAGCGGTACTGCATCAACAGCATCTCGCTGCGGCTGGCGCCCGAGGACGAGTGACGGCCTGAGCCCGGTGGCACGTGTGCCCCGCGCCCCTGACAGGGGTGCGGGGCACACGTCGTTCAGCTGGTGAGGTGTACCGCGTCGCGGATGACCGCCGCCACGTCCTTCGGGCGGGAGACCGCCACCGCGTGGGAGGCCCCCTCCAGTTCGGTGACGGTGGAGCCCGCGCGCTTCGCCGCGAAGCGCTGGACCTCGGGGTTGATCGCCTCGTCGGCCGCCGCGACCACGGCCCAGGACGGCCGGGTCTTCCAGGCGGCGACCGGCGGGATCTCGGTGAACGCGGCGGTCGCCAGCGGACGCTGCGACACCGCGAGGATCCGGGTCGCCTCGGCGGGGACGTCCGCGGCGAAGATGCCGGGGAAGGCGTCCGGCGCGATGGTGACCTCGACGCCGGGCTCCCCGCCCTCGACGGGGTAGGTCCGCTCGACCAGGTTGGCGACGAGCGGGGCCAGCGGGAAGCGCCCCTGCAACTCGCCGAGGCTCTCGCCCTCCTCCGGGATGTACGCCGCCACGTAGACCAGGCCGACGACGTTCTCGGCCGCGCCCGCCACGGTGATGAGCGCGCCGCCGTAGGAGTGGCCGACGAGGACGACGGGGCCGTCGATCTGGGCGGCCGCGGAGGCGATGTACGCGGCGTCGGAGGCCAGACCCCGCAGCGGGTTCGGTACGGCGACGACGGGGATGTCGTGGCTCTGGAGGTCCTCGACGACGCCGGCCCAACTGGACGCGTCGGCGAAGGCCCCGTGCACGAGGAGGGCGGTGGGTGTGGTGGACATGAGGGTCCTCTCTCTGGGTGCGGGTCGGTCAGCCGGCGTGCAGCGCGGTGCGCAGGGTGCCGGTGGCCAGCGTGATCGCGGCCTCGGCGGCATGGGTGCCGCGCAGCGCGTTGAGCATCACGAAGTCGTGGATGATGCCCTGGAAACGGACGGCGGTGACCGGGACGCCGGCCTCGCGGAGCTTGGCCGCGTACGCCTCGCCCTCGTCACGCAGGACGTCGGCCTCACCGGTGATGACCAGCGCCGGAGGGAGCCCGGCCAGCTGCTCGGTGGTGGCGCGCAGCGGGGACGCGGTGATCCGGGCGCGCTCGGCCTCGTCGGTCGTGTACTGGTCCCAGAACCACCGCATGCCGTCGCGGCGCAGGAAGTAGCCCTCGGCGAACCGGCGGTAGGAGCCGGTGTCGAAGTTCGCGTCGGTCACCGGGTAGAAGAGGACCTGCTGGACCAGGGGCACATCCCCGCGCTCCTTGGCCATCAGGGTCAGGGCGGCGGTCATGTTGCCGCCGACCGAGTCACCGGCCACGGCCAGCCGGGTGCCGTCCAGGTCCTTCGACGCGCCCTGTTCCACGACCCACTTGGCGACGGCGTAGTTCTGCTCGATGGCGACGGGGTAGCGGGCCTCGGGGGAGAGGTCGTACTCCGGGAAGACCACGGCGGCGCCCGCGCCGACGGCCAGTTCGCGGACCAGGCGGTCGTGGGTGTGGGCGTTGCCGAACACCCAGCCGGCGCCGTGGATGTAGAGGATCACCGGCAGGGTGCCCCCGGCGCCGGCGGGCTTCACGATCCGTGCCCTGACGCTGCCCGTCGGGCCGCCCGAGACGGTGATCCACTCCTCGTCGATCTCCGGCTTCTCGATCTCGCCGGACTGCACCTCGTCGACCGCCTTGCGGCCCTCCGCGGGCGGCAGTTCGAAGAGGAAGGGGCGATTGGCCGTCGCCTCGGCGAAGGCGGCGGCCGCCGGTTCCAGGACCGGCCGTACCGGTTCGACGGTGTCGGACATGCATGTCTCCCGATGGTGTTGTGCGCGTGGTGCGGGTACGTCGCCCTGCACGCTAGGACCGGGAATGGGGCGGGAATTGCCCATGAGCGCACCGGGACCTATCCCACAGCGCACGGGAAGGGGAAGCGGGCAACGGACAGTGCGCTGTGAGTACGAATTCCGTGCACTGCCGGGTCACCTGGGGGCGGTGGGGCGAAATAGCTTGAGAGCGGACGCCGTTCATGCGCTCCCGCCCCATTTCCCCAGGAGGTCGAACCCGTTGTCCACGATGCCGGTCGGTGGGCTGGTGCCCCGTGCCGTCGACGACGCGGCGGACCTCGTCGTCCGCAACGCGAGGATCCACACCGGAGACCGGAGCCGCCCGGTGGCCGAGGCGCTCGCCGTGCGCGCCGGGGTCGTCACGGCCGTCGGCGACGACCGCGACGTGGCGCCCCACATCGGCCCGGGGACCCGGGTCGTCGACGCCCTCGGTCGCCGCGCCGTCCCCGGCCTCAACGACTCCCATCTGCATGTCATCCGGGGCGGCCTCAGCTATGTCCTGGAGCTGCGCTGGGACGGCGTCCCCACCCTGCGCCAGGGCCTCGCCATGCTGCGCGAACAGGCGGCCCGCACCCCCAAGGGCCAGTGGGTACGGGTGGTGGGCGGCTGGTCGGCCGAGCAGTTCGCCGAGCGCAGGCTGCCCACCGTCGCCGAACTGAACGATGCCGCGCCCGACACCCCGGTGTTCGTCCTGCACCTGTACCAGTCGGCGATCCTCAACCGCGCGGCGCTGAAGGCCGCCGGATACACCCGCGACACTCCCGACCCCAGGGGCGGCCAGATCGTCCGCGGCCGGGACGGCGCGCCCACGGGCATGCTGCTCGCCGCGCCCAGCGCCCTGATCCTCTACTCGACGCTCGCCAGGGCACCTGCCCTGGAGGATGAGGACAGGAAGACCTCCACCCGGCACTTCCTCAAGGAACTCAACCGGTTCGGACTCACCTCCGCCATCGACGCCGCCGGCGGATTCCAGAACTTCCCCGACGACTACCGGACCGTCGTAGAACTCGCCGAGGCCGGACAACTGTCCCTGCGTATCGCCTATCACCTCTTTCCGCAGACCCCCGGCCAGGAAACGGCCGATCTGGCCCGCTGGACCGAGACGGTCCGCCCCGAGGACGGCGACGCCTGGCTCCGCCTCAACGGGGCCGGCGAGAATCTCACCTGGGCCGCCGCCGATTTCGAGAACTTCACCCAGCCGCGCCCGGAACTCACCGCGGACTACGAGACGGAATTCGAGCAGGCCGTACGTCTCCTGATGGAGAACGGCTGGGGATTCAGGCTCCACGCCACCTATGACGAGACCATTCGACGGGATCTCGCCGTGTTCGAGAAACTCGCCGCCGAAGGGCTCTTCCCCGCCGGAAACAGATGGTTGTTCGACCACGCGGAGACCGTCTCCGGCCGCAGCCTGGACCGGATCGCCGCCCTCGGCGGAGCCCTGTCCGTGCAGAACCGGCTGTCCTTCCAGGGTGAGGCGTTCCTGCGCCGCTACGGCCCCGAGGCCGCCGCGACCGCCCCGCCGGTCCGCGCCATGCTGGATCGCGGCCTCACCGTCGGCGCCGGCACCGACGCCACCCGGGTGTCCACCTACAACCCGTGGGTCGCCCTGCACTGGCTGGTCAGCGGCCGCACCGTCGGCGACCTGGCCCTGCGCCCGCCCGCCAACCGGGTCGACCGCGCCACCGCGCTCGCGATGTTCACGACGGCGGGCGCCGCGCTCACCGGTGAGGAGCACCTCAAGGGGGTGCTGCGCACCGGGTACTTCGGCGACCTCGCGCTGCTGACCGAGGACTACTTCACCGTGCCCGAGAAGGACATCGCGCACATCGAGTCCGTCCTGACCGTCGTCGGCGGGCGGATCGTGCACGCCGCCGCCGAGTACGAGGGCCTCGACGAGGAACTCCCGCCGGTCAGCCCCGCCTGGAGCCCGGTGGCCCACCACGGTGGCTACCAGGCCACCGGCGGCACCGGCCGGTCGGGCGCCCGCCAGGCCGAACTGCTGGGCGAGGCCGCCGCCGAGTCCGCACTGCACCGGCAGTGGCGCGCCGCGCGAGGACTCGCGCCCGGGACCGGCGACGGCCCGGCTCTCGACCCCTGTTTCTCCCTCTGACAGAAAGGCACCCCCCATGGTCGACATCGACGAGGTCACCGCGGCTCCCGGCCCGGACCTCCTCACGCCCGACAACTGCGCGGTCCTCTTCGTGGACCACCAGCCGCAGATGTTCTTCGGCACCGGCAGCGGCGACCGCACCGCGATCATCAACGCGACCGTCGGTCTGGCCAAGGCGGCCAGGGTCTTCGACGTACCTGTGGTACTGAGCACGGTGGCCGCCGAGTCCTTCTCGGGTCCCCTCCTGCCGCAGCTCGCCGACGTCTTCCCCGACCACAAGATCGTCGACCGTACGACGATGAACGCCTGGGAGGACGTCGCCTTCGTCGAGGCGGTCAAGGCCACCGGCCGCAAGAAGCTCGTCATCGCCGGTCTGTGGACCGAGGTGTGCGTCGTCCTGCCCGCGCTGTCCGCGCTCGCCCAGGGCTACGAGGTCTACGTCGTCACCGACGCCTCGGGCGGGGTCAGCCCGCAGGCCCACGAGCACGCCGTCCAGCGCATGATCCAGGCCGGCGCCGTACCCGTGACCTGGGTGCAGGTGCTGCTGGAGCTCCAGCGGGACTGGGCACGCGAGGAGACGTACGGGCCCACCACGGAGGTCGTGAAGGAGCACGCCGGCGCGTACGGCCTCGGCATCGTCTACGCGCAGGCCGTCATCGGCGCCCACGCGGCCGGCTGAGAAGCACGAGGGACGTCGGGAACGGGCGGGAACGTGATGGACACCGGACTGTTGCTCCTGCGTCTGGTGGTCGGGCTCCTCATCGCCGGCCACGGGGTGCAGAAGGTCAGTTTCCTGCTGGGCGGGAGCGGGCTGGCCGGCGGAGCCGAGGAGTTCCGCCGCGACGGCTTCCGCGGCGGCCGGCTCACCGCGCTCGCCGCGGGCGGCGGCCAGCTCGGCGCCGGTCTGTTCCTGGCGGCCGGACTGCTCACCCCCCTGGCGGCGACGACCGTGATGGGGGTCATGACGGTCGCGAGCACCGTCAAGTGGCGCAACGGGCTGTGGGTGCAGAACGACGGGTACGAGTACCCGCTCGTCCTCGTGCTCATGGGCGCCGTGTCGGCGCTCACCGGCCCCGGCCGCTGGGCGGCCGACCACCTGCTCGGGCTCGGCCCGTGGCCGCTGTGGGTCTCCGTTGCCGCGGTCCTGCTCGGCCCGGCCGCCGGGCTCGCCACCCGGGCGGCGCTGCACCGCCCGGTCCCCTCGGCGGAGCCGGAGGGGGTGCGGGGCCGTGCGTGAGCTGTTGACCGACGCGGCCCGCACGCTCGTCCCGCCGCGGGGGGACCGGCACGGGCCGCTGCCGCCGCTCCTGCTGGCCCTCACGGTGGTGACCGGCGTGGTCGACGCGGTCAGCTATCTGGCGCTCGGCCATGTCTTCGTCGCCAACATGACCGGCAACGTGGTCTTCCTGGGGTTCGCCCTGGCGGGCGCCGAGGGGCTGTCCGCGCTCGCGTCCGTCGTCGCCATGGCCGCGTTCCTCGTCGGCGCGCTGGCCGGGGGCCAGGTCGCCGCCCGGTTCGCGGCCCACCGCGGGAGGGTGACGGCCGTCGCCGTGGCGGCGCAGACGGTCCTCGCCGCCGCGTCCGTCCTCGCATCCGCCCTCTCCGACGGTGACCGGGCCGGCGGCCCGCCGCGCTACACCCTGATCGTGCTGCTCGGGCTCGCGATGGGGCTTCAGAACGCGGTCGTACGGCGCCTCGCCGTCCCCGACCTCACCACGACCGTGCTGACCCTCACCCTGACGGGACTGGCGGCCGACTCCACCTCCGCCGGAGGGGTGGCGCCCCGGCCCGGGCGGCGGATCCTGTCCGTCCTCGCGATGTTCCTCGGCGCCCTCGCCGGAGCCCTGCTGCTGCGGTGCACCGGACTCACCCCCACCCTGGGCGTGATCCTGCTCCTGCTCGTGCCGACCTGCGCCGCCGCCCTCCGCCTGGCGGCCTCCGACGCCGGGTGGACCCGCCCGCCGTCCTGACGGCCGTGCCCGCAGGCGGTGGTTCCCGACCCTGGGCCGCCGCCCACCGCCGCTACCGGGAGAGGGGCCGCTACCGGGAGAGGGCCCGCCCGCCCCGGCCTGTGCCGTCCCGCCACTCGCTCGGGGACATCCCGTACGCCGCCCGGAACACCCGGCTGAAGTGCGTGGCGCTGAGAAAGCCCCAACGGCCCGCCACCGAGGCGATCGTGCGGCGCCCGCGGACCCCGAGCTCCAGTTCGCGCCGGCACTCCTCCAGCCGGCGGCGCTGGATCCACCGGCCCACCGTCGTGCCCTCGTCCTGGAACAGCTTGTGCAGATAGCGCACCGAGATGTGATGCGCCCCGGCGATCATCTCGGGTGACAGATCCGCGTCGGCCAGATGCTCGTCGATGAACCGCAGGATCCGTGTCACCAGCGGCGACCGCCCGCCGGGCCGCCCGCCCGCCTCCCGGCCCAACTGCTCCGTGGCCAGGGTGGCCAGCAGGTTCACCGCGTTCCGGGTGAGCATCTCGGTGACCAGCGGCCGGGCGGAGACCGCCGAGTCGGCCAGCTCGGACAGGAACGGCGACAGCAGCGAACCCAGCCGGGAGGCGCGGGCCACCGGTGCCGCCGTAACCCGCCGCACATCGCGCTCCTCCAGCCCCATCGCCTCGCGCGGTAGGAGGAACACCTTCAGCCGGAAGCGGTCCGGGAACTCCAGTGACGGCGGATCGTCGGCGTCGTAGAAGCAGATGTCGCCGGGCCCCAGGGCGAGGTCCGGCAGGCGCTTGGCGGGGCGGGCGCCGGTCCCGCACACCCCCACGAACAGATACTCGCCACCGGTCCGCGCGGTCAGCCTGTAGGGCTCCGCGCGGGGCGGTTCCTGACCCGGCAGCCGGGCCGGCGCCTCGTCGAGGACGGCGATACGCAGGGCCGGGGCCCCGAGAGCGCTGGTGTCGGAGATCATCTGTGGCTGCCTCCCGGGCCGCTCGAACACACCGTCGGTCACTGCCCCCGGAGCGTAGGAAGGAGGAGGTGCAAAAAAAGTGACGGCGAAGTGACGGCGCCCGCAGGGGGCTTGCCGAGGGTGCCGCCAACCGGTGCCGAGTGACCGGTGGCCGGTCGCCGACGGCTGGTCACCTGGCTGGTGACCAAGGGCTGTCCCGTAATCCCCGGCGTCGTGCGCCCGCCGGGGATCATGGGAAAGCCCCTCAGGGACGGTCGCCCTGCGACATGTGGGGGCCGAGGCGGTGGAGGGCGGCGCGGCGTTCCGTGGGGGAGTCGTACCTCTCGGTCAGCTCGGCGGCGAAGAGACGCAGCAGGTCGTGCTGGACGTAGCGGCCGGGCGCGTGTTCCGTGACGAGGTGGGCGTCGGCGAGTTCGTCGAGCAGCAGCCGGGTGCGGCGGGGCGGGAGGCCGGCCAGCGCGGCGGCGGTGCCGGGGGTGAGGTCAGGGCCGGGGCGCAGCGACAGCAGCCGGAACAGTCGGGCGTTCTCCGGGGGCAGCCGGCGGTAGGAGGAGTCGAAGGCGCCGCGGATGCCGGGCGCCCCTCCCGTGCCGGCGAAGGCGTCGAGCCGGTCCCCCGGGTGCCGGAGTTCGGCGGCGATCGCCGAGAGCGGGAAGTCCGGACGGCCGACGGCGCGGGCGGCGACCACGGCCAGCGCCAACGGCAGCCGTCCGCACCGCGCGACGATCTCGGCGGCGGCCCCCGGTTCGGCGGCCACCCGTCCCCGGCCCACGCGGCGTGCGAGGGCGGCACGCGCGTCCGCCGCCGACGGCAGGTCCAGGGGCAGCGGACGGGCGCCCGACGCGGTCAGTCCGGACAGGGCGAGACGGCTGGTGACCAGGGTGAGGCTGCCCGGGCAGGCGGGCAGCAGCGGCCGTACCTGCTCGGTGTCCGCAGCGTCGTCGAGCAGCACGAGCACCCGCCGCCCGACCAGCGTGCTGCGGTAGAGCCCGGCCAGCGAGTCCGGCCCGTCCGGCATCCGCGCGACGGGCACCCCGAGCGCGGCGAGCATCCCGCGCAGCGCCACCGCGGGCTCCAGCGGGGGCCGCGTCCTGTCGAACCCCCGTAGCGCCACGTGGAGTTGACCGTCCGGGAACCGGTGGGAGACCCGGTGCGCCCAGTGCACCGCGAGGGTGGTCTTGCCGATGCCGGGCATCCCACTGACCAGGACGGTCGTGGGCGCCCCGGCGGCGGCCGAGTCGGTGACCCGCAGCAGCGTGTCGAGTTCCGCCCGTCGGCCGACGAAGGCCGTCAGGTCGGGCGGCAGTTGGGCGGGGCGGACGGGGACGGACGGCGATTCCGGGACGGCCCCGGGGACGGTGTCCGACGTGGGTGTGCGGTCACCGGAGGGCGGGGCGGCGACGGGGGCGTCGCGGAGGGGAACGGGCGGCCGGAGCGGCTGTCCTGGTGCGGTCGGCCGGAGTGTCTGTCCTGGTGCGGTCGGCCGGAGTGGCCCCCACTCCTGGCGGAGCACCCGGGTGTGGGCGGCAGTCAGCTCCGGGCCGGGGGCGATGCCCAACTCCCCGGCGAGCAGCCGCCGTACGTGCTCGTACGCCGTCAGCGCCTCCGCCTGGAGACCGGACGCGGCCAGGGCCATGATGAGACCCGCCTGGGACGACTCGTCCAGGGGGTCGAGTTCGACGGCCCGCCGCAGATGCGGCAGGACCAGCTCGGAGCCGCCGCACAGCAGCGCGGCATCGGCGGCCATCCGCGCCGTGCGGGCCAACTCTCGTTCCAACGAGGCGAATTCGGTGTGCTCGCGGACCGGCGTGGGGATACCCATCGCCACCGGGCCGTGCCAGTCGCCCAGGGCGTCCACGAAGTGCCGTAGCGCCGCCTCGGACCGCCCGGTGGCCGCCGCCCGCTTGCCGCGCTTGGTGAGCGCGCGGAACCGCAGCAGGTCCACCTCGTCCTCGGTGGCCTCCAGCAGGTAACCGCCGGCGCGGCGCAGCACGCGGCGCCCGGGTGCGCGGGGCGGCAGATCCGGTTCGAGGAGCCGCCGCAGCGCTCCGGCGTACCGCCGTACGACGTTCATCGCGCTGGCCGGCGGTCGCCCGGGCCAGAGCACGTCGACGATCTCGCCCGCGGGCACCGGGCGGCCCGCCCGCACCACCAGCAGGGCGAGCAGGGCACGCTGCTGGGGGAAACCGAGGTCCAGCTCCTCGTCGCCCCGGCACACCCGCAGGGGCCCCAACACCTCGAACCGCATCGCTTCCCGCACCCCGACACCCCCCGACCGCCCACACCCCGCCCCATGGACCGGCGACCCCGTCGGGCCGTCCCACCCGTCCCCGAGTTCAGGGAACCGAGCCGCCGCGCCCCCGGTCAACGGGCCCTCCTCGGCCACACGCACGGCCACTCGGCGCACACCGGCGGACGGTGACGCGGCCGGTGCGGTGGACGTCTCGGGTGTCCCGCCGGTCACACACATCGGTCACCGACCGCGAGCAGGGCCCTGACCGCGTCGGCGTCGGGGTGGCCGAGGGTGATGAGGATGGTGAGCGCCTGCTGCCAGACCTCCTGGGCGTCGTCGTGGTTGCTCATCGCGCGATGGGTGTCGCCGATGTGGACGAGGGTGCTCGCCTCCAGATAGGGCACGCCCAGCTCCTGGTAGAAGGCGAGCGCGTTGCCGTAGCCGAGGAGGGCCTGACGGTGGCGGCCGAGATGGTGGTAGGCGTAGGCGATGCTGTGCCAGGTCGCCGCCTGGCCGTAGCGGTCACCGAGATCCTGGAGCAGGGGCAGGGCCTGGAAGCAGTGGCTCAGCGCCTCCCGGTACTCGCCGAGCAGCGCGTGGTACCAGCCGACCGAGTTGAGGACGCTGGCGTGCGCGGCCGGGCGGCCGCTGTCCCGGAAGAGTTCCAGGGCGATCCGGTTGTGGCGCAGCGCGCCGGGCAGATCGCCCTCCTGGTCGCAGGTCCAGCCGAGGCTGCGGTGGGTGTCGGCCCGCCCGATGTCGTCGCCCAGCCCGGTGAAGAGCTCCAGGGCGCGGTCGAGCCGGGGCCGGGCCAGGTCGTGCAGGCACAGGCGCCCCTCGGCGCGGGCCAGCGCACGCAGCCCCCTGGCCTCCCACTCGGGGGCGCCCAGCCGGAGGGCGGCGTCGAGTGCCGTCCGCTGGGTGGCCGCCCAGTCGTGCCAGTGGCCCCGCCGGTCGAAGTACGGCTCCAGTGACCAGGCCAGCAGACAGGCGAGCCGGTCCCGACCGGAGCGGACCGCCGCCTCGGTCACGGCCAGGAGCACCGGGTACTCGGTGGTCAGCCATTCCAGGGCCTGCTCGTGATCGCCGAACGACTCGACCCGCACCCCCTCCGGGACCGGCCCCGGCGCCAACGGATCCTCCTGCGGGGCGAGCAGCCGCTGGCCGGCGTGGGCGGCATGCAGGTGGTACGCGTACAGCCGCCCGACGGCCGCCTCGTGCCCCGCGGCCGCCTCGTGCCCCGCGGTCGTGTCGCTCCCGGTGGGCGTGCCGCCGTCCGGCTCGGGTCCGGCTTCCCGAAGCAGTCCGGTCGCGTGGGCACGCAGGAGGTCGTGGAGGGTGTAGCGGCCGGGGGCCTGCTCGTGGATGAGCTGGACGTCGGCGAGCTCGGTCAGCAGCGACCGGGCCCGGCGCACCGGGAGCCCGGCCAACGCGGCCGTCGCCGGCGCGGAGAAGTGAGGGCCGGGGTGCAGTGCGAGGAGCGGGAAGAGGCGTGCCGCGTCGGGGGAGACGGCACTGAGGGACCACGAGAACACGGCGCCGACGTTCGCGGAGGAGTCGCTCCGGCTGAACGCGTCGAGGCTGCCGTGCGCCTCCCGCAGTTCGGCCGCGATCGCCGACAGCGGGAAACGCGGATGCGCGGCGGCACGGGCCGCCACGCACGCCAGGGCCAGCGGCAGCCCCGCGCACAGCGCGGTGATCTCGGCCACCGCCCGCGACTCGCCCACGAGCCGGTCCGCACCCAGCCGCCGTTCGAGGAACGCCCGCGCCTGTTCGGTGTCCAGTGGCCGCAGGGTCAGCGCGTGGGCGCCGTGCGCGGACACCAGCCCGGTCAGTTGGTTGCGGCTGGTGACGATGGCCAGGCATCCGGGCGCCCCCGGCAGCAGCGGCCGTACCTGTTCGGTGTCGCGCGCGTTGTCCAGCAGTACCAGGAACCGTCGTCCGGCCAGCAGGCTGCGGTAGAGCGCGGCGCGGGCGTCCACGCCGTGCGGAACCCGCTCCGGCGGCACGCCCAGCGCGTCGAGGAACACCCGTACCGCCTCGTCCGCGCCCATCACCGCGCCCGAGGAGGCGAAGCCCCGCAGATCGACGTACAGCTGCCCGTCCGGGAACCGGTCGGCGACCCGGTGCGCCCAGTGCACGGCGAGCGTGGTCTTGCCGATGCCGGCCATACCACCGATGGCGCTGATGACGACGGTGCCGGGGGCGGCGGTGTCCAGGAGAGCCAGTACCCGCTCCAGCTCCGCCCCGCGGCCGGTGAACGTCCGCAGATCGTGCGGGAGTTGGGCTGGGATGGGTGTGGGTGTGGGTGTGGGTGTGGGGGATGGTGTGGTTGCGGTCGTTGAGCGGCTCGGGGCGGGGGAAGGAGTCGCGGCCCCCGGCGACGCGTCGGCGCTGCGGGGTGCCGCATCGCGCAGTACCGCCCGGTGCGCTTCCCGCAGCTCCCGCCCCGGATCGATCCCCAGCTCGTCGGCGAGTCGTGTGCGGGCCGCCCGGTAGGTGCTCAGTGCCTCGGCCGCTCGTCCGGTGGCCGCCAGGGTGAGGATGAGCCTGGACAGCAGGGGTTCGTCCAACGGGTCGCCGAGCGCGGCCTCGTGGAGTACCGGCAGCACCGCGTCGGGTATGCCGGCGCGCAGGGCCTGGTCGGCCGCGTCCCGTACGGCCGCCAGGCGCTCTCGGTCGAGCTGGCCGAACCCCGCCCGCTCCCGGAGCTCGGCGGGGAGGCCGGTGCCGACCGGGCCGCGCCACAGCTCCAGGGCCTCGGTGAGGATGTCCACGGCCCGCGCGGACGGTGCGTCCGGGTCGGCGGCGGTCCGCCGCGCCTCGTCCCGCAGCCGACGGAAGCGGAGCAGATCCAGACAGTCGTCGTCGGCCAGGAGCCGGTACCCGCCCGCATCGCGGACGAGCCACCGCCCGACGGCACGGTTGGGCAGTCCTGGCTCCAACCATCGCCGCAGGGAACCGACATGACGCCGTATCACATTGATGGCACTGTCCGGTGGGCGTCGCCCCCACAGCACGTCGACGATCTCGCCCACCGCGACCGGCCGCCCCGCCCGTGCCAGGAGCAGCGCCAGCAGCGCCTGTTCCTGGGGACGCCCCGGGGGCAGTTCCACCCCCGCCCGCCGCACCCGGACCGACCCCAGAACCGCGAACCACACCGGCTCCAGTGCCAATGAGGCCCCCTTGTATCTCGTATCTCGTATCTTCTGTGACCCCATGACGATACGTGGCATCGCGAGTTACCTAGAGTTACGTGCGGGAGGGTGGCGATGGACGGCGGCAGGCGTCGGTGCGCCGCCGGGTGGTCCGCCGGGGCGCGGTGATACTGGTGTCCGTCGGCAGGGAATCTCCGGAAGAGGGGGCACGTTCGGTGAACTCGGTTCGCGCAGAGGGTGGTTGGGGATCGACGGAATCGGGCGGCTCGGCCGGTCGGCACGCGGTCGTGGTCGGGGGCAGTCTCGCGGGGCTGCTCGCCGCACACGTCCTCGCCGGGCACGCGGAGCGGGTGACGATCGTGGAACGGGACCGCTTCCCCGCCGACGACGCCGGGAGCACCCCGGCAGGTACGGCGCCCCGGCCCGGCGTACCGCAGAGCCGGCATCCGCACGTCCTGCTGGAGGGCGGTCAACTCGCCCTGGAGGCGCTGCTGCCGGGGTTCATGGAGGAGCTGCGGGCGGCGGGCGCGCCGCGCGTCGGGATGCCGGAGGACATCGTGCAGTGGCAGAGCGGCCGTTGGCTCCGGCGGGTTCCTGCCTCGACCCACATCCACACCGGCTCGCGGGCGCAGATCGAGCGGCTGATCCGGCGCCGGGTGCTGGCCGATCCCTCCGTCACGCTCGTCGAGGGGACAGAGACCGTGGGACTCCTCGGCGACGCCTCCCGTGTACGCGGTGTACTGCTCCGCGAGCGCGGCGACGGCCCCCGGGGCGAGCAGCGGGAACTCGCGGCCGACCTGGTCGTCGACGCCTCGGGGCGCGGGACCAGGGCCCCGCGCTGGCTGACGGCCGTCGGGGCCGAGGCGCCGCACGAGGAGACCATCGACACCGGCCTGGCGTACGCGTCCCGCGTCTACCGCGACACGACCGGAACGCTCGGCGCCGATCCGACCGCCGCGGCACTCGGGTTCTATGTCGTCCCCAACCCCGCCCAGCCGTACGGCGTCGTCGTGCTGCCCCTGGAGGACGGTACGCATCTGGCCACCTTCTCCGGGCTGCGCGGCGACGAACCGCCCACGGACGAGGAGGAGTTCGAAACGTATGCCAAGCGACTCCCGCATCCGGTGGTGCATCGCTGGATGCGGGATGCCGAGCCGCTCTCGCCGGTGTCCGGCTTCCGGCGGACCGCCAACGTCCGGCGCCGCTACGATCTGCCCGGCCGCCGTCCCGCGGGGTTCCTCGCGACCGGCGACGCGCTGTGCACGTTCAACCCGATCTACGGGCAGGGCATGGCCGTCGCCGCGCTGAGCGCCGTGGCGCTGCGTGACGCTCTCGCCGACCCGCGCCGTACGCCCAGCACCCGCCGCGTGCAGAAGGCGCTGCTCGCCGCGTCCCGGCAGGCCTGGGACATCTCGGCCGGGGCGGACAAGAAGATGCCCGGAGCGATCGGCAACGCCGCGGCGGCGCGGCCCGCCGACCGGGTCGCCGGCTGGTATCTGCGCCGGGTCCAGGAGCGCACGCCGGGCGACCCCGTCGTGGGCCGCGCCTTCCGCTCCGCCCTCACCCTCAAGGAGCCGCTGACAGCACTCTTCGCCCCGAAGGTGGCCCGGGCGGTCCTCTTCGGCCCGGCCCACCCGACCCCCGAGGAGCCGCCGATGACGCGAGAGGACGCGGACGCCTGAGGGGGCGCCGAGCGGAGGGCGCGGCGAGGGGGGTGTGCCGCCGGCTCAGTTCAGTGATCACTCAGGCATGCTGCTCGGCCGAGTGCCGGCCGAAGGCCCGTCGGCACAGGTCATCGTCGTCGTCGGATGGAAGAAAGCCCCTGCACGTGCAGAGATTGCGGTACCGAAGGCCGCCGGGATCGTAGTCCGCGTCACGCAGTCGACCAGTGCCCTTCAGGAAGAGGGGATAAATCACCTCAAAGGTGTGTGAACAACAACAAAAAAGTCACTCGCCTACACAACGCGCTCAAAGTTACGTGACCGTGTGAGGAGGAGTGGCTGATGAGCGAGGCAGAACAGGGCAACTCGACGAGGTTGCGGCAGACCGGTGAGACGGCCAAGGCCGAGGCGTCGGCCACCGCCGATCGCGCCAAGCAGGCCGCGGGGCAGGTCGGGGGCACCGCCGTGGAGCAGGCCCAGGCCGTGGTGGGGGAGGCGCGTCAGCAGGCCGGCGCGGTCGTCCGCGATCTGCGGAGCCGGGCGATGAACGAGGTGGAGGAACAGGCCAGGCGGGCCGCCGACTCGATGCGCCACTGGGCGGACGACCTGGCGGGGCTGGCGGAGAACGCGCCGAGCGACTCCCCCGCCCGCGGCCTCGCCGCTCAGGCGGCCGACGGCGGGCACAAGGCGGCCGACTATCTCGACCGGGCGGGGGTGGACGGCGTCCTCACCGATGTGCAGGACTTCGCCCGTCGACGCCCCGGCATGTTCCTGGGTGGCGCGCTGCTGGCGGGGCTGGCCGTCGGGCGGCTGGTGAAGGTGGCGGCGAAGGCCGACGGGTCCGACGGGCAGGGACAGCGGTCCACGGCCCCGGCCGAGGGTCGCCCCACTGCGCTGCCCTCCGCGCCGCGGCCGGAACTGCAGCCGGAACTGCAGCCGGAGCTGCAGCCGGAGCTGCAGCCGTCCGTCGGCATGCCCCCGGGCGGTGCGGCGGCCCGTGCCCATCCGGAGGTGTGAGCGATGTCCTCGATCCCGTCCCGTCACCTGGAGACCCGGGCTGAGGACACCTCGGTGGGCGAACTGCTGTCCGCCGTGACCTCCGACGTCCAGACCTTGTTCCGGCAGGAGGTCCAACTGGCCAGGACCGAGGTCAAGCAGGAGGCGACCAAGGCGGGCAAGGCGGCCGGCATGTACGGCGGCGCCGGATTCGCCGGCTACATGGTCCTGCTGTTCCTGTCCGTGGCCGCGCTGCTGGGCCTGGCCAACGTGATGGACGGCGGCTGGGCCGCCCTCATCGTCACCGCGGTGTGGGCCGTGGTCGCGGCGGTGCTGTACCAACGGGGCCGCACCCGGATGCGCACCGTGTCGCCGAAGCCCGAGCACACAGTCGAGACACTGAAGGAGGACGCGCAATGGGCACGTCACCCGACCAGATGAGGGCCGAGATCACCGCCACCCGGGACCGGTTGTCCGCCGACGTGAACCGGCTCGCGGACCGTGCAAGCCCTCGGAAGATGGCCCGTCGTCGCACGCGCAGGATGCGCGGTGCCGTCTCGGGCATGCGGGAACGGGTCATGGGATCCGCCTCCCAGGCCGCCCACGAGGTCGGCGGCGGAGCGCAGTCGATGGCCGGATCGCTGCAGGAGGGCGGTCGGCAGGCGGTCGACACCGCCCGCCAGGCGGCCGACCAGGCCGGCGAAGCCGTACGGCAGGCTCCGGACCAGGCGATGCGCCAGACGCAGGGGAACCCGCTGGCCGCCGGTCTGATCGCCTTCGGCGTCGGCATGCTGGCCGCCTCGATGGTGCCCGCCTCCCAGGTGGAGCGGGAGAAGGCCGGCGATCTGATGCAGCGCGGCGGCGAAGCGCTGGAACCGGTGAAGCAGGCCGCCCTCGACTCCGCGCAGACCCTGAAGGAGGAGGCCAAGGAGAGCGTCCAGAGCGCGGCGCAGGAGGTCAAGGACACCGCCGCGGAGGCCGCACGCACCACGCAGGGCGAGGCCCGGGACCAGGCCACCCAGGTGGCCGATCAGGCTCGCGACTCCGGACAGCAGGTCACCGACGAGGCCCGGCGGCAGTCCGGCCCCGGCTGAGCACCGCACAGCCGACGGGATCCGCCGCAGCCCGCGCCCCCGCCGACGGGCAGGACCGGCCGCACGCCGTCCGTGTCCTTGCCCGTCGGCACACCCATGCGCGGTCCGAAACCGGGTCGCGGTCGGCCACCCGACTCCGGTGCTCGGGTGAACGGCGTCTTGACGGGCACAATGTTACCGGTAACACTGCGAGGGTCCCCGCCGCGACGAGGTGGAGCCCGCGTGCCCGACATACCGACCGCACAAGACGTGAACCACCCCCAAGTGATCAAGGAAGCAAGGGTTTTCAGCCCTGCCGCCGTGGTCGCCTCCTGTGCGGGGTTCGTGCTCATCGGCGCCCTCCAGGCGCTGTACGGGCCCGCCATCCCCGCCTTCCGTGACGAGTTCGGGCTGTCCCCGTCGGCCGCCGGGCTCGGCCTGAGCGCCCACTTCGTCGGCGGCGTCGCCGGTGTCCTGCTCTTCGACCGGCTCTACGGACGGATGGGCAACCGGACCATCCTCGGCGCCTCGTACCTGCTGATGGCCCTCGGCGCGGCGGGCTTCGCGCTCGCCCCGAACTGGCCCCTCGGCCTTGCCGCCGCCCTGCTCGCCGGTCTCGGCTTCGGCGGTATCGACTACGGCCTCAACCAGCTCTTCGCCGTCGGCTTCGGCCGGCGCTCGACGGCCATGCTGAACATCCTCAACGCCCACTTCGGCATCGGCGCGATCCTCGGCCCCGCCCTGATCGGCGCGGTCGGCGCCGAGCACTACCCGGCGGTCTTCCTCGCCTTCGCCGCCGCCAACCTGCCGCTGCTGCTGTGCCTGCGCGGCGTACGCGACCGAGCGCCCCTGACAGCCGCCCCGGAGAAGGACGCCGAGGGGGCCGGCGGGTCCGCCCTCAGCCGCGGTCTGGCCTCGGTGCTCGGTGTGTTCGTCGCCCTCTACGTCCTGCACGTGGGCATCGAGGCCGGCGTAGGCGGCTGGGAGCCCACCCACCTGGAGACCGTCGGCTACGGCGCCGGGGCCGCCGCCACCGCGACCTCCGTGTACTGGCTGATGCTGACCGTCGGCCGCTTTCTGGTGGTCCCCATCGCCCTGCGGTACTCCCCTCAGACGATCATCGCCGTCTCCTGCGCGGGCATGACCGTCTGTCTGCTGCTCGCCGTCGTCCCGTGGCTCGCCCCGTTCGCGTACGCCGGCGTCGGCCTCTTCATGGCACCGATCTTCCCCACCGGCCTGCCCTGGCTGAACGCCGCAGCGCCGCGTGCCCGCAGCGCCGGAGCGCTGGTCATCGCCGCCTCCATGGTCGGGGGAGTGGCCGCCGGGCCCGTGCTCGGCAAGGCCATCGAATGGTCCGGCGTCCGCGCGGTGCCGCTCCTGCTGTGCGGGGTCTCCGCCCTGTGCCTGCTGGCCACGGTGTGGCTGATCCGCGCCACCCGCGCCGACGCCCCGTCCGTCTGAGCCGAGTCCGTCCTCCGAGTCACCCGCACATCCCAGCCGAAGGGAAACAGCCTTGCGCCCGCCCGCCCTCACCACCTCCTCCGACGGTTTCCTCCTCCACGGCGAGCCGTTCCGGATCATCTCCGGCGCGATGCACTACTTCCGCGTCCACCCCGACCTGTGGGCAGACCGGCTGCGCAAGGCCCGGCTGATGGGCCTGAACACGGTGGAGACCTACGTCCCCTGGAACCTCCACCAGCCCGACCCCGACAGCCCCCTGGTCCTCGACGGCCTGCTCGACCTGCCCCGCTATCTCAGCCTGGCCCGCGCCGAGGGCCTGCACGTGCTGCTGCGCCCCGGCCCGTACATCTGCGCCGAGTGGGACGGCGGCGGTCTGCCCTCCTGGCTCACCACGGACCCCGACATCCGGCTGCGCACCAGCGACCCCCGGTTCACGGACGCCCTCGACCGCTACCTCGACATCCTGCTGCCCCCGCTGCTGCCGCACATGGCGGCCCATGGCGGACCCGTCATCGCCGTCCAGGTCGAGAACGAGTACGGGGCCTACGGCGACGACACCGCGTACCTCAAGCACGTGCACAACGCGCTGCGCTCACGGGGCGTCGAGGAGCTGCTGTTCACCTGTGACCAGGCGGGCTCCACCCACCACCTGGCCGCCGGAAGCCTGCCCGGCGTGCTGTCCACCGGCACCTTCGGCGGCAGGATCGAGGAGTCGCTGCGCAAACTCCGCGAGCACCAGCCCGAAGGGCCGCTGATGTGCTCGGAGTTCTGGATCGGCTGGTTCGACCACTGGGGCGAGGAGCACCACGTCCGGGACGGCGCCGACGCCGCCGCCGACCTCGACCGGCTGCTCGCCGCGGGCGCCTCCGTCAACATCTACATGTTCCACGGCGGCACCAACTTCGGCTTCACCAACGGCGCCAACCACGACCAGTGCTACGCCCCGATCGTCACCTCCTACGACTACGACGCCGCCCTCACCGAGTCCGGCGACCCCGGCCCCAAGTACCACGCCTTCCGCGAGGTGATCGCCCGCCACGCCCCGGTCCCGGCCGAGCCCGCCCCGGCCCCGTCCCCCAAACTCTCCGGCATCGCCGTCGAGCTGGACCGCACAGCGCCCCTCCTGCCGTGGGCCACCGCCCAGAGCACGCCCGTCACATGCACCGACGACCCGGCCACCATGGAGGAGCTGGGCCAGCGCTCCGGCTACGTCCTCTACCGCAGCGCCTTCCCCGAGCCGGGCGACGGCCTGCTGCACTTCACCGGCGGGGTCGGCGACCGCGCCCAGGTCTTCGTGGACGGCGCCCCCGTCGGCGTACTGGAGCGCGAACGCCACGACGAGACCCTCCCGCTGCGTGTGCCCCGCGCCGGCGCCAGGCTGGAGGTGCTGGTCGAGAACATGGGCGGGGTGAACTACGGGCCCCGCATCGGCGCCCCCAAGGGCCTGCTCGGCCCCGTCACCTTCAACGGCACACCCCTGCACGGCTGGGACGTCCACCGGCTGCCCCTGACCGACCTGTCCACGGTCCCCTTCGTCCCGGCCGACGCGACGATGCCCGCCACCGTCCCCGCCTTCCACCACGGCACCTTCGACGTCGACACCCCCGCCGACACCTTCCTCTCCCTGCCCGGCTGGACCAAGGGCCAGGCCTGGGTCAACGGCTTCCACCTCGGCCGCTACTGGAACCGGGGCCCGCAGCGCACCCTCTACGTCCCCGCCCCCGTCCTGCGCGCCGGCACCAACGACCTGGTCCTGCTGGAGCTCAACGCGACCACCGCCGCCCGAGCGCACTTCACCGACACGCCCGACCTGGGACCGGTGAAGCCCTGATGACGGCCCCCCACCAGCTGCGCCTCCCGGCCCACCCCCCGCCCCCGCTGCGTGGGCATCTGCCCTTCGCGGACGTCCCCGGCGCGAGCGACCCCATCGAGGTCAACAGCCGCTGGCTCACCCGCGGCGGCCGCCCCTGGTTCCCCGTCTCCGGCGAGTTCCACTTCACCCGCTGTCCCGCGGGGGAGTGGGAGGAGGAGCTGCTGAAGATGAAGGCGGGCGGGGTGACGGTCGTCGCCGCGTACGTCATCTGGATCCACCACGAGGAGACCGAGGGCGACCTCCGCTTCGACGGCGACCGCGACCTGCGGCGCTTCGCCGAGCTCTGCGCCCGGCACGGTCTGGACTTCATCCCCCGGATCGGCCCCTGGGTGCACGCGGAGGTACGGGGCGGGGGCCTGCCCGACTGGGTCCTCGCCCGCACCGACGCGCCCCGCACCGACGACCCGGCCTATCTCGCCCCCGTCCGCCGCTGGTACGCGGCCGTCGCCGAGCAGCTCCGCGGCCTCGACCGGGGCAACGCCGGCCCCGTCGTGGCCATCCAGATCGAGAACGAGCTGTACGACCAGCCGGGCCATCTGCTGACCCTGAAGCGGACGGCACAGGAAGCCGGACTCGCCGCCCCGCTGTGGACGTCGACCGCCTGGGGCGGCGTCCAGCTGCCCCCGGACGAACTCCTGCCCCTCTACGGCGGCTACACCGAGACCTTCTGGACCGAGGCGGACGCCGGCTGGCCCGACACCTGCCGCACACACTTCTTCTTCACCCACCAGCGCGACGACGAGGGCATCGGCGCCGACCTGCGCCCCACGACGGTCCGCGGCGGCGATCCGGACGCGCCGGCGGACCGCTTCCCCTGGGCGACCTGCGAGCTGGGCGGCGGCATGGCCGTGGCCTACCACCGCAGGCCGCGCGTCGACGCCGCCGACATCGGCGCCCTCGGCCTCACCAAGATCGGGTGCGGATCGGTGTGGCAGGGCTACTACATGTTCCACGGCGGCACGAACCCCCGGGGGAGCACCGCCTCCCTCCAGGAGTCCCACGCCACCGGCAGCCCCAACGACCTGCCCCTGCTCACCTACGACTTCCAGGCCCCGCTCGGCGAGTACGGCCAGTACCGCCCCTCCTACGACGAACTCCGCCTCCAGCACCTGCTGCTGGCCGACTTCGGGCAGCTCATCGCCCCCATGACGTCGGTCCTGCCCGACCGGCGGCCGACAGGGCAGGACGACCGGGAGACCCTGCGCTGGGCGGTGCGCGGGGACGGGCGGTCCGGCTTCCTCTTCGTCAACAACCACCAGCCGCACGAGCCGCTGCCGGACCACACGGACGTCTCCTTCACGGTCGACTTCCCCGACGCGCCGCCCCTCACCCTGCCGTCCGCGCCGGTCACGGTCCGCCGGGGCGCGTACTTCTGCTGGCCGCTGCGGCTCGACCTGGGCGCACTGCGGCTGGAGTGGGCCACGGCGCAGGCGGTGTGCGTGGTGGGCGGCGCGGGCGAGGGCGCCGGAGGAAGCGGCCACCCGGTGCTGGTGCTGGCCGCCATCGACGGCATCACCCCCGAACTCGCCCTGGACGCACGGTCGGTGAAGGCGGTGCGGGCGCCCTCCGGTGACCTGACGACCGTCGGGGGCCGCCTTCTCGTCACCGGACTGCGGCCCGGCACGGACGCGCTGGTCGAGGTGGACACCGCCGACGGCGGCCGCGTCGACCTCCTGGTCCTGGACGCGGCGACGGCCCGTACCGCCTACCGGGGCCGCGCCTGGGGCGCCGAGCGGCTGCTCCTCGGCGACGGCGGCGTCGTCTTCGACACCCACCGGGACGAGGTACGGGTGCACGGCCCGTCCCCGGAGCCGTCGCTCGCGGTGCTGCCCGCGCCACGGGCGGCACCCGTGATCGCCGGGGGCACGGTCAAGGAGACGGCGGACGGGGTCTTCGCCCGCTACACGGTGGTCACGGCGGCGGCCGAGGCACGGGGCGGCGCGGACGGCAGGAGCGGGGCGGACGGCAGGAGCGGGGCGGGCCGGACCCTGCCCGTCGTCCTCGTGCGGCCGGCGGGCGAGGCACCGCCCACCGCGTTCGGCGTGCTCGGGCGGGCCAGTGCGCCCGCGGACGAGCACTACGACGCCGTCGCCGCCGAGTACCACGTGCCGGTGCCGGACGATCTGCCGCCCGGCACCCTGCTCCGTGTGCACTGGACCGGCGACGTCGGCCGCGCCTACGTCGGGGACCGGCTCGTCGCCGACCAGTACTACTCCGGGCGCGTCTGGGACCTCGCCGTGGACCGGCTGCGGACGCAAGGGGAGCTGCGTACGGCGGGCCTGCGGCTGAAGATCCTGCCGCTGCCCGCCGGGGCGCCGGTGTACATTCCGGGCCGGACCAGCGACTCCCCGCTGCCGGCGGAGATCGACCGGGTGGAGTGGCTCACCGTCCACACCCTGCCGTTCCGCGCGGGCTGACCGCGAGGCCGGGGCAGAGGCCCGCGCCCCTGCTTCTCATCGGCTCCCCGGCACCCCGGGAGCCGCACCTATTCTGTGAACCCCGGCGGGACGCCGTCCCGCCACCGGTCGAAGAAGGAAGCGCCGCATGCCCCGAAGCACCACGGACGGCACCGCGGCCGGGGGCGCCGGTGCGGCCGGCGGCCCCAGACCCACCGGCAGCCGCAGCAGACGGAACTTCGCCGGCGCCCGGCCGGTGATGGAGGACGTGGCCCGGCTCGCCGGCGTCTCCAAGCAGACCGTCTCCCGCGTCCTCAACGACAACCCGGCGGTACGCCCGGAGACCCGCGAGGCCGTGCGCGCCGCGATGCGCACCCTCGGATACCGTCCGAGCCGCAGCGCGCGATCCCTGGCCAGCGGCCGTACCCGCATGCTCGGAGTGATCTCGTTCGACGCGGCGCGCTACGGCCCCGCCTCCACGCTCACCGCCATCAACACGGCGGCCCAGCAGGCCGGCTACCTGGTCAGTTCCATCGCGCTGGACACGGCGGACCGCGACACGGTCGTCCAGGCGGTGGACCGGCTGTCGGCCGAGGGCGCGGACGGGATCATCGCCATCGCCCCCCAGCGTCCGGTGGCGACGGCGTTGGCCGGGGCCCGCCCCGACACCCCGCTGGTGATGCTCGACAACGGCCTCGGCGACGGCACGCCCGTGGTGTCGTCCGACTTCCGGTCCGGCGCGCGGCTGGCCACCGAGCATCTGCTGGGCCTCGGCCACGCCACGGTCTGGCACATCGCGGGGCCCACCGGCTGGACGTCCGCCGACCGGCGTGCCGCGAGCTGGCGCGAGACCCTCACCGGGGCCGGCGTCCCCGTGCACGAACCGCTCGTCGGTGACTGGAGCGCCGACTCCGGCTACGCACTGGGGCGGCGGCTCGCGGACAGCCCGGACGTCACCGCCGTCTTCGTCTCCAACGACCAGATGGCCCTCGGTCTGCTGCGGGCCCTGCACGAGGCGGGCCGCCGCGTCCCGGACGACGTGAGCGTGGTCGGCTACGACGACATCCCGGAGGCCGCGCATCTGCTGCCTCCGCTGACGACCGTCCGCACCGACTTCTCCGAGATCGGCACCCGGTCACTGCGGCTGCTCCTGACCCAGCTGGACGAGCCCGACGACGCCGAGGAGCCCTCGGAGACCGAACAGGTCGTCCCGGTCGAGCTCATCGTCCGCCGCAGCACCGGCCCGGCACCGCGCTGACCCGGCCGCCGCGAGGGCCACCCGGGCTCCGCGGCGGCCGGACGGCGCGGTACCGGCGGGACGGCGCCGGGAGAGCGCCGCCCACGATTACGGCTTGCGGGCTATCGCCCCGTACATCGCGATGTCCTCGTCGCGGATGTTCTGCTCGCCGGTGCCGTCCGGGTGCCACTTGTGGACCTGGACGATGCCGGGCTCCACGAGCTCCAGGCCCTCGAAGAACTCATGAGCCTCGTCGATGGTGCGCAGCCGCATCGGCATGTCGCGGGCCGCGTACTCGCGGGCGACCCGGCCCACCTCCTCCGGCGCGAACTCGGCGGTGCCGATGGTCATCGCGAGGTAGCTGCCGGAGGGGAGGGGTTCGAGGAGCCGGCGGACGATGCCCACCGCGTCGTCCTCGTCCAGGACGAAGTGGACGATCGCGATCACGGTGAGCGCGACCGGCTCGGTGAGGTCGAGGGTCTCCCGGAACTCGTCGGAGCCGAGGACGGCGTCCGGGTCCTGGAAGTCGGCCTCGATGTACGCGGTCCTGCCCTCCGGGGTACTGGACAGCAGACCCTGGGACAGGGTGAGGACGATGGGGTCGTTGTCCACGTAGACCACCCGCGACTCGGGGGCCACCGACTGGGCGATCTCGTGGAGGTTGGGGGAGGTGGGGATGCCGGTTCCGATGTCGAGGAACTGGCGCATGCCGGCCTCCTCGGCGAGCCAGCGCACCGCCCGGTTCATCCAGTCGCGGTTGGCGCGCATATGGACCGGCAGGGCCGGCCACTCGCGCGCCATCGCGTCACCGGCCTCCTTGTCGGCCGGGTAGTAGTCCTTCCCGCCGAGGATGTAGTCGTAGATGCGCGCGGAATGCGCGTGCTCGGTGTCGATCCGGTCGGCCGGCCATCCGTTTTCGGGCAACGCCGCCCCTCCCATCAGGTCGTTCGGTCCAGGTGCACGGTCGGGCAAAGCCCGGGGTCCGGCGTGCGCCGAACCCCGGTTCAGCAAGTGGTGCGTCAACACAGCGTGGCAGCAAGGGGGTTCACAGCAGGAAGTCGGCCTCGCCCGCCTTCACCGCGGCCAGGAACGTGGTCATCTCCCGAGGGGTGAAGACCAGCGCCGGGCCGTCCGGATCGGTCGACTGGCGGACGGCGACCCGCCCGTCGGCCAGCTTCTTCACCTCCACGCAGGCGCCGCCCGCGTCGTCGCTCCAGGGCCGGCGCCAGTCGTGGGCGCCGAGCTCGCGGGCCGGCATGCCGTTGCGTACATCGCGAATGTCACGTATCGAGTGGCGCACTTCCTGGGATATGTCGTGGTGCACGTCAGAGCTCCTTGCGTAGGGCGCCGAGGAGGGCCTCGGTCTTGCGGGGAGGCGCGGACTGCGCGCCCAACCGGTCCATGGCCTCGCGGTAGACGACCACGTCGCCCCCCTTGTCGAGGTACACCGCACCCACCAGACCGTTGAGATAGACGATGTCCGGCAGTTCGGGTGCCCTGAACCGGAAGAGATGGAACGCACCGGCCCGCATCGCCGGATGCGGGCCGTTCCGGAACGGCATCAGCTGCACCGTCACATGCGGCAGCCGACTGAGCTCGATCAGATGGTCGATCTGGGCGCGCATCACGTCCGGTCCGCCCACCGGCCATCTGAGCACCGTCTCATCCATCACCACCCACAGCCGAGGCGGCTGCTCCCGGGTGAGCAGTTCCTGGCGGCGCATCCGCAGCGCCACCCGGCGCTCGGTCGCCTCGGTCGCCGCGTGCGGATTGCCGGCGCCCAGCAGGGCCCGCGCGTACGCCTCGGTCTGCAGCAGCCCGTGCACGAACTGCGCCTCGTACGCGCGGATCTGGAGCGCCGCCTGTTCCAGGCTCAGATAGGCGGCGAACCAGTCGGGCAGGACATCCCGGTAGGTGTGCCACCAGCCGCGCTTGTTGGCCTCGCGGACCGATTTGAGGAAGGTCTCGATCTCCTGCTGGTCGCTCACCCCGTAGACCCGGAGCAGTTTCTCGACATCCGCGAGACGCAGCCGGGCGACCTTGGCGGCCTCCATCCGGCGGATCGTCGAGTGACTCACCCCGATCGCCTCACCGGCCTGCTCGAACGTGAGCCCGGCGCGGGTGCGCAGCTCCTCCAGCTGTCGGCCGAGGATCATGCGCAGTACGGAGGGGGCCCCGCCCCAGTCGGTCTCCGCAGTCACACCCACCTCCCGGCCTCGCTGACGCAGTCTGGCACGATCTTGGCTCGAACGGCGGCAACCTGCGATCGGCGAATTGCAAATTTCAACTTGCTGGTTGCGAGGTGTTGTTCACGGATGCCAGAGTGGGACCACCGTCACGGCTTCGGTGAACGCTGGGGCTGAGCGGCCAGGTTGGGGGAGATGTGGCCGCAACTCAGCGCAGTGCGCCGCGAGTTGCACGACCCTTGCGGCGGATGGCGAGGCCGGCCGTGGCACCGGCACCACTGACGGTGCGAAGAGCCCACGAAAGGCATACGGCGATGGCTCCGCCCCTCCTCCCCCAGTCGTCGGACCGGTTACCGCCGACCATGTGTCCACCCACCCACAGAGCCACCTATGAACCCCACCGAGCGGGCGTGTTCGGACTGCCTGCGGTGCCCGCCTCGGTGGGTGAGGCACGCAGAACCGTCCGCGAACTGCTCGAAGAGTGGGGAGTGACTCCGGACACCCGCGAGGACGCCCTCCTCATCACCTCCGAACTTGTCACCAACGCGCTGACCCACACCACGAGCGAGTGGATCGCGTGTCGGCTGCACCTCACCGGGCAGCGGCTCCGCATCGAGGTCGAGGACCAGAACAGCGGCCACGCCCTGCCCGCCCGACGCCGACCGGGACCCGACGACCAGAACGGACGCGGGCTCATGCTGGTCGGCATGCTCAGCAGCGACTGGGGGGTCAACGAAACCCCACAACGGTCCGGTCGCGTCGTCTGGGCAGAACTGCCGTCGGAGGGCCGGGAAACCGCCGAGCCCGCCCCTCCGACGGCGTGACCTTCCACCGGGACGGCACGGCCCGGTCTACGCTTCCCTCTCCGTACGGCGAGTGGGAAGCATGGTGGGTAGCCAGTGCGAGATCGATGTCCTGGTGCTGGACGGGTAAGGGGCGCCAGAGGCCGCGCCGTCGGCCCCGCCCCGGGATCCGGGCCGTCAGAGCTGTCCGCTCGCCGCCAGTCGGGCCTCCGCCTGCGCGCGGGCCGCTTCGAGCACCGCAAGCAGGACCGTCTTGCTGGACTGGCGCTCCCGTACGTCGCACAGGACGACCGGCGTCGACGGGTCGAGGTCGAGGGCCTGTCGGACCTGCTCGGCGGTCGCATCGCGGCGGCCGTCGAAGCAGTTGACACCCACGGCGAACGGGATGTCGCGGGACTCGAAGAAGTCGATCGAGGCGAACGACGCGTCCAGACGGCGGGTGTCGGCGAGGACCACGGCGCCCAGCGCCCCTGTCGACAGGTCGTCCCACATGAACCAGAAGCGGTCCTGGCCCGGCGTACCGAAGAGGTAGAGCACCAGCTCGGGCGAGATGGTGATACGGCCGAAGTCCATGGCGACCGTGGTCGAGGTCTTCTTCTCGACGCCTGCCAGGTCGTCCACGCCCACGCTCGCCGTGGTGATGCGCTCCTCGGTCTCCAGCGGGTCGACCTCACTCACCGAGCCCACCATGGTGGTCTTGCCGACGCCGAAACCTCCCGCGATGAGGATCTTCAAGGCGGTGGGGAGGATCGGCTCAGAGCTGACGGATACCATCCATCACCCTTTCGATGAGATCCACGCTCGGCTGCTCGGTCAGCGCGGGCGGGGCCTGGACAATGATCAGCTCGGCGTTGAGGAGGTCGCCACAGAGCACCTTCACCACACTCACCGGCAGATCCAGGGTCCCCGCGATCTCGGCCACGGCGACGGCACGTTCGCGGCACAGCGCGAGGATCGCCATGGCCTCCGGCTCTAAGTGGTCCTGCTCCGACTCATGGGTGAACCGGGAGACCACCAGCGTGATCAGCGTGAAGTGATGTCTGCTGTGGCGGGTACGGCCACCGGTGATGGCGTACGGCCGGACATGGCGTCCGGCCTGCTCATCGTCGAGCCATCGCGGTTCACGCATCCTGGACGTAACCGGACGGGGCCTCCACGCGTGGTGCCGCACTCAGGTACTTGCCGACCTGCTTGACCAGAGTGCCCATCTCGAACGCCATCATGCCGACGTCCACCTCCTCCGAGGCGATCGCGGCCAGCCGCGCACCCCGGCCGGCGGCCGTGACGAAGAGGAACGCCCGCTCCATCTGGATGACGGTCTGCTGCACCTCGCCGCCGTGGAAGTGGCGTGCCACACCCCGCGCGAGGCTGTGCATGCCGGAACCGACGGCGGACAGGTGCTCGGCGTCGTCCCGCCGGATGTCCCTCGACTTTCCGATGAGAAGGCCGTCCCCGGACAGCACGACGGCGCAACGGATCTCCGGAATCCGCTCGACGAGTCCGTCCAGGAGCCAGTCCAGCTGGGGACCGGGTTGTACCTGCTCAGTCATTGCTGAATGTTCCTCACAGTTAGTCGGCGCCAGGGGAAGCGCCGGTCAGGTGGCGCCATTGGGGGGTGCGCCGAGTGGTGGGGCGCCAGGGGAAGCGCCCGTCAGGTGGCGCCGGGGCCGCGCGGTGGTGACTGCCGGTCGTGGGTGCCGTCCGGCTCGCCCGGCTCGGAGAGCCGGGCCCGCTTCAACCCCTGCTGTATCGCGATCATGGCGCGGGCCGAGGCGTCGGGGGAGAGCCCCGCCTCGGTGTCGCCCTCCCGCAGCCCGTCCGCGGCTTCCTTGCGGAGCTGCTGTGCGAGGCTCGCTCCCCGGGTCCGCTGGGGCAGGACCTGGGGGGTGGTCAGGGGTCCGGAGGAGGTGTCCCGGCCGGAGGCGGCGGGGGAGGGGCGCCCGGTCAAGGCACCCGACCCCGTGGCGGTGGGCCCGAGCCCGGCACCGCCTCCGCTTCCGTACCGGGGTCCGCCTCCGGTCCCGTACTCCGTTCCGGCGCTCATCCGGGTGCCGGAACCGTACTCGGATCCGCCGCCGTACCCGGCGCCCGGACCCTGGTGCGCCGCCCCGGCCGTGCCGACACCACTGGTCATGGTGGTGTGCGGCGCTGTGGTCTGCCCGGCGGGCGGCGTGTGGTGCGTGGCGGGCTCCTGCGGGGGAGCCCAGTCGGTCGTTCCCGCGGACCGGGCCGTCGGGGGTGCCGATTCGGGTGGCAGCAGACCGGCACCTCCGTAGTCGGGGAACCCGCTGTGGTCCGGCATCCGGGTGTCCGTCAGCAGGTTCCCGGGAGCAGCCAGGGGGCCGGGGCCGCCGGAGGCGGCACCGGCGCCCACACCCGCGAGCACTCCCGCGGTCAGTGGCTCGGACACGTCGGAGGCGGGGCGCCCACCCCCGCCGAGCCCGGTCCGCTCACTGCCACCGGAGGAGACCGCCGCCATGTTCGACGCGGCGGCGGCCGACGTGAGCTGGTCGAGGACCGGCGAGTCCACCTCCTCCAGGAGGTCCGCCGGCAGCAGCACGACGACGAGCGTGCCGCCGTACACCGACTCGCGCAGCTCCACCTTGATGTTGTTGCGTGCGGCGAGCCGCGCCACCACGAAGTGCCCGAGGCGGGGGTCCTCGCCGAGGGCGGTCATGTCGAGCTTGGGCGGGTGGGCGAGGAGGTGGTTCGCCTTGTGCCGCAGCTCCTCCGGCACACCCAGGCCGTGGTCCTCGACATGGATGGCCAGGCCCTTGGCGACCTTGGTGGCGCTGACGAACACCTGGGTGTCCGGCGGCGAGAAGCTGGTGCCGTTCTCGATGAGTTCCGCGAGCAGATGCGTCACGTCCGACACGGCCCGCCCGGTCAGGGCCAGCCGCCGGTCAGCCGGCTGGTTCTTGATCTTGACGCGGGTGTACGCCTCGGTCTCCGCGACCGCGCTGCGCATCACGTCGGTGATGGAGACGGGCGCGGTCATCCGGCGGGTGGGCGGCGAACCGGAGAGGATCACCAGGTTCTCCGCGTGCCGGCGGACACGCGTGGCGAGGTGGTCGACCTTGAAGATGTCCTTCAGCAGGTCGGAGTCCTCGTGCTTGCGCTCCAGGTCGTCCAGGAGCGAGATGAGGCGGTGGATCAGGATCTGCGTCCGGCGGATCAGCTGGGCGAAGACCTTCTCGGAGCCCTCCCGGCCGAGGTTCTGGCGTACCGCGCTCTCCGCGGCGACCCGCCCCAGGTGGTCGATGGCGCCGGCGAGCCGCTCCATCTCGTTCGCCGAGGGGTGCCGCCCGGTGGCCAGGGACTCGGGCTCTATTCGCTCGCCCCGCTCGATCCTGGCCAGCAACTGAGGCAGCCAGACGTCCGACAACTCCTCGGTCCTGCGCTGGAGATCGGTGATCCGGCGCAGCGTGGAGCGCCTGCCGCGGGAGGCCAGCAGCGCCCCGGCCGTCAGCGCGGCCAGGGTGGCGGCGGAACCCAGCAGGGTGGCCAGGAGCAGATCGTCGGCGCGGTCCGCACCGGCGTCGGCGACGCCCCGCACGGACTCCGCGCCCAGCGACTGGAGATCACGGATGACCACGTCCCCGGCCCCGGGCCAGGTCGGTGCCTGCCGGGGCAGGGCGGTGCCCTCGCCGTTGGCCATGGCGTCCTCGACGACGCCGATGGTGGTCCACTGCGCGCTGTCGGTGATCTCCCCGTAGGAGGCGGCGCCCCCGGCGGGCAGATCACGGGCGTTGAGGGCCGCGCGGATCTCCTGCTGAATCGCCAGGTACTGGGAGAACCGGGTGCGCGCCTGCGCGGTCAGCTTGCGCGAGGGCAGCGCACCGGAGATCAGCGCGTCCTCGCGGGAGAGCATCTCGGTGAGCCGTACGACCGCCGTGGTGGCCTCGGCGGAGTGTGCGTGGCCTCCGTCGTCGCTGCTCATGGCCGCGCCGAACAGGTTCACCCCGGCCTGCACGGCGCCGGTGAAGTACTGGAAGGCGCCGTCGCCGTCGAGTTCCCGGTCGTCGATCGCCGAACGCCGGTCCGACAGGTCGTCCAGCGCCTCGTCGAGTTCTTCCGCCAGGTCCCGCAGCCGTGGCGTGTCGAGCGTGGACATGGACGCCTTGCGGTACGAGGTGACCGCGGCGTCCGTCTTCTCGCGGGCCACGTCCAGCTTCGAGCGGTCCGACCCGGCGCGGCTCGTCTGCCACACGGCCGTGAGCCGGCGCTCCTCCTGGAGCCGGGACAGCACGGTCTGCGTGGGCGCGGCGACGGAGGTGGCACGGTCCGACTCGGCCCACAACCGGATCTGTTCGTCGACCAGCCCGGCCGCCGTGTAGCCCCAGATTCCCGTGGCGAGGACCGCGGGCACGACGAACGGCACGACGAACGAGTACCGGAGGGATGTGCGAGAGGCGGACCGATGACGTGTTCGCCGGTCGCGGTTGCCTGGCATCTGATTCCTCGTACGACAGCGAAAATCCGATGGCGGTCAGGGATGGCGCGCGTTGCCCGACATCCCCCCTGTGCGCCGACTTGACACGCTGTCGGCAAATGTCAGCGGCCGTGTGGAACCGTATCAGGCCCCGTGCCTGACCGTCAGCATCCACTTGACAGCAACCACACGCCCAGGGGTGGGAGTTGACGAAGATCACAAGAGGGCCAGCAGCTTGGGGGTGTACAGTGCGCTCGCCGTGCCGATGCCGGCCACCGTGTCGAAGTAGATGGACGTCAGTTCGGGGTCCTGCCGGACGGCCCGCAACAGGGACAACCGTTGCTCGTGGGGCTCCAGTCGGGCAACCCCCAAGGTCGCCTCGTACCCCGGAGTGAGAGCGGCGTCACGTTCCTCGCCGTAGGCGTCGAGGGCCGCGTCGAGGGCCGCCGGATCGCCGCCGAGGCGGGGACCCGCGTGCTTCGCCAGGGATTCCGCTTGTTGAAACGCGTCAGTGATTCCACGCGCGGTGATCGAGTCCTTGTGGTGCCCGGAGTCCCCGACCAGCGCCCAACCGGGCCCCGCTGCCTGCCGGAAGAAGTTCTGCTGGTCGCCGGTCCCGCGCAGCCGCTCCAGCGGCTCGCGGCCCGCGATACGTTCGTGGAGGGCGGGCGCGGTGGTGCGGACCTGCTCCAGGTACGCCGCGGAGGCGTCGGAGCGGATCTCGTCGAAGCGGGCCTGGGGGAAGTAGGCGAGGACGAGGGTGGCCCCGTCGTTGGTCGCGACGGCCGCCACCCAGGACCCGGGGCTCTCGTAGAGCTCCAACGTGGCCGGGACGTCCGTGTAGTAGGCGTAGTACGCGCAGGTCAGCCGTTCGTCCTCGACGGTGAACGGCGCCTTCGCGAGATCGGCGACGGTGGAGCGCATGCCGTCGGCGCCGACGACGAGGTGGGCGCGTTCGCTGAAGGGCCGTCCGTCGTGTCTGCCCTCCACCCCGACGACCCGGCCCGAGGTGTCGTGCAGCAGAGCGGTGACCACGCACTTCTCGCGGTACTCCACTCCGGCGGCGACCGCCGCCTCCACCAGGACCGGGTCGAGGACCCGGCGCCGGGGCGCGTACGCGGCGCGCTGCCCCTCCACCCCGCGGGCGCAGCCCTCCAGCCGTATGTCCGCCACCTCGTACGTCACCTGGTCGAGCGGCGGGCAGCCGGTGGCGCGCACGGCGTCGAGGAGGCCCCAGCGGGCGAGGGCGGCGACCCCCGGCTGATGGATGAGGTGGGTGGACAGGGTGTCCGAGCCGAAGACCCCCTTGTCGAGCAGGAGGACGCGGTGGCCGGCGCGGGCCAGCAGCATGGCGGTCGGGGCTCCGGCGCAGCGCGCCCCTACCACGATGGCGTCGAACATGTGGGCCTCACTACATAGGTGAATGTCGGAAGGGGAGCGGACGCGCCGGCGGGAGAGGTGGGGGCACCGGCGAGGGGTGCGGGGACCGGCACGCCGGGCGCGGCCGGTCCCTCCGGGGACGCGAGAACCCCCGAGAAGCGCGTGCGGACGCCCCCGGGCTGCGCGCGTACACCCCGGAGGAGGAGGCGGTTCGCGGCGGGTGGAGGAATCGAGCGTCTTCGGGGGTTCATGGGTGACGGGATCGGAGAATCGGGGGGCCAGGGGGCGCGCCGGCCGGGGGTCGGGTGCTCGGCTTCGAGCAGTCGTGGTGGGCGGGGGGCGAGTGGGCGGGGACGGGGCTTGGTCGGGGCGGGACGGGGAGCGTCCTCTTCATCGCTCCCCATGGTCGTGGGCGGTCGCTCTGGGTGGAGGTGAGGATTCCGGGGAGGGCGGGGAGATGTCGGCGGGGCGGGGGAAAGGTCAGCGGGGACGGGTGAGTTCGGTGAGGAGGGCCCGGCGGTCGATCTTGCCGTTGGGATTGAGCGGCAGTTCGTCGAGGACGGTGATCCGGCGCGGCAGCATATAAGGGGGCAGCCGGGAGCCGAGCCCGGCGAACAGCCGGCCGGAGTCGCAGCCGGTGCCGCTGACGGCGGCTTCCAGCTCCGGCTCGCCGTCGGCGGCCGGCACCGCGAGCACGACCGCCTCGCGCACACCGTGCTGCTCCCGCAGCATCGCCTCGATCTCCCCGAGCTCGATGCGATGGCCCCGGATCTTCACCTGGTGGTCGGTGCGCCCGAGGTGGATCAACTGCCCGTCCCGCAGGGCGACCCGGTCGCCGGTGCGGTACCAGTCGGTCTCGTTGACCGTGCCGGGGCCGCCGTCGGCGCGGACGAAACGGCCCGCGTCGTTCGCCGGGTCCAGATAGCCGGGGAAGCGCTGCGGGCCGCGCACGCACAGCTCACCGGTGTCGGCGGGCTCACCGTCCTCGTCCAGGAGCAGGAAGTCCAGGGTGGGGAAGAATCTGCCGATGGGTGCCGTGCCGTTCGGTGTCTGCGGCCAGTCGGCCAGGTTCGCCGGGAAGCGGTAGCGGGTGCAGGAGATGGTCAGCTCCGTCGGCCCGTACAGCACTTCGAGCTCGCTGTTCGGCGCGGCCTCCCGCCACTCGCGGGCGGCGCCGAGCGGCAGGGGTTCACCGCCGAAGATCGTCCACCGCAGGGTGGGCATGCTGCCCGGCTTCAAGGTGCCGAGACGGGAGGCGAAGGCGATGAGCGAGGGCACCGAGAACCAGTGGGTCAGCCGCAGCCTGTTGACGGTCTTCACCGGCGACAGCAACTGGCTGCGGGCCGGCACCACCAGGGTCGCCCCGCCCGCCCAGGCCACGAACAGATCGTGCACCGAGCCGTCGAAGGTCAGCTCGAACGTCTGCGACATCCGGCTGCCGGGCCCCACTCCGTAGCGGGGCGCCACATGTCCGAGGTTGGCGGAGATGTTCCGGTGGGTGATCGGCACGCCCTTGGGTGCCCCGGTCGAACCGGAGGTGAAGATGATGTACGCCAGATCGTCCGGGCCCACCCGGGGCCACTCGGCGTCCGGGCGGGGCTCCGAGGCCATCTCCGCCAGCCCCGGCTCGTCCAGGACGAGCCGGGGCGCCTCCGTGGTGGTGTCCGCGGTGTCCGTGAGGACCAGGTCCAGCTCGGCCGACCGGACGATCTCGGCGGTACGGCCGGCCGGGTGCTCCGGGTTGAGGGTGACGACGGTGGCCCCCGCCCGCTGGATCGCGAGGTACCCCGCGTACGCCGCGACCGACCTGCTCGCCAGCAGTCCGATCCGCCGGGGCCGGTCACCTCCCGCGGCGGTGAGCAACCGGGCGGCGATCCCCTCGGCGAGCCGTCGCAGCTCGGCGTACGTCAGCCGCTGGTCCCCGACCTCCAGTGCGACCTCGTCCGCGAACTCCTCGGCGGAGCGGGCGAACCAGCCGTACAGGGTCTGCGGGTCGGTGCCCTGGCCGGGCGTCACCGGGCCGGGTCTGTTCGGATCGGGCGTGCCGACCCCGGGGCGGGAGCTCATCGGGCCGCGGCCTCCAACTCACGGGTCCACTCGCGCAGTTCGCCGACCGTGCGCAGACGGCCGAACTCCTCCGGATCGACTTCCTGGCCCGACCGCCTGGTCAGCTCCACCACGATACGGAGCCGGGCGAGCGAGTCGATGCCGATCTCGGTGAGGGTGGAGCCGTCGTCGAAGCCGGTGCGGGCGTGCTCCCGCAGCAGCCAGGAGGACAGGTCGCCCTCCAGGTCCCCGCCGCCGCAGGCGCTCTCACCGGGCCAGTACCGCTTGGTCTGCCACGGGTAGTGGGGGAGCGGTACGAAGCGGGCGCCCTTCTTGAACTCCTTGAACTCCTTCTCCCAGTCCACCTCCTCGCCCGCGCGATAGCGGTCGGCGACCTCGGAGGTGCCGGGCGCGCCCGATGTCCCGGTGAGCGCGGCCACCAGTTCCGCGTGCGTGGCGCCGGACACCGCCATCCGGTGCTCGTGGTGGCTGCGGCGCAGCGCGGCGCTGAAGCAGATGTCCCGCACCGGGTACCCGGCACCCGCTCCTGCGTCGCCGAGGTACTCCGCGTACGACCGGGCCAGCGCGTCCAGCGCGGCGGGCGTCCGGGCGGAGAGCGGAAGCACATACGTGGTGATCGACAGCACCGCCCTGAGCCTCTCCGTGAAGGTCTCCTTGGCGGGCTCGGCCTGACGCAGAACCACATGGGCGTTGAGGGCGGAAGAACCTTGACCGGATATGCCCATGACAGCCGGACGCCCGTGGTCGCCCAGGGGACGCGACGAGCGGGGTATCTCCAGGGGCAGTTCGTCCCAGGCGACCGCGGGGTTGGGGGTCTCCACATGGAGGCTGGCCGGGATCTCGCCGTGCTCCAGGCAGAGCACCGCCTTGATCAGCCCGGCCAGTCCGCCCGCCGCCTCCGCGTGACCGATGTTCGACTTCACCGAGCCGACCAGCAGCGGCCGCTCCGCCGGGCGCCCCTCGCCCAGCACCTTGCCGAGCGCGGTCAGCTCCAGCGGGTCGAACACGGGGGAGCCGGAGCCGTGCGCCTCGACGTAGTCGACGTCGGCGGGGTCGATCCCGGCGTCCTCGTACGCCCAGCGCAGCACGTCGAGCTGGCCGGTGAGGGAGGGGATGAGCACCGAGTCGCTGGTGCCGCCGTCGTTGCCGACGGCGCTGCCCTGGATGACGGCGCGGATCCGGTCCCCGTCGGTGACCGCGTCGGCGAGGGGCTTCAGCACGACGACGGCGACGGCGTCGCTGGGCGCGTGCCCGTCGGCGCTCGCGTCACCGAACCTGCTGCGCCCGTCCGCGGACATGCCCCCGGCCGCGGTCATCACCTGGCCCTCGTCGGGGCGGAGTTTGAGGTTCACGCCGGCGACCACGGCCAGCGGGATCTCCTTGGCACGCAGGCTCTGCACGGCGCTGTGCACGGCGGTGAGCGAGGACGAGCACGCCGTGTCCACGACCATGCTGGGGCCGCGGAGGTCGAAGAAGTGGGAGAGCCGGGCCGGCAGCAGCGAGCGGAAGTTGTGCAGCTGGGCGGCGGTCGCCCCGTCGGGGCCGAGCCGCAGGGCGCGCTCCAGGTAGTCGGCGCGGGCGTTGCCCACGAAGACCCCGGTACGGCTGCCCGCCAGGGCGTCCGGCCGCTGGCCCGCGTCCTCCAGCGCCTCCCAGGTGGTCATCAGCAACAGGCGCTGCTGCGGGTCGAGTTCCACCGCCTCGGTGGCGGACAGTCCGAAGAACTCGGCGTCGAACTCCGCCGCCTCCACATATCCGGCCCGCCTGCTGGCCAACTTGCCGGGGCCCGGCCGGGGTTCGTGCAGGGCGTCCACGTCGTAACGTTCCGGTGGGGTCTCGCTGGTGGCGTCCACGCCGTCGCGCAGCAGCTTCCACAGTTCGTCGGTCCCGGCGGCCCCCGGGAGTCGGCAGGCCATGCCGATCACTGCCACGGACCGTGCGTCCACGTCCGACTTCTTCAACGGACCTCTCCTTCGCAGTTGCGTCGATGTGCCTGTGTGATGGCGCGCTCGACCTCCACGTGTCCCCGGGGGCGCCGAGTCCGGCGGATGGTGAGCATGTTTCAGGTTCACGAGTCTGAAGTGGCCACCCGGACGTCCTCGTACCGGGTCCCCCGTGGAACAGCGGGGCAGGGCGCCCTCACTCAGGCCTGTCGACGACAGGCCCCGGGACCTGTCGTCGACAGGTCCCTAACCGGAACGGTGGCCGACCGTCCCGGATGCTGTACTGCGGCGCTGTGCGCTCAGTGGATCTTGGCGCGAAAACGTCTTGGGCGGAAGCGTGTTCCAGCCCACATGTGAGACCGGGGGTCCGCAGCCCGAACCGCACTCGCCCCACCGCTCGACACCCTCTCGTTCAGCCGGAAGCGCACGCACGACCGTCGAAAACCGGACCATCGCACGATTGTCGTACGCAAAATCGTTTCCGCTTGATTGTCGTTCAAGGTTTGGCGGGAAGTGATCGCCGAAGGTTGAAACTCGGAGAAATTTGGACAGGCTCCCGGGTTGGCCGGCAGGGCGGGGCCCGTGAGGCAGGGGGTCCGTCAGGGCCGTCCGTGGCACTGTCCATCAGGTCAGCCTAGAGGGACCACCGTTGTCTGTGAGGCATCCGGGACAGAAATTAACGGCCGTGGTGAACCGCGGAGTCCTGGATTCTGCTTTCATCTGCGGTATGGATCCCCTGACCTCATCCGACCAGGCACTCCGCGCGAGCGAACAGCGCAGGCTACGGCTGCAGGTGCTCGGCCTCAACAGCGTGGAAGCGGAAGCCACCTTCGACCGGGTGGCCCGGCTCGCCGCGAGCTTCACCCGCTCGCCCCTGGCCATGGTGAACTTCATCAACGACGAGCGGCAGATGTTCCGCGGCATGTACATCCCGCCCTCGTCCCCCGGTGAGAAGGTCGGCCCGGACAGCCCGGCCATCCCCTTCGACCTGAGCGAACTGTCCCGTGAGGCGCCCGGCGACTACGGCTTCTGCCCCCATGTGGTCGCCCAGGGGTCCCAGCTCGCCCTGGACGACGTCTTCGACTACCCCAGGTTCAAGGGCAACCCCCTCGTCAACGACCTGGGCGTCCGTTCGTACCTCGGCACCCCCCTGCGCGACAACACCGGCATGATCCTCGGCACCCTCTGTGTCGCCGACTTCGAGCCCCGCCAGTGGGACCGCCGGATACGCGAGGCCATGCAGGAGCTCTCCGAGACCCTGCTCGCCGACTTCAAACTGCGCGACAGCCTGCTCGCCCAGCAGCAGGAACTGTTCGCGGTCTTCGACGGGGCCCCCTTCCCCATCATGCTCACCGAGGGCCCCAACCACCTGCTGCGCTACGCCAACGGCAAGCAGGGGCAGGCCTTCGGCATGGTCCCGCAGTTCAGCCCGGGCCGCCTCGCCCTGCCTCATCTGGACGCGGTCGGCGTCTTCAACGCCATGGACGACGCCTTCCACAGCGGCCGTGCCGCAACCCTCTCCCGCGCGCACCTCGGCACGTACGACTACCCTCAGCCCCAGGAGTTCGACTTCCTGTGCACCCCCGTGCGTACCTCGCCCGGCGCGCCCATCAGCGGTGTGCTGACGGTCGCCATGAACGTCACCGGGCAGGCCTTCGCCGGCCCCGAGCAGCAGGCCTTCGCCGCCAACGTCCAGGAGCGCTTCGAGCGGCTCGGCGCGGGCGCGTTCCCGGGGCAGCCGCAGTAGATGACGGGCCGGGCGCCGCTCGGGCCGGGCACCCGCCGACGGACCGGGCGCGTGATGAGACGTAAATCACGTGACCCGGTCCGGCCTCAATCGGGACAACCCTCTGATGTGGCAACCACTTGCGGATAATCTCGGCCAAGTTCCGCATCCTAGGAATCGAGACATCTGACGGGAGACGTCCGACATCCGGCGCATTCCGTGCCCCCGCCGTGTGGCTTGTGAGCGACGTGTCGACGGATGGCCGGAAAACCTCCAAAGGGAAGAGCTGCAAGGGGTCGCCGCACGGTCCTCTCGCCGGGTGCCTGCGTGCCGGCCGGTCAGCGCGGACTCTGCCGCATCTCCCTCGGGCTCACCCCGTAGCGCCGCCGGAAGGCCGTGCTGAGAGCACTCGCCGAGGAGAACCCCGCGGCATAGGCCAGGTCGGTGATCGAGACGTGCTCGCACTCGCCGCACAGCAGCCGGTCCCGCACCAGCCGCAGCCGCTCCTCGCGGATCAGCTCGCGGGGCGTGGTGCCCGCCTGCTGCAACGCGAGCTGTATCTGCCGCAGCGACCAGCCGAGGGCACGCGCCACCGTCGTCCCCGTGAGGTTCGGGTCGGCCACATGCTCGCGCACATAGCGGCGGACCATCGCCTCCACCTCGCCCAGCTGCCCCGGCACATCGGGGCGGTCGTCCCCGGCGGCCAGCATGCACACCAGCTCCACGACCCGGTCGGAAACGGCGTCGAACTCAGGGTCGGTGAGATGCTCCCGCTCCTCGTGCAGACCGGTAAGCATCGAACCCACGATCCGGCCGAGGCCCCTGCTCAGGTCCAGCCCGGCCGCCACCGGCGACCGGCAGCCCAGCCGGCCGTTCACCTCGCGGGCCGGAATGGTGAGGATGAACGCGTCGACGGCGTCGCTCTGCACGCACTGGAACGGCGAGGCGAAGGAGACCAGCGCCCCCGTCCCCGGCGTCAGCCGCGCCTCCTCACCGTCCTGCCGCAACACGATCTCCCCGCCCAGGGGCAGCAGCAGTCGGTAGTCCTCGTCCGGGTCCTGCCGCACCTGGTGCCGGGTCCGGCTGTACTCGATCTCGTCCGAGCGGTACTTCACCAGTTGATACGTGTCGGTGCGCTGCCGGACCGTCCACCCCAGGAAGTTCTCCGCGCGGGCGTATCTGAAGCCCATCCGGGAGTGGTAAGAGCCGATGTGCTCGGTCCAGAAGTCGGCCCGCTCCCGCGGATCGAGCTCCTCGGTGTTCAGCGCGTCGACGGCATAGCTACCCGCGGGCAACGCCACTCCTCCCGGTCATCGGTCCCGACGGCTTCCTTGCGGTCTCATACGATCCCTGACGGAAAAAGCTTCAACTGGTGCATGATCAAGCACGATTGGAGTCCGATCGGCCGTGGGGGCACCCTAGCGCGGCAAGCGACTGCCGTGCCGGGCGGTCGGTCCGGCTTTCCCGGAGGGAAGATCGACCGGTCCGTCCCGGCCCCTTGCGCCACTCATGCGCCCTGTGACAACTTCCCTGCGCGTCAAGGGAAGACCCGCCGGAGCCGCCTCACTATCGTCGGGCGCTCCGTCAACCCGCGTTCACCGTCCGGGACCTGAGAACGTTCCGGGACTTGAGGACGTAAGGACACGTGGACTTTCATGACCGATCAGATACCGCAGGCGGTGACCTGGGGCCTGGCCGCGGCCCTGCTCGCCACCGCCGTGCTCCTGCTGCGCCAGCACGGGATCACCGCGCGGCACCGCAGACGCCACGCCGACCTGGTCCGCGAGGTCCGGGCGCGTGAGGAGGAGCTGCGCCACCTGGTCTCGGTCCGGCTGCCGGCCCTCGCCGACCACCCCGGCCAGGACGTCTCCGGCATCGGACCGCGCGACGCGCGGATCGCCGCCACCGAGTTCGGCAAGCATGTGGAGCAGGTCCTCGCCCTCTTCTCCCTCGCCGTCGACCACGCCCGGTCCCGCGCCGACCGGTCCGCGAAGGCCGCCCTGCAGGCGTCGATGCGCTCCCTCCAGGCCCTCGCCAACGAACAGCAGGTCTCCATCGCCGAGATGCAGGACCGGCACGACGACCCCGATGTCCTGCGCGACCTGCTGGAGGTCGACCACACCAACGCCCAGTTCGGCCGCCGCGCCCAGGCCGTCGCCGTCCTGTGCGGATCCTGGCCGGGCCGCCAGCACGCCACCTCCCCGCTGATCGACGTCGTCCGCGGCGCCACCTCCCGCATCCGCGACTACCGGCGCATCCGGGTCAACGGCCAGGTCGACATCGCTGTCGAGAGCCGCGCCGTGGAACCGGTCGTCCTCGCGATCGCCGAACTGCTCGACAACGCCGCCCGCCACTCGCAGCCCGACACCACCGTCGAGGTCACCGTGCAGTCCGTGCACAACGGCGCCTGCGTCATCATCGACGACGCCGGCGTCGGCATGGACGCACAGGCCGTCGAGAGCGCCGGCCGGCTGCTCGGCGGACGCCGGGCCCTGGACGTCACCCGCCTCGGCGACCCGCCCCGGTTCGGCTTCGCCGTCATCGGAGTGCTCGCCCAGCGGTACGGGTTCAGCGTCTCCGTCGACACCCGCTCCCCCTACGGCGGCGTCCGCGCCGTGGCGCTCCTGCCGGCCGCGCTGCTCACCCACCTGGAGCCCGCCGCCCCCGAGGCCCCGCCCCGCCCGGCGCCCACGCCCGAGGCCCCGCCCCGCCCGGCGGTCACCGAGGGCACCACCGAGGGCGGTCTCCCCAAACGCCGCCGCCGCACCCCCAGCCGCCGGATGGCCCTGGAGCCGGAACCCTTCGAGTCCGAGGAGCCGCCCGGCCGTTCACCCGAGGAGAACGCCCGCATCATGGGCGCCTTCGCCCGCGGCACCCGCTTCGGCCGGGCCGCCGGGCGCATCCTCGACGACGACCTCGTCGCCCCCGGACCGTCCACCCCCCACGACAACGAAGGGACCCCCCACGCATGAGCGAGCCCACGACCAACGAGCTGGGCTGGATGCTCGACGACGTACTGAAGGTGCCCGAGGCGCGGCACGCGATCCTGCTCTCTGCCGACGGCATGCTCCGCGCCCACTCCGCCGGTATCGACCGCGACGACGCCGAACGCCTCGCCGCCGGCCTCTCCGGCCTCCAGTCGATCAGCCGCAGCACCGCCGAGTTCTGCGGCCCGTCCACCAGCCCCTGGCGGCAGACCCTCATCGAGTTCGGGCACGGCTACGTCTTCCTCGTCGCGGCCGGCGAGGGCGCCCACCTCGCCGTCTCCACCGGCGTCGAGGTGGACATGGAGTCCGTGACCTACCGCATGCACAAACTCGTCGACCGGCTCGGCAAGGAGCTGTCCACCCCGGCCAGGCCGACCACGGGCAGCCGGACATGACGCCCCGCCCCCGGCCCGGCGGGCGTCTGGTGCGGTCCTACGTCGTCACCGACGGCCGCGCCCGCCCCACCCGCAACACCCTGGATCTGATCACGCTGCTGTCCGCCGCCGCCGATCTGCCGCTCACCGGGCTGAACCCGGAGAAACGCCGGGTGATGGAGCTGTGCCGGCCCGGCGCGCTCTCCCTGGGCGAGGTCGCGGGGCACCTCGGGCTGCCGGTCAGCGTCACCAAGGTGCTGGTCGCCGACCTCATGGACAGCGGCCACATCGTCACCCGCGCGCCGTCCCCCGGTTTCCAGAACCCCTTCGAGCAGGGTGAACGCCCCTCGGCCGTCCGGCGGTTCGATGCCGGCATCCTCCAGGAGGTCCTCGATGGGCTTCGTGCCCGCCTCTGACGACGTGTATCTGCGGCCGACCGTGCAGCGCGCGCTCAAACTGCTCGTCGTCGGGCACTTCGCGGTCGGCAAGACCACGTTCGTCGGCACGCTCTCCGAGATACGGCCGCTGCGCACCGAGGAGGTCCTGACCCGGGCCGGCGCCCTCGTCGACGATCTCGCCGGCACCCGCGACAAGACCACCACCACCGTCGCGCTGGACTTCGGCCGCCTCACCCTCAACCCGTCCCTGGTCCTCTACCTGTTCGGCACCCCGGGACAGCAGCGCTTCGCCCGGCTCTGGGAGGAGACGACCCGCGGCGCCCTCGGCGCGCTGGTCCTCGCCGACACCCGCCGGCTGTCCCACTCCTTCGACGTGATGGGCACCCTGGAGGATCTGGGCCTGCCGTACGCAGTCGCCGTCAACGACTTCGACGGCGCCCCCGTGCACGACCTCACCGAGGTGCGCGAGGCCCTCGACCTGCTGCCCGAGACCCCGCTCGTCCGCTGCGACGCCCGCGATCCCGACTCCTCCACCCGGGCGCTGATCGCGCTCGTGGAGTACCTGCTGAGCCGAGACGCCGAACTGGAGCACGCGTGACCCCCGAGACGCCGTCCGGCCCGCCCCCGGGCTGCCCGGCCCACGAACCCCTCTACGGCCCCGCCTTCGCCGCCGACCCGGCCGCCGTCTACCGGCGACTGCGCGCACACGGGCCCACCGCACCCGTCGAGCTCGCCCCCGGGGTCCGCGCCACCCTCGTCACCTCGTACGACGCCGCACTGCACGTGCTGCGCAGCACCGAGACCTTCTCCAAGGACCCACGCCGCTGGAACGACCTCGCCGACGGCACCGTCCCCATGGAAAGCCCCGTCGTGCCGATGATGATGTACCGGCCCAACGCCCTGTTCACCGACGGCGAGGAGCACCGGCGGCTGCGGGGTGCCATCACGGACAGCCTCGCCCGCGTCGAGCCCCACACCCTGCGCGGCTACGTCGAGAGCAGCGCCGACACCCTCGTCGACCGGTTCGCGCCCACCGGCAAGGCCGATCTGCTCGGCGAGTACGCGCAGGTCATCCCCCTGCTCGTCTTCAACCACCTCTTCGGCTGCCCCACCGGCCACGGGCTGAAGCTGGTCGAGGGCATGTCCGGGATCTTCGACGGCGTGGACGCCGAGCGGGCCAACGAACTGCTCACCACCACCCTGTTCGACCTGGTCCGGCTCAAGCGGCGCACACCCGGCCCCGATGTCACCTCCTGGCTGGCGGCGCACCCGGCGGCGCTCACCGACGAGGAGATGGTCCACAGCATGGTCGTCCTGATGGGCGGCGGCACCGAGCCGCAGCAGAACCTGATCGCCGGCGCTCTGCGGCTGCTGCTGTCCGACGACCGCTTCGCGGGCGAGTTGTCCGTCGGCAGCCTGCCCGTCGAGGACGCGCTCGACGAGGTGCTGTGGACCGACCCGCCGATGGCCAACTACGCGGTGCACTACCCGGTCAGGGACGTGGTGTACGAGGGTGCGCCGCTGCGGGCCGGCGACCCCGTCGTGGTCTCGCTGGCCGCCGCCAACACCGACCCGGCACTGACGAGCGAGCGTCGGGCGGGCAACCGGGCCCATCTGGCGTGGAGTGCGGGCCCGCACAACTGCCCCGCCCAGAGCGAGGCCCGACTGATCGCCTCGGTGGCGGTGGAGAAGCTCCTCGACCGCCTGCCCGACATAGAACTGGCGGTCCCCGTCGACCAGTTGGAGTGGCGTCCCGGGCCGTTCCACCGTGCGCTCACCGCCCTGCCGGTGACGTTCCCGCCGGCGGCTGCGCCGGGGCCGGAGCCGCGCCCCGCCGCGCCCGCCGTGCAGCCGGAGGCGGCGGCGACGGAGGGCGAGCGTGCGGGGCGGCCGAGGAACGGGTGGGCGCGGCTGTTGTCCTGGTGGCGGGGGGAGTAGGGGGCGCATGGTGGCTCGGCGGCGCGGGGTGCGGTGGCGGCTGCGGGTCCGTCGCGGTTTCTCGCGCAGTTCCCGCGCCCCCGAAAGGCGACCGGGGCTGCGCCCGTGCCTTTCGGCGGAAGGGGCGGGCCGCAGGCCCAGCCCTTCCGGGGGAGGACTGGCCGCAGGCCCGTTCCCTCAGGGGCGCGGGGAACTGTGCGACCAGCCCCCACTCACCCGCAGACGCCCACGCACCCCCACCCGCACACACGAACCGCGGCGGCCCTCACCCCAGCCGCACCGGCAACCGCCGATGTCCATTGGAGATGAACGACTCCACATACCCCAGTTCGTCCCCCGCCGCCCCCAACCGCAGCGAGGGGAACCGCTCGAACAGCGCCGGAAGCGCGATACGGGCCTCCATCCGCCCCAGCGGAGCGCCCAGGCAGAGGTGCGCACCGTGCCCGAACGCGAGGTGCTCCTTGTCGACGCGGGTGACGTCGAAGACGTCCGCGTCCTTCCCGTGCCGCTCGGGATCGCGTCCGGCGGCGGCGTACGCGGCGAGGATCGCCTCGCCCTTGCCGATCACCACACCCTCCGGTCCGCCGAACGCGGCGAGGTCCAGGTCCTCCACCGCGTACCGCAGCGGCAGGCTCGCCACCGGCGCCTCGAACCGCAGGGTCTCCTCCACCACGTCGTCCCAGGTCGCCCGGCCCTGACGGACATGGGCGAGCTGCTCGGCGTGGGTGAGCAGCGAGTACACGGCCTGGTCGAGGAGGTTCACCGTGGTCTCGTGTCCGGCGCTGATCATCAGCACCAGGGTGTCCAGCAGCTCCTGCTCGCTCAGCCGGGCGTCGTCCTCGTCGCGGGCCGAGATCAGCCCGGTGGTCAGGTCGTCGCCGGGCGTGGCCCGCTTCGCGGCGACGAGTTCGCCGAGGACGCCGTAGAGCCGCTCGTAGGCCGCGGTCATCTCACCGGGGTCGGCGGAGGTGTCGAAGATCCGGTCCACCAGCTCCCGCAGCTCCGGCGCCCGTTCCTCGGGCAGCCCGAACAGCTCGCTGATCACGCGGATCGGCAGGGGATAGCAGTACTCCTCCCGCAGATCGACCGTCTCGCCGCGCCGGAAGCCCTCCTCGACGCGGTCGAGCAGCTCCTTGGTGATCTCCTCGATACGCGGCCGCATCGCGGCGGTACGGCGCGCGGTGAACGCCTTGGCGACAAGGGTCCGCAGCCGTTTGTGGTCGCCGCCGTACGCGGTGAACATGTTCTGCACGGCGACCCAGGTGAACAGCGGCCACTCCGGGGTGATCTCGCCGGCCGCGAACCTGGGCCAGTGGCGCCGCGCGTCCTTCGACACCCGGGGATCGGTGAGCAGCCGCTTGAGCAGTTCGGGGCTGCTGACCGCCCACGCCTCGACGGTGGGCGGCCCCGGAAGCACCACGCGGGTGGCCGGACCGTGCGCGCGGATCCGGGCGGCCTCACCGTGGATGTCACGGCCGGACGCGTCAATCACTAACGGGCTGGGGTTGCCCATCGGGCCCTCCTGCGGTCGGGAACACTGCCACGGCACACCGTGGAAACCCGGTCACGCTACGGCTCCACGGCGTCGCGGGGCGAGTTCGCGGGAGGCGCGCTGCGTACCCGGGCAACTTCCCTGCGCGTACTCGCAAGTCGGGTGCGGGACCGGCTCCTAGGATCGGGCCCACCCCCCCATGAAGAGCCGGTGAGAGCCATGACTGTCAGCTGGGCCCCGCGCTGGATGTGCTCGTACAGCCCCGAGGTGCGTACCGTGCCCGCCGGGCGCTGGTGGAACGCCGTGCGGGTGCCGGTCGCCCTCGGCGCGCCGGCGCTGAAGGCCCTCGGGGACGCCACGGGAGCCGTCATCAAGGACGGCTTCGGCGGGATCATGTACTGGCTCGTGCCGCCCGGCGACGCGACCGACTGGCGGATGACGGGCGTCCAGGTCCTCGGACCTGGCTGCCATGTGGCGGTCCCGCCCCTGCGTCGTACGTCGGGCCCCGGCCTCTACTGGCGCGTCCCGCTCTCCCCCGACCGCTACTGGACCGACACGGAACGGCTGCGCTCGGCGCTGGCCGCCGTCGCGCCGTTCCCCGCGCCCCTCTAAGGGGTCCTTTCCCTATGAGCGACCCGGGCGGGCATAGGGAAAGGACCCCTCATGGCCGGGCGGGCAACGTGCGCCCCGTCGCACAAGACGTCGCCTGCCGGGCACCCGGGAGCGCGGGGCCGTCGTACCACGCGTACTAGGGGTGTTGGAAAGTCCCGCACAGCACCCGCGGTGTCCGGCACGCACCCTCGCCGCACCGGCCAAAGACCCACGTAGCGCCGCTACGAGGGCCTTCGTCCGGCACGCCGAGGCCACGCACCGGACACCGCGGGCACCGCACTGGACTTTCACAACACCCCCTACGCCTCGGCGGGCTGCTCCTGCTGGTGCAGCTTCGCGGCCCGCTCACGGGCGCGGTCCCCGCGGGTGCGCCGGGGCTCCTGGTCCGGCAGCCACCCGAAGGCGAGCGTGCTGCCGACCGCGCCCATCAGCAGGCCCACGATGAACCCGCCCATGTTGGACGTGAGCCAGCTGCCCAGGGAGAGCAGGATCCCGAGGATGGAGTAGAACAGGCGCTGGGACGGGTTGAAAACGATCAGCAGCCCGCACACGATCATCAGCGAGGGCAGCAGATAACCCGCCAGGCCCTGCATTCCGATCTTCAGGATGACGGGGAGCGGTGCCTTCATGGTCACCAGGATCTCCGCGCCGCCCAGGAACAGCAGCAGCCCGCCCGCGAAGGGCCGGCGTCCTCTCCACTCCCGGAACTCGTTCACTTCGGGCAGCCCTCGCTCTGGAATCGCATGTGCAGGTCGGGCAGCTTGAAGACGGCCGCGGTGGCGGCGTAGTTGTGCTGGTACAGGTCGGTGATGGTGACCTTGTCGGCCTGCTGGCCGTAGACACCGGGAGGACCCTGCTGTCCGACCTTGTCGAACGTGCTGGAGTCACGGCCGATCTCGATGTTGTTGAACGAGGCGTCGCCGCTGATGTCGTCGGAGTCGATCGCCAGGTTCTTCACGCTCACCGGTGTGGACTTGTCGCCCGCGGTGAGGACGAGCTGGATGCCGCCGAGGTCGACGCTCTGGCAGAGGTTGGTCAGCTTGCCGTTCTTGACGACCGAGGTCACGACGAGCACCTGGCCGCCTGTGTCGCCCTCGTTGGGGCTGCCCTCGATCATGTGGTCCAGCGCGCCGAACTGGGCGAAGCCCTCACCTTCGAGCTTGTCGGCGGTGACGACGAACGGCATGCCGGAGATGGCGAACTGGACACCCAGGGCGCCCTGCGCGGTGAGGATCATCAGACCGGCGGCGACCGCGGTGGCCGGCACCGCCATCACGGCGGCGCGCTTGAGGCGGACCCGCCCGTGTCTGCCGGATGTTTCGGAACCCTCGGGTCTTTCGTTGGTGGACGCCGTGGCGTCCGAGGACGAGGCCATGTGTGCTCCCTGGACCTTTAAGTCATTGCAGATGGGGCTTCGACGGCACGTTGTCCTGGCGCGGACAGCGGTTGCGGCGCATGCCTGAGCACACCTCCCGAGGGTGCAAGGGCTTACTTGCTACGCCGCAGTAGCCAATCCGGAAGTTACCGGTGGTTACATTCAAGGGTCAAGGTGCTTGTGGCAAAAGGATGTTGGTTGTGCCGCCCCTGTGAAAGATGAACATCTCTCACCTTTGGTTTTGTCCTTCCCCGATCCTCCGCGCCGCATGTCACGCGGCGTTTCACCGCACCCAACTTCCTTACGATCCCTTGACGTTGACTCTCGCTCAGGTCTACAACTCTCCCGGGTTTCCCCCAACGGATCCGTGGCGCCGGATCCGACGCGCAGCGCCCGTCACCGTCCCGAGCTCCCGTCGCCGACGGGCGCGGGTGACACAGAAAGCGCTGCGCGGCCCGACGCGGTACCACCCCTCGCCGGTGCCGGGCACGGTCGCCTTCCCCTCCACTGGGCCGTGCCCGGATCCCCGGACCCGTCGCTGTCGATCCGTCACGTACGGAGAAGGCGTGTCACGGATCGGCAGCGACCGAACGGCGCCGAGCGGCATCGCCGCGTTCCCCCGCGCGAACGGTGTCCACCCGCGCGCACCCACCCGCAGTTCTCATCTTCCTGAGAAGAGGCACTCCCCATGCGTACGCGATCCCTCCTTGCCCTCGTCGGAAGCACCGCCGCCCTGATGGTCGCGGCCGTCAGCCCCGCCTCCGCCGCCGACACCGTGCTGACCACCGGCGGTCTCGCCGGTGACGCGGTCGCGGTCGGCGACGTCCTCAACGCCACCCTCGCCTCCGGCACGGCCGCCACGTTCCGCTCCAGCGCCACCGGCACGAGCGGTATCTCCTGTTCCCAGTCGGCCTTCAACGCCACTGTCGCCGACAACCCGGCGGCGCCCGGCACGGCCACCGAGTCCGTCACCGCGCACACCTTCGGCGGATGCACCAGCAACGTCTTCGGTGTGACCGGCGTCAACGGCATCACGGTCAACAACCTGCCCTACACGACGACCGTGACCTCGGACGGTGTCGTCACCGTCAGCCCGCAGGCCGGCTCGGTCATCCAGACCACCGTCGTCCTGCGCACCCTGCTGGGCACCATCAACTGCGTGTACCAGGCGCCCAGCATCAGCGGCACGGCCAGCAACGACGACAACAGCATCAACTTCACCGCCCAGCCGTTCACCCGGACCTCCGGCTCGTCGCTGTGCTTCAGCACCGGCTACTTCACCGCGAAGTACTCGCCCGTCACCGACGGCAACCAGGGCGGCGCCACGGTCTTCGTCAACTGACGCCGACCGGCGAGCACGCACCCCTGACCGGACCGGCCCGCTGAGTACTCACTGATCCGGCCGGCCAACCGAGTACTCATCGGCCGACACCGTCACCGTCAGCGGCGCCTGCGTCCGCGGAGGAAGAGGGTGGCGCCCGCGGCGAGCACCATCGCCGCGGCGCCCCCCGCCACCAGCGGAACCCAGGCGCCGCTGTCGTCCGTCGTGGACGCCACGGGGCTGCCGGGAACCTCCGCGCCGCCGGCCGCGGGCTCCTCGGGCGTCGAGGACGGCTCCCGGGAGGGTGTGGGCGTGGGGGTGCGATCCCCGGTCTTCGGCTTCCTGCTCGGCGTGGGCTTCCCCGCCGCGGCCGGCGTCCGCTCCGTACTCTTCCCACCGGCGTCCTGGTCGGCCTTCGCCGCCGCCGGGAACACCACGTCCGAACACGAGTAGTACGTGTCCACCGTGCTCGTGTTCTGCCAGATCGTGTACAGCACATGGTGCCCGGAGCGGTCGGCCGGCAGCTTCGCCGAGAAGCGGTAGGAGCCCTCCCGCAACGGCGGGTCGGTGACCGAGGCGAACGGCCGCTCCGGCAGGTCGGACCACTTCAGCGGCTTCGTCGGGTCGTACCCCGGCTTGGTCAGGAACAGCTTGAACGTCCCGGTGTGCGGGATCGTCGACCGGTACGTCAGATTGAGCGTGCCGCCGGGGGTGAGGCTCGTCGAGGGCCAGTCCGCGCGGGCCAGATCCAGCCCCCGGTAGGCGGCGAGCCCCCCGCTGCACAGCTTCCCGTCCGGGACGACCTGCCGGTCACGGCCGTTCACCCCGGCGATCCGGAGGTTGTCCCACGCCGTGAAGGGCGCCCCGTTGGCCGCGATCGCCGCCCGGCACGCCGCCGACCCGGCCCGGCCGCCGCCCTCGGGCGAGCACGCCGACACCCGGCTCACCGGATCGGTCGGCGCGCCGTGGGCGGACGCGGGGGTGACGGCCGTCGCCGTCACGAGCAGTGGGGCCGCCACGAGCAGCGCGGCGGTGCGGCGGCCGGCGGTGCGGAGGGCGGGGGTGCCGTGGCCGGCGGAACGAGGGCCGGCGGTGCGGTGGGCGGACAAGCGGTACATCCGGTACGTCCGATCCATGGGGTTCGAGGGTGGGCGGTCCACCGTGTCGTACGGGACCCGGCGAGACCGCGTTCAACGGAACCCGACGCTGTTCGACCGGCCGGATCCAGCCACCCGCCGGTCGTCGGACGGTGCGTCGGCAAACCTGACGAAGCGGCACATCCGGGCCGACTCCCTTGCGCGATAGGGGAGTTCCTCAGGGGGGTCGAGGGTTTTCCCCGTATCCCCATGACCAGCGCTTTGCCTAATGTGCTCGCACAGCTGAACCGCAGGTAACCCCTGATGAACAGCTTGCGCCTGGCCGGCCTCAGCGCCACACCCCTTTCTGGACCCCCTGCCGCTTCGACGACGAAGCGGCTCACCGCCGCTCCTCCCCTGACATGAGCAGGCCACGAAAGGCGAAGCCCTTGCGTACCTCCACCCCACGTACCGCCGGACGGAAACTCATCTCCGTCGCCGCGGTATCGGTCGCCCTGGTGGCCGGCACGACCACCTCGGTGGCCGTCGCCCAGGCCCCCTCCGGCAAGGCCGACCCCGCCCCCGCCGCCGCCACCGAGGCCGCCCCCGGCACCGTCGCCGAGCGCCTCATCGTCGGCTACAAGTCCGGTGCGGCCGAGGCCAAGTCGAACAAGGCCGCCTCCGCCGACGCCGAGGCCAAGGGCAAGGAAGCCGGCGAGAACCTCGACTTCCAGCGCCGCCTCGGAACCGGTGCCGCCCTCGTCGACCTGGGCGAGGACCTCACCCGGACGGACGTCGCCGACGTCATCGCCGAGTACCGGTCCGACCCGCAGGTCGCGTATGTCGTCCCGGACCGCCTGAACAAGCCCAAGGCCGACCCGAACGACACCGAGTACAGCAAGCAGTGGGACCTCTTCGAGTCCACCGCGGGCATGCGCGTGCCGGGCGCCTGGGACGTCACCACCGGATCCGGCGTGACCGTCGCCGTCATCGACACCGGCTACGTCGCCCACTCCGACCTCGCCGCGAACATCGTCGGCGGCTACGACTTCATCGCCGACACGGCCGTGTCCGTCGACGGCAACGGCCGCGACAGCAACCCGGCCGACCCGGGCGACTGGTACAACGCGGGCGACTGCGGCACCGGCATCCCGGCCGGCGACTCCTCCTGGCACGGCACGCACGTCGCGGGCACCATCGCCGCGGTCACCAACAACAGCAAGGGCATCGCCGGCATCGCCCACGGGGCGAAGATCTCGCCGGTGCGCGTCCTCGGCAAGTGCGGTGGCTACGACTCGGACATCATCGACGCCATCACCTGGGCCTCCGGCGGCACCGTCTCCGGCGTCCCGGCCAACACCAACGTCGCCAAGGTCATCAACATGAGCCTCGGTGGCGACGGCGCCTGCTCCACGGCGACCCAGAGCGCCATCACCGCCGCCGTGAACCGCGGTACCACCGTCGTTGTGGCCGCCGGCAACGAGAACGACAACGTGGCGAACCACTCGCCGGGCAACTGCAACAACGTCATCTCGGTCGCCGCGACCAACCGTTCGGGCGCCAAGGCCTCGTACTCCAACTACGGCTCCCTCGTGGACATCTCGGCGCCCGGCGGCCAGACCAGCACCGGCACCGCCAACGGCATCCTGTCCACGCTGAACGCGGGCGCCAAGACCCCCACCTCGGAGTCGTACGAGTACTACCAGGGCACCAGCATGGCCACCCCGCACATCGCGGGCCTCGCCGCGCTGATGAAGTCGGCGAACTCCTCGCTGACCCCGGCCCAGATCGAGTCCGCGATCAAGGCCAACGCCCGTGCGCTGCCCGGCTCCTGCTCCGGCGGCTGCGGTGCGGGTCTGGCCGACGCGGCCAAGACGGTGCAGGCGGTGTCCGGCGGCTCCGGCGGGGGCTCCACGGGGGGCACCACCTTCACCAACACCACGGCCGTCTCCATCCCGGACAACGGTGCGGCGATCGAGTCCTCGATCTCCGTCACCGGCCGCACCGGCAACGCGCCCTCGACCCTCCAGGTCGGCGTGGACATCACCCACACCTACCGCGGTGACCTGGTCCTGGACCTGGTGGCTCCGGACGGCTCGACCTACCGTCTGAAGTCCTCCAGCTCCTCCGACTCCGCCGACAACGTGAACACCACCTACACGGTGGACGCGTCCAGCGAGGTCGCCAACGGCACCTGGAAGCTGCGTGTCCAGGACGTGGCTTCCGCGGACACCGGCCGGCTGAACAGCTGGAAGCTGACCTTCTGAGCCGGCCCCACTGACCGCCACCCCCCACTGCCGGCGGCCGACCGATGCGAGCGGGCATCGGCCGGCCGCCGGCCCCTTTCGCGGGCCGTTAGCGTAGGCGCATGTCGACGAAGAAGACCGAGAAGACCGAGAAGACCGACGGGGCCCCGTCACCGGTCACGGCGGTGTGCCCCGGCTGCGGCGGTTCGGGCCCGACCGTCCGCACGGTCGCCGAGGCGTGCGCCGATCCGGAGTCCCGGAGCGGGGGACTGACCGACCGTCTGGCACGGTCCCCGGGCGTCCCGTCCCGCTCCGACACCGTCCTGCACTTCATCGAGGGCATGATCCTCGTCGCCATGGGCGCCTATCTCGCCCGCAGCGGCATCCAGAACGACCGGCCCGTCCACACGATCGGCGGCTGTCTGCTCGCCGCGGCGCTGTTCGTCGGCACCCTCGTCGTGGTCCGGGGCGAGCTGCGCGAGCGGAGGACGGTGATGGCGGGCGAACCCCGCGCCGGACTCCTGTGGCGGCCGGCCCACCACTGCTCCGGCTGCGACGCGGTGTTCTACCCGTCCGGTACGCCGTGGCGGGGCGTCCTGACCCCCGAGCAGTTCCAGAAGTACGTGTGGACCGAGGCCGGTTACGGCGGGCAGCTCGACCGGAAGGTCAAGGACGTCGCCCTGCCGCCCACGGCACCCACCGGCACCGGAGGGACTCCCGACCGTGCCTGACGCCCCCCTGATCCACGGCACGGACCCGGCCTCCTTCCCGCACGCCGTCCTCGCCGAACGACACCCCGCCCTCATCCGCAAGGTCCTCGACGCCACCCCGTACGGCCCCGGACAGCGCCGAGCGCTGGAAGCGCTGCTGCACGACGCGACCGAGGGCGTCCTCGCACCCCCGGAAGACGACCCCTGGTGGGACACCTGGGACGTACGCCGCCACGCCGGCCGCTCCTGGTTCGACCTGCCCTTCCTCGTCGCCGAGAGCTGCTTCTACCGCCAACTGCTGCACGCGGTGGGCTACTTCGGGCCCGGCCCCTGGCAGGGCGTCGACCCGTTCCGCCCCTTCAAGCTCGCCGAACTCGACACCCCCGAGGCGGCGGCCGAACTCACCGCCGCCGACACCCTCGCCGAGCGCCCCCCGCACGAACGGCTGTCGGCCCTGCTGCACGGCTCGCTCTGGGGCAACCGGGCCGACCTCGGCTTCCGCATCCAGGCCGCCACCGAGTCCGCGGCGGACTCCCGGCTTGTCGCGGACGACAGCGAGGCGCTGCTGTCCCTGCTCTCCGGCAGAGGAACGCTCTGCCTGGTCGCCGACAACGCGGGCCGCGAACTCATCCCCGACCTCCTCCTCGTCGACCATCTCCTCGCCCACGGTCACATCGAGCGCGCCCTTCTGCATCTGAAGCCGTACCCGTACTTCGTCTCCGACGCCACCACCGCCGACGCCCTCGACGCGGTACGCCACCTCGTCGCCGCGAAGAGCGCCGCCGGTCAGCGGCTGTGGTCCGCCCTCGCCGACGGCCGTCTCGTGCTGCGGGCCCACCCCTTCTCCTGCGCCCCGCTGCCGTACGCGGACATGCCGGACGACCTGCGCGAGGAATTCGCCTCCGCCGACCTGACCCTCCTCAAGGGCGATCTCAACTACCGCCGCCTGGTGGGTGACCGGCTCTGGCCGCCGACCACGCCCTTCGCCTCGGTCACCGCGTACTTCCCCGGCCCGGTGGCCGCCCTGCGCACGCTGAAGTCCGATGTGATCGTGGGACTGGACGCCCCGACCGAGGCCGCGCTCGTGGCCGCGGAGGGTCAGCGGTGGCGCACCGGCGGAGCCCACGCGGTGATCCAGGTGAACGCCGGCAGGAGGTGACAAGTCCGGGCGGCCGCGACGAAAGCGCCCGGATTCACGCGATGGTGTGATCATGTTCCGCCGCCCGGATGCCGGGCGGAGGCCACGGGTAGTGCCCGGCCATGACGCAGCCGTTCCAACTCCCGCACTTCTATCTGCCGTATCCCGCACGGCTGAACCCCCACCTCGAGGAGGCCCGTGCCCACTCCACCGCGTGGGCACGGGAGATGGGCATGCTGGAGGGCTCCGGCGTCTGGGAACAGGCGGATCTGGACGCGCACGACTACGGGTTGCTGTGCGCGTACACCCACCCCGACTGCGACGGCCCGGCACTCTCGCTCATCACCGACTGGTACGTGTGGGTGTTCTTCTTCGACGACCACTTCCTGGAGCTCTTCAAGCGCTCCCAGGACCGTCCGGGCGGCAAGGCCCACCTCGACCGGCTCCCGCTGTTCATGCCGCTGGACCTGGCGACGCCCGTCCCCGAGCCGCGGAACCCGGTGGAGGCCGGTCTCGCCGACCTCTGGGCGCGCACGGTGCCTTCGATGTCCCTGGACTGGCGCCGCCGCTTCGCCGTGGCGACCGAGCATCTGCTCAACGAGTCCCTGTGGGAGCTGTCCAACATCAACGAGGGCCGGATCGCCAACCCCGTCGAGTACATCGAGATGCGCCGCAAGGTCGGCGGCGCCCCCTGGTCGGCCGGCCTCGTCGAGTACGCCACCGCGGAGGTTCCCGCGTCCGTCGCCGATTCGCGCCCCCTACGGGTGCTGATGGAGACCTTCTCGGACGCCGTCCACCTGCGCAACGACCTGTTCTCCTACCAGCGGGAGGTCGAGGACGAGGGGGAGAACAGCAACGGCGTGCTCGTCCTGGAGACGTTCTTCGGCTGCGACACGCAACAGGCCGCGGACACCGTCAACGACATCCTCACCTCACGGCTCCACCAGTTCGAGGACACCGCACTCACCGAAGTGCCCGCACTGGCCCTGGAGAAGGGGCTCACCCCGCCCGAGGCCGCCGCCGTCGCCGCGTACACCAAGGGCCTCCAGGACTGGCAGGCCGGCGGTCACGAGTGGCACATGCGGTCCAGCCGCTACATGAACGACGGGGCGACCTCCTCGCGCGGCCCGCTCGACCTCGGCGGCGCCATCCTCTCCGGCCCGGCCCTGGTGACCGGGACAGGGTTCGGCACGTCCGCCGCCGACGTGGGGGCGCTGTTCGCCTCCGCCGCCGCGGAACGGCTGCGCACCCGCGCACACCTGCCGTACCAGAAGGTCGGCCCGTCCCTGATCCCCGACTTCCACATGCCGTTCCAGGTGGAACTCTGCCCGCACCTGGACGCCGCCCGCCCCCGTCTCACCGCCTGGTCGCACGCCATGGGCATCCTCAGCGAGGGCGTCTGGGACGAGGAGCGGCTCGCCGCCGCCGACCTGCCCCTGTGCGCGGCCGGCCTCGACCCGGACGCCACCCCCGAGGAACTGGACCTGAGCTCGCAGTGGCTCGCCTGGGGCACCTACGGCGACGACTACTACCCCCTGGTCTTCGGCCACCGCCGTGATGTGGCCGCCGCACGCCTCACGACGGCCCGGCTCTCCGACTGCATGCCCGTCGAGGGTGAGGCGGTCCCCGTCCCGGCGAACGGGATGGAACGGGGCCTGATCGACCTGTGGTCGCGGACCACTGCGGGGATGACCCCCGACCAGCGGCGCACCCTGAAGGCGTCCGTCGACAGGATGACCGAGAGCTGGGTGTGGGAGGTCTTCAACCAGCTCCAGAACCGGGTCCCCGACCCGGTCGACTACCTGGAGATGCGGCGCGCCACCTTCGGCTCCGACCTCACCCTGAGCCTGTGCCGGATGGGCCACGGACCGCGGATCCCGCCCGAGGTCTACCTCAGCGGCCCCGTCCGCTCCCTGGAGAACGCGGCCATCGACTACGCGTGCCTCGTCAACGACGTGTTCTCGTACCAGAAGGAGATCGAGTACGAGGGCGAGGTCCACAACGCGATCCTGGTCGTGCAGAACTTCTTCGGCTGCGACTACCCGACCGGGCTCGGTGTGGTCCACGACCTGATGACCCAGCGCATGCGGCAGTTCGAGCATGTCGTCGCCCACGAACTCCCCGTCGTCTACGACGACTTCGAGCTGTCGACCGAGGCGCGCGACATCATGGACCGTTACGTGGACGACCTGCGGAACTGGCTCGCCGGCATCCTGAACTGGCACCGGCAGGTCGACCGCTACAAGCCCGCGTTCCTGGCCCGCCGCGCCCACGGCTTCGTCCCGGGCCGGGCGCCGACCCCGCTGTTCACCGTGGGCCGGGCCGGCTGACGCGCCACACGGCCCACCCGGGGAGGTGTGCCGCCCGGGTCGCGTGCTCGACCGCGGCCGGGGCCGGCCGCGCACCAACGGGTGCGGTGGGCGGGGGAGGGCGGCCGGGGCACGCAGTGACGTACCGGGCGCACGACGGCGCTGACACGGCACGCGAACGGCAGCCGCCGGCAGCTGGTGGCCGTACCGGGTGTGGTCACCTGACACCCGGTCGGCTCCCCTGTCCGCTACGGGGCCACACGGAAGTGGCTCGTCAGCCGGCCCTCGTCGTCCAGCAGGTGGAACGCCAGCCCGGGCGGTGCCTCCCGGTCGGCGCTCCGGTCGCCCTCCCAGGGCAGCCGGAGCGTCCACGTCACCCCCGGCCCGACGGCCAGCGGCCGCCCCGCGAACGTCGTCGCGGCGGGCGTGTGGGCGTGTCCGGTGATGATCCCCGCGATCTCCGTCCGGCGCTCCAGCAGCCGGGCCAGTGCGGCGGGCCGGCCCAGCCGGTACTTGTCCGGCAGGGGGTGGTGCAGCGTGACCGGCGGATGGTGGAAGGCGAGCAGCGCCGGCCGGTCCCCGTCGAGATCGTCGAGGGTCTCCTCGATCCAGGCGTACGTCTGCGCGTCCAGTTCGCCCTCGTCCCGCCCCGGAACACTGGAGTCGCACATCAGCACCGCCGCGTCGTCGAAGAGGTGCACGCTGTTGACCGGGCCCTCGGCGGGCTGCTCGCCGAGCAGCGCCTTGCGGTAGGGCGCCCGGCTGTCGTGATTGCCCGGGCAGGTGAGCACCGGGAACGGCGCGTCCCCGTCCCGCAGGCCGAGCAGGCGCGCCGCCTCCTCGTACTCGGCCTCCGTGCCGTGGTCCGCGATGTCCCCGGTCACCAGCAGCGCGTCCACCCGGCCCGGCAGGCCCCACAACAGGTCCCGCACCCGCTCGACCCGGTGGGTGGCCCGGTCCGTCCCGTCCAGATGCAGATCACTGATGTGCGCGAGTACGAGCATCGCCGTACGCCTCCCTGGGGCCCACTGCTCTTAATGGAACGAGGGAATCTAAGCATTAGTGCTAACGGATGGGCAATGAGCAACCATTAAGGGAGGTCTCCGTCGGCCGCCCACCGAAACGGGCTGGCCGGATGTCCGGCGCGAGGGGCACGATGGCGGGATGCTGAGCACCCTCCTCGCCTTCCTCGGGGCGTGCACCCTGATCGCCGCCTCGCCGGGCCCCAGCACCGTGCTGATCATCAAGGAGTCGCTGCGGAGCCGGCGCGCCGGCTTCCTGACCGTGCTCGGCAACGAGACCGGCGTCTTCGTCTGGGGCGTCGTCGCCGCGCTCGGCCTGACCGCGCTGCTGGCCGCGTCGGAGCGGGCCTACGACGCCATGCGGATCGCCGGCGCGGTGGTCCTCGTCGTCTTCGGCGTACAGACCCTGTGGCAGGCGCGCCGGGCGAAGGGCGCGTCCGCACCGAGTCTGGGGGAGGCGGCCGGGAAGAGCGGCTGGGCCTCGTACCGGGGCGGGCTGCTGCTCAACCTCGCCAACCCCAAGGCGGCGATCTTCGCGATGTCGTTCCTGCCGCAGTTCGTGCCCGAGGGCGCGCCCCAACTGCCCGCCGTGATCGGCCTCGCCGCGCTGTGGGCGGTCTACGAGATCGGCTACTACGGCGTCTATGTGTGGTGCGTCGGCCGGATGCGGACCGTCCTGTCCCGCGCGGGCGTACGACGGCGCTTGGAGCAGGTCTCCGGCGGCGTCCTGCTGCTCCTCGGAGCCCGGCTCGCCCTGGAGAGCTGACGGCGGGACCCGGCTTCGCGCGCGCCGCGGCGCACGAGCACCGACACCCTGCGGCAATGGGCTCGCGTGCGCTGCCGCGGACGGGCAGGATGCTGCCCGTGGGGCGCGTCGCGCCCTGACCCAGGGAACTCCGAGCACACGGAGGCATGGATGACCGGCACGTCTGGCCAAGGGGCCGCGCCCCTGACCGCCGGCGACTCGCCCGCCCCCTTGGCGCCCTTCACCGTCGACGACTACCGCGACCGGATGCGGCGGGCGGCGCACGCCGCGGCCGACGCGGGCCTGGACGGGCTGCTTGTGGCGCCCGGCCCCGACCTGATGTGGCTGACCGGGTACCGGCCGCCGGAGACCGAGCGGCTCACCATGCTCGTGCTGCGGGCCGGCGAGGACCCGGTGCTGATCGTGCCCGCCCTGGAGGCCCCGGACGCCGAGGAGGCCCCCGGCGGCCCCGCGCTGGGCCTGCGTGACTGGGTGGACGGCAAGGACCCCTACGACGCGGCCGTGCCCCTTCTCGGCCCGCGCGGTCGTTTCGCCGTCAGCGACAACACCTGGGCGCTGCACCTGCTGGGCCTGCAGGGACGGCTGCCGGACACGGCGTACGTCGGACTGTCCGAGGCCCTGCCCATGCTGCGGGCCGTCAAGGACGCGGCGGAGCTTGAGCGGATGGCGGCGGCGGGCGCGGCCGCCGACCGGGCGTACGAGGAGATCAGGCAGGTCCGGTTCGCCGGGCGCCGGGAGAGCGAGGTCGCCGCCGACCTCGCCGATCTGCTGCGGCGGTTCGGGCACTCCCAGGTCGACTTCACGATCGTCGCCTCCGGACCGAACGGCGCCAACCCGCACCACGAGGCCGGCGACCGCGTCATCGCGGACGGCGACATGGTCGTCCTCGACTTCGGCGGACTCAAGGACGGCTACGGCTCCGACACCTCCCGCACGGTCCACGTCGGCGAGCCCGACGCCGAGGAACGCGAGGTGCACGACCTCGTGCGCGCCGCCCAGGAGGCCGGATTCCGCGCGGTCCGGCCCGGCGTCGCCTGCCAGGAGGTCGACCGCGCGGCCCGCGCCGTCATCGCCGGCGCCGGGTACGGCGACCGCTTCATCCACCGCACCGGGCACGGCATCGGCGTCACCACCCACGAGCCGCCGTACATGGTCGAGGGCGAGGAACGCCCCCTCGTGCCCGGCATGTGCTTCTCCGTCGAACCCGGCGTGTATCTACCGGGCCGCTTCGGGGTGCGGATCGAGGACATCGTGACGGTGACCGAGCACGGCGGGCGACGCCTCAACGTCACCCCCCGCGACATGGCGATAGTCGGCTGACACGTTAGGAGCCCGACCCCCTTCCCCTCCGGATGACAACGGCGCGACCATGACCAAGGCACCGACACCCACCGCGGACACCGTCCGCCGACTGGTCCGTTCCCTGATGAAGAACGGCGACGGGAAGACCGGCGGCAAGGGCGACCACGGCCCCGACGTACGGCCCGTCAACGAGGAGAGCGGGCTGTGCGCCTGGTGGGTCGGGACCCGCCATGTGCTGCGCCTCGCCCCGGACCGGCACGCCGTCGTACGGCAGCGCCGCGAGCTGCGGCTGCGGGACCTGGTCCGTCCGCACGTCGGCGTCGCCGTCCCGGTGAGCGTCGCGCAGGGCGAGTGGTCCGGCGCCCTCACCTACACGCTCGACACGCGGATCGCCGGCTCCACCGCCCCGGTGCACGACGTGTCCGCCATGGGCGAGGACGACCTGGCCGGGCTTCTCACCGGGCTGCGCGAGGTGCCCTTGCGGCAGGCGGACGCGCTCGGGGTGCCCCGGCTGCCGGCGCGCTCCCTGGAGACCCTGCGGACCGCGGCCGGGCGGGCCGCCCGCCAGCTCGCCCAGGCCGAGGAGTTCGATCCGGCCCGGCTGGGGCAGCTCACCGCCCCCAACGCCGCGCAGCTCACCGCCCCCGCGGCTGTCCTCGTCCACCACGCGCTGACGGGCGAGCACCTCCTCGTCAGCGCCGACGGGCGGGTGCGCGGGGTTCTGGACTGGAGTGACGCGGCGGTCGGCGACCCCGCCGAGGACATCGCCTCCCTCGCGACGGCGGTCGGCGCGCCCGCCGCGGTCCGCGCGGCGACCCTCGCGGGGTACGGCGCCCGGCCCTGTCTTCGTGGGCTCTGGCTGGCCCGCTGCGACACGGTGGTCGCTCTGGCGGCGGCCGCCCAGGAGCGGGGCGCCGCCGCGCCGCTCCCGGTGCTGCGTGAACGGCTGCGGCGGGCGTGGGAGCCGATTCTGCTGGAGAGGGTGACCGATCTGAGGGTGGAGGAATGAGGCTCGCCTGCCGTGACGTGCTCGCCTTCGGCGCGGGGCCCGTGCGGCAGGGCGGGGATCGCCTCACAGCTCGGGGGCGGGCGTAGTTCGGCGACTGCGGCGGGGTTCGTGGTCGCTCGCGCGGTTCCCCGCGCCCCCGCCGCAGCCCCCCGGCCGTGCCCGCCGTCAGCCGTCCCCACCGCCGGCCGCCCGCGGCCGGCGGCCGGGTCACGGCACCGTCAGCACCACACACGACTCGCCGGGCAGGTTCAGCAGTCCGTCCGTCCCCGGGGCCTCCACCGGGTCCCACGCGGCCAGGACGCGGGCGTTCGCCACGCCCAGGGGGATCGCGGCCGGCTCCTTGCCCAGGTTGAGGGCCACCCGGACATCGCCCCGGCGGAAGCCGAACCACCGGGCGGTCTCGTCGTAGGCGACCTTGACGTCGGAGAGGTCCGGGTCGGAGAGGTCGGCGTGGGTGTGGCGCAGGGTGATCAGGTCGCGATACCAGGCCAGCATCCGCGCGTGCGGCTCGACCGACGGCTCGGACCAGTCCAGGCACGAGCGGTCGCGGGTCGCCGGGTCCTGCGGGTCCGGCACGTCCTCCTCCGCCCAGCCGTGCTCCGCGAACTCCCGCCGCCGCCCCCGCCGCACCGCCTCGGCCAGCTCCGGATCGGTGTGGTCGGTGAAGAACTGCCAGGGCGTTGCCGCGGCCCACTCCTCGCCCATGAAGAGCATCGGAGTGAACGGCCCCGTGAGCATCAGCGCCGCCGCGCAGGCCAGCAGCCCGGGGGAGAGCGTGGCGGACAGCCGGTCTCCCTGGGCGCGGTTGCCGACCTGGTCGTGGGTCTGGGTGTAGCCGAGCAGTCGGTGCGCCGAGACCCGCGTACGGTCCAGGGGGCGGCCGTGGGACCGGCCGCGGAACGACGAGTACGTACCGTCGTGGAAGTACCCGCCGGTGAGGGTCTTCGCCAGCCCGGCCAGCCCCGCCCGCGCGAAGTCCGCGTAGTAGCCCTGCGATTCACCGGTCAGGGTCGTGTGCAGCGTGTGGTGGAAGTCGTCGTTCCACTGCGCGTGCAGCCCGATCCCGCCCTCCGGACGCGGGGTGACGAGCCGGGGGTCGTTCAGATCCGACTCGGCGATCAGGAACAGCGGCCGCCCCACCTCGGCGCCGAGCGCGTCCACGGCGGTCGACAGCTCCTCCAGGAAGTGGCACGCGCGCGTGTCCCGCAACGCGTGCACAGCGTCCAGACGCAGCCCGTCGAGGCGGTAGTCCCGCAGCCACGCCAGCGCGCTGCCGAGGAAGTACGCCCGCACCTCGTCCGAGCCGGGCGCATCCAGGTTGACCGCTGCGCCCCACGGCGTGTGATGCCGCTCGGTGAAGTAGGGGCCGAAGACCGGCAGGTAGTTGCCGGACGGTCCCAGGTGGTTGTGCACCACGTCGAGCACGACCCCGAGGCCCAGCCCGTGCGCCGCGTCCACGAACCGCTTGAGGGCCTCAGGACCGCCGTACGGCTCGTGCACGGCCCACAGCGAGACCCCCTCGTACCCCCACCCGTGCGTCCCCGGGAACGGGCACAGCGGCATCAACTCGACGTGTGTGACACCCAGTTCGGCGAGATGCCCGAGCCGCTCGGCGGCCGCGTCGAGCGTGCCCTCCGTGGTGTACGTGCCCACGTGCAGCTCGTACAGCACGGCGCCCGGCAGTCCGCGCCCCGCCCACGGCGCCCGCCACGCGTACCGCCCGTGGTCGACGACCGCGCTCAGCCCGTCCGGGCCGTCCGGCTGACGGCGCGAGCGCGGGTCGGGCCGGACGGGTCCGTCGTCCACGGCGAACCCGTAGCGCGTGCCGTCCGCCGCCTCCGCGTCCGCCCTCCACCAGCCCGGCCGCTCCGGATCACGCTCCATCGTGTGCGTGGCGCCCGCGCAGTGGAGCGTCATCCGGTCGGCTTGCGGTGCCCACACCTCGAACTGCACGGAACGGTTCTCCCTCGGCTGCCGGTCGTGATGGTCGGGGGACGGTCGGAGTCGTCCTGGAGCCTTCCCGTCCATCGTGCGACAAACGAGATCAAGGCGCCCCCGGATCCGTGCGTTTGCCGTGCGCGTCGTACTCTCCCCCGCCATGTCCGAGGATCGTCACCGTTCACGCGTTTTCTGGACACCCCGGCTTCACTGACCGACAATCACACGCGTGACGTCGTCTTTCGAGTTCCACACGTACCCCGCGCGGCTGTCGGACGCCGAGCGCGACCGCGCGCTGAGGGTGCTCCGTGACGGCGTCGCCCTGGGCCGTCTCTCCCACGACACGTTCATCCGGCGCATGGAGCTGGCGCTCACCGCCCGCCGCTCCGACGAGCTGGCCGCGCTCACCGCCGACCTGCCCGTCGAGAGCCGCTGGTCCCGGCTGGTCCTCGGCACCGTCGGGGCGGTCTCCGGCTTCGGGGTGAAGCTGCGCCGGGCCTGGCAGGCCGAGCGGCTGCCCAAGCTCCAGCTGCCGCACCCGGCGAGCGGCCACGGCCTGCGCATCGGCCGCGACCCCGCCAACGGGCTCCGGCTCAGCCATGAGACGGTCTCCCGGGTGCACGCCGAGCTGACCCGGCAGGGCGGTATGTGGATCCTGCGTGACCTCGGCTCCACCAACGGCACCACCGTCAACGGGCGGCGGGTCATCGGCGCGGCCGTCGTCCGCGACGGCGACCAGGTCGGTTTCGGCCGCATGACGTTCCGCCTCTCCTCCGAATGAGCCCCCGCCTCCACAGCCCCGCAAAGCTCTGGCCTGGGATTTACGCAGTGAGTTTCCCAACGTGCCTTCCACTCCGAGGTGTTGACGTACGTTCTCGGCCATGACTCACTGTGCGTACACCATGCACACCAGGTGATCCGACGGCACCACACTCCGGGGAGGTGTGCCCTGCCGCCACTCCTCCGCTACCCGACCGTGGACGAACTGGCCGCCCGCGCCGCGACCCTCGTGACCCGGTATCCGCACCGCGCCCGGCTGCGCCGGGTGGGCACCTCACGGGCGGGCACGCCGATGTGGCTGCTGTCCGTCGGACTTGGCAACCGCCAGGCACTCGTCGTCGCCGGCCCGCACTCCAACGAACCCGTCGGCGGTGCCACGGTCCTCCGGCTCGCCGAACGGGCCCTGACGGACCCCCGGTTCACCGAGGAAGCCGACACCTGCTGGAACATGCTGCTCTGCCTCGACCCCGACGGCTCCCGGCGCAACGAGGGCTGGCTGTCCGGCCCTTACACCCTCGGGCACTACTTCCGCCACTTCTTCCGCCCCGGGTTCCTCGAACAACCCGAGTGGCTGCCCGACGGCGCGGCCGCCGCCGTCCTGCCGGAGACCCGCGCCCTGCTCGACCTCCAGGACGAGCTGCGCCCCTTCTTCCAGTGCTCGCTGCACGGCGTCGACGTCGGCGGCGGCTTCGTCGAGCTGACCCGGGACCTGCCCGGCCTCGGCGAGCGGGTCGCCCGGATCGCCGGCCGTCTCGGCGTACCCCGCGAGCTGAGCCCGTACGACACCCTGTACTGGCCGCGCCTCGGCCCCGCCGTGTACCGCATCCCGCCGCCGCGCCGCGGCGACCTGGCCGCCGCCATCACCGAGGCCGCCGTCGAGTCCACCTGGTACCACCCGCACCGCTACGGCACCTTCACCGCCGTCGTCGAGGCGCCCATGTGGGGTGTGGCCGCCGTCGAGGACGGCTCGCCCTCTCCCGACGCCCACGCGGTCCTGCGCACCGTCAGCCGGGCGCTGCGCCGCGACACCCGGCTGCTGGAGGGCATCCTCGCCCGCGTCCGCCCCTCGGTGAGCCGCGCCCCGGACGCCGCCCCGCTCCTCGCCCCCGTCGACGACTACTTACTGGTCGGTCCCGGCCTGGCCGACGCCTGGGACCCCGACGTCCACGACGGCACCGGCCGTCCGCTGCCCCCGCTCGACACCGCCCGGCTCACCACCCTCGCGCTCTCCGGCCGCCGGGTCGCCCTGCGCACCGCCGGGCTGCTGCACCAGCTGGTGGTACGCGCCGGACACGACCCGGGGGACGCCGCGCCGGAGCTGAACCGGCTCCTCGACGAGGGGTGCGCCGACTACCGCTACGGCCACGGTGCCCGCTGGATCCCGGTGGCCCGCCAGACGGAGTACCAGACGCGTGTCGTCCTCGCCGCGTTCGAGCTGGCCGTCCGGCGGGCGGGCGGCGCACCCGCCCCGGTGGAGCCGCACACCGACTCCCTTTCGGGTGAGTCGCAATGGAGTTCCGAGCCCGCCGTGCCGATGCACCGGGAATGACGAACACCACACTCCACACCGTGCGAGGCGGTCTGCTGGCGGCCCTCGCCCTCCTCACCCTCGGCGCCTCCACCCCCGCCCAGGCCGCCTCCCCGGGCAACTGGCTCTACCTCACCGTCACCAAGGGCAACGCCCGTTCCGGCGACATCCACGCCACCCTGCTCTTCTGCGACCCGCCCCAGGGCCACGCCCGGGCCGCCGAGGCCTGCGCGGAACTGACCGGGGCGGGCGGCGACATCGCCCGCCTCCCCCTCGTGAACGGCATGTGCACGCAGGTCTACGCGCCCGTCCGCGCCACCGCGATCGGCGAGTGGGACGGCCGGCCGATCGAGTACGACCACACCTTCGCGAACGGCTGTGTGATGGCGGCCCGCACGGGATCGGTGTTCGCCCTGTCCGGCTGACGGCGCCCGAAGGGGGCGGGAGGTGCCGACCTGCGGGCTCCGCCGCGTGCGCGCGATCAGCCACATCGCCGCCGCGGCCGCCCGACGGCGTCGAGCGACACCCGCCGGGGCGCTCAGGACCCCCCGTCCCCTCGTGCGTGGGAGGCCGCCGCCAGCACCGTCCGCACCTGGTGCTCCACCTGGTCCCGCACCGGCACCCACCGCGCGCGGAACCGGTCGGCGAACGAGTCGCACCACTCGCCGACGAGCTGTTCCAGCAACGCCGCCCCCGGGTCGCCGGCGTCCACGAGGACGCGCCGCAGCATCGCCGCCGCCCGCAGCGGGAGCCGTCGCCCGAAGGCGTCCACACTGCCCACATACGCCCTCGACCCATCCGGCGGTGGCCCCGCCACCCAGTCCCGGGCCAGCCCCGGCACCAGCGCCAGCGCCCACCGGGCGGCCCGCAGCAGCGGCCCCTCGGGGCCCGGCAGCCGCGGCAGCGCCTCGTCGAGGATCCGCTCCACCTCCCCCGCCTCGTCGAGCAGCCGCCGGGCCAGCCCTTGCAGGGCCTGGGCCGGAGCCGGGTGCGGCGCGGTGTCGTCCACCAGGTCGCTCGCCCACATCGGCACCTCGACGACCGCGGTGAGCCCGCCGTACCGGTGGGCGTGGTACCAGGTGCTGTGGCGCGCGTCGTCCGGCAGACTCGGGAACGCCGCGGGACCGGCGCCCGGCATCACGAAGACCCCCGGTCCGGAGGCGGGCCAGCCCGCCGCATCGGACGCGCCCCTCTCCACCGGTATGCCGAGCTCCGCCGCCGACTTGGCGAACGGCTCGGCCAGCCCCGGCACGTCCTTCGTCAGCTGCACCCAGCTGCCCCCGAGATCCGTGCCGTGCAGGGTCACCTGGAGGTACGGCCGCAGCTCGTCCAGCACCGTCAGCAGCGCCCGTGTCTCGGGCGGCAGCCGGTGCGGGGGCAGCACCGACGGCGACCACTCGGGCTGCTCGGGCCCGGCCGGCCGGAAGAACCCCAGGTGGTAGTCGAGCAGGGTGCGCGGCGCCGGCGTCGTGTGCAGGCTCGCCCCGTCCGGGTCCGCGCACAGCACGAAGTGCCAGGAGACCCCCGTCCGCAGCTCCCGGTCCCGCGCCACGCGCTCGGCGAGCGCCAGCACCGTCGAGCCGCCCGTCGGCTCGTTCGCGTGGGCGCCCGCCACGACGAGGACGGCGCGTCTCGCATGGCCGACGGACAGCAGCCGCAGCGGCCGGCCCGCCCGCGAGACACCGATTCTCCTGAGGGCGCACACGTTCGGCCGGCGAACCACCAACTCCCTGGCGCGTGCGTCCAGTTCCGCCACCGTGTGATAACCGGGCTCCAACAGCGGACCCACCCCCCGTCCAGTCCACCAGCACAGGCATCCCCGTACCCGAAGGATCGAGTGCGGGGATGCCTGCAGTGTCCGTCGGCGCGCGGGGCGCCTCCCAGGGGCGCCCAGGGGCATTCACGGCGACCCGGTCCGGGATCCGCCGCTACCCTGCGCCGACCCGCTCCAGCAGCGCCACCGGCAGCCCCTCGAACAGCTCGGCCACCGGCACCTCACCCGTGAACTCCCGCTCCCCGTTGAGGACGTCGGCCCACCGCCCGTCCGGCAGGGCCAGCCGCGTGCCGGCCCAGCCCCCGGCCTGCGCGAGCCGCATCGACAGCCGCGTGACGGCCGTGAGCACCGCGCCGGACCGCGCGAACGCCACGCAGTGCCCGGCCGCCGGCCCGTCCGCCGTCAGGCGCGCGTACGTCGCCGCGTCCCCGAACACCTCCGGCCGCCGCTGCCGCAGCCGCAGCGCGGCCACGGTGACCCGGAACTTGTCCGAGCCCCCGTCCCGCTGGGCGAACGGCGCCCGGTTGTCCGGGTCCACCAGCGCCCGGTACTCGCCCTCCGTGCCCTGGTAGACGTCCGGCACGCCCGGCATGGTCAGCTGCACCAGGGCCGCACCGAGAGCGTTCGCGCGGATGTACGGCTCCAGCTCGGACCGCAGCCCCTCGGTGACCCGCGTGTCCACCGCCGGGCCCCGTGCCACGAATGCGGCCACCGTCCGCTCGTACTCCGGGTTCTGCTCGGTCCAGGAGGTGTGCAGCCCCGCCTCCCGCACATGCTTGAGCAGCGCCCCCTCCAGTCGTGACGCCTCGGCGGGCCCGAGCCCGAACGCCGTCTGCCACGCGGCCCACGCCAGCTGCGCGTCCGGCACTCCCGCGCCGTCCCCTGCCACCTCCGCCAGCGCGTCGGCCCACCGCTCAGGGCACTCGCCGAGCACCGCGATCGCCGCCCGGACGTCCGCGCTGCGCTTGGTGTCGTGCGTCGACAGCACCGTCCCGGTGACCGGCCAGTCCCGCTGCACCCGCGCGCAGTAGGCGTGGAAGTCCTCCGGGCAGACGGCGGGGCTCCCGGGATTCCCGCCCACCTCGTTCGCGGACAGCAGCGGCACATAGCGGTAGAACGCCGTGTCCTCCACCGACTTGGCCCGCAACGCCGACGAGGTCTGCGCGAACCGCGTCCGGAACTCCACCTGCTCCGGCCCGTCCCCGAACCGTCCCAGCACCAGATCCCGTACGACATCCACCGCCCGCGCCTCCTCGGGCACCACGAACGCCGCCCGCGCCTCGGCGGCGGCCTCCTCCGTGACGGCCAGGGACGCGTCCTGGGAGGCGTACGGCCGATAGACCTCCATCCGGACGAGCAGCTCGCACAGCGCGGTGCGCAGCGCCCACGGCGCGCGGTCGCGCAGCACCAGCTCGGGGGAGCGTTCACACAGCCCGTGCGCCACCCGGGTGAGCCGGTCAACCTCCGCGGCCAGCTCGTGCGTGAGCACCTGGTACGCGGCCCGCCGCGCGGTCGCCGCCCAGTCGCCTCCGCGGTCCGGCTGGGCCGCCGTGAACCGGCGGTACCGGTCAAGCAGCTCGCCCGCCCCCGCCGGGTCCGTGAACAGCCCGTCGACGTGCCGCAGCGCGTCGTACCCCGTGGTCCCCGCGACCGGCCACGCCGTCGGCAGCGCCTCGCCGTCCGCCAGGATCTTCTCGACGACGGTCCACCGGCCGCCGGTGGCCTCGTGCAACCGCCGCAGATAGGCGTCGGGATCGGCGAGCCCGTCGGGATGGTCCACCCGCAGCCCGTCGACGACGCCCTCGTGGAGCAGTTGCAGGATCTTCGCGTGGGTCGCCGTGAACACCTCCGGCTCCTCCACGCGCACCCCGATCAGCTCCGAGATGCTGAAGAACCGCCGGTAGTTCAGCTCCGTGCGGGCCAGCCGCCACCACACCGGCCGGTACCACTGCGCGTCCAGCAGCTGCGGCAGCGGCAGCTTCTCGGTGCCCTCCCGCAGCGGCAGGACATGGTCGTAGTACCGCAGCTCCTGTCCGTCGACGACGAACTGCTCGATCTCGTCACCCAGCGGCCCCCCGAGCACCGGCAGCAGCACCTGCCCGCCCCGCGCCTCCCAGTCGATGTCGAACCACCGCGCGTACGCCGAGCCCGGCCCCTCCCGCAGCACCTCCCACAGCGGCCGGTTGTACCGGGGGGCCATCGCCATGTGGTTCGGCACGATGTCCACGACCAGCCCCAGCCCGTGTTCCCGGGCGACCCGGGCCAGCTCCCGCAGCCCCTCCTCACCTCCCAGTTCCCCCCGCACCCGCCCGTGATCGACCACGTCGTACCCGTGCCCCGACCCCGGCACCGCCTCCAGCACCGGAGACAGATGCAGATGCGACACCCCGAGCGAGGCGACGTACGGCACGGTGGCCGCCGCGGCCGCGAAAGGGAAGGAGGGCTGCAGCTGAAGCCGGTAAGTGGCGGAAGGCACGACAGACGTCATAGAGACCTACGTACCCGCCCCTGAAGGATTGGAGCGCCCTGACACGCGAGGGGGTGCGTTTTTCCCGCGCCTACGCCGGCCGCCGCAGCACCGCCAGGCTCCGGTCCACCAACGTCACCCGCTCCCCGGCCCCCAGCTTCGGACCGTCCTCGGGGACCGCGTCGTCCCGCCCCGTGTCCACCACCACCTGCCACTGCCACCCGTGGTTGACCGGCACCACGAACTCCAACGGCTGCGCCGAGGCGTTGACCATCAGCAGGAACGAGTCGTCGGTGATCCGCTCCCCGCGCGCACCCGGCTCGGAGATCGCGTTCCCGTTGAGGAACACGGTGAGCGCACCGGCCTGGGCCGAGTCCCAGTCCCGCTGGGTCATCTCCCGGCCCTCCGGTGTGAACCAGGCGATGTCCGAGAGCTCGTCGTGCGTGCCTTCCACGGGCCGCCCGTGGAAGAACCGCCGCCGCCGGAAGACGGGATGGTCCTTGCGCAGCCAGACCATCGCGCGGGTGAAGGCGGGCAGATCCCGGAACACATCGGTGCCGTCGCCGCCGCCCTCCCCGTCGCCGTCGGACGGCCACGGCACCCACGACAACTCGTTGTCCTGGCAGTAGGCGTTGTTGTTGCCCCGCTGCGTGCGGGCGAACTCGTCGCCGTGGCTGAGCATTGGTACGCCCTGCGACAGCATCAGCGTGGCGATGAAGTTCCGCATCTGCCGGACCCGCAGCCCGAGCACCTCGGGATCGTCGGTCTCGCCCTCGGCCCCGCAGTTCCATGACCGGTTGTGGCTCTCGCCGTCCCGGTTGTCCTCGCCGTTCGCGTCGTTGTGCTTGTGGTTGTAGGACACGAGGTCCCGCATCGTGAAGCCGTCGTGGCACGTCACGAAGTTGATGGAGGCCAGCGGCCGCCGCCCGTCGTCCTGGTACAGGTCGGACGAGCCGGTGAGCCGCGACGCGAACTCGGCGAGGGTGCGCGGCTCGCCCCGCCACAGGTCCCGCACGGTGTCCCGGTACTTGCCGTTCCACTCCGTCCACAGCGGCGGGAAGTTCCCGACCTGGTAGCCGCCCTCGCCCACGTCCCAGGGCTCGGCGATCAGCTTCACCTGGGAGACCACGGGGTCCTGCTGGACGAGGTCGAAGAACGACGACAGCCGGTCCACCTCGTGGAACTGCCGGGCCAGCGTGGCGGCCAGGTCGAAGCGGAACCCGTCCACATGCATCTCGGTGACCCAGTACCGCAGCGAGTCCATGATCAGCTGAAGGACGTGCGGCGACCGCATCAGCAGCGAGTTCCCGGTCCCCGTCGTGTCCATGTAGTAGCGGGGGTCGTCCGTCAGCCGGTAGTACGACGGATTGTCGAGGCCCCGGAACGACAGGGTCGGACCCAGGTGGTTGCCCTCGGCCGTGTGGTTGTAGACCACGTCCAGGATCACCTCGATCCCGGCCTCGTGCAGCGCCCGCACCGCCGACTTGAACTCCAGCACCTGCTGCCCCCGGTCGCCCCAGGAGGCGTACGCGTTGTGCGGGGCGAAGAAGCCGATCGTGTTGTAGCCCCAGTAGTTGCTGAGGCCCATGTCGACCAACCGGTGGTCGTTCACGAACTGGTGGACGGGCATCAGTTCCAGCGCCGTCACCCCCAGCTCCGTCAGGTGCTCGATGACCGCCGGGTGGGCCAGCGCCGCGTACGTACCGCGCAGCTCCTCGGGGAGCCCCGGGTGCCGCATGGTGAGGCCCTTGACGTGGGCCTCGTAGATCACCGTGTGGTGGTACTCGGTGCGGGGACGCCGGTCGTCGCCCCAGTCGAAGTAGGGGTTGACCACGACCGACGTCATCATGTGCGGGGCCGAGTCGAGGTCGTTGCGCCGGTCGGGCGCCCCGAAGTGGTAGCCGTACACCTCCTCCCCCCAGCTGACGGAGCCGCTGATCGCACGCGCGTACGGGTCGAGGAGCAGCTTCGCGGAGTTGCAGCGCAGCCCGCGCTCCGGTGCGTACGGGCCGTGCACACGGAACCCGTACCGCTGCCCGGGCATGACGCCCGGCAGATACGCGTGCCGTACGAACGCGTCCGTCTCGCGCAGTTCCACCGCCGTTTCGGAGCCGTCGTCGTGCAGCAGACACAGCTCGACTCGGTCCGCGGCCTCCGAGAAGACCGCGAAGTTGGTGCCGGCGCCGTCGTATGTGGCACCGAGCGGATACGCCTGTCCAGGCCAGACCTGCATGGATACCACTCTTCCCGTTGTCGCGCGCCGCCGTGGCGACTGTCGAAGGGAGTCTCCCCCAAACCGGGGAACCATCGACGGCATATGTCTTTCTTGCCGCGACACCGGACTTCACCCCCCGCCGGGGCGAGGATATGAATCGGCTCACTCCCCGCCCGCCCCGGAAGCGGAACCCCAGTACGACATGCGGTGGTTGAGAAACGACCTGTCCATCCGGCTGCACCGCCGCCCGCTCCCGGAGTACCCTTCCTTGATCGTTGAGTAGGGGTGAGCTCGGGGGAGCGGAAGGCGGTGCGTGGGTGGGCTCGGGAGGGCTGGAGTTGCCTCCTGGTGACGAGGGTCACGAGGGGAACTCCACAGATGTCCCACCCGGCGCGGTGTCCCTGGCACGGCCGATGGAGACGGGATCCATCGGCCCGGAACTGGACTGGAACGCCGACGCCTGGCTCGAAGTGCGTACGCGCGCCCAGCGGGCCGGCCGCGCCTACATCTGGCTGAACCTCGTCGAACAGCGGCTGCGCGCCGTCGTGGCCGCCGTGCTGCGCCCCGTCTACGAACCGGTCCACGGCGACGACTGGGTGGTGGCGGCCGCCGGACCCGCCGGACAGGAATGGGTGCAGCGTGCGGTCGCCGTGCGCGAGGTGAGCCGCCGCAAGGGCTATCTGCTGGACCCGGCCGACGACAACGTCCTCAGCTTCCTCACGCTGCCCCAGCTGCGCGAGCTGATGGTCCAGCACTGGCCCTGCTTCGAGCCGTACCTCGACGAGCGGCGCGATGTGGAACTGGCCCTCGACGAGCTGGAGGTCACCCGGAACGTGGTCTCCCGCAACCGGGCCCTGTCCGAGGCCGTCCTCGCCCAGGCCGAACGGGCCTCGGCGAAGCTGCTGGAGATACTGGGCGCGGGCAGCGACGTCCCCTCGGCGCGCCGGCTGCCCGTCGACGCGGTGGAGGACCTGATCGGGGACCGGTACGCGGACGTCGTCGCCGTCCACCCCGACCGGGTGCGGCTGCTGCGGCAGTTCCCCGCCGAGGACCTCTTCGGCGGTGCCCGCCGCCTCGATGCCATCGGCATAGGGCTCAATCTGCTGGTGCAGAACTTCTCCGGGCGCCGGCTGGTCCGGCTCGCCGAGTCCGGATGCCGTGTGCGGCTGCTGTTCCTCAACCCGGCCTCGAGCGCGGTCAAGCGCCGGGAGCGCGAACTCGGCATCAAACGGGGCGAACTCAGCCGGGCAGTCGAGATGAACATCCTGCACATGCGCCGGGTCCGCTCCCGGCTGCGTGACCCCGGGGCCTTCGAGATCCAGGTCTTCGACGAGACGCCCCGCTTCACCGCCTATCTCGTGGACGGCGACGGATCGGACGGCGTCGCCGTCGTCCAGACGTATCTGCGCCGCACCCGCGGCATGGAGGCGCCGGTGCTGGTACTGCGCGGCGGCAACCGGGTGCTCAAGGCGGATGAGAACGGCGAAGCCGGGCTTTTCGATACGTACCGCGAGGAGTTCGAAGTGGCCTGGGCCGACTCGCGCCCGGTGTCATGACCCGCGCCGCGCCCCCGGACCGGCCCCCGGAGCGTCGGCCGGGCGGCGGCAAGCGGAACGCGGTCCTCGGATTGTCAGTGGCGCATGCGATGGTGGTGGCCACTGGGGGAAAGCACCACCAAGAAGGGGGGCCAGCATGGGTTGGCACCGGCAGCTGCTGATCGGCTTCGACCTGGAGACGACCGGGACGGACCCGCGCGAGGCGCGCATCGTCACCGGGGCGGTGATCGAGGTCACGGACGGGGAGCCGGTCGGCCACCGGGAGTGGCTCGCCGACCCGGGCATGGAGATCCCGGAGGAGGCGGTGGCGGTGCACGGCATCACCAACGCCCGCGCGACGGCCGAGGGCAGACCCGCCGACCAGGTCGCCGACGCCATCGCCGACGTCCTCGTCTCCTACTGGAAGACCGGCGTCCCGGTCGTGGCGTACAACGCGGCCTTCGACCTCACCCTGCTCTCCGCGGAGCTGCGCCGCCACGGCCTGCCGTCCCTGCGGGACCGCCTGGGCGGCCTGGACCCCGCCCCGGTCATCGACCCGTACACCATCGACCGCTCGGTGGACCGCTACCGCCGGGGCAAACGCAACCTCGAAGCGGTCTGCGCCGAGTACGGCGTCCCCCTCGACGCCGCGCACGACGCCTCCGCCGACGCCCTGGCCGCCGCCCGGCTCGCCCGGGCGATAGCCGACCGCCACCCCAAGGTGGCCGCCCTCGGCCCCGCCGAGCTGCACCGCCGCCAGATCGAGTGGTACGCCGAATGGGCGGCCGACTTCCAGGACTTCCTCCGCCGCAAGGGCAACGCGGACGCGGTGGTGGACGCGACATGGCCGCTGCGTGAGCCGGCGGACGAAACGGTCCGATAGACCGACCACCCTGACCGGCCCGCCCCGCACCGACCGAGGGAGTGAGCAGCCCGGATGATTGCTCTGCGTGAGACACAGGACAGCGACCTGCCCCACTTCTGGGCACACCAGTCCGACCCGGTCGCACAGCACGCCGCCGCCTTCACCGGCAAGTACCACTACGACCGGGCGGAGTTCGACGCCCACTGGGCGAGGATCAGCGCCGACCCCGGCATCGTGCAGCGCACGATCCTGGCCGACGACGAGGTGGTCGGCCTCATCGCGGTCTTCGGCCCGCCGGACGAACGCGAGGTCACCTACTGGATCGACCGCGCCCACTGGGGCCGGGGCATCGCCACCGCGGCCCTGACCGCCTTCCTGGACCTCGTCCCGGACCGGCCGCTGTACGCCCACGCCGCCGCCGACAACAACGGCTCGGTCCGCGTCCTTCGCAAGTGCGGGTTCGTCGTCACCGGCCATGACCGCGGCTTCGCCCTGGCCAGGGCGGCCGAGATCGACGAAGTGGCCCTCACCCTGACCTGACCCCCGCGGTCAGAAGGGATACCAGCGCACGGTCTCGTCCCCGTCCCGCAGCGAGGCGACCCGGCGTTCGAACTCGGCCAGTGCCCCGGGGTTGCTCGGCGCGTGCTGGGCGACCCAGGCACAGCTGGCCGTCTCGCGGGCACCGCGCAGCACGGAGCAGCCCTCCCAGGCGCGGACGTCCCAGCCGTAGGCGGCGGTGAAGGCGTCGTACTCCTCGGCCGGCAGCCCGTAGCGGTCGTGGGAGAGCGCCATGACGACGAGGTCGTGCTCGCGCAGATCGCCGGAGAAGGTCTCCAGGTCGACCAGGAGCGGCCCGTCGGGCCCGACATGGACGTTGCGGGGCAGGGCGTCACCATGGATGGGCCCCGGCGGCAGATGGGGCACGAGCGCTGCCGCGGCCGCCGTGAAGCCGTCCCGGCGTTCCCGTAGATATGCCGCGTCGGCCGGGTCGATGGCGTCGCCCGCGAGACGCAGCCAGCGCTCGACACCACCCAGCAGCTCCCGGCGCGGGAGGTCGACCTCGGGGGAGGGCAGTGCGTGGACCAGCCGCAGCAGTTCGGCCAAATCGCGGGCGCCCGCGGGCCGTACGGAGTCGGGCAGCCGGTGCCACACCGTCACCGGGTGACCGTCCACGAGCAGCGCCTCGGCCTCGGCGGCCCGCACCGCGGGTACGCCCGCTTCGGCGAGCCAGGCCGCGATCCGAAGCTCACGCCGGGCCCGGTCGAGGAGCTCGGCGTCGCGGCCCACCTTGACCACCAGGTCACCGGCGGCGAACACCGCGTTCTCACCCAGCGCGAGCAGCCGCGCGTCCCCGGCCGTGCCGGGCAGCACGCCCGACGCCACCAGGACGTCCCGCGCCCGTGCCTCGTCCATCCGTCCGCCTCCGTCTCCGGCCCTGTCCGTGGGGCGACGCTCCCTCGCGGGCGTCAGGTTCACGCCATTCCGGGGTCAGTCTCGCATTCGCACAGGTCGGACCGTGTGCGCGGTGCCTTGACGGCCTGTCATGCCCTCAGCACCATGACGGGCATGACCGTGGCGACCGCGACGCCGAAGCGTCCGCGACCGGCGAGGCGGCGCACATCGGCGGCGGACCGGGAGCGGCGCCCCCTGGACCACGGCGCCTGGTTCCTGGTGCTGCCCGCCCTGATCCCGATCCTGGTGCTGAGCGTCGGACCGCTGCTGTACGGGATCGCGCTGGCGTTCACCGACGCCCAGTCGGGCCGCACGGAGCCCACCGAGTGGATCGGCACCCTGAACTTCCAGGACCTGCTGCACGACGCGCTGTTCTGGGAGTCGTTCCGGATCGGGCTGCTGTGGGCGGTCGGGGTGACCGTGCCGCAGTTCCTGCTCGCCCTGGGGCTGGCCCTGCTGCTCAACGAGCGGTTACGGCTGCGCCGGCTGGCACGTGCCCTCGCGATCATCCCCTGGGCGATGCCCGAGGTGGTCGTCGGCATCATGTGGCGGCTGGTCTACAACCCCGACGCGGGCATCCTCAACGAGACGCTCCGCGACCTCGGTCTCGGCGACGGCCGCGACTGGCTGAGCGGACTGGCCACCGCCCTGCCCGCCGTCATCGTGGTCGGCGTCTGGGCGGGCATGCCCCAGACGACGGTCGCCCTGCTCGCCGGCCTGCAGAACACGCCCCGGGAACTCCATGAGGCCGCCGCGATGGACGGCGCGGGCGCCTGGCGCCGCTTCCGTGCGGTCACCTGGCCCGCCATCAGACCCGTCGCCCTCGCGATCACCGCCCTCAATCTCATCTGGAACTTCAACTCCTTCGCCCTGGTGTACGTCCTCACCAGTGGCGGGCCCGGCGGTCGGACCCGGCTGCCGATGCTCTTCGCCTACGAGGAGGCATTCCGCTACGGGCAGTTCGGGTACGCGGCGGCCATGGGCTGTGTGATGGTCGCGCTGATCTCGATCGTCCTCGCGTTCCATCTGGTGGGCCGGCTGCGGCGGGGTGGTGAGGCATGAGGACCGGCAGGGCGGCCCGCACGGGCCAGTACGCGGCGCTCCTCGCCTATCTCGTCTTCCTCGCGTTCCCCTTCCTCTGGCTGGTCTCCACCGCCTTCAAACCGGCCCGGGAACTGGGCAGCCTCCACCCGACGTGGATCCCCGACGACCCGACCCTCGGCAACTTCCGGCAGGCCTTCGACGAACAGCCGCTGCTGGACGCCGCGCTCAACTCGCTGGTCGCGGCGCTCGGCGCGGCCGTCGTCGCCGTCCTGGTCGCGACTCCCATGGCATACGTCATGGCCCGGCACCGCACCACGCTGGCGCGGATGGCGACCGGCTGGGTGGTGGTCAGCCAGGCGTTCCCGTTCGTGCTGGTGATCATTCCGCTGTTCCTGGTGCTGAAGAACCTCCGGCTGATCAACTCCGTGCCGGGACTGATCATGGTGTACGTGGTGTGGGCGCTGCCGTTCGCGCTGTGGATGCTCGTCGGCCACGTCAGGGCCGTGCCCGTCGAGCTGGAGGAGGCGGCGGCGGTCGACGGGGCCGGGAGGCTGCGGACCCTGGTGTCGGTGACGGCTCCGCTGCTGGCGCCCGGCATCGCGGCGACGGCGCTGTTCGCGTTCATCACCGCGTGGAACGAGTTCTTCTTCGCGCTGGTGCTGCTCAAGACCCCGGAGAAGCAGACCCTCCCGGTGGTCCTCACCCATTTCATCGGCGCCGAGGGCGTCGCCGATCTCGGCCCGCTGGCCGCCGCCGCGTTCCTCGCGACGCTGCCCTCGCTGGTCGTGTTCGCGCTCATCCAGCGACGGATCACGGGCGGCATGCTCGCAGGGGCGGTGAAGAGCTGATGCGCGGTCCCCGATGGCTCACGGCGGTGCTGCTGCTGTGTCTGCTCGCCGCCGGCTGCACGGCGGACGGCGGCGACGGCTCCGACGACGGCCGGGTCACCCTCCGCTTCCAGTCCCTGGCGTGGCAGGAGGAGTCCGTCGCCGTCAACAAGGAGCTGGTCCGGGAATGGAACGCCACGCATCCCGATGTCCGGATCGAGTACGTGCAGGGCAGTTGGGACAGCGTCCACGACCAGCTGCTCACCTCCTTCGAGGGCGGTGAGGCGCCGGACATCATCCACGACGCCTCCGACGACCTCGCGGACTTCGCCCACGGCGGCCATCTGGCCGATCTGCGGGGGCTGTTGTCCGAGCGGCTCAGTGCGGACATCCCGCGGCACAGCTGGGAGACGACGACCTTCGGGGACGGGATCTACGGGGTGCCGTTCCTCCAGGAGCCGAGGGTCCTGATCGCCAACGCGACCTGGCTCCGTGAGTCCGGCGTGCGCGTTCCGACCCCCGAGGACCCGTGGAGCTGGTCGGAGTTCCGGTCGGTCGCCGATGAGTTGAGCGGCGACGGGAAGTACGGCGTCGCCTGGCCGCTGAAGGACCCGGTGTCGGCCACGCTCAATCTGTCGCTGTCGGCGGGCGGACAGCTGTTCCATCGGGGTGCCGACGGGAAGGTCGAGGTCCGTTTCGAGGCGGCCGACGCGGTCATGCCGAGGACCGTGCACTACGGGGTGAACACTGACCGGAGCGCGTCGGCCACCACGCTCGGCATGGGCGGCTCCGACACCCTGCCCGGCTTCTTCGCGGGCAGGTACGCGATGGTCCCGCTCGGCTTCTCCTACCGTCAGCAGATCGTCCAGCAGGCGCCCGAGGGGTTCGACTGGCAGGTGCTGCCCGCCCCCGCCGGCGCCGCGGGCCTCGCCCAGGGCGTCAGTCCGCAGACCCTCTCCGTCGCCGAGGACAGCCCCCACAAGAAGGAGGCCGCCGCCTTCGTCGACTTCCTCCTCCGGCCGCCGAACATGGTCCGCCTCGCCCTCGGTGACTGGATGCTGCCGACCGGCACCGAGGCCCTGAAGGACCCGGCCCTGCACACCACCGAGCACGACTGGGCCACCGGCACGGCCCTCGCCGCGCACCTCCGTTCCGCGCCCGCCCAGTCCGTGCGCGGCTACCCGGAGTGGAAGGACAAGGTGGCCACGCCCGCCTTCCAGGAGTACTACAGCGGCGCCATCGACCTCGGCGAACTGCGCTCCCGCCTGGAGGAGGACGGAAACCTGGTCCTGGCCCGCTACCAGCGCTGAGCGCCGAAAATAAAGTTGCACGAGACGTATCGTCTCGCCTAGGGTCCTCGTATGACCTCCCACATCGCCATGTTCTCCATCGCCGCCCACGGCCACGTGAACCCGAGCCTCGACGTGATCCGGGAGCTGGTCGCACGCGGGCACCGCGTCACGTACGCGATCCCGCCGGCGTTCGCCGAGAAGGTGACCGCCACCGGCGCCGAACCCAAGCTGTGGCACTCGACGCTGCCCGGCCCCGACGCCGACCCCTCGGCCTGGGGGAGCGAACTGCTCGACAACGTGGAGCCCTTCCTCGACGACGCGATCCAGGCCCTGCCGCAGCTCGCCGCGGCGTACGAGGGCGACGAACCCGACCTCGTGCTGCACGACATCACCGCCTACCCGGCGCCCGTCCTCGCCCACCGCTGGGGCGTCGAGGCGATCTCGCTCTCCCCGAACCTGGTCGCCTGGGACGGCTACGAGGAGGAGGTCGCCGAGCCGATGTGGGCCGAGCCGAAGAAGACCGAGCGCGGCAAGGCGTACTACGCCCGCTTCCGGGCCTGGCTGGACGAGAACGGGATCACCGCACACCCGGACGACTTCGTCGGCCGCCCCGCCCGCTCCCTGGTCCTCATCCCGAAGGCGCTCCAGCCACACGCGGACCGGGTCGACGAGAGCCGGTACACCTTCGTCGGCGCCTGTCAGGGCGACCGCTCCGCGCAGGGCGACTGGCAGCGGCCCCCCGGTGCCGAGAAGGTGCTCCTCGTGTCACTCGGTTCGGCCTTCACCAAGCAGCCCGACTTCTACCGCGAGTGCGTCGGGGCCTTCGGCGACCTGCCGGGCTGGCACCTGGTGCTCCAGGTCGGACGCCATGTCGACCCGGCCGAACTGGGCGAGATCCCGGCCAACGTCGAGGTCCGGGACTGGGTGCCGCAACTGGCGGTCCTGGAGCAGGCCGACGCCTTCATCACCCACGCGGGCGCGGGCGGCAGTCAGGAGGGGCTCGCCACCGCCACGCCCATGGTCGCCGTACCGCAGGCCGTCGACCAGTTCGGCAACGCCGACATGCTCCAGTCCCTCGGTGTCGCCCGCCACCTCCCCATGGAGGAGGTGACGGCCGCGACCCTGCGTGAGGCGGTGCTCGCCCTCGTCGACGACCCCGACGTGGCGCGCAGGCTCAAGGAGGTGCGGGAGGAGATGGCGCGGGAGGGCGGCACCCGGCGGGCCGCCGATCTCATCGAGGCCGCGCTCAGGGCCCGGCCATAGTGAGACGATGCAGGAAAAAGCAGGACGGTTGCGTCTCTACCGTGAAGTCTCGGCGCAATTCAGGTAACGATCCGGTCGCTTCATAACGCTCGGGTAACGCCCGTCCTGCGGGGTGAGCGCACTGACCCTGTTGCCGAGTACGACCGTTACCCCTTCCGAAAGGTTGCACTCGGCACATCTTGTACCTCGGGTGAACGGCTTCCAAGCTGGCCTTGAACTCACTTCGAACGCCAGGGAAGTTGACCCATGCGCCGAGACATACCCGACCTCGCAGAGGTGCGCCGCGTCACGCAGAAGAAGCGTGACGCCTGGTGGACCGTGCTTCTCGTCGACCCGGTCGCCACACCGCTGGTACGGCTCACGGCGAAATACACGAGGATCACGCCCAACCAGCTGACCTGGGGCGCCTTCCTGCTCGGCCTGGTGTCCGCGGCCTTCTTCGCCCTCGGCGACTGGCGCTGGCTGATCGCCGGCGCCGTCGTCTACCACCTGAGCTTCATCCTCGACTGCATGGACGGCAAGGTCGCCCGGCTCACCGGCCAGGGCTCCGTGTTCGGCGCCTGGCTCGACTTCGTCTTCGACCGCATCCGGGTGGCGGCGTGTGCGGTGGCCCTGATGGCCGGGCAGTACCACCGCACGGGCGACACCCTCTACATCTGGCTCGCCGCCGCCATCATCGGCTGCGACGCGCTGCGCTACATCAACTCCCTGGAGACCTTCAAGGTCCGCCACACCATGCGCAAGCAGATCAAGGCCCGGCTCCGCGAGGCCCGCCGCGCCGAGAACGAGCGCGAACTCGCCTTCATGGAGGACCTGCTCCGCGAGAACCCCGAGGCCGACATCGAGCAGGACCTGCGCACGGTGACCGCCGAGGCCGTCCAGACCGCGCCCCAGGCCCAGGTCGTCGACCTCCACCAGGAGTTCCGCCGCCGCTTCCCGGCCTATCTGCGCGTACGGTCCTTCCTGCTGCGCCACCGCGTCCGTCCCCATCTGATCAGCGGTATCGAGTTCCAGATGGGGGTCTTCATGGTCGGCCCGCTGGTCGACTCGGTGCTGTCGGCGACCATCGTCTCCGGCGTCCTGCTCCTCGTCTTCGAGCTGGCCATCATCTACAAACTGCTGCTCTCGACCCGGGACTTCACCCGCACGATCGACTCCTTCGACCGCGAGAACGTCACCGAGACGATCACCAGGGCGGCCTGACCGCCGAACGGCGCGGAACGGGCCGGGGTGCGCACCGCACCCCGGCCCCCGTGCACGGGACGGCCCGTCAGACCCGTACCGTGTCGTCCTCCCGGGACACCGGGACCGGCTCCGGCGACTCGTCGTGGGTGAGGTCCGGGAGGCGGTGCAGCCACTTCGGCAGGTACCAGTTGCGTTCGCCGAGCAGGGCCATCACCGCCGGGAGGAGCACACCCCGGATGATGGTCGCGTCGATGAGCACGGCGGCCGCGAGGCCCACGCCCATCTGCTTCATGGACTGCATGGACAGCGTCCCGAAGATCGCGAAGACGGCGACCATGATGACGGCGGCGCTGGTCACGACCCCCGCCGTGGTCACCACACCGTGCTGGATCGCGTCCTTCGTCGTACGGCCCCTCAGCCGCGCCTCCCGGATCCGCGAAACAACGAACACGTGGTAGTCCATCGACAGACCGAAAAGGATCACGAAGAGGAACAGCGGCAGCCAGGTGATGATGGCGCCCACACCCTCCGCGCCCACCAGCGAGGCGCCCCAGCCGTGCTGGAAGACCGCGACGAGGATGCCGTACGCGGCACCCACCGACAGCAGGTTCAGCACGATCGACGTGACCGCGACGGTCAGCGAGCGGAACGACAGCAGCATCAGGCCGAAGGCGAAGACCACCACGAACCCGAAGACCGGAACGACCGCCCCGCCCAGCTGGTCGTTGAAGTCCTTCGAACCGGCGACCTGCCCGGTGATCGGCGCCTCGACGCCGTCCACCTTCCCGAGCGTGGCCGGCCGCACCTCGTCCCGCAGCTTGTCCAGGCTCTCGCCCGCCTTGTCGAGGTCGGAGCCGCCGACCAGCGGGACGTACACGAAGGCGACGTTCTGCTCGTCGTGCAGTTTGATGTCGACCGGGCCGCGCGAGGCACCCGAACTGACCGCACGCTCACGGAAGTCGGCCAGCGCCGCCTTCACCTCGGCGGAGTTGATGTCGTTCGCCTTGACGACCACCTCGGCCGGCTCGGAGCCGCCCGGGAACGCCTCGTTGACCCGGTTGTACGTCTGCACGATGGGCAGCGAGTCGCCGAACTCCTGGTCCAGCGTGAGGTTCTGCGTCTTCATGCCGACGGCGGGAGCCGCGACGGCGAGCAGGGCGCCGGCCGCGACGACGGTCGATATGACCGGCCGCGCCAGCACTCCCTTGAGGACGGCCGTCCAGAACCGGCTCTCGCGGTTCACGCCGCCCCGGTTGCGGCGGAGCTTGCTCTGCGGGTGCAGGAAGGGGATCTTGCCCTTCTCGACCCGCTCGCCCAGCAGCGACAGCAGCGCGGGCAGCACGGTCACCGACCCGACCATGGCGACCGCCACCACCATCAGCGAGGCCAGGCCCATCGCCTCGAACTCGGCGAGACCGGTGAACAGCATGCCCGCCATCGCCACACACACCGTGACACCGGAGACGATGATCGCGCGACCACTGGTGGCGGCGGCGACCCTGAGGGCGGTCTGCGCGTCGCGGCCGGCCTCGCGCTCCTCGCGCTCGCGCCGCAGATAGAACAGGCAGTAGTCGACGCCGACGGCCAGACCCACCAGCAGCATCACCGAGTTGGCGGTGTCGCTCATCGGCATCGCATGGCTGACGATGGCCATCAGGCCCATCGTCGCCATGATCGCGGTGATCGCCAGCGCGACCGGCAGCAGGGCCGCCACGACCGCGCCGAAGGCGATCAGCAGGATGCCGAGGGCGACGGGCACGGCGGAGTACTCGGCCTTCTGGAAGTCGTCCCCGAACGCGTCGTCGAACGTCTTCATCATGCTGGCGCCGCCGATCTCCTCGACCCGCACCTGCCCGTGCTCCTTCTGCACCCCCTCGACGGCCTTCAGCACCGGCTCGATGCGCTCACCGGCGGTCTCCGAGTCGCCCTTCACATCGAACTGCACGAGCGCGCTGCGCCCGTCCTTCGAAATGGTCCCCGTGTCGTAGGGCGAGGTGATGCCGCCGGCCTGACCGGTACCGTCGACGGCCTTGATCACCGCGTCCACGGCGGCCCGGAACTCCGCGTCCGTGGCCTTGAGCCCCTTGTCCTTCGCCTGGATCAGGACCGACTCGCTCGCCGGTTCCTCGATCCCCGCCTCCTCGACGATGTGGGCGGCCGTACTGGTCTCGCCCTTGAGCTGGTCGCTGTCCCGGACGTCGACCCGGCCCGCCGCCGAGCCGATCCCCATCGCCAGGACGACGAACAGCAGCCAGATCCCCACGGCCGCCCATCGGTGCCGGGCGCTCCAGCCACCGGCCCGGGCGGCGATTCCCCGCACCCGTATGTCTCCGTTCCCCATGACGGGCAAGCCCCCTCGTGAGCGGTGGCGACCCCCTGCCGCCACCTTCCGTCTCGAAGGTATGGGCCACATAAACCCATCTCGTCGTGCTGTTCGGTGAACCCGGGCCCCGGAGCCTCCACCCCTCGGACCCCGTCGCCTCCCCACCAGGGAGGACGGTGACCCCTTACACCTATCCCGCGCTCTCGGGGCCTCGCATCAGGGGCGCACCCACCTCGGCAGGGCGTACGACCGGCGTCGACGTGCCTATCGTGAGTCCATGACGACGTACGCCGCGCTGCTGCGCGGAATCAACGTGGGCGGCAGCAAGAAGGTCCCGATGGCCGACCTCCGCACGCTGCTGACGGGCCTCGGGCACGACGCGGTGGCCACCTATCTCCAGAGCGGCAACGCGGTCTTCACCAGCGACCACGGCGACGAGGACTCCCTCGCCGCCGAGATCGCCGCCGCCATCGAGAAGCACTTCGGCTTCACCGTGGACGTCCTGGTGCGCGACCACGCCTATCTGGAGGCGGTACGGGCCGCCTGCCCGTTCCCGGCGGCCGAGCTGGAGGGCAAGCAGCTGCACGTGACCTACTTCTCCGAGCAGGTGGGGGAGGACCGCTTCGCCGGACTCGACCGGTCCGCCTTTCTGCCCGAGGAGTTCAGGCTCGGCGACCGGTCGCTGTACCTGTACACCCCCGAGGGCCTCGGCCGCTCCAAGCTGGCGGAAGCGCTGTCGAAGCCGCGCCTGCTGAAGGGTCTGATCGCGACCACGCGCAACTGGAACACCGTCGTGAAGATGGCCGAGCTGACCTCGACCGGGAGCTGACCATGCGTTACCTCGTCATCGGAGCCGGCGCGGTGGGCGGCGCGATAGGCGGGCGCCTGGCCCAGGCCGGCCATGAGGTCGTGCTCGTCGCCCGCGGCGTCCAGTACACGGCCCTGCGCGAACGCGGCCTCCGTCTCAGGACCCCGGACGGCGACCACACCTATCCCCTCCCCACGGTGGACGGGCCCGCCGCACTCGGCGAGCTCCGTCCCGACGACGTCCTCCTCCTCGCCGTGAAGACCCAGGACACCGAGGCGGCCCTCGCGGCCTGGGGGCCCGCGCCAGTGGCCGACGGCGGCACGGCGGCCGAGCGTCTTCCCCTGGTCTGCGCCCAGAACGGCGTGGAGAGCGGACGGCTCGCCCTGCGCCGCTTCCGGCGCGTGTACGGCGTCTGCGTATGGCTGCCCGCCACCTTCGTGGAGCCGGGCGTCGTGTCGGCAGCAGGCACCCCGCTCACCGGCATGCTCCACCTGGGCCGCCACCCCCACGGCACCGACGAGACCGCCCACCTCATCGCCGCCGACCTGGAGACGTCCCGGTTCGAGGCCCCCGTCGTACCGGACGTCCAGCGTTGGCAGTACGCCAAACTGCTGGGGAACCTGGGCAACGCCCTCGAGGCCCTGAGCGGCCCCGTCGAGGGCGAGGAGGCCAGGGCACTGTTCACCCGGGTGCGCGCCGAGGGCGAACGAGTGCTCGACGCCGCGGGGATCGTGTACACGAGCGTCGAGGAACAGCGGAGGGTCAGGGGCGACAAGATCACCCTGGTGCCGCTGGACGGCGCCCCGCGTGGCGGCGGCTCCTCCTGGCAGTCCCTCACCCGGGGCACCGGCACCATCGAGGCCGACCACCTCAACGGCGAGATCGTCCTGCTCGGCCGGCTGCACGGCGTACCGACCCCGCTGAACGAACTGCTGCAGCGCCTCGCGAACACCTTCGCCCGCGAGCGCAGGGCCGCCGGTTCGATGCCGGTGGCGGAACTGGTGCGGTTGGCGGACGAGGCGGAGCGGACGGTCCGGGCGGAGGGGACGGTTCGCGCGGAGGGGACGGAGAAGGCCGACCGGGACGGCCGCGTGTCGCGCGACGGGGGCAGGGAAGGGACGTAGAGCGGGAGGCGGGTCCCCGCCGTCGTGCCATCACGGTGGGGCGCCGGGCGCGTCGAAACGGTGTCAGCGCATCGGCCTCCGCTGCCGGCGGGAGGGACCGAGGCTGTGGGCTACCTGGTCTTGAACCGGTTCGGACGCATGAACTCCAGGCCTTCCATGGTCTGTTTGCCCAGTGCCTCGTGTGCGGCGATGTGGCCATAGGCGGTGGCCATTTTGAAGCCCTTTCCGGAGAATCCGGTGGCGCAGTAGATCCTGCTGTTCTCGTCCGCCCGGCCGAGGAGGGGGTGCCTGTCCTCGGTGAAGAGGTCGGGGAAGGCGTCGGAGCGCACGATGGTGGGGATCAGGCCGGGGAAGAACTCCGTGACGATGTCGGTGACCTTTTCGATTTCTTCCCGGGTGAGTTCTCGGGGCACGGAGTCCGGGTCGGGGGTTGCCCTTGCGCGCCCGGCCAGCGGTCCGTCCACCGATGCCTTGACCGTCACACCGTCGACGGCGGGTGCGCCGTACAGGGAGCGATCGTCGTACAGCCGGCTGAAGACGGGGAAGTTCTCCGGCGAGAACTGTGTGCCGTCCTGGGCGATGAACCAGGTCAGGACGAGCCGGTGGGTTTCCGTGACGGCCTTGAGGTGGTCGGGCATGAGCCGTCGGGACCAGCCGCCCGAGGCGACGATGACCTTCTCGAAGGTCCAGGTTCTGTCGCCGGAGGTGACGACCACGCCGTGGTCGGTTTCGGTGATGCTGTCCACGGGTGTGTTCTGCAGGACGGTGGCGCCGCCTGCCTGGGCCGCCGCGACGGCGGCGCTGACGGCGCGGTCGGTGCGCAGGACGCCGGCACGAGGGTCATGGACGGCGCAGTCGTCGGGGCGGAGGTTGTGCTGGGGGTAGCGTTCCGCCATCTCCTCCCGGCTGAGGACGCGGTGCTCGGCTCCGGTGGTACGCGTTGCTTCGAGGAGGCTGTTGATGAAGCTGCCGTTCGCCGTCCCGATGGACAGCCCTCCGGTAGGTATGAGGATGTCCTGCCCGGTTTCCGCTTCGAGCTCGGCCCACAGGCCGCGGGAGCGTTCGATGATGGGGTAGTAGTCGGGTCTGCCGAGGTAGACCATGCGGAACAGGCGGGTGTCCCCGCCCACGGCACTGCGGCCGTGGGCCGGGGTGGCAGCGTCGAAGCCCACTACCGAGTCGGAGAGCCGGGAGGCCTGCCACAGCGCCATGCTTCCGATGCTGCCCAGGCCGATGACAGCGAGTTGTGCGTCCATGTGAGCAGTTCCTTTGCGTTTACTCGTGAAGTCCGGCGAGCCGGCTGCCGAATCTGGCCAGCAGTGAGGTCTTGCTGGAACCCCTGCGCTCTTCCCACTGGTCGGCAATACCGAAGAGCCGGTACATGGCGTGAACGCCCAGCCAGCGGATGGGTTCCGGTTCCCACTTCCGTGCCCGGTAGCCGACCCAGGGCAGGATGGTCCGTTCGGTTTCCTTCTCGAAGGCGAGCTCCACGAGAGTCCTGCCGCCGACATAGGCTGCCGTGACACCGTGTCCCGCGTAGCCGGAGGACGACCCGATCCCCGCCGCCGGGTCCCAGAGCACGCCGCCGTTCCAGTCCCGCGTGACGCCCAGGACTCCCGACCAGGCGTGGTCCACCTCGAAGGGGATGCCCGGGAAGAAGGAACCGAGCTTGTGCGAGATCAGGTCGATGGTGGACTGGGCGGTCGCACCGGCTCCTCCCGTGCCGGACCGGAAGCGGTAGGGGACACCACGGCCCCCCATGGCGATACGGCCGTCCGACGTCCGCTGGGCGTAGATGAACGTGTGCGCGGAGTCGTTGAGGCACTGGGGCCCGTCCCAGCCGATCTGCTGCCACGCCTCCTCCGGCAGGGGCTTGGTCACGATCATCGAGGAATTGACCGGGATCAGGGTCCGGCTGCCGAGCAACTGTCCCGAATAGCCTTCGGTGCAGATGAACGTCTTCGCCGCGGTGACGCGTCCGTTCCCCAGGGTGAGCGTCTTGCTCTCGACACTGTCCACGCGGCTGCCCTCGTAGATGCTGACCCCCATGGAGGTCAGGGTGTCGGCGAGGCCGTGGACGAGTTTCGCTGGGTGGATCCGCGCGCAGTGCTTGTAGAAGAGCCCGCCGTGGACGGTGGAGATGTTGATCCGGCTACGGAACTCGTCCCGGTCGAGCAGGTGGACCTCGTCGTCGGTCAACCCGTACTTCAGGTCGGCATCACGCCTGGTGACAAGCCGGCCCAGCCCCGCCCTGGTGTGGGCGGCGACGAGCGCGCCGCCCTTGTGCTGATCGGCATCGATGCCCTCGTCCTGGAGGATGTCCAGGACGGAGTCGACACCGGCGACGAACTCCTGCTGCAGCGCCCGGCTCGCCTCCAGCCCTCCGCCGGCGCGGGCGAAGGTGGCACGGTTTCCCGGCGGCATGGCCGAGAGCCAGCCACCGTTGCGTCCTGACGCGCCGTAGCCGACCTGCTCGGCCTCGAAGACGGCGACCGAGAGCGACGGTTCGAGCTTCTTGGCGAAGTACGCCGCCCACAGACCGGTGTAGCCGCCGCCGACGATGGCCACGTCAACGAAGTCCTGGCCGGTGAAGCGGGGGAACGACGGCCTCCTCTCAGCCAGTTGGGCCACCCAGAAGCCGAGCTCTCCGTTTCGGGGTGGTGCCGCAAGCGCGTTCATGTGCGTCCTTCTCATGTGTCTGGGAACCGTGTGACCGGTGCTGGAAGGCGGTGCAGCCGCCGTTGCCGGGGCGAGTGCCCCCCCGTGAAGTACGAGGACTCAGACGATGCGAGGAAGAGCACGGCGTCGGCGATCTCCTCGGGGCCGGACCTGCAGCTCGAAGGGGGTTCCGAGGAGCGGAGTCGCGATGAGGCCCGGAGCGACGACGTGGACCTGGATGTTCCAGGGAGCCCATGCGATCGCCGCTCCCTTGCGAGCATGCGTCAGGGACGCGGGAGGCCGAAGAGAACCGGGAGGTCGGCGATGTCGGTGATCCGCTCGTAGCCGAGCCAGTGCTCGTCGTACTCGAATCCGCGGTCGACGTACACCTTGTTCTCGATGCCCATGACGGCTGCGGAGCGATGGTCGTACATCGGGCTCGCGGAGACGTGCACGATCTCGTCGGGTGTCACGCCGAGCTTGTCAAACATGTACTCGAACGCGCGAAGCCGTGGCTTGTAGACGCCCATCTCCTCGGCGCTGATGACGACCTCGAAGGGTGCCTTGAGGTTCTCCGCGAGGCGCACGGCGTGCTCGGTGTCGCTGTTCGTGATGATGACCAGCGGGACAGCCTCGGCCAGGCGGTTCAGCGCCTCGGTGACACCGGGGTACGGGCCCCAGGTGGGGATGCGCTCGTACACCGCCCGCGCCTCGTCCTCGCGGTACTCGAGACCGACGCTGCGCGAGGCGCGTTCCATGGAACGCGCGACGACCTGGTGGAACGGCTGGTACGCGCCCGTGCACTCGTCGATCCGGTACGCCTTGCAGATCCGCAGGTAATCATCGGCGACCTCGGCCGGCAGCCGGTCGCCCAGGACCTCACGCATCGTGTCGTTGATGCTGAACTTGATCAGCGTTCCATTCATGTCGAACGTCACGAACTTGGGCTTGAGATCGAATCCCACTGGTCCTCCTAGGGCTTCAGCGTGGCCGCTCTGTCGATTGTCGACCATTCGGTTGGTCGATTGTCGACCAAATGGGATGGGCTGTCAACGGCTTCAGGGGGACGCGGACGCCGCGACCTGTGAGCCGGAAGGTGCTGAGGGTCAGAGGATCTCCGTGCTGGACAACCGACTTCAGGTGTGGACGCAAAACCGGCGGAGGTATAGTCGACAAACGACCAAGTGGTCGGTAAGTACCGAGGGAGGCGGCGGGTGGGCCACAAGTTCGAGTGGCAGGAGCAGCGGACGACGACGCCGGAGGGCGTCTACCGGACACTGCGTGCCGCCATCCTCGACGGGACCGTACCTCCTGGTGGCCAGCTGCGCGAGGCGCACATCGCCGGGGATCTCGGCATCAGCCGGTCTCCGCTGCGCGAGGCGCTGACCAAGCTGGAGGAGGAAGGGCTCGTCGTCAAGATCCCCTACCGGGGGGCGTTCGTCGTAGAGGTGAGTGCTCGGGAGGTCGCCGAGATCGACTCGGTCCGGCTACGTGTCGAACCGTACGCCGCCGAGCTCTCGGCCGAAGCGCTGCGCGGCCCTGAGCGGCCCCAGCTGCTGCAAACCGTCGAGGATCTCCGCCGGGCAATGGAGAAGGACGACATCCCGGCCAGCATCGACGCGCACCTTCGCTTCCACCGGCTCTTCTACGACCTCTCGGGGCACGGCGTCCTGCAGAGTCTCTGGAACGGCTGGGAGACCAAGCTGCGCCTCCACCTCAGCGTCGATCACCGCACCTACAGCGACAACCCGCATCAACTGGTCGTCGAGCACGAGAGGTTGGCGACGGTCGCCCTGGAAGGCGACATCGACGCCTTCCGCCAGGAACTGGCTGCCCATTTCCCCATGGGGCTCCGAGCCCAGCCGGGAGATGCGGGGGAACGCCCGCCCAGGCATGGGTGAGGCCGTGCCGTCTGCGTGAGGTGTCCGAGCCGCTCGGCACCGTGACGGCGTAGACGAATGCGGAAGGTCAGGATCAAGCCGCCCGCACGGTCATCGCGGTTGTAGCCGATCTTGAGTGCCGGGTGCCGGGTGCCGGGTGCCGGGTGCCGGGTGCCGGGTGCCGGGCGCCGTGGGACGGGTAGGGGCGGCGAGGCGTTTACGACGGGGGGCTGTGCGGGCTGATCCGCTCTTCCGGCAGAGGGCGGCGCGGTCGGCTGGGGCCTCGCCCTGAGAACCCCCGCCAACCGGGTGTCATCGGCAGGCGAGGGTCTCCGGCTGCATGCCGTACGTGCGGCGTGAGTGCAGGAGCCGGCCCGCATGGCGCTGCCTGGCGGCCATGTCGCGCCGGGGCCCCTCCCTCGAGCAATCTCCCCACCCCCGCGCATACCGGACCGCCGTCTCCCGGGCGGCAGAGGCCCTCATCCGGCGAGCCGGAGCGCGGCGTCGGCCGTCGCTTCCAGCGGCGGCGAGTCGGGCCGCACGTGGTGTTCTGAGGTCGACCTCGAGGTTGAAGTCTGTATTGACAGTGCTCGACGGGCCCCCATATGGTCGACAAACGACAATGAGATGGCGGTTTTAAGCCGCAATACGCTGCTTTGTCGCCCCTGCTGCTCGAGGGAATGACCGAGTGCAGATGATCAAGATTCGTACCAAGTGGGTTCCCATGGCGAACTGCGTGGGTTTGTGCCCTGTTCCGTTCCAGGAGGTGGCCGAATGAGCCAGTCCGTGGCTCCGACGGCGAACACCGGCTCGGCTTCCGGTCGGCTTCAGGCCCTGGGTCTGGCCCTTCCCGAGCTCCGTGACAACCCGTACTACGTGCACCACCGGACGGTGGGCTCCAGCATTTACATCTCGGGCCAACTGCCTTACAAGGACGGCTGGTTGCTGGGTCAGGGGGTCGTCGGCCGGGACGTCGAGCTGGAGACGGCGCGGTCACTCGCCCGTCATGCCGTGCTCAACTGTCTGGCCGCCGCTGTGCTGGCAGTAGGAGATCTGGACCGGGTTCGGATCGTGCAGATGCTGGTCTTCGTGGCCAGTACGCCGGACTTCGGTGAGCAGTCGAACGTCGCCAGTGCGGCCAGTGAACTGCTCATCGAGGTGCTGGGCGAGAACGGACGACACGCTCGCACCGCGATCGGTGTCGCCGGGTTGCCGCTCAACAGTCCGGTCGAGATCCAGATGGTCTGCACCGCTGAGTAGACCGGGCCACACGGGGGGGCGTACGCAAGCGCGCGATGTCGCGGGCCGCGCGCGTTCGGCATCCAGGGGGAGACAGCACCCACGCCCCCGACCGTTCCAGGCAGAACCACAAGGAGGGCACCGTGAACCGGCTGCAACGAGCACTCGACGCTCTGATCGAGCGGATCGACACCCCCGCACCGATCGTGCTGGTCGACGTCATGCAGGGCAACATCGACCGCATACAGGGCTTCGCCGACCAGCACAACCTCATGGTCAGACCGCATGTCAAGACACACAAGTGCGTGGAGATCGGGCGACGCCAGATCGAGGCCGGCGCGGTCGGGATCACCGCGGGAAACGTCGGTGAGGCCGAGGTCTTCGCCGCGGCCGGATTCGACGACATCTTCCTCGCCTACCCGGTCTGGGCCGCGGGAACGAAGGGGCCCCGGATCCGCCGGCTCGCCGAGTCCGCCCGGCTGCGGGTCGGTGTCGACAACGTCGCGGCGATCGAGGCCCTCGCCGACGCGATGGGAGACGAACCGGACCGGCTGCAGGTCGTGGTCGAGGTCGACTGTGGCGCCCGTCGTTCCGGGGCGCCGCCCGAGGCCGCGGGCGATCTCGCGCTAGCGGCCCGCAAGCGCGGTCTGGTGCCGGTGGGAGTCTTCACCTATCCCGGTCACGGTGGCGTGGGTCGGGACGCTCGCCGACGCGCAGCCGAGGACCAGGAGGCCGCGCTCACCACCGCGGTACGCAGCCTCGACGGCGTCGGGGTCAGCGCTGAGGTGGTCAGCGCCGGCTCCACTCCCACCCTGGAGTTCTCCACCAGCAGCGTGATCACCGAGATCCGTCCCGGCGAGTATGTCTTCGGCGATCTGAACAACGCCCGGCTGGGCTCCTGCACCGAGGACCAGATCGCACTGTTCGTCGCCGGCACCGTGGTCAGCGACTGGGTCCCCGGCCAGGTCATCGTCGATGTGGGCAACAAGGCCCTCAGCAAAGAAGGCAGCCCCGAGATCGGCTACGGCGGCATCGCCGGCACGAAGGCGGTCCTGTCCAAGGTCAACGAGTATCACGGGTTCCTCCCGCTGCCGGACGGTGAGTTCCGCCCCAGCGTCGGCAGCGTCGTACCGGTCGTGCCGAACCACGTATGCCCGGTCGTCCTCGGTTTCGAGGAGCTGATCGTCACCGACAGCGCGGGCACGTCGCTGCAGCGGTGGCCGGTCGACGCCCGCGGATTCCTCAACTGACCGGCCCCGGGGACAAGACCCCGTGGCCGAACCCGCAACCCGACCGACCTCCCCCGCAATGGAGTGCCTGACATGAGACTCAACAACGTCACAGCCCTGGTGACCGGCGCCAGCAGTGGCATAGGGCAGGCGGTGAGTTCCCACTTCCGCCGCGAGGGAGCGCGGCTGCTGCTCACCGGCCGCAGGGAGCGACTCGACAGCGCTCAGCCCGACGACCTGTACGTTCCCGGAGACCTCAACGACGAGGCGTTCGTCGAGAGCCTGGCCAAGCAGGCCGCGGAGTCCTTCGGCAGCGTCGATGTCGTCGTCCTCAACCACGGCCTGCAGGCCGACGGTCCGCTCACCGAGATGACCTGCGACGATGCGAAGAGCGTGCTGGAGGGCAACCTGCTCAGCGCGTTCCTGGTGATGAAGCACTTCGCGCCGCTGATGCCCGAGGCAGGGGGTTCTTTCGTCTGCGTCAGTTCACGGCTGGGCATGGTCGGCATGGCTGGGCAGGTCTTGTATTCCGCCGCCAAGGGGGGCCTCATCATGCTCGCCAAGGGCGCGGCGATCGAATGGGCCCCGCGCAACATCCGTGTCAACGTCGTCGCTCCGGGCCTGACCGCCACCCCGATCATCGAAGCGGCGTTCCAGCGCAGGCCCGACCCCGAGGCCTACCGCCGCCAGCGCGAGAGCACGATCCCGCTCCGACGCCTCGCCACCCCCGAAGAAGTCGCTGACGCGGTGCTCTTCTTCGCATCGTCGGAGTCGTCATACGTGACCGGATCGGTCCTGACCGTTGACGGCGGGTACACCGCCTTCTGAACGCCTTGCTGGGCATCATGCGCAGCAACGGGCCGAACGACCTGCCGTCCATCTCGCCTTCCGACTTGGGCGATCGCCGATAGCAGCGTGATCGATCGACCACGAGTCGAGCGCTTGCCCCGATCGCCGCATTCGCATCGCGCCACCCACAGTGCACCCGGGCCGAGCACCGCATCCGTGCTCGCCGGCGTCTGCCCCGCGACACGCGCCCAAAGCGGCGCCGGCAACCAAAGCGGAACAACGCTTCCGTCCGCGTTCGCCACTCTGCACGCCCCCCGCACCTGCGAGGTAAAGCCCCGCACAGCTGGTCCCACGCGTCCCCAGATGAGGAGTATTGCCATGAGTGATGCCCACGGGCCGGGCCACTATGCCGCCCCGACCGTGCTGGACCACGTCCCCGCCGACGCCGCGATCATGCACGAGGAGGTCTTCGGACCCGTCGCCGCCATCCACCGGTTCTCCACCGAAGCCGAGGCGGTAGCGGTGGCCAACACCACCGAACACGGCCTCGCGTCGTACCTGATGACGTCCCACATCGACCGCGCCCGCCGGGTCGCCTCCCGTCTGCAGGCCGGCATGGTCGGCATCAACCGCGGCCTGGTCTCCGAGGTCGCGGCACCCTTCGGCGGGATCAAGCAGTCGGGCCTGGGCCGCGAAGGGGGGCCGGAGGGTCTCCACGAGTACCAGCAGCTCAAGTACCTGTCGCTGCCCGGCTTTCACACCTGAGCAAGCCGACATGAGTGCAGGGCTCACCACGTCCTGGCCGGGGCCGGATGATCGAGAAACGGGTGAACGGCGTCAATAGCTCGCGCACATGCGCAAGCCGAGACATTCGCGGGCTGATGGCATGCGGGTTCAAGTGGGTCGCGCCGGCCCGTGCCACTCACGCGTCGGGCGGTGTCGCGTTTGTTCAAGAGCGGTGAGCGCGCCGTCCCTAGCGTGGGGCGCATGAAGAGCCACGACTCGTATCCGTACATGGTCGAATGCGCCGCCGAGGCGGCCCGTGTCGCACGGGGCGTCACGGCGGCGCAACTCGCCCTGCCCACGCACTGCCCCGACTGGGACGCCCGCACCCTGGTGAACCACTGGGTCCTCTACACCTCGCACGGCCTGGAACACCGCGCCCGGCGCACCCCGCTCCCCGAGGAACTGACGCAGCGCGACTTCACCGCGGACGGGGACTGGGCCGACGCGTACGCCGCCCAGCTGGACCGGGCGGTCGCGGCCTGGGCCGACCCGGCGCTCTGGGACGGCGACATCGACCTCGGCATGGGCCCGGTGCCGGCAGCCGACCTCGCCGGCATGATCATCAAGGAAATGGCCGTCCACGGCTGGGACGTCGCCACCGTCACCGGCCAGGAGTTCCACATCTCGCAGGAGGCGGCCCGCTTCGTCCTCGACGTCGTCGAGGCCCACGGCGAGCTCTACCGCCGGTACGACGGCTTCGCGGCCCCGGTGCCCGTACCGTCCGGCGCCCCGGCGTTCCACAGGGCGCTGGCTTCGAGCGGCCGTGACCCGAGGGGTGGCGCACCGGTCAGCACCGTCGCGGGACTCGACGGAAAACCGATGGACGGCCCGACCGGAGACGACGTACTGTCAGGTTCCACGCCCTGAGACGGACGGAAGGAGGCGAGTGCCGTGCGGTTCACACCTTTCCAGCGCTCCCTGCCTCGCTGTCCCGGCGTGCTCGACGAGGTCTGACCGGGAGCGCTCCAAGCAGCCTGCATCCCGGAGGAAACCCCATGACCGATACGGTCATCCGCGCGCTCACCGCGAGCGACGCCTCTCTCTTCGACGCACACCCCGACCCGCTGGGCGCCCGTGAGGGTCACCGGCGTACCCGGTTCCGCCCCGACTGGCAGCGCGTCGCCCTGCGCGACGGCGAGGTCGTCGCTCGCGGCGCCTGGTGGGGCGGGCCCGACGACGCGGAACCCGTCAACATCAACTGGTTCGACGTCGCCGAGGGCGAGGAGGAGGCAGGCGCCGAACTCCTGCGCTCCGCCCCCTGGCAGGTCGAACTGGAGATGAACCTGCCCGGCGGCTGGCGGGACGACCCCGCCCTGAGCGCCGCCGCCGAGGCCCGTTTCGCCGCGGCACGAGCCGCCGGGTACGAACTCCTGGTGGAACGTTTCCTGTACCGCTGGACCCCCGAACGGGGTCTGCCCGAGCGGCCCGGACGTCTGCGGTTCAGCCCCGAACCCGACGACGAGGTGTTCCGCGACGCGTTGCGCCGTATCCACTCCGTCACCCTGGACGTCCACGCGCTCCGGGCCATCGAGGAGGGCGGCCTCGACCGGGCCGCGCAGGAGGAACTCGACTTCTTCCACTGGTGCCCCTCCCCGCGTGAGTGGTGGCAGGTCGCGCACACCCCGGACGGTGACCTCGCCGGCATCCACATTCCGGCGCACAACCCCTCCGGCCCGACCATCGGCTTCATCGGGGTCCTCCCGGACCACCGGGGTCACGGCTACGCCTACGACCTCCTCGCGGAGTGCACGCACTTCCTCGTCGAGCAGGGCGCGGAGAGCGTCAGCGGAGCGACGGACCAGGGCAACTTCCCCATGGCCGCGAACTTCGAGAAGGCCGGCTTCCCCGTGGTGCGGGAACGCATCAACTTCCATCCGGCGGGCGGCCGTACGGCCTGACCGGCGCGGGCGCGGGGCGAGCGGTCCGAGCCGGGAACGGGCCGGACCGCTCGCCCTTCCCGGCCGCCCTGATGACATCGGCCGTTCGGCGCCCTCCACCGAGGCCCGCCCGGTCCCGGCTCAGGCCGGCTCACCCCGCCGTCCCCCGTCCCGTCCCTTCATCGACGGCACCCTGCCACCGGTACCGCACCACCTCGCTCGCAGTCGTGCCACCATAGCCGGGAACCCGGCCCCGGCACGGCCGTTCCCCACGCCCGGGTACGCCTCCTCGGCCGACCGCGGGCCCGGTTGCTCCTGCTGCTTGCCGCACCGTCCGCCACCACGGAACTCGCCCACCGCCCAGACGTCACCCCGGGCACGGGCAGCCGGCACCTCGCCGTTCTCCATGACGCCGGCCGGTTGTCCCGCCCCCGCAGCGGCCGCGTGATCCGCTACGCGCGGACGCGGCTCGGGGACGGGCTGTGCCGACGGGGAGACGCCTGCGCGGGCACCTCATCCGTCCCCGGCGTCCCCGGCCTCCCACCGCAGCAGGTCGCCCGGCTGGCAGTCGAGCGCTTCGCAGAGCGCGGCGAGCGTCGCGAAGCGCACCGCCTTGGCGCGGCCGTTCTTGAGGACGGCAAGGTTGGCGGGTGTGATCCCCACCCGGTCGGCGAGTTCGCCCACGGACATCTTCCGCCGGGCCAGCATCACGTCGATGTCAACGGCGATCGGCATCAGATCACCTCGTCCAGCTCGGCCCGCATCCGCGTCGCCTCGACGTCGCGTGCGACGGCCTGGGCGAGCAGCATCCGCAGGACGAGCACGATGAGCGCGACGCCCAGGATCGCCACGCCGATGCCGCCCATGATGACGGTGACGCCCGGGTCCTCCCGCTGGCCGGGCGCGTTGATGGCGGTGACCGCGAACCACACGAGGGCGGCCGCCGTGATCGCGCCGATCACGCCGTCCACGTAGCGGAAGGCGGCGTGGGAGAAGACGGTCCCGCGCCGCACCATCGTCACCAGCCGCCCCACGCAGACCAGGGCGACCTGGACCGCCACCATGCCCAGGATCGTGATCAGGCGCAGCGGGGTCAGCGGGAGCGATCCGTCCTCGGGGTCGGTCCCGGATGTCAGCGCCCACACCATCGACGCCTGCACGAACACGGTGCCGGCGACCATCACCACGAGCACGACACGCAACGCAAGCACGGTCAGCTTTCCCATGACCGATCCTCCCATCGAATCGCGATGGGAATCTATCGAATCTCGATAGATGGGGCAAGGGCTTCTGCTCTGGTCGCTGGGTGATGAACGCCTTGACGACCTCGACGGACGACACCCGCTTGACCATCGGCCGAGGCGCGGGGGCTCGCCAGGACCGCGGCAGGGGAAGGCGGCACGGGCCGTACCGGCCGCCGCGGTGGTCTGGAAAGCGCGGTGCTCCGATCGCCGGGGGTCAGGCCGCGACGAGCCGCCCCTCGCGCACGGCTGCGGTGTAGCGGCGCAGCAGCAGTTCGGCCAGCTCGGGGGAGGGCCCGAGGACCTCGGCGAGGACGTCGGCCCCCGCCTCGCGGGCACCTCCGGCGATGCGGTCCGGCAGTCGGCCGGGCGCGATGACGTACGGCGCCACGGCCACCCGCCGGACCGCAACGCCGGGGGTCAGGCCGCGACGAGCCGTCCCTCGCGCACGGCTGCGGTGTAGCGGCGCAGCAGCAGTTCGGCCAGCTCGGGGGAGGGGCCGAGGACCTCGGCGAGGACGTCGGCCCCCGCCTCGCGGGCACCCCCGGCGATGCGGTCCGGCAGCCGGCCGGGCGCGATGACGTACGGCGCCACGGCCACCCGCCGGCAGCCGAGCGCCCGCAGCTCCCGTACGGCGTCCTCCGTACGGGGCAGCGACGCGGAGGCGAACGCGGGTCGCACGGCGCACCAACCGGTGTGCCGCCACTCCCGCGCGATTGCTGCGATCACCGCGATCGCCTCCGGGTCCGTGGACCCCGCCGAGGCCAGCACGACCCCGGTCGAGGACTTGTCGGCGGGGCTCAGGCCCGCCTCGTACAGACGGCGTTCGAGGCCCGCCAGCAGCAGCGGCGACGGGCCGAGCACCTCCGCCTGGCGGACCCGCAGCCGGGGCGGCGCGTCGCGCAGCACCGCCGGGATGTCCGCCTTGGCGTGGAACGCCCGGGTCAGCAGGAGCGGCAGCGCCACCACGTCCTGGACGCCCTCCGCCGCCAGTGACTCCAGAACCCCCTGCACCGAAGGGATGTTGAAGTCGAGGAAGCCCGTCTCCACACGCAGCCCGGGCCGCATCGCCCGCACCCGCCGAACGAGGGCGTGCACGGTCGCGGCGTGCCGCGGGTCGCGGCTGCCGTGGGCGACGATCAGGAGGACGGGACTGCGGCTCATCGGGGGCGGCTCCCTCAGCTTCTCTCTAGCGGCTCGTTGGTCGGTGTCAGCGGCGCTCGGGCCGGTGTCAGCGGCTCACGAGCAGACCACGGCTGCGCAGCACCCACCGCTCCAGCGGGCTGAAGATCAGCAGGTCGATGGCGATACCGACGATCAGGATGAGGAAGATGGCGAGGAAGACCTGCGACATGCTGCTGTTGGTGCGGCCCGCCTCCAGCAGCTGGCCGAGCCCCGAGCCGATGTCGGGCGCCTGCGCGATGATCTCGGCGGCCATCAGCGAGCGCCACGAGAACGCCCAGCCCTGCTTGAGACCGGCCACGAAACCGGGCAGCGCGGCGGGCATCACGATGTGCCAGGTGCCCTTCATCCCGGTCGCGCCCAGCGTGCGGCCGGCTCGCAGGAACAGCGGGGGCACCTGGTCGATGCCGGACACCAGGCCGTTGGCGATCGACGGCACCGCACCCAGCAGGATCACCGTGTACATCACCGACGGTTGGAGGCCCAGCCACACCACCGCGGGCGGCACCCAGGCCACGGACGGAAGGGACTGCAGACCGGAGAGGATCGGGCCGATCGCCGCGCGGACGATCCGGACCCTGGCCACCAGCAGACCCAGCGGGGTCCCGATGGCCAGGGCCGCGAGGAAGCCGAGCAGACCACGGGAGACGCTCGTCCAGATGTAGTCGAGGAGCGTCCCCTGCAGCCAGGCGTTCTCCACCTCAGCCCACACCGCCCCCGGAGAGGGCAGCTTGTACGGCGGAGCGACCTCGGCCCACACCAGCAGCTGCCAGACCGCAAGGGTCAGGGCGATCGCGATGACCGGGGGCAGCACCTTGTGGACAAGGACCTGGCTGAGCGGCGGACGCCCGGTCTGCACCGAGTCCAGAGCGTCGAGACCCGCCTCCAGTCCGGCGAGGTCGTCGGTGTCCTTGACGCCCTTGACGCCCTTGACGTCCTTGCCGGAGGCGTCGCTCGTGGTCTCAGTGCTGGCCATGGCGGCGGATCTCCCTACGCAGTTCTTCGGTGATCTCGACGGACAGCTCCGCCACGGCGGTGTCCTCGATACGGCGCGGCTGCGCGATGCCCACCGTCCACTCCCGGGCCACCCGGCCGGGACGCGAGGACAGCAGCACGACTCGCTCGGCGAGCCGCACCGCCTCGCGCACGTTGTGCGTCACGAACAGCACCGACAGCCCGGTCTCGCTCCAGATGCGGGTCAGCTCGTCGTGCAGCACATCCCGGGTGATGGCGTCGAGCGCGGCGAACGGCTCGTCCATCAGCAGCAGCTTGCTCTCCTGCGCCAGCGCGCGTGCCAGAGCCACCCGCTGACGCATACCGCCGGACAGCTCGTGCACACGCTTGCCGTGCGCGCCCTTCAGCCGGACCAGGCCGAGGAGGTCCTCGGCCCGCTCGCGACGCTCGGTCTTGGGGACGCCCCTGAGCTTCAGGGCGAGTTCGATGTTCTTGCCCGCGGTCAGCCACGGGAACAGCGCGTGCTCCTGGAACATCAGGGCCGGTCGCCCGTCCGTCGTGATGCTGCCCGCGGTCGGGGCGTCCAGCCCGGCGACCAGGTTGAGCAGCGTCGACTTGCCGCAGCCGGAGGCCCCCAGGAGGGTGACGAACTCACCCGGCGCGACATCGAGCGTGATGTCGTCGAGGACGAGCTGCTGCCCTCCCGGCCCGGGGAAGGACTTCGAGACGTGCTCGATGCGGGCGGCGTACTCGACCGTCTGGACGCCGTCGGCGGCCTTGGCGAGTGCAGTGGCCATGGTCGTCACCTCCTGGGAACTCTTCGGACTACGGGGTTACTCGGCGCCGAGCCCGGCGTCGTCGACCTCGGGTTCGCCCGCGGCCTTGAGGACCTTGTTCAGCAACGTCAGGTCGTAGATGCCGTCCAGCTTCGGCTTCTCCAGCAGGCCCGCCTTGACCGCGTGCTGCGCCTCGGTGTTGAGGGTGGACGCCAGCGGGTCGTCGATGAACTGGATGGACTTCCACGCCGGGTCGAGGACGCTCTCCGGCAGCTCCTTGCCGGAGTCCGCCTTGAGCTGGGCGTTCGCCGCGGCCTTCGCCTCGTCCGGGTTGGCGCGGATGTACGCGTTGGACTTGACCGAGCCGCGCAGCACGGCCTCGACCACGTCCGGGTGCTCCTTCAGGAACTCCTGCCGCACGATGATGTTCGTGATGACGAACTGCTTGTCCGGCCACAGGTCGGCCTCGTCCAGCAGCACCTTCGCGCCCTCGGCGACCAGCTTGGACGCGGTCGGCTCCGGCACCCAGGCACCGTCGATGGCCCCGGACTTGTAGGCGTCCGGCGCGACGGTGTTGTCCGTGCGGACGACGGACACATCGCCCTTGCCGCTCTGCGCTTCGACCTTCCAGCCCTGCTCGGCGATCCAGTTGAGGAACGCCACGTCCTGGGTGTTGCCGAGCTGCGGGGTGGCGATCTTCTTGCCCTTGACGTCCTTCAGGGACTTGATCTTGTCCGGGTTGACGACGAGCTTCACACCGCCGGAGGCGGAGCCGCCGATGATGCGCAGGTTGGCGCCGTCGGCCTTGGTGTAGCCGTTGATGGCGGGGGAGGGGCCGATCCAGCCGATGTCGATGGAGCCGCCGTTGAGGGCCTCGATCTCGGAGGGGCCGGCGTTGAACGTCGTGTACTTCGCCTGGGTTCCGCCGAGTTCCTTCTGGAAGAGACCCTTCTGGATGCCGACGAGGGCGGTGCCGTGGGTGAGGTTGCCGAAGTAGCCGATGTTGACGGTGTCGAGTCCGCCGATCTTCTTGGCTCCGGCGGCCGCCTGAGCGGCGTCGTCCTCGGTCGCCTGGGAGCCGTAGCCGCAGGCGGCGAGGGTGAGGAGCGGGAGCGTTGCGATGGCCGCGAAAGCGCGCCGAACGGCGGTCGATCGGGAGGCAGGCACGGGAGGTGTTCCTCTCGTCGGCCCGGCGGTCACGGCCTTACGGGCGTTGCCGGGGGTCAGGAAAAGGGTCTTCGTCGCAGCGGGGACGTCCGGTGGGGGGCCGGGGCGCGCAAGCGGTGCGCGTACGTCAGCACACACATCGGGCGACTCCGCCCTGCCCGCTGCCGAGGGCGCCGCTGCCGACGCGGCCGCCCTCCTTCGCGAACGTCGCGTAGTAGTCCACGGCGGTCATGTCAGAAGTCCCACCCGTCGTCCTCGGCCTCGTCCTTGACGGGCTCCGGTGAGGCGAACGACTCGCCGACCATGCCGGCGGTCAGCGTCGTGCCGTCGGACGGGTCGATCAGGATGAACGAACCGGTGCGGCGGGAGTCGGCGTAGGAGTCGACCGGCAGCGCCTCCGCCGTACGGACCTTCACCCGGCCGATGTCGTTGGCGACGAGCTGTCCCGGGTGCGGGTGCAGGGACAGGTCGTCGAGCGTGAGCCGGGACGGGATGTCCTTGACGATCGCCTTCACCGTGCGGGTGCCGTGCTTGAGCAGCACCCGGTGGCCGACCGTCAGGGGCTGGTCGGCGACATGGCAGACGGTCGCCTCGATGTCCTGCGTCGTCGCGGGCGCGTCCTTGCTCGGCACGATCAGGTCGCCGCGCGAGATGTCGATGTCGTCCTCCAGCAGGAGCGTCACCGACTGCGGGGTGTAGGCGACGTCGACCGGCTTGCCCAGCAGGTCGATGCCGGCGACCTTCGTCGCACGCCCGGACGGCAGCACCGTCACCGGGTCGCCGACCCGGAACGTACCGGCGGCGATCTGACCGGCGTACCCCCGGTAGTCGGGGTGCTCGGCGGTCTGCGGGCGGATCACGTACTGCACGGGCAGCCGGGCGTGGCAGTGCGCCAGGTCGTGGCTGACCGGCACCGTCTCCAGGTGCTCCAGGACCGTCGGGCCGCCGTACCAGTCCATGTGCGCGGACGGCTCCACCACGTTGTCCCCGGCCAGCGCCGAGATCGGGATCGCGGTGACGTCGGGGACGCCCAGCTCGGTCGCGTACGCCGTGAACTCCTCGGCGATGGCGGCGAAGACCTTCTCCTCGTACGCGACGAGGTCCATCTTGTTGACGGCGAGCACCACGTGCGGGACGCGCAGCAGCGCGGCGATCGCGGCGTGCCGGCGGGTCTGCTCGACGACACCGTTGCGGGCGTCGACCAGGATCACCGTCAGCTCGGCGGTGGAGGCACCCGTCACCATGTTGCGGGTGTACTGCACATGGCCGGGCGTGTCGGCGAGGATGAACCGGCGCTTGGCCGTGGCGAAGTAGCGGTACGCCACGTCGATGGTGATGCCCTGCTCCCGTTCGGCCCGCAGACCGTCGGTGAGCAGCGCGAGGTCCGGGCCCTCCTGGCCGCGGCTCGCCGAGGCGCGCTCCACGGCCTCCAACTGGTCGGTGAGGACCGACTTGGAGTCGTGCAGCAGCCGGCCGACGAGGGTGGACTTGCCGTCGTCGACGGAGCCCGCGGTGGCGAACCTGAGGAGTGTGGTGGCGGAGAGTTCCGCGGTCGTCGTCATGCTTAGAAGTACCCCTCGCGCTTGCGGTCTTCCATCGCGGCCTCGGACAGCTTGTCGTCGGCGCGGGTGGCGCCCCGCTCGGTGAGCCGGGACGCGGCGATCTCGGTGATGACCTGCTCCAGCGTCACGGCGTCGGAGTCGACGGCGCCGGTGCAGGACATGTCACCCACGGTCCGGTAGCGGATGAGCCGCTTCTCGACGGTCTCGCCCTCCTTCGGGCCGCCCCACTCGCCGGCGGTCAGCCACATGCCGGCCCGCTGGAACACCTCACGCTCGTGCGCGAAGTAGATCTCGGGCAGTTCGATGCCCTCGCGGGCGATGTACTGCCAGACGTCCAGCTCGGTCCAGTTGGACAGCGGGAAGACCCGGACGTGCTCGCCGGGCGCGTGGCGGCCGTTGTAGAGCTGCCACAGCTCGGGGCGCTGGCGGCGCGGGTCCCACTGGGAGAACTCGTCGCGCAGTGAGAACACCCGCTCCTTCGCGCGCGCCTTCTCCTCGTCGCGACGGCCGCCGCCGAAGACCGCGTCGAACTTCTCCGACTGGATCTTCTCGGTCAGCGGCACCGTCTGCAGCGGGTTGCGGGTGCCGTCGGGGCGCTCCTTGAGTACCCCGCGGTCGATGTAGTCCTGCACCGACGCCACGTGCAGCCGCAGGTTGTGCTTCGCCACCGTGCGGTCCCGGTACTCGATGACCTCGGGGAAGTTGTGCCCGGTGTCGACGTGCAGCAGGGAGAAGGGGATCGTCGCGGGGGCGAACGCCTTCAGCGCCAGGTGCAGCATGACGATGGAGTCCTTGCCGCCGGAGAACAGGATCACCGGCCGCTCGAACTCGCCCGCCACCTCGCGGAAGATGTGGACGGCCTCGGACTCCAGCGCGTCCAGATGGGAGAGGGTGTAGGGCGTGCCGGTGCCCTCGGACACGGCCTTGACGGTCGTCGTCATGCCAGACCCCTCTCGATGAGCAGCTTGTGGACCAGCGCCGCGGACTCCTGGACCGTCTGGTCCTGCGACTCGATGCGCAGGTCCGGGTTCGCGGGCGCCTCGTACGGGTCGTCGACACCGGTCAGCCCGGAGATCTCGCCCGCCGCCTGCTTGGCGTACAGCCCCTTCACATCGCGTTCGGAGCACACCTCGACCGGGGTGGCCACATGCACCTCCACGTACGCGGCCCCGCTCGCCGCGTGGCGCTCGCGCACCGCCGCGCGGCTGTCGGCGTACGGCGCGATGACCGGGACCAGGGCCTTGACGCCGTTACGGGCGAGCAGGTCGGCGAGGAAGCCGATGCGCTGCACGTTGGTGTGCCGGTCGGCGCGGCTGAAGCCGAGGTCGGCGGTGAGGAACTCGCGGATCTCGTCGCCGTCGAGCACCTCGACGAGGTGGCCCTCCTCGCGCAGCCGGTTCGCCAGCTCGTACGCGATGGTGGTCTTGCCGGCGCTCGGCAGACCCGTGAGCCAGACGGTGGCTCCGGTCGTCACTTGGTTCTCCTGGTTCGTCACGGGCACGGTCGCGGTCACAGGTGCAGCCCGCACTCGGTCTTGGCGCTGCCGGCCCAGCGGCCGGCGCGCGCGTCCTCGCCCGGGGCGACGCGGCGGGTGCAGGGGGCACAGCCCACGGAGGCGTAACCGTCCATGAGCAGGGGGTTGGTGAGCACCCCGTGCTCGGCGACGTAGGCGTCCACGTCGTCCTGTGTCCAGCGGGCGATCGGGGCGATCTTGACCTTGCCCCGCTTCTCGTCCCAGGCGACGACCGGGGTGTTCGCCCGGGTCGGGGACTCGTCGCGGCGCAGGCCCGTCGCCCACGCGTCGAAGCCGGCGAGGCCCTCTTCGAGCGGCTTGACCTTGCGCAGGAAGCAGCACAGGTCCGGGTCGCGGTCGTGGAGCTTCGGGCCGTACTCGGCGTCCTGTTCGGCGACCGACTGGCGCGGGGTGATCGTGATGACGTTGACGTCCATCACGGCCTCCACCGCGTCCCGGGTGCCGATGGTCTCCGGGAAGTGGTAGCCGGTGTCGAGGAACACCACGTCCACACCGGGCCGGGCCCGGGAGGCGAGATGCGCGACCACGGCGTCCTCCATGGAGGAGGTCACGCAGAAACGCTTGCCGAAGGTGTCCACGGCCCACTGGAGGATCTCCAGGGCCGAGGCGTCCTCCAGGTCACGGCCGGCCTGCTCGGCGAGCGCCTTGAGTTCGGCGCGCCGGGCGTCCTCGGGGCCGGCCGGGGTGTCGTCGTCGCTCAGCGACGCGGATGTGTCGCCATCCGCCTGAACGGTCGTCATATGTGATCCCCTCCGCTGTCGGCTCGCTGCAGCCCCCGGGCCAGCAGCCCGAGGAACTTCAACTGGAAGGCTCGGTTGCAGGCCCCGCATTCCCACGCGCCGTGGCCCTCTTCGTTCGGGCGCAGGTCCTCGTCACCGCAGTAGGGGCAGTAGAACGGCGCGGCTCGCTCGCTCATGACAGGGACTCCTCGCCGGCCCGGGCCACCCAGGTGGCGAACCGCTCGCCGTCCTCGCGCTCCTCCTGGAAGCGCCGCAGGACCCGCTCGACGTAGTCGGGCAGTTCCTCGGAGGTGACCTTCAGACCGCGCACCTTGCGGCCGAATCCGGCCTCCAGGCCGAGCGCGCCGCCCAGGTGCACCTGGAAGCCCTCGACCTGCTCGCCCTGCTCGTTGAGGACGAGTTGTCCCTTGAGACCGATGTCCGCCACCTGGATACGCGCGCAGGCGTTCGGGCAGCCGTTGATGTTGATGGTGAGCGGCTCGTCGAAGTCCGGGAGGCGGCGCTCCAGTTCGTCGATCAGGGAGGACCCGCGGGCCTTGGTCTCGACGATGGCGAGCTTGCAGTACTCGATGCCGGTGCAGGCCATCGTGCCGCGGCGGAACGGCGACGGGTTCACCGTGAGGTCCAGCGCCTCCAGCCCCGCGACGAGTGAGTCGACCTGGTCCTCGGTGACGTCGAGCACGATCATCTTCTGCTCGACGGTGGTGCTGACCCGGCCGGAGCCATGGGCCTCGGCGAGGTCGGCGATCTTCGTCAGGGTGGTGCCGTCGACCCGGCCGACGCGCGGGGCGAACCCGACGTAGTAGCGGCCGTCGTTCTGCGGGTGCACCCCTACGTGGTCGCGCCAGCGCTCCACGGGCTGGTCGGGGGCGGGCCCGTCGATCAGCTTCCGCTTGAGGTACTCGTCCTCCAGGACCTGGCGGAACTTCTCGGTGCCCCAGTCCGCGAGCAGGAACTTCAGCCGGGCGCGGGTGCGCAGCCGGCGGTAGCCGTAGTCGCGGAAGATCGAGATGACGCCCTCGTACACGTCCGGGACCTCGTCCAGCGGCACCCACGTGCCGAGCCGCTGCCCGATCTTGGGGTTGGTGGACAGACCGCCGCCGACCCACAGGTCGAAACCGGGGCCGTGCTCCGGGTGGCGGACGCCGACGAAGGCGATGTCGTTGATCTCGTGCGCCACGTCCAGCAGCGGCGAACCGGAGATCGCGGACTTGAACTTGCGCGGCAGGTTGGAGAAGGCCTTGTTGCCGATGATCCGCCGCTGGATCTCCTCCATGGCGGGCGTGCCGTCGATGATCTCGTCCGCGGCGATACCTGCGACGGGCGAGCCGATGATCACACGCGGGGTGTCACCGCACGCCTCGGTCGTGGACAGCCCGACGGCCTCCAGCCGCTCCCAGATCTCGGGCACGTCCTCCACCCGGATCCAGTGGTACTGCACGTTCTGCCGGTCGGTGATGTCCGCGGTGCCCCGCGCGAACTCCTGCGAGATCTCACCGATCACCCGCAGCTGCTGCGTGGTGAGACGGCCGCCGTCGATGCGGACCCGCAGCATGAAGTACTTGTCGTCCAGCTCCTCCGGCTCCAGGATCGCGGTCTTGCCGCCGTCGATCCCGGGCTTGCGCTGGGTGTAGAGACCCCACCAGCGCATCCGGCCGCGCAGGTCGTTCGGGTCGATCGAGTCGAAGCCGCGCTTGGAGTAGATCGTCTCAATGCGTGTCCGCACATTGAGACCGTCGTCGTCCTTCTTGAACTGCTCGTTGCCGTTGAGAGGGGTGAAATGTCCGGCGGCCCACTGTCCTTCGCCACGGTGACGGCTCACCTTGCGGCGGGGCGTGGCGGAGTTCTGCGGGGTGGCGGCCATGGTTTTTACGTCCTTCGGCAGGCAATGTGAAGGGGTCGGCGCGTGCGCCGTCGGTGAGGGGTGGCGATCGTGTGGCGGGTGGGAGGCTCTGACCTGCGCGTACGCGCACATGCGGGCACACCGGCAGGGGTGTGCGGCGCCTGCGCGTCCTTGCGCCGGCTCAAGCAGGGGAGGGTGTGCGGCGCTGTCGCCCGGGGTCGTCTCGACCCCTCGCGGTCGGGGCGTCAGCTCACCGGACAGATGGCGCTGGACATGCGGCCGAGGTCGACGTGCCGCCGACTCACCAAGGCAATTCCAGTTCCAGACATGACGGAAGCGTGTCACGCTTCTTTAGACCGAGTCCACCTTCATCCATATGTCGGACAGGGATGTCTCGCATGGCGAGACGATGTGATGTGGGTCATGGTGTGCGGGTCAGGGCTCCCGGCCAGGGGCCCGGCGCCGGTACGTCCGCCTCCTCCGTCACCTCGGTGCCGAACAGCTTGAACCCGCGCCGCTGGTAGTTCGCCATCGCGTGCTCACCGTCCCGGCTGCACGTGTGCAGCCACACCCGCTTGGTCGGCGGCAGCGTCGGCCACCGCTCGGCGAGGTCCCAGGCGCGGGCCGCGCCGTACGACAGGAGGTGCCCGCCGATGCGCCGGCCCCGGAAGGCCGGGATCAGCCCGAAGTACACGATCTCCACGGCCCCGCCGTCCTGCGGCTCCAGCTCGACGTACCCCGCGGGCGTGCCGCGGTCGTAGGCGACCCAGGTCTCCACCCCGGGCCGCTGAAGGTGCTCCTGCCACTGGGCGTACGACCATGACAGCCGGTCGATCCACAGGATGTCGCCGCCGACGGACGCGTACAGGAAGCGGCTGAACTCGGGGGAGGGCACCTCAGCGCGGACGACGCGGACGTCGTCGCCCTCCGGGGCGGCGGCGGGCAGGAGGTCGCTCGGGGACGTCTGCTCCAGGGACCAGGTGGTGACGGTGCTGCGGCTGCTCATACGGTCAGAGAATCACGGGGGTCGGTCCGCGGCCAAGGCCGGTCTCGACCACCGGGCGGCGAGGACCGGCCGGCCGCGCGGGTCATGACGCCGTCGACTGTGGGTCCGGTGCGGTCGGTGGCGCGGGATCGGCGGTGGACGGCCCGGCGCGGACGACGGCCTGGTCCCCTCGTGGACCGAACAGGTGCAGGATCTCCACGGTGTTCGAGTCCGCGGGCCCGAACCAGTGGGGCTCGGTGGTGTCGAACTCGGCCACCTCGCCGGGCCGCAGCGTGAACTCCCGTTCGCCGAGGATGACATGGAGCCGACCGGCGAGGACGTAGAGCCATTCGTAGCCCTCGTGGGTGACCAGTTCCGGCCGGCGGGGTGCCAGCACCTGCTTGAAGACCTGCACACGGCCCGGGTACTGCGTCAGCGGCACGAGGACGCTTCCGCGTCCCTTCTGCAGGGGCCGGAGGTGCACCCGGGGGTCACCGCTGGCCGGCGCCGCCACCAACTGGTCGAGAGTGACGTGGTGGGCCTGCGCCAGCGGGATGAGCAGGTCCAGTGTCGGGCGCCTCCTGCCTGATTCCACCCGGGACAGGGTGCTGACGGAGATCCCGGTCGTGGCCGCGAGTGCCTCAAGTGTCAGCCCACGGTCCCGGCGCAGTCTGCGCAGCCGTGGCCCGATGCCGTCGAGGATCTGCTCCACCCGTGTCTCACCGGGGCCTGTGCTGTTCATGGACCCGAGTTTTGCAGTGTTCGCAAAAACGCTGGGCCGTGGCCGCTGCTCGGGCCGAGCCTTGCCGGGCACTGTTCCCGGACCTCGGAGGTAGCCCGTGACCGCGACGACCCAACCCGTTCCACCCGCGCTCAGTGCGCGCAGACGCTGGACGGTACTCGCCGTCTGCTGTCTGAGCATGTTCCTGGTCGGCCTCGACACCACCATCGTCAATGTGGGTCTGCCGGCCATCGGGCGCGGCCTGGACGCCGACACCCGCGGTCTCGAGTGGATCGTGGACGCCTACACCCTCGTCCTGGCCAGTCTCCTGATCTCCTCCGGCGCAATGGCGGACCGCTTCGGACGCCGCCGGGTGTTCCAGAGCGGACTGGCCGTGTTCGGCGCGGCCTCCCTGGTCTGCGCGCTCGCCCCGTCGGCCGGCGTACTCATCGCGGCCCGCGCCCTCCAGGGCGTCGGCGCCTCCATGCTCAGCCCCGTGGCGCTCGCGATCGTGGTGAACGCGATGCCCGACCCGAAGGAACGGGCGCAGGCGATCGGAGTCTGGGCGTCGGTGTTCGGGTTGAGCATGGCCGCCGGACCCGTGACGGGCGGCGCGCTGCTCGCCTGGCTCGACTGGCGAGCGCTGTTCTGGGTCAACGCCCCCGTCATCGCGGCCGCCCTGCTGCTCAGCGCCGTGTTCGTGCCGGAGTCCCGGGCATCACGGGCGCGTCGGCTCGACCTGCCCGGCCAGGTCCTGCTGACCGTGGTCCTCGCCGTGGTCGTCGGCGTCCTGATCGAAGGGCCGCGCATCGGCTGGACGTCGCCGGCGGCGGTGGCGGGCTACGCGTGCGGTGCCGTGGCCACAGCCGCCTTCGTGTGGGTCGAGGCCCGCCGACGTGAGCCGCTCATGGACCTGCGGCTCTTCCGTCGCCCGGTGTTCAGCGGTGCCGTCGTCGGCGCGGTCGCGGTCTTCGTCGCGCTGAGCACGACGCTGCTGCTGAACACCCTCTACCTGCAGCACACCCGTGGGTGGACGCCGCTGGCCGCCGGTATCGCGACCTTGCCCCTGGCCGTCGGAGCGACCGTCTGCGCCCCTTGGGCCGGCCGCATGGTCGGCCGCACGGGACCCCGGCCGCCGCTGCTGTTGGCCGGCGGATTCATCACGGCCGGCGGGCTCTGCCTGGTCCGGCTCACCCCGCACACGAGTGTGCTCCTGCTGCTGACCGCATACGCGCTCATCGGCATCGGGTTCGGCTTCGCCAACGCTCCGATCACCAACACCGCGGTCAACGGACTGCCACCCGCTCGTGCCGGTGTGGCCGGGGCGATCACCTCCACCGCACGGCAACTCGGCTCCGCCCTTGGCATCGCCCTCGCCGGCGGCCTGGTCACCGGCGCCGGCCCGGCGGGACTCGCACACGCCGCCCGCCCGGGCTGGATCCTGGTCGCCACCTGCGGAGTACTGCTCCTCCTCGTCGCCCACACGTCACGGCCGAAGGAGGCGGCCGAGGGCCCGGCCTCCCGTCCCGCTAGTCCAGGGCGCGGTCGACGTCCGACAGCTTCACCGCGTACAGCACACGTTCGGGGACGGGATCGGTGAGCGTCCACAGCTCGCCGGTCTCGGGGGAGTAGGAGAGGGACCCGCCGTGCAGCCCCCAGCAGGCGTGCGACCGGTGCTCCGAGGTGCCGTCCGTGCAGGTGGCGGCACGCGCCTGCTCCTCGTCCTGCCGCCACACCGTGCCGCGCTGCCCCCGCTTCGCGGCGGTCTGGCCGATGTACCAGCTCCCGTCGTGGGAGAGGACGCCCCGGACACCGGTGGCCTTCGTCTCGTACGCCTCGTCGGCTTCGACCTCGCCCTGCCGTCCGGTGGCGCCGAGCAGCCCTGTCCGGTCGGAGACGGTGTCGAGGTCGTACCGCCACACGCGGGCCGCTGTCCCGCTGCCCGTGCCGAACGATTCGTGCGCGACGATGCTGGGCGGCGACGACGTCCGGTCGAGCGAGACGGAGGCGAGACAGGGCACCCCGTCGTTGCGGCTTGCGTCGCAGGCGTCGCCCGAGGCCGGGCTGTAGGAGGCGACCGCGGGCAGCACATACCGGTAGTGGTGGGCGGAGAAGCCCTGGTCGACCTTGCCGATCGCGTCGCTGTCGGTGACGTCGGCGCGGAGGAAGCGGTCGAGGTCGAAGACGTAGAGGGAGTCGTCGCGGTATCCGCTGTTCTGCGGGTTCCGGGCGGTCACGATCAGCTTGTTCTCGTACCAGGCCATGCCGCCGAGCCGGGAGCGCACCGCCTTCAGCCCCTTGCCGTCGGCCTGCGGCACGACGAGCAGCACCCAGCGGTACTTCAGGTCCGCCGGGTCGCTCGCGTCGACGAAGGCGACCCGGGCGAGCCCCTCCTCGCCGGCCGTCGTGCCGGCGTGGGTCCAGCCGGACACGATGACCTCGTTGTCGCGGGACGTGGTGACCGACTGGGGCCGCCATCTGTCGTCGACCGCGTCCCCGGGCTCCCAGCAGTACGCCCGCGCCGCCGTCGGCGCGACCGGCAGGACGCCCTTCTCGGTGACGAAGCAGTCGCCCTCGTTCCGCATGGTGTGGTTGGCGCTGCGCAGCACCTCGTCGACGCCGACCCGGCCCCCCATCTCACCGGTGAGGGTCTCCAGGGCGGTCCGGGCGGTCAGGTTCTCCTGCAGCCGCAGGCCGCGCAGTTCAGCCGCCGAACCGGCCGACGACAACCCGCCCGGCGTCTTCCCGCCCGCCGCCTGGGATGTGCTGATCAGCGTCGCCGCCGCCGTGAGCGCCAGCGCGGTGCCTGCGAGGGACGCGCGCAGCGCACGCCCCCTTCTGCGCCGTCGGTGCCTACCGCGATGCTTCATCACAACCTCCCGGGCGGCCAACTGCTCCCTGTGATCAGGACCTTGACGGAGGGACAGGTGGGGTGGCCTGGAAGCGATGCTACGGCAGTGGGACACGTGTCACGCCGAGGACGCCGGAATTACAGGGAGATCCCTCACTCGGGGCCCATGATCCGTTCATCGGAGAGGTGTTGCGGGGGAGACGGGGCCCGGTGGACGAGCAGCCCGAGGCTGTCGGTGAACACCAACTCGCCCGAACCGGGACCCTGCCCCCTCCGCAACACCCCCTAGAAGGCTCATGAAGATCTTGGGTTCTGGCCCTGCCGCGTCAGCGGCAGGGCCAGACTCGTCTTGTGGCGATGGGTGAGTGGGTCGGCGAGACCGTCGGGCCGGACGTGCGGGAGACCTGCCCGGGAACTGATCCCGGCCGGGAGTGTGTTCGTGTTCCTGGCCGAGCACCGCGGCGAGCTGTTCCCGGCGGCGATGCCACACCCGTGGCACCTGGCACCTCACACCGGCCGGTACATGACCACAGGGGCGGTCCGGCCTGACGGCCGAACAGCCCCTCACCAAGATCTTCATCGACCTTCTAGGCGTGTCCCCCGTGCTCCAGCGGCCCTTCCTCCCGTACCTGCCCGACCGGCGCCGCCGCCGCTCTCGCCCGCACCACCCCCGGCGCCACCGAATGCGGCAGCAGGTCGAGGGGGCTGTCCGGGAGGACCACCTCGACGTCGGCCCGTTCGGTGAAGCGGTACGGCCGGTGGTCGAGGTAGGCGCCCAGGTAGCGGCGCACGCGGGACATCTCGGCGCGGACGGTGACCGTGCGGGCGGGATCGCCGAACATGTCGTCGGCGAGGGCGGAGGCGCTGCGGCCGCCGCGGTGGAGGGCGAGGAGGTACAGGAGTTCGGCGTGGCGGGGGCTGAGCTCGTGGGTCCAGGAGCCGGCGCCGCCGGAGACGGTGACGGTCCAGCGGCGCGGGTGGGAGACGTCGACGCTGATGCGGGTGGCCGTCGGGGCGGGCCCGGGGTCCGCGGTGGGCCGTATCAGCCAGCCCGCGGAGAGCGGCTCGACCGTGCACAGTCCCAGGGCGGGCAGCCGGCAGCGGCCGGGGGAGAGGGACTTGGGCAGGGCGAGGCGATTGGAGTACGGCATGCCCGTGACCGCGGCCGTCCAGCCGTCCCGGTCCACGGCGACCGCCGGGCCGTCGATCCGGGCCAGCACCGGAGCCGCCACCGCCCGCAACTGCTCCAGCGAGGCGAGGTGGAGGTCGCGCAGCCGGGCCTGAGCCAGTTTGGCGACCGAGTCCACCAGCGCCAGCGTGGCGGGATGCAGCGTCTCCAGGGGGCCGCTGATGTCGACCGAGCCGAGAAGCCGGCCGTCGCGCGGGTCGGTGATCGGGGCGCCGGTGCAGGTCCATGAGTGCAGGACCCGCACGAAGTGCTCGGAGGAGAACACCTGGACAGGCCGGCGGACCACCAGGGGCGTGCCCACCCCGTTGGTGCCGACGGTCTCCTCCCGCAGGTCCGCGCCGAGCCCGAGACCCTGTCCGTCGGCCTTGCGGAGCACCGCCGTACTGCCCTCCCGCCACAGCACCCGGGCGTCCGCGTCGGCGACCATCATGATGTGCTGCGCGGTGTCCGCCAGGGACAGCAACCCCTCGCGCAGCACCGGCAGTACATGCCGCAGGGGTGAGGTCTGGCGGCGGCGCTCCACCTCGTCCCGGCTCAGCAGGTCGGCCCGGAGGTCGTGGTCGGGATCCATCCCGCTGCGCAGCATGCGGCTCCAGGACTCCCGGATCACCGGGCGGGGGGCGGGGTTCGGACGCCGCCCGGCGAGCGCGGAGGCACGGACCTCGCCGAGCACCCGTGCCGCCCGGGCGGCGTCCGTGGCGGTGAGCCGCGTGACTTCCATCGGCGAGTGCGCCACTCGTTCCTCCCCGGCAGGCCGCCTCCCCGCCCGGGAGGGCCGAGGGAGTCCGGGCCTGCGCGACCGGCGTTGACTACGGGGTTCATAGTCTGCCGTTCCTCGGCCACGGAAGGACTCACTCCGGCCCCAGAGCGCGGACGAGTTGCAACCCCTTGCAACTCTGGCGGACGGCCGGGGCCTGCCTGAAACTTGTTCGACGCCGCCCGGTGCGGCGCGTGTGCTCCGCTCACAGGGGCTCGGCTGCGGAGGTGGTGCCGTGTCGGCGCAGCACCACCTCCGCGCCACTCGAAAGGGGTGGCACCCGCCGGCGGGGCTCAGCTCACCGGCCGGGCCCGCTCCACCACCGAGGCCAGGTCCAGGGTGTGCGGCAGGGTTCCGAAGGCCGTGCCCCAGTCGCCGCCCAGACGGGACGCGCAGAACGCGTCCGCGACCGCCGGGGGAGCGTAGCGGACCAGGAGGGCGCCCTGGAGGACGAGGGCGAGGCGCTCCACGAGCCGGCGGCCGCGGGCCTCGACGCCGTCGAGGTCGGCGAGTTCGGTCAGCAGGTTCTTGATCGCCCCGTCGAGACGGTGGTCGGCGCCACGGGCCCGGCCCACCTCCCGCAGGTACGCGTCGAGCGCCCGGGGTTCCCGCTGCAGGGCGCGCAGCACGTCCAGCGCCTGGACGTTCCCGGCGCCCTCCCAGATCGAGTTGAGCGGCGACTCCCGCAGCAGCCGGGGCATCCCCGACTCCTCGACATAGCCGTTGCCGCCGAGGCATTCCGAGGCCTCCGCCACAAGGGCCGTACAGCGCTTGGTCACCCAGTACTTGGCGGCCGGCACCGCCAGCCGCAGGAACGCGCGCTCGTTCTCGTCGCCGTCCGCTCCCTCCGCCGCGTCGTACGCCGCGGCCAGCCGCAGCGCCAGCGTCGTCGCCGCCTCCGACTCCAGCGCCAGATCGGCGAGAACGTTCCGCATCAGCGGCTTGTCGACGAGCTTCCCGCCGAACGCCTCCCGGTACGTGCAGTGGTGCACCGCCTGCGCCACCGCCTGCCGCATCAGCGAGGCCGCGCCCAGCGCGCAGTCCAGCCGGGTGACGGCCACCATCTCGATGATCGTGCGCACGCCCCGGCCCTCGTCCCCGACCCGGCGGGCCCACGTCCCGTCGAACTCGACCTCGCCGGAGGCGTTCGACCGGTTGCCCAGCTTGTCCTTCAGACGCTGGATGCGGAACACGTTCCGGGTGCCGTCCGGCAGTACCCGCGGCACCAGGAAGCAGGTCAGCCCGCCCGGAGCCTGGGCCAGCACCAGGAACCCGTCCGACATCGGCGCCGAGCAGAACCACTTGTGGCCCCGCAGCTCGTACGTCCCGTCCTCGGCCAGGGGCCGGGCCTCGGTCGTGTTGGCGCGTACGTCGCTGCCGCCCTGTTTCTCGGTCATGCCCATCCCGAAGAGCACACCGGCCTTCCGGTCGGCGGGCCGCAGGTCCCAGTCGTAGATCGTGGACGTCAGCCGGGGCTCCCACTCGGCGGCCAGCTCCGGGTCCGTGCGCAGGGCCGGCACCGCGGCGTGCGTCATCGACAGGGGACAGCCCGTGCCGGCCTCGACCTGCGTCCAGACGACGAAGCCGGCGGCCCGCCGGACATGGCCGGCGGGCCGCGTCCAGGCGGCCGTCAGCCCCGCCGAGACGCCCTTGCCGAGCAGCCGGTGCCAGGACGGGTGGAACTCGACCTCGTCGATCCGGTTGCCGTAGCGGTCGTGCGTGCGCAGCTTCGGCGGGTGCTCGTTGGCGAGCCTGCCCCACTCCTGGACCTGCTCCGACCCCGCCGTGCGGCCGAGCCCCGACAGTTCGCCGCGGACCTCGTCGAGCGCGTCCGGGGCCACATGCCGTTCGACGGCCTCCGTCAGGACCCGGTCGGCGGCGAAGACGTCATAGCCCACCAGGGGCGGAACCTGATTGGTCACTGCGTGCGTGGCTGCCATGCCAGGAAACCTACCCCCCGGTACGGCGACGGTCACCCGCATCCGGGGGACGGCTCCCCGAGGCCGCCCCGGCTCGGACCACCGGGGCCGCTAGTTCCCCCCCGTGCCCGGTTCGTCGGTGGTTCAGCCACTCGCCGGCGCCACTGACGACCGCGCCGGTGGAGCCCCCGAACCCGGATTTTCCGCCACCCGGCCTGCCGGACCTTGCCCGGCCGCAGGCTTCGGCATCCGTCCCGTGACGGGGCCGGAGGGAAGCGGGCGGCCCACGCGGAACCGGACGCGGCCCGCCGCCCCGTGAGGTGAGGCCGGCACGCGCAGACGGATACCTTTAGGGCGTGCAGCCAGCAAGTCAGTCACCCCCCCGATCCGAGAGCCCGCACGGGCGTCTCCACCGCGCGCGTGCCCTCTACCGGAACGTCTCCAAGCGCAGGACCGCCTGGCTGCTCCTCAAGGACACCGTCAACTCCTGCATCGAGTACCGCATCCTCGGCCTCGCCGCGGAGGCGGCGTTCTTCACCCTGCTCTCGGTGCCGCCGCTGCTGCTCAGCATGATCGGCCTCCTCGGCTACGTCGACGACTGGACCGGCGCCGACACCATCGCCAGCCTGGAACTCAACCTCCTGGAGGCCTCCCGCACCGTCCTGTCCGACAAGGGCGTCCGGGAGATCGCGCAGCCCATCCTGGACGACGTGATGAAGGGCGGCCGCCCCGACGTCATCTCCATCGGCTTCCTGATCGCCCTGTGGTCCGGCTCCCGCGCGGTGAACGTCTTCATCGACACCATCACCGTCATGTACGGCCTCGACGGCGTCCGCGGCATCGTCAAGACCCGTCTGATGGCGTTCCTGCTGTTCATCGTGGCCCTGCTCATCGGCTCCGTCGCGCTGCCGCTGATGGTCGCGGGTCCCGACGCGGTGGTCCGGATCGTGCCGTGGTCGACCACCGTCGTCCAGGTCCTCTACTGGCCGGTCGTGATCGTCCTGTCCATCGTCTTCCTCACGACGCTCTACCACGTGTCGGTGCCGGTGCGCTCACCGTGGGTGGAGGACGTGCCGGGCTCGCTCGTCGCCCTGGGCATGTGGGTCCTCGGCAGTTTCCTGCTGCGCATCTACCTCGCCAACACGGTCGAGGGAGCGACGATCTACGGCTCCCTCGCCGCCGCGGTCGCCGTCCTGCTCTGGATCGGTGTGAGCGCCTTCGCGGTCCTGGTCGGCGCGGCCGTCAACGCCGCCATCGACCGCGTCTGGCCGGCCGCCGCCACCGCAGCCGCCCGCGCCGCCAACGAGCGCCTGCGTGAGGAGCAGGCCGCCGAGTACGTCGCCCGCGCCGCCGCCGCCCGCTCCCACGACCCCGAGGACCCCGACATGCCCTCCGAGTTCCCGGAGCGCTGGTCCCGCTTCCTGCCCCCGGAGGACGTGACCTCGCGCCTGCGGTCACCCGCGAAGAAGGGCGACGAGTAGGGGGCGCCCCCGGCCGGGGCGGGCGAACCCCGGCCGCCCGGTCACCCCTTCCAGGCGCCCGCGGCGGCGGCCTCCCGGACGAACTCCGAGAACCCTCGCGGCTCTCGGCCCAGCACACCGCGCACCCCGTCGGCCGTGCTCGCGTTGCGTCCGTCCAGCAGTGCCTCGAACGTCTCCACCAGGGCCCCACCTCCCCGGCGGGCACCCCGAACCCCAGCAGCGCCTCCCCGTAGTCCCGAGCGGACACCGGCACATAGACGAACTCCCGGCCCACGACCCGCGCGATCTCCGCGACCGCCGCCCGGAAACTCAGCAGCCGCGCCCCGGTCACCTCCACGGTCCGCCCGGCATACGCCGCCGCCCCGCCGGAGCCGAGCACCGCGACGACCACGTCCGCGATGTCCCGCACATCCACGAACGGCTCCGCCACCTCACCACCGGGGAACACCAGCTCCCCCTGGCGCAGCCCCTCCACCAGCGGCCCCTCGCTGAAGTTCTGCATGAACCACGCAGCCCGCACGATCGTCCAGTCCGCCCCCGACGCCCGCACGGCCTCCTCCGCCGGCAGGGCGAGGTCCTGCCCCCGCGCCGACAGCAGCACGAGCCGGCGGACACCCCGCGCGACCGCCTCCCGGGCGAACCCGCCGAGTGCCTCGGCGGCGCCCGGCGCACCGATGTCCGAGGGGTGCACCAGATACGCCGCGTCCACCCCTTTGAGCGCCGGAGCCCACGTGGACCGGTCCATCCAGTCGAAGCCGCTCGCGCGGGACGCCGCCCGCACCGTGAGACCGGCGGCCCGCGCCGCCGCCCGTCGGGGTAGCCGCACTCGGCGCCCGGCAGGATGACCGCCTGGGGCGGGGTCGCCCTGGACCGTGACGGCACTCGCCGCGAAGGCGGGCGCGTCCAGGGCGGCACTCGCCCGGCGGTTCCACGAACTGGTCGGGGAGCCGCCGATGACCTACCTCACGCGGTGGCGGCTCGCCCTGGCCGCGGACCGGCTCCGGGACACCGACGACACCCTGGAGGCGATCGCCCGGCGGGTCGGCTGCGGGAGCGCGTTCTCCCTGTCGAACGCGTTCAAGAGGGTGTACGGGGTGAGCCCGCAGGAGCATCGGGGGCGCGTGGCCCAGGGGCGTTGATCAGGTGTGTCGCCGACACCGGCCGGGGCGCGAGCGGGGTCGCCCGACGTGCCGCCGGTCGGCCGTGGCCGCTCGCCGGTCCCACGTCCCCGACCGGCGCGGCAGGCCCGCCCGTGCCCGCGGGCGTAGCCTTGCCCCCGTGTACACGGAGCGGGCGTCTCGGCTGGACGGGGCCGTCGTGTGGACGAGGAGTCCCGGCGGTCCGGGCGAGCCCGGCTCGGGCCGGGTTCTGCCCGACGGCTGTATGGATCTGCTCTGGAACGACGGACGGCTGCTGGTCGCCGGGCCCGACACCCACGCGTACGTCACCGAAGGCGCCCGCGGCACCTGGGCCGGGGTCCGGTTCCACCCCGGCACCGCGCCCACCTTCCTGGGCGTGCCCGCGCATGAACTGCGCGACCGGCGCGTGGAGTTGGACGACATCTGGCCAACCGCCCTGGTACGCAGGCTCACCGCCCGGGTGAATGCGGCCGGCGATCCGGCGAGCGGTCTCGAAGAGGTGGCCCTGGAGCGGGCTGCCGAGGCCGAGCGGCCGGATCCGCTGCTGCGGCGGGTGGTCGTCGCACTGGAGGCGGGGCGGCCGGTGTCTGCCACCGCCGACGAACTCGGGCTCGGTGCACGGCAGTTGCACCGCCGATCCCTCGTCGCGTTCGGATACGGGCCCAAGACGCTGGCCCGGGTGCTGCGGTTGCAGCGGGCGCTCGCCCTGGCCCGTGACGGGGTGTCGTACGCCGAGACCGCGGCCCGGACCGGTTACGCCGACCAGGCCCATCTGGCACGTGAGGTGAGGGAGTTGGCCGGGCTTCCGCTCGGTGAACTGCTGGGCGGACGGTGACGTGCCCGCCCGGCGTCGTGCCCTGCTGATCCCTGGCCGGGAAGCCGCCGCGACGCCCGCTACCCGGCTGACGCCAGCGGTGCGAACAGGTCGACGCCGTTGCCGTCCGGGTCGAGGACCACGGCGTACCGCTGGCCCCACACCGCGTCCCACGGCTTGAGTTCGCCCTGATGGCCGGCGGCGACCAACTCCTCGTACACCGCGTCGACTTCGGCCGGACTGTCGCACAGCAGGGCCAGTCCGGCGCCGCCGCCCCGGCCCCGCCGCCACTCGGGGTGGAACGACCGCACGGTCTCCTCGGTGTCGAGCATCAGCCGCAGCCCACCGGGCAGCGTGGCCTCGGCGTGCGGCTGCTCCTCGGAGCCCTCGGGGAAGTCGAAGCCGAGACGGCGGTAGAAGGTGACGGAGGCGGCCATGTCCGAGGCCACCATCCCGATCGCGTCGAGTCGTGGAGTCATACGGCCACCGTAGGTGGGCCACGGGGGGCCGGTCTTGAAGGAATCGGACACGAGGCGGCGACCGTCGGGGGACCGTGACGGCGGGGAGCAAGCGCTTCCACCCAACCGGCCCTTTGACCCGCCTGTGGAACAACTGTGCGGCAGGATGGGAGACATGTTCCGTACCGCGCGCACTCTGCTGCCCCTGGCGTTGCTGCCGCTGCTGCTCGCGAGCTGCGGGAGCGAGAAGATCGTGGCGGTGCCCCGCGAACCCCTGACGCCGACCCCCGACCGGGCCCAGCTCCACGCCCGCGCCGAGGCACTCGGTCTTGCCCCGGAACTCGTCTACGTCACCGAGTCCCCCGGGTTCGAGCTCGCCCGGCAGTCGGTCGGTGTGTACGGCGACGACGGTTTCTCCGCCGCCTACTGGTCCCGGCGGAACAGCGCCCAGCTCCTGCTCCTTGTCGACCGCGGCGCGATGACCGCCGAGAGCTGCCCCGAGCAGCCCCTCGGACAGGGCACCGGCGCGGCCGTCAGCTGTGCGCGCGACGGCGACGCCTGGTACCGCACATCGGCGGGACAGCATGAGTACGCCCTCCAACGCGCGGACCACGTCGTCCGGATCAGCGCCGCCACGGCCGCGGTCGACCGCGACGTCCTGCGCGCCGCCGCCCGGGCCGCGCACCGCCCGAGCGACGCCGAACTGGCCTGCCTCCTCCCGCCCCCGCGGCACACGACGGTGCCCTCCGGAGAGAAGACGCCACCCCCGACCGACGGGACGCCGGTCGAACGGGGCGACCTCCCCCCGGTCGGCGACGGAGCACCGGACAACGAGGTGGGCACGTCCGGCTGAGCCCTCGGACACGACCCGGGCGCCCTTAGGACGTACCGCCCGACTGCGGGCCGAACGCCGTCATGAACTGGTCGCGGAACTTGTCCATGCGCCAGACCGGGGTGTCCGAGGCGGGCTTGAGGCCGTCCGCCCAGCCCCAGTCGGCGATCTTCTCCAGCACCTTCGGGTCCTGGGCGACGACCGAGACCGGCACGTCGTGGCTCGGATTGTCGCCGGTGACCGTCTTGTTGGGCTGGTGGTCGCCGAGGAAGATCAGGACGGTGTCCTTCGAGCCGTACTTCGCGACGAAGTCGACGATGCTGCTCACCGAGTACTGGATGGTCTTGCGGTACTCGTCACGGACGGCGAGGGGGTCCTTCCAGACCTCCTTGGGGTCCTTGCCCTCGGCCTTCTGCAGGGCGTGGTAGACCGAGCCGTCGCCGATCTCCTCCTCCGGGATCGTCCGGGGGATGGGCGCCCACGGGTTGTGGCTGGAGGTCAGGATGATCTCCGCCATCATCGGCTTGCGGCCCTCCTTGCCGTACTCCAGCTCCCTGAACGCCTTCAGCGTGTACTGGTCCGGCATGGTCGACCAGCTGAACTTCGGCCCCTGGTAGCCCAGTTGGTCGGAGTCGTAGATGTGGTCGAGACCGAAGTACTTGCCCTCCGGCCAGGCCTTCTGCGTGCCCGGCACGATACCGACCGTGCGCCAGGCGCCGGTGCGGCGGAACGCCTCGGTGAGGGTGAGGCGGTCGCTCGCGACGAGGTGGTTGTAGCGTGACTGGTTCTTGATCCACAATCCGGACAGGAACGTGGAGTGGCCCAGCCAGCTGCCGGCGCCCGTGATGGGCGAGCGCAGCCAGCCGCTGCGCGACGCGTACCCTGCGTCCTTCAGCTCCTGCGTCTTCTGCGCGAGCGTCTCGCTCAGCGGCTCGCCCATCTGCGGGTTGTCGATCGCGGAGCGGCCGTAGCTCTCGATGAACGTGATCAGCACGTCCTTGCCGCGCAGCCCGGTCAGCAACTGGTCCGGCGGTACGTCGGCGAAGGCGTCGACCGCCGCCGCCTTCTCGAACGCCTCGCCGTCCTTCAGCCCGTCGCGCACCGCCTCGATCCGGTTCTCCACGAGCGTGGCCGCACTGTGCGAGGCCAGCGGTACGTCCGCGACCTCCAGAGTCAGCGTCGAGCAGGTGATCCAGACGGTGCCGAGGACGAGGAGGGTACGGCTCGCGGTGTGCCGGTCGCGCTCCATCAGCCGGCTGATCCGCCTGACCGCCAGCGTCATCAGGACCGGGAGGGCGAGCACCAGCGCGATCACACCGAACGTCGCGGCCTGCACCGCCGTGTCACCGAGCGAGTCCTTCATGAACGACCGGGCGTTGTCCAGCAGCATCCAGTCCAGCACCAGGTCGAACGGCCGGTCGAGGGTCCAGTACGACCCCATGTCCAGCACCTTGACGATCATCAGCAGGCCGAGCACCGCCCCGATGACCACCACCGCCACGCGCCGTGCCTTCGGCGGCACCACCAGCAGCAGCGCCGCCCCGAGGATGCCTTCCGCCGGGATCCGCAGCAGCCGGCCCACCTCGAACTTCGTCATGTCGTTCGGCACGAGCAACGCGAACATGACGAGGGCCATGGCCAACCCGGTCCCGGCCCACGCCAGGATGCGGGCCTGCCGGGGGTACCGGGCACGCCAGCCCCGGCGTGCGGGAGTCCGCCCGGACGCGGAGTCGGGTTCCGGCCGGGCCTCGGCCGCCCGCGCAGTCCCGGCCGCCGGTTCGGTCTCGGACGTGGCCTTGCCACCGGCGTCGGGAGCAGGCGTGGAGTCGGCAGCGGGGTCTGACTCGGCATCGGTCTCGGCCATGGGCTCGATCGCGCGCTCGGCCTCGGCTGCGGGCTCCTGATCGGCCTGGACCTCGTCCGCGGGCTCCGGCTTCGCATCGGTCTCGGCCGCGGGCTCCGACGCGGGCGAGGACTCCTGCTCGGTCTCCGCCGCGAGCTCCGACTCCGAACCACCCTCGGGCTGCGGCTCGGGCGTGCGGGCCGGCCGCGACCCGCCCTCCGGCTCCGACCGCTCGTCCGGCTCGGACCGCCCTTCCGGCTCCGACCCCGCCCTGGGCCCGGACACGGCCTCGGCCCCGGACGCGGCCTCCGGCATGTGTTCGGTCTCCGCCGCGGCGGCGGACACCACCCCGGGCTTTCGTTTCGCCTCTGCGGCCTCTGCGGCCTCTGCGGTGTTCTCGGGAGCGGTGTCGTCGTCCGGTGCTGGTGCCGGGCCCGGAAGCTGCGGAGAGCGTGTGTGCGACAACCCGAAGGTCCTTCCCTGTGGAACATGCTGGAGCTCTGTGCTGGTGGACGGAGAGAGCCGAGGAGCGGGACCCGCCTTCGCACCCGTACGCCCATCACTATGCGTACGGTGCGGCGACGCCCACCGTTCACCCGCTTTCAGGCCGTCCGCAACCCCTTCACGTGAACTCCGACACCCTCCCACCCCGCGGTCAGGCCGAGCGCGGCGCCCCCGTGCTCGCCCGCTCCACCAGCCGGGTCGACAACTCCGTGCGCGTGCCCTCCGGTCGGTCGCCCTCCATCATCCGGACGAGCAGCCGCAGCGCCGTGGAGGCCATCTCGGACAGGGGCTGGCGGACGGTCGTCAGGCCCGGAGTCGCCCAGCGCGCCTCCGGCAGATCGTCGAAACCCACCACACTGATGTCGTCGGGGATCCGCAACCCCCGCTCGGACAGCGCCTGGTAGACACCGAGCGCCATCTTGTCCGAGCAGACGAACACCGCGGTCGGCGGTTCGGGAAGGTCCAGCAGCTGGAGCATACGGTGGTGGGCGGTGGTCTCCATGAAGTTGCCGTAGCGGACGTACTCCGACCGGTAGGGAACGCCCGCGGCCATCAGTGCCGAGCGGTAGCCGGCGACCCGCGCGCTGCTGCACATCTTGCGCCGGAACCCGGCGATCACGGCGACCCGCTCGTGCCCGAGGCTCAGCAGATGCTCGGTGGCGGTCATACCGCCCTGCCAGTTGGCCGCGCCCACCGACACCACGCCGGGCGGCGGTTCGAGGACCGGGTCGATCAGAACGAACGGAACCCGGTGCTGGGCGAGCCAGGAGTACTGGGCGGGGGACAGCTCGGCCAGATTGAACAGCACCCCCGCCGAGCCCCGGGCTGTCAGCTTGTCGAACCAGCCGCGCTCGGGGCGCTCGCCCCGGGTCCGGGTGAGGCCCGCCGAAACGACCACCTCCAGGCCCGCGTCGTGCGCCGCCTGCTCCACGCCGTGCAGCACCGCTCCCGACCAGGAACTCTCCAGCGAGTGCACCACCAGGTCGACCATGCGCGGCGGCTTCGACGCCTCGAACCTGGGTCTGCGGACATAACCGAGCCGGTCCAGCGCCTCGGTGACCCGGCGTCGGGTCTCGGGGGCCACGTCCTCCCGGCCGTTGACCACCTTCGAGGCCGTCGGCACGGACACCCCGGCCTCACGCGCCACCACCGCCAGCGTCGGCCCGGCCGTCGCGCTCCCGCCACGCACCATCGCGACTCCACCTCTCAGGCCCCGTCCCGAGGGCCGGTGAACTTTTCGAGTAGCAAGCGCTCTCTACCGTAAGGCCAACTCAACACGGCGGGAAGGAGAGGAGATTCGGAGTGCCACCCATGGCGTACCGCGGGAACCGGGCTCGGGACAGTTGGGCTCGCATGTTGGGGTGCCGCGTATTCAGGACGGGATGCGGGACTCCGTCACTCTGCGTCGACCACCCATGCGGTTTCCCTGGGTCCGCGTTGAAGGCGACGGTGGCATGATCCGGGCCATGGATCGTAGCGGCGTAATCCTCGGTCATGGCCCACTTCAGCACTTCCCAACGCGTGGGTTCGTCGGTGCCGTACGTGCTGCGGCTACACCGGCTCGCCGTTGCCCCTACTGGGAGTAAGTGACCAGGATGCCGTCACTGTTATCGGCATGTGACCGGATAGGTGGTTGGTTGGCTTGGCTCGGTCGGCTCTGTGGCGGCTGCCGGGACCCTGTACCGCCCCTGAGGGCCTGGTGATCGTCAATCTGGGCTCAGCGCAAGGCGCCGGCGAGGTAAGCGTTGCGGGTTCTGATGAGGCGGGGCATGTACCAGCTCAGGACAGTGCGGTCGGCGACACGTCCGAGGAATCCGAACGGCGAGGCAAAGTCGATGACGTCCCTCATAACGGTGCCGCCAGTGCCGTCCGGCTCGAAGTGATGACTGTGATGCCATCGCTTGAAGGGGCCGGCATCCTGCTCGTCCACGAAGCGCTGGGGCGGGTCATACGCCGTAATGCGGGCGGTGAGTCGCCAGGTCAGGCCGAAGTGGCGGGCCTGGAAGGTCACCGTGTCGCCGAGTGAGAGTCCGCCTCGGGTCCTGCCGCCGACCGCCCGCTCCGACGAATCGGCCATCGACCGCGTGTGTGCTTCCACGTCGAGGCATGCCTCGAACACCCGGTCCGGGGGTGCGGCGACGGCTGTCACGATCTCGAAGTGCGGCACCGCGCCATCCTAGAAGGGCGTGCTTGATCGCCGGTCGGTGGGGTCGGCGTGGTCAAGTGGTGGCGGGCATCCAGGGGCTGCCTCGCGTGGCCTGCACGAGGACGTCGAGCATGGGCTGGTCCTGGCGGGCCGCGGTGGCGAGGTGGATGCGGATCGCGGCGAAGTCCGCGCCTTGCAGGGTCCGCAGACATCCGGGGACTCGATCCGCGCTTTTCCTATCCTGATCGTCTGTTCGGCGGGGTTGTTGTCGAACGGCAGCCGCAGGTCGTGGACCCAGCGCAGGTAGTCCTCCCGGCGCCGGTGCAGGCGCTTGAACAGGGCGTGGTGCTTGGCCTCGGTCTTCGACGCTCGGGCGGCGGTGGCTGCCAGCCCGTCGTCGGCCGCGGTGCGCAGGGCCTTGAGTTCCCCCGTCCTGACCGCGTCGGCGATCTGCCCGACCTCGGCTGTCCGGGCCGCATCCGCGGCCTTCTTCACCCACCGAACCCGGCACCAAGATCAACCCACCGCGGTGAACCACCTATCCAGTTACATCGGCATGACTGTGACACTGCGGGAGCGACTCGGCCCGTGCGAGCGGGCAGTGAAGATGCGTCAGCCTCCGTTGGTGAGCGGACAGCGGTAGACGAGGGGACGGGGGCCCGGAGGTGCCTCCGGGCCCCCGTCCCCTACTTGGGGAGTTGAGTCGGTCGGCCGGCTGGACCGCGCCGACGCGGACCATGCCGGTCCGGACGGCGCCGGTGCGGGTGTCCTCGACGCCCCAGCCGCTGCGGAGCTTGATGATGCGGTAACGAGTGGACACCGGGTCCTCCTGAAGGGGTGGGGCGGGTCGTCCTGACGGGCCTTGGTCCGAGCACGGGTTCTCGGAGATGTCCAAGACTCGCCGTAGGCGATCGCGTAGCGGCTCGGCCTTGGACAACCCCCCGGGGTTCCGTGCTTGCCTCCGGCGGCAGTTCCCGGGGACGAGGGGAACCGCCTGAACGGGCCCCACCACCGTGCCTGTTGGTGCCACGGAGATCACAACGTCGTACGCTCAGCTGCGATGCTGGGCAGATGAGCAAGCTGTGGCAAGGACACGTCATCGAGGGCACGCGCTTCGTGGTCCCGGCGTCCGGTGTGACGCCGAGGCATGTGCTGTGCGCGGTCGGCGTGGGCCTGGATCCCGATGTCATCAGCCGGGTGGTCGAGGAGGCGGGCGCGGGGGACTTCACGCTCGACGAGTTCCAGCGGGAGCCTGACCCCCGGATGCGTGAGGCGTTCGACTCCGCGCTCGACTCCCGCCGGGTCACCGGCGACGGCGAGTTCGGCGACGACGACTGGGCCGCGGTGGACGCACACGACTCGGTCGTCTATGTCCTGTCGCCGCCGATCTCCCAGGCCACCGGTCTCGACGTGTCCCGCCGGGCGCTGGCCGTGACCGCGGCCCTGCTGGCCAACGGGGCCACCGCGGTGAAGAACGAGTCCAGCGGGTTGACCTGCGGTCGGGAGCGGTGGCTGGCCCTGGCGGGCGAGGCGGCGGCCGCCGAGACCGCGGACGACCTGGTCGGCGCCCTCGTCCGGGCGTGGGTCGTGCCGGTGATCCACGACGGGGAGGTCTACTACAGCTGCGGCATGCACCTGCTGGGCGAGGCCGACGTGGAGCTGGCCCCCGGAACCACCGGGGTGCCCGAACCGGGGCTGCTGCTCGACTGGATGACCACCATGGAGATCGCGTCGTACTACCTGCTGACGGAACAGCCGGAGCACGGAGTCCAGAACGGCGAGGGCTTCCGCATCGCCCAGGACGCCCCGCGCTGGATCATGAACCGTGTGGAGTGCGAACGGTTCGAGGACGACGACTTCTTCCACAACCCGTACGGATACTGGCGCCTGACCCCGGCTGCCCGCGACCCACGCAGGCGGGCGAGGCTCAAGAGGCGCAACCCCCGCACGACCCTTGGAACGCGACGGAAGAGGTGAGAGCGGGGAAGGCGTGGAGATCTCCGGACCACGGGCCGAACGCCGCGCCCTTCTCCGGCGTCTCCGTCACCGATCGCGGTCCCGCCCACCCGGGCGACCGCACATGGGGCGAAGAACCGGAGGGACGCATGGCCGAGCGAACACCCGCCAGACCCGGCGCGATCTGTGCGACACCGAGAAACCCGCCCCGCTGCGGCCCGCCGTCCCCGGCGGCTTCACCCTCGACGACTTCGCCATCGACACCCGGGCCGCCGTCGTGACCTGCCCGGCCGGACACGCCGTGGCCCTGTCCGACCCCGGCGGGCAGCACCACCAGCGCAAAGCCTTCTTCGGGGACTTATGCGCCGGATGCCATCTGCGCGAACGGTGCACCAAAGCCAGGGCCGGACGCATCCTGACCATCCGGCCTCACCACGATCTCCAGACCGCCGCCCGCCCCCAGGCCGCGACCGACCCCGGCTGGCAGGCCGACTACCGCCGCTGGAGCCACCCGTCGAACGTGCCGTCGCCTGGCTCGTCCACCACGGCAACCGGCGCCTGCGCTACCGCGGCACCATCACGAACGACACATGGCTCCACACCCGAGCCGCCGCCCTCAACCTCCGCCGACTGATCAACCTCGGACTCACCCACACCGGTGGCACCTGGCACCTCACACCGGCCGGTACATGACCACAGGGGCGGTCCGGCCCGACGGCCGAACAGCCCCTCACCAAGATCTTCATCGACCTTCCAGGCCTGTGGTGGTGCGGCCGCAGAGGCCCTCGGCCGGCCAAGACAGTCCGGACTGCCTATGCGTGTGAGGTGCTGAGCCAGCTGTACTCCAGTTCAGGCAGCTCAAAGCCCTGATCGAACCGGCAGATACGCTCATCGGTACGGACGGCCCCATGCCGCTCGTAGAACGCGACCGCACGGGTATTGGCGCGGAGCACTTCCAGGTAGACCGCCTTGCTCGGGTGCTCATCAGCTGCCCATGCCAGCGCATGTGCCAGCAACCGGCCACCGATCCCTGCCCCCGTGCGCCCCGGTCTGGCATGCAGGTTGTCCAGCAGCACACGGCCATCTGATTTCGGCACCAAATAGGCGAAACCGTCGATTCCAGTCGCCGTCTCCGCCACGAACAGAGCCGCCCCCGGCACAGGATTGTCCAGGCGGTCGAGCCAGAGCATCAAACGATCTTCCAGGAGAGGGCCGCCCAAGAAGTCATCGGGCATGATGCCCGCGTATGCCGTGCGCCAACTCGCTGCATGCAGCGCCGCAACATCGCCAGCGTCATACCGGCAGCCCAGTCTGATCTCCATGAGGGCCAGCCTCACCTACGACCAGGCGAAAACACCACATCCGGGCAGGTGAAACGGCTGACAACGAGCTCTTTGAAGACGGGCTCAGACCGCCCCGGACCATGCAACGACACGCACGCTTCAGAAGCGGTTTCTCATCGCAGACGCGGCATCGACATCAACCAGCTACGCCACGGCGATCCGTCGGCGCCGTGACTCACCCACGATCAATCTCAGCGCCAACGGCTGTACCCACGTTCCCCAAGGCCGTGGGGGCCCGCGAGTTCGCGAAAACTGAAGGCACTTCGGTGGGAACTCAAGGGTCTGTCGCCCTGATGTCAGGGGTGGGCCCGTGGGTTCTCGGTGAAGTCGCGGGGTCGGGCTTGGTGAATGCTTGTCGGCTGTGCACGAGCAGTTCCCGCATCCCCGGGCTGTACGTGTTCTTCCAGATCAGGGCGAGCAATGCGGGTGTATCGACATCATCGATGGTGCGGGCGGTGAGCCGGTCGCGATAGCTCGCGGCCATGGAGTCGCTGAGGACGGCGACGGCGAGCCCGCGGGCGGCGAGGTCGGCAATGGCGTCCGCGGCGCTGGCCTGCAGATTGATCGCGGGTTGGAGGCTCTGCGCGGCGCAGGCCTGGTCGAATACCGTGCGCAGGCCGGTGCCGGGCGGCATGCACACGATCGGGTAGGCGGTCAGGTCGCGCAGGGTGACCCGCCGCTGTTCCGCCAAAGGGTGCCCGGCCGGGACTGCCGCGACGAGCCGCTCGCTGATGATGGTCAGCGCGTCCAGTCCGTCGGGTGTGGCGGTTGCTGCCCCGATGAGTGCCAGGTCGACGGTGCCGGTGCGCACCCCCTCGATGAGCCGGTCGGAGCTGTCCTCCAGCAGCGAGATCTCCACACCGGGATGTGCCTGGTGGAACGCGGCGAGGGCGTCGAACAGCGGGGTGAGGGTGCAGCCGATGACCATCCCGACGGTGAGGTGCCCCCGGATCAGGTCGGTCACCTCGCCCACTGCCTGGCCGACTGCCCCAGCGGCGGCTAGTGCGGCGCGGGCGTGTTCGAGGGCGGCCTTTCCCGCGACGGTGAGGGTGATGGTGCGGGCCGACCGGTCGAACAGCTCGGCTCCGAGTTCCCGTTCCAGCTGGCGGATCTGGGCGCTGACGCCGGACTGGCTGATGTGCACCCGCTCGGCTGCCCGGGTGAAGTTCTGCTCCTCGGCGACCGCGATGAAGTACTCCAGCTGCCTCAGCTCCATGACTGCAGATTCTAGTTTCCAGAAGATTCATCTGTTGGATTTCTGGCCAGTCGGCGGCCACGCTGGGAAGCGTCTCGAAGCCCGACGCCAGGAGGAATTCATGCCGGAGTACGAGAAGGCCATGCGGCCCGAGGACATCACCCGCTTGTTCGTCGAACGATCCAATGCCGGTGACGCGGCCGGGGTCGCCGCCCTTTACGAAGAGGGTGCGGTGATGGCCTACCCACCCGGCGACCAGACGGTGGGCCGGGAGGCGATTCGTGCGCTGTGGGAGAAGGTGCTGGCCAACCGTCCCCGTTTCGAGCAGGAACAACCGCTGCCGACGCTGATCAGTGGCGACATCGCCCTCACCTCGACTCCTCCGAAGGACGGGGCCGGTGCCCGGGCGCAGGTCGTCCGGCGCCAGCCTGATGGAAGCTGGCTGCGCCTGCTCGACCAGCCCGAGTTCGTCCCACCCACCCGCTGATCCCTCGCCTCCGTGAGTTCGCGGAACCGAAGGCTGTTGGGTGTGGCCCCGGGAGGTCGGTGCCCCCAGTGTCAAGGAGTTGACCAGTGGGTTCGTGGTGAAGTTGCGGGGTCGGATTCCAGGGGCCGTTCCATGAGAGCGCGAGCGGAGCTCGCGTGGCGGATCGCAGTCCTCTCGTCGAGGCCGAAGACCTCCGCGAGGTGGAGAGGGCCGGGGCCTTTGACCATGGCCTCTTCGAGTTGGCGGTCGACGCGGAGCTGCTCCGGGGTCGCGTCCTGTCCGCGCATCGGAGCGCTGATCCAGTGGTTGCTGGCGCGGCCGGTCGTGTTGGCGGTCTGGTTGTTACCTCCTGGATCGCGATCAAGTCCAGCCCGTTTCCGTAGAGTTGGGACGCGCAGAAATGCCGCAGGACGTGCGGTGCCAACCTGTCCGTCCAGCTCGGCAGATGAGCCTGGACCGCGTTGCCGAGCCCGTTGCGCAGGGCGTCGTCGCCGACCCGGCGCCCGGAGCCGTCGGTGTTCCTGCGCTCGGAGGGGAACAGCGGGGCTCCAGGGCGAGTGTGATCGTCGTCGAACCGGCCCCACACGTCCGAGGAGTGCCGACGGGCTACTCCCCGACGCCCGGCAGATCCCAGCGGGCCAGGTCCCGCAGCCAGGCCGCCGCCGAACTGTCCGACGGCGCCCGCCAGTCACCGCGCGGCGACAGCGAACCGCCGGCCAGGACCTTCGGCCCGTTCGGCATGGCCGAGCGCTTGAACTGGGCGAACGCGAAGAAACGTCGGCAGAAGTACTCCAGCCAGTGCCAGATCTCCGGCAGCTCGTACGCCACCCGCTCGCCCTCCGGGAACCCGGGCGGCCAGGCGCCCGCCTCCGCGTCCCGCCAGGCGTGCCATGCCAGGAAACCGATCTTCGACGGCCGGTAGCCGTAGCGCAGCACGTGGAACAGCGTGAAGTCGTGCAGCGCGTACGGGCCGATCTTGGACTCCGTGGACTGGAGCTCCTCCCCGGGCACCAGCTCCGGGCTGATCTCCGTGTCCAGGATCGCCGCCAGCGTGTCGTTGGTGTCCTCGTCGAACTGGCCGCTGCTGATGACCCAGCGGATCAGATGCTGGATCAGCGTCTTCGGCACACCGGAGTTGACGTTGTAGTGGCTCATCTGGTCGCCGACGCCGTACGTGCACCAGCCGAGCGCCAGCTCCGACAGGTCGCCGGTGCCGAGGACGATGCCGCCGCGTTGGTTGGCCAGCCGGAACAGATAGTCGGTGCGCAGCCCGGCCTGCACGTTCTCGAAGGTGATGTCGTAGACGGGCTCGCCCGACGAGAACGGGTGGCCCATCTCCTTCAGCATCAGCCGGGCCGTGGGCGTGATGTCCAGCTCCGCGGCGGTGACCCCGAGGGAACGCATCAGTTTGTGCGCGTTGCCCTTGGTGTGCTCGCCGGTCGCGAACCCGGGCAGCGTGAAAGCGAGGATGTCGCTGCGCGGGCGGCCCGCCCGGTCCATCGCCCGCGCGGCGACGATCAGCGCGTGCGTGGAGTCCAGACCGCCCGACACCCCGATCACGATCTTGGGGCCGCCGATCGAGGCCATGCGCTGCTGGAGGCCCGCGACCTGGATGTTGTAGGCCTCGTAGCAGTCCTGGGCGAGCCGGGCGGGGTCCGACGGCACGAACGGGAACCGCTCGACCCGGCGCCGCAGCCCGAGGTCGGTGGTCGGCGGGTCGAGCCGGAACACCACCTCACGGAACGCGCCGGTGCGCCCGGACAGCGCGCGGCGGTTGTCGTCGAACGTGCCCATCCGGTGCCGGGACTGCCGCAGCTGGTCGAGGTCGACGTCGGCCACCGCGTACTGGTCGCCCGCGGGGAACCGGTCGGTCTCGGCCAGCAGGGTGCCGCTCTCGTAGATCATGGTCTGGCCGTCCCAGGACAGGTCGGTGGTCGACTCGCCCTGCCCGGCCGCCGCGTACACGTACGCGGCGAGGCAGCGCGCCGACGCCGAACGGCACAGCAGCCGCCGGTCCTCGGCCCGGCCGACCGTGATGGGGCTGCCCGACAGGTTGACCAGGACGGTCGCGCCGGCCAGCGCCGCCTCCGCGCTCGGCGGCACCGGCACCCACATGTCCTCGCACACCTCGGCGTGCACCACCAGGCCGGGGACGTCCTCGGCCGCGAACAGCAGGTCGGGGCCGAACGGCACCTCCGTGCCGGCGACCCGGATCGTCCCGCCCCGCTCGTCGTCGCCCGCGGCGATCTGGCGCTTCTCGTAGAACTCACGGTAGTTCGGCAGATACGACTTCGGTGCGATCCCGAGGATCCGCCCGCGGTGCACGACCACCGCGCAGTTGTAGATCCGGTGCCGGTGCCGCAGCGGGGCGCCGAGGACGAGCACCGGCAGCAGTTCCGCCGAACCGGCGACCACCGTCCCGAGCGCCGCCTCGACCTCGTCGAGCAGCGCGTCCTGGAGCAGCAGGTCCTCGATCGAGTAGCCCGACAGGCACAGTTCGGGGAAGACGGCGACGGCGACCCCGTCCTCCGCGCAGCGGCGCGCCTGCCGCAGCACCGCCTCCGCGTTGGCGGGCGGGTCGGCGATCGCCGCGTGACCGGTGCACGCGGCGACCCGCGCGAAGCCGTGCTGATAGAGCGACCAGAAGTTCACGATGTGCAGACCGGCCTTTCGAAGAACGTCTCCAGCACCACGGTCGTCCGTGCGCCGCTCACACCCTCGATGGCGTAGAGCCGCCGCAGGACGTCCCGCAGCTGCTCCGTGGTGTCCGTGCGCACCTTGACGAGGACGGAGGCGGTGCCCGCGACGACGTGGGCCTCCTGAATCTCGGGGATGGCGGCGAAGGCCTCGGTCGCTCCGCCCATCCAGACCGACGAGTCGACCATGACGAACGCGAGCACCCCCCGCCCGAGGGCGGCCGGGTCGACGTCCACGGTGGTGTGGCGGATGACCCCGCGCTCCCGCAGTTTCCGCACCCGGTCGTGCGCGGCCCCGGCCGACAGTCCCACCGCCCTGCCGAGGGCCGCGTACGCCTGCGTGGCGTCGCGCTGCAACTCCGCGATCAACGCCCGGTCGATGTCGTCGACGATCCCGTTGCCCGTCCCCATACGTTCACCATATCGGGTTCGGTCAGGGCGCGATCATCGCGAATGGCGTTCGGTGTCAACTGGCCTGGAGTGGAGGGCATTTGGTTTGGCCAGGTGTCCTCGCTGCGGACCACGCTGCGGCGCCTTCGGTCTCGGCGTTCCTTGTTCTTTCTGAGTGAAGGGACCGTGCTCTTTCTGAGTGAAGGAACCGTATCCCGCCCTTCCCGGCGTGCTTCCGCCGGCGGCGCGGCCCTCGCGACCGGGATCCTGTGCGACGACGGCGCCAAGTCCAGCCAGGCGGTCACCTACTTCAAGAACGGCGCGGGCAACAGCGCGCGCGCTCCGCAACGCCGTCCCGCTCCTGTACGACAGCCAGGGCCTCGCCCCAGTGGCAGGGGTCCGGACGCGACCAGGCCCACGGTGTCATGGGCATCGGCTGCACGGCTACGACGGCAACCGGTTTCATGAAGGCCTCCGGGACATCCTCCGCTACCACCACGCAGGGCGACGTGGCCTGTCCGTTCCGTACATCACTCGCATGGCCGAGATGGGCCGTCCGGAAGGCGGCGGTCGGTGACCACGGCGCCACCAGCGGCGGGTACGACCACCTCGGCTTCGGCGCCCTCCTGTACGCCACACAGCCGTCAAGGAACCGGCAGGACCGGAATACGGAGAGGGGGATGTGGTGCTCTGATGTGAACGACGGTCCACGAGCGAGCGGGCGTGAGGAGCGGGTGAGCACATGACGGCAGACCGGCAGGCCCCCGTGGTCACCACACCGTACGGGGACGTACGCGGCAGGTACGTGTACGGGGAGGGGTACGAGCAGGGGATCGCGGTCTTCCGCGGCATCCCCTACGCGGCCCCGCCCTTCGGTCCTCGCCGGTTCCGCCCGCCCGTCCCGCCCGAGCCCTGGGACGGCGTCCGTGACGCGGGCGCCTTCGGGCCGACCTCGCCGAAACCGGCGTACTCGGAGGCGTTCGCCCGCTATCTGTCCGACCCCGTCGTCGCGGGCGACGACTGCCTCAACCTGAACGTGTGGACGCCGGAGCCGGGCCCCGGGGCACGGCTCCCCGTCATGGTCTGGATCCACGGCGGCGCGCTGACCCGGGGCTCGTCGGCGATCCCGGTCTACGACGGCAGCGCCTTCGCCCGCGACGGCGTGGTCCTCGTGTCCCTCAACTACCGTCTCGGCGTCGAGGGGTACGGCCTCTTCCCGGACGCCCCGCCCAATGCCGGACTCCGTGACCAGATCGCCGCCCTGGAATGGGTCCGGGACTCGATCACCGAGTTCGGCGGCGATCCGGACCGGGTGACCGTCTTCGGCCAGTCGGCGGGCGCCATCAGTATCGGCGCTCTGCTCACGGCCCCTCGCGCCCGGGGGCTGTTCCGCCGGGCCGTGCTGCAGAGCGGGCCGCCCGAGGCCGCGAACCGGGACAAGGTGCGCCGCATGGTGCGCCGGATGGCCGCCCGGCTGAAGGTCCCCGCCACCGCCGCGGCCTTCGCCGGCGTGGACCGTTCCACGCTCGCCGAGGCACAGGCCGAGGTCGGCCGCCTCAGCAGCCCCGTCCTGGGCGGACCCGCCTTCGGCATCGTCGTCGACGGCGAGCTGGTGCCGCGCGACCCGCTCAAGGCACTCGTGGAGGACGGTGCCGCCCAGGATGTCGGCCTCCTCATGGGCTGGACCCGCGACGAGCACCGCCTGTGGCTGGTCCCCGGCGGCCTCAAGGAGCGCGTCGACCGTCTCGGCGCGGTCGCGCTGGCCGGTGCCCGCGCCCGCTGCCACTGCGGACCCGAGGTCCCGCGCGGCTACCGTGAGCTCCACCCCGACATGGGCCCCGCCGACCTGGCCGGCCAACTCGTCACCGACCATCTCCTGCGCGTCCCTCTGCACCGTGTGGCGGACGCCCGCCCCGCTCACGCGCCGGCCTACGTCTACGAGTTCGCCTGGCCGTCGAACCTCCCGGGCCTCGGTTCCTGCCACGCCCTGGAGCTCGGCTTCGTCTTCGACACCGGTGACACCCCCGCCTCCGCGAAACTCGCCGGCGAGCACACGCCGCGCGCCCTGGCCACCACCCTGCACGACGCCTGGGTCCGTTTCGCGACCCACGGCGACCCCGGCTGGACACCGTGGGACGCCGACCACCCCGTGCGGGTCTTCGAGGACCCGGACGAGCGACGGATCGTCCTCGGCCCCTACGACCGTGAGCTGGCCCTCTGGGAAGCGGACGCGCAACGCCCCCGCAGGGCCCAGGACACCGGTACGTTCACCTCCTCCGGCGGAGCCCCGCTACCGGCCCTCCGGCGCTTCCGCCGGGCTCCTTGAACCGGCCCGCGGGCCACCTTTCGGCCGACGTGGCAGCCCGGGCCGAGCCTTCGGCGGGCTGGCGACGCGACCGGGGGTGGCGCCCTGGCCTCCGGCGCCCGGCGGCCATTGACCGGCGCGTCCGCCGGGACCGCCCGGTAGCTTGGGCCCCGCCCACGTGGGCCGGTGGGGGCCGGCGCGGTCGGCGAACGGGATGACCGGCGTCGACGCGGCCGCCGGGGCCCCGAGGGACGTAACGGGTGACGGAAAGGGCGGGGCACCGGGATGCCTGACGCATGGCAGTGGGACAGCACCCTGTTCCAGGGCAGCGCGGCCCACTACGAGCGAGGGCGGCTTCCCTACGCCCCGGGCTTCGCCGAAGCCCTGGCCGAGGCCCTCGGGCTGGACGGCACCGGCCGGCTCCTCGACGTCGGCTGCGGTCCGGGCATCGTGCTGCTTCCCCTTGCCCGGTACGTCGCCGAGGCGGTCGGCGTCGACCCGGACGCGGACATGCTCGCCGAGGCGGAGCGGCAGGCCGGGCGCCGGGGCGTGACCAACGCCCGCTGGCTGGCCGCCCGCGCCGAGGACCTGCCCGCCGGGCTGGGTGAGTTCCGGGTGGTGGTGTTCGCCCAGTCCTTCCACTGGACGGAGCGCGACCGCGTCGCCGCCGCCGTGCGGGAGATGCTGGGGCCGGGCGGAGTGTTCGTCCACGTGAGCGAACTCAAGAACCCGCCCCCGGCTCCGCCGCCGCCCCCGGCGGTCCCGCCCCCGTACGACCGGATCGTCGGCCTCGTGCGCGGCCACCTCGGCCCGGTGCGCCGCGCGGGACAAGGGCTCCTCGTCGACGGCACCCCGGGCGGCGAGGACGTCATCCTGGAGCGGGCCGGTCTCACGCAGGTCCGGCGCCTCGTCGTCCCCGCCGGGCAGGTGGTCGAGCGCACCACCGACGACCTCGTCGCCTGGGCCTTCTCCCGCTCCGACTCCGCGCCCCACCTCTTCGGCGACGGACTGGCCGACTTCGAACGGGACCTGCGCGCGCTGCTGCACGAGGCATCCCCCGACGACCGCTTCGCGGAGCGCCTCCCCGCCACCGAGATCATGATCTGGGGCGCATCTCGGGACGGCTCGGGGCGATGACGCGGAAGGTGCCCGAGCCACCCCTGCGCCGCGACGACGACGTGCCCGGACGGGGGCCGCTGGGGCCGGTACCCACTCGCCTCCGGCGGGCCTGAGCGAGGTCGGTCGGCTCGTCGGGGACCAGGTGACGCGTCATGCTTCACCTCCCCTCGTGCCGGCCGGAGCGGTGGGGGCGGGCGGACGGGGAAGAGGGGACCGCCGACCGGGCCGCTCGGTGTTCCCCCTCGCGTCGTCGCGCACCGGGGCGACAGCCGGTCGCCGCTCGGTCATGGTCTCCTCTGCCTCGGGCACGGACGGCAGGGTAGGCAGGGGCACCGGGCCACGGGCTCGTTCCGTGGCGGTGACCGGGACCGCGGTCAGCACCAGGTTCCGCTGGTAGCCGCCTCGTGCGTCGTCGGAAGGAGGCGCGCCGGTGATCATCGTGAGGGCCGGTGCGCCGGTCCTGGTGAAGGCCGAGCCGGGCAACCGGTCCTTCTCCACCCGGGTGCGGGCGACGACCCGGTAGACGACCGGAGGTGCGGCGGCCCGCCACACGGTCACCTCGTCGCCCGCGTGGACGTCGAAGAGTGCGGCGAAGGCCCCGAGGCCACCCGTGCGGGAGTCCACGTGTCCCACCATGACGGCGGAGCCGGAGGGGTCACCCGGAGCGGGGCCGAAACGGTACCAGCCGATCTTCTCCGGGTCCTCGGGAATCCAGACGCTGCCGTCCGGGGCGACCCCACCGGGCTCGATCGCGGCGCTCAGACCGACGCGCTCGATGTCGAGCCGCCTCGGGGCGGCGGCGGGGGGCGAGCGCGCACACCCCGAGGGAAGCCGCTGCGGCGACAGGGGTCCGGGAGATCATCGCTGGCTGTCCCTTCGATCGGCCCACTCCCTGTGAGTGAGTGCACCAGGTTTTCGGCGCGCGCCGCGGCGGAGGATGCAGATTCCTTCGCGGGCGGTCGGGACATGTGCCTGGGCGCGCACCCCGGGCCATTTCGATGCGCTAACGCTGCACGTTGCGGTGCTGCATCGTTCCGACGGACGGTCGTCGCCTCGTAGTCCTTCGACCTCGGAGCTCCCGATGGCCACCGCACGGCCCGACGCCCACCTGAGCGCCGACGCGGAGCGCACATGTCCGCGCCACCCCGATCCCTGCCGGACGACCGTTCCGCTACCGCCGCGCGAGGAGACCGATGACGACACCGAACTCGCCCGGCGGTTCCACGCCGGGGACGAGCAGGCGATCGCCCTCGCGTACCGGCGGTGGGGCGCCCTCGTCCACACGCTCGCCCGGCGCTCCCTGAACGATCCTAGGGACGCCGAGGACGTCACCCAGCAGGTCTTCCTGGCCGCCTGGCGGGGACGTGAGCGGTATCGGCCGGAGCGCGGGGCACTGGGCGGCTGGCTCGTCGGGATCACTCGCCACGCGATCGCCGACGCCCATGCGGCGCGGGCCCGCCGGGCCGACATCGAGAGCGCGTCCGCGGCGCAGCAGGAGGAGGCGGTACGGCACTGGGGCGTCGACGAGAGCCAGGCCGCCGTCGACCGCGTCCTCGTCCTGCAGAAGCTCCAGCGCCTGACGCCGGTGCAACGGCGTCTGCTGGGCATGGCCGTCTACGGCGACATGACCCAGGCGCAGATCGCCGAGCGGACGGGACTGCCCCTGGGCACGGTGAAGAGCCACATCCGCCGGGCCCTGCACTCGCTGCGCCGGGTCTTGGAAGCCTCCGTCTGACACGTTCGCGGCGTTCTCCGGGGTTCTCCGGGTCCTCGTGGCGCGCGGGCGGAGGAGCGGCGAAGGCGCACGGTGCCGGCGTCGGCGCATCGCCGCGTCATCGCAGCGCATCGGTACGCCCGCCGGACGGCGCATACCTCTGACGCCCGAGGCCCGGGACATCGGCTACGGCGGTGGAGGCACAGCATGGACGCGCACGGGGAACCCGGCGCCGGGGCCGGTGTGACGACCGGGGCGCTCGCGCGCAGGCTCGGCATCTCGCCCACCACACTGCGTTCGTGGGGCCGCCCTTACGGCCTGGGCACCGGCTGCCAGGCTCCAGGGACGCCACCGGCGACGGACGGCCGAGGACGTGGCGATGGTGCGCGAGGTGTGCCGCCTGACCGCGGAGGGCCTCCCCCGGCGGAGGCCGCCAGGACCGCCAGGGCCCTGGCGGCCCGGAGCGGTACCGCACGAGCCCTGGGCGCCGACACGCCCCGGCCGGTCCGCCTCCCCGCCTCCTCGCACCGGCCGGCGAACCGCGGTCCCCGGTCGAGAACGCCGCCCGGGCGGACCCCTGCCTGCCGCGGACTCCCGCCGGCTGTGCCGGGGACTCGCCCGGGCGGAGGTCCGCATGGACGCCGAGGCCGTGCAGAAGCAGATAACGGCGTGGAAGTTCGTCGCGAAGCCTCATGGCACGTCCTCTCTCCCGTGCCCGGACGCGCCCGGCCCCGTGAGAGGGCCGACACCCTGTCTGCTTTCATCACCTTTTCCGGCGATGTGGGGCACACGGTTGCACCGTCTTCTCGGACGCGTCCGGGCCACCGGGGCCCCGTGGGGCGTCGATCGGCAGGAGGACGGCCGCCCCGTCGTCGTGGGAAACACGGTCGCCCGGCCGTCGGAGAACGGGGCCCCTCGGCCCTTGAGGTAGGGGCGCAGGAGCTGTCGCTTCGCCCGCGGCTCACGTCCGTGGTGCGATGGAACCGGGGGCGGAAAGGAGAGCGATCATGCCCGCAGCGAAGCGTACGAGTGTCGCCGCCCCGGTGTCGGTCCGCCCACTGGCTGAACCGGACCTGGATCGGGCCGACGAGATCTTCAGGGTGGCCTTCGGGACCTTCCTCGGGATCCCTGAGCCGGAGACGTTCTTCGGGACCGCCGACTACGTCCGCACCCGCTGGGCGGCGGATCCACACGCGGCCTTCGCAGCGACCGTCGAGGGCGAGGTCGTCGGGTCGAACTTCGCCGCCAACTGGGGCAGCGTCGGGTTCTTCGGCCCGCTGAGCGTGCGGCCGGACCTGTGGGACCAGGGCATCGGCAGGCGGCTCATGGAACCGGTCTTGGCCTGCTTCGACACCTGGGAGAACCGCCACCTCGGCCTGTTCACCTTCTCGCACAGTCCCAAGCACCTGGAGCTCTACCGCCGGTACGGTTTCTGGCCCCGATTCCTTACCGCCATCATGAGGAAACAGGTCGCCGTCAGTGCCGCGGTCCCCGGCCGACTCCTGTACGGCGAGCTGACCGCCGCTGAGCGGCCCCACGCACTGAGCCTCACTCGCGCACTGACGGGGGCCGTGTACGAGGGACTGAGCCTGGAGCGCGAGATCATGACCGCACAGGCGCAGGGGCTCGGTGACACCGTCCTCCTCGAGGGCGCCGACTCCGGCCTCGACGGTCTGGCTGTCTGCCACTGCGGAGCGGGGTCGGAGGCCGGTGACGACGTGTGCTTCATCAAGTTCGGCGCCGTACGCCCTGGCCCGGACGCCGCCGACCGCTTCGAACGACTGCTGAATGCGTGCGAGCAGCTGGCCGCCGAGAAGGGACTGGGGCAACTGGACGCCGGAATGAACCTGGCCCGCCATGACGCCTACCGGCGCATGGTCGACCGCGGTTTCCGTACCTGGCTGCAAGGCGTGACCATGCACAAGCCCAACGAACCCGGTTACAGCCACCCGCACGCCTACGTGATCGACGACTGGCGCTGAGTCCACCGCCGTACGCGGCTCCGGGGAAGACCCGTTGCCGTCAGGAGACGACTGACACCAGGACTCCCGCCGAATGTTCCCAAGAGCCCAAGAGCCCAAGAGCCCAAGAGCCCAAGAGCCCAAGAGCCCAAGAGCCCAAGAGCCCAAGAGCCGGGCCTGCCGGGCCGCCGAACTCCTCGGCGCGCTGAGCAGCAGTCGGCCGCCCGGGCGCAGCACGCGCCGCATCTGTGTCAGGGCCGTACGGACATCCTGCTCGGGCGCAGGGGGCGCGGGGAAACGCCCTGCCGAAGTCAGCCCAGCACCTCAGCGATCGCCGCGATCGCGCCAGGACCCACCCGGCAGCACCCCCCGATGAGCCGGGCCCCGCCGGCCCGCCAGCCCTCGACCTCCGCCGCGGTGAACCGGGAGCGTCCGGTCCACTCCCGCGCGGACGCGTCCCACGCCTCGCCGCTGTTCGGATACACCACCACCGGCTTGCCGGTGACCCGCGCCGCCGTCTCCACTGCCGCGTCGACGTCCTCAGGGGCGCAGCAGTTCACGCCCACCGCGACGACCTCCTCGGCCTCGGCGGCCAGGGCGAACGCCTCCGTCAGCGGCTGCCCGGCCCGCGTCCGCTCCCCGGCCACGGTGTACGACAGCCACGCCGGCACCCCGAGCCCGCGCACGGCCCGCAGCAGCGCCTCGGCCTCGTCGGCGTCGGGCACCGTCTCCAGGGCGAGAACGTCGGGCGCGGCGGCGGCCAGCACCTCCAGCCGCGGCCGGTGGAACCGCTCCAGCTCGGCGACGCTCAGCCCGTACCGCCCCCGGTACTCGGAGCCGTCCGCGAGCATCGCCCCGTACGGGCCGACCGAGGCCGCCACCCACAGGGGTCGCCCGACGTCCTTCGCCCGGGCCTGCCGGGTCGCCTCACGGGCCAACTCCACGCTGAGGCCGAGGAGTTCGGTGGCCCGGGCGGAGTCGATGCCGCGCTTGGCGAAGCCCTCGAAGGTGGCCTGGTAGCTGGAGGTGATCGCCACGTCGGCGCCCGCCTCGAAGTAGGCGAGGTGGGCCTCGGTGATCGCCTCCGGCCGCTCGGCGAGCAGCCGGGCCGACCACAGCTCGTCGCTCAGATCGTGTCCGGCTGATTCGAGCTGGTTGGACATGCCGCCGTCGAGGACGAGCGGGCCGGCGGCGAGCGCCTCGACGAGCGCGGGGGAGGCGGCGGGGGAGGGGGAGGTGGTCCCCGAGGCATTGCTGGTCATGCGACGACGGTAATCGAGCCAGGGCCGTGGACCCGAACCGATTGTGTCCACCTTATGAACAGATTGACCACCATGTGGAACGCCGGGATACGATCACGCTCCTCCCCGTCCCGCCCTCCCCTTCCCCGGAACCGCCATGACCACCACCAGCACTCCCGAATCCGCCGAGCCCGAGCCGTCCCCGGCCGCCGTGTCCGACAGCTCCCGGACGGCCGAGCGCGGCTCCGCACCTGCCGCCGAGTCCGGCTCCGCACCTGCCGCCGCCGTACCCCCCGGCCGTAAGTTCGGTCTCGCCGCGGCCACCGCCCTCGTCATGGGCAACATCATCGGCGGCGGCATCTTCACGCTCCCCGCCGCCGTCGCCCCGTACGGCACGGTGAGCCTGGTCGCGTTCGTCGTTCTCTCCGTGGCCGCCGTCCTGTTGGCGCTGCTCTTCGGGAAGCTGGCGAGGCGCAGCCCGGTCACCGGCGGTCTCTATGTCTATCCGCGCGACGCCTTCGGCCCCTTCGCGGGCTTCCTGTCGGCGTGGTCGTACTGGACGATGTGCTGGGTCAGCATCGCCGCCCTCGCCGTGGGCGTAGTCGGCTACGTCGACGTGCTGATACCCCTGGGTGACGGCAAGGTCGTCCTCGCGGTGGTGGCCCTGGCCGCCCTGTGGCTGCCGGCCGCCGCGAACTTCGCGGGCACCCGCTACGTCGGCGCGGTGCAGATCGTCTCGACGGTCCTGAAGTTCGTGCCGCTGCTGCTGGTCGCCACCGTCGGCCTGTTCTTCGTCGACTTCGACAACTACGGCCCGTTCAACGCCTCCGGGGAGAGCGTCCCCGGCGCGATCGCCGCCTCCGCCGCCCTCCTCCTCTACAGCTTTCTCGGCGTCGAGTCGGCCGCCGTGAGCGCCGGCGAGGTCCGCGATCCGGAGCGCACCGTGGGCCGCGCCGGCATCCTCGGCACGGTCGCCTCGGCACTGGTCTACATCCTCGGCACGGTCGCCGTCTTCGGCCTCGTCCCGCACAAGGAACTCGTCGAGTCGGGAGCGCCGTTCGCCGACGCGGTGAACTCGATCGCCGGGGGCGGCTGGGGCGGCACGGTGATCGCGCTGGTCGCCGTCGCCTCGATCGTCGGCTGCCTCAACGGCTGGATCCTGCTGAGCGCCCAGATGCCGTACGCGGCCGCCCGCGACGGCCTCTTCCCGAAGCCGTTCGCCCGTCTCGGCAAGGGCGGCGTCCCCGGTTTCGGTGTCCTCGCCACTGCGGTCCTCGGCACGATCCTCATCGTCGTGAACTACGCGGACGACCCGGACACGGCGTTCCGCGTCCTCGTCCTCATCACCACGTTCACCGGCTGCGTCCCGTACCTGCTCTCGGCGGCCGCCCAGCTGTACTGGCTGGCCCGCGGCACCCGCGAGCTCCCCCACTCTCGGCTTCGCTCGAGCGGGAGGGGCCCCCATCGCCCCGCCGGCCTGGTCCGTGATCTGATCGTCGCCGGCCTCTCCTTCGCCTTCTCCTTCTGGCTGATCGCCGGCGCCGGCTACGCGGCCGTCTACCAGGGCGCCCTGTTCCTCTTCGCGGGCATCCCGGTCTACGTGTGGCTGCGCGGCCGGCAGGAGCGGCCCGAGGACACGGACGTCCAGAGCGGGAACACGTCCGGGACCGGCATCGAGACGGCGCCCTGAGCCGCTCGCGGGGCCAGGTGCGCAGCGGACTCCACACGGGTGCCGACGGCCGCCGCACGGCGATGTGCCCGGTGTGACGCAAGGCATACGTGTTCTGCGGCATACGCCCTCATCATCCGTTATGGGTAGCTTGGGGTGCTTGCCCCGTCCGCAGTGCCGCGTCATCGGGTGCACCGCCTGTCGATCCCTCGCTCTCCGGGAGACCCATGCGCCTCCGAATAGCCTCCGTGCCGCCTCTTGCCCTGACGGGTGGTGTGCTGACTGTCGGTGTCGGCGGTCTGTATCTGGCCGCGCTGCTCGTCGCGGGTGGTGAGATCGAGACGGGTACGACGGTGCGGGGGGTGGACATCGGCGGCCTCAGCCGTGCGGAGGCCATCCGCAAGCTGGACGATCACCTGGCGGCGGCCGGTTCGCGGGAGCTGGCCGTGAAGGTCGGTGACCGTACCGGCAGCGTCGACCCGCGGCAGGCCGGGCTCGGCTTCGACGCCGAGGAGACAGTCGACCGGGCGGTGCGCACGGGGTCCGATCCGATCAGCCTGCTCGGGGGGTTCTTCCGCTCCGGGGGTGACATCGAGCCGGTCGTACGCCTCGACGAGGGCAGGGCCCGCACCGCCCTCGGAACGCTGGCGAAGGCGCTCGACCAGAAGGTCCGCGACGGCTCCGTCACGTTCGAGGACGGCCGGGTCGAGCAGGTCGCCGCGCGCACTGGTCACGCCCTGGACGTGGACGCCGCGGTCAGCACCCTGCGGGCGGCCTTCCTGCGCGGCGCGGCGCACACCGTCACGGCCCTTCCGACGAAGGAGACCAAGCCGCGGGTGGCGACGGACGAGGTACGGCGGGCCGTGCGTGACTTCGCGCAGCCGGCCATGTCGGCGCCCGTCACGCTCACCGCGGGCGGCAGACGGTTCACGGTAGGCCAGGCCGTCCTGGGCGAGTACCTGACGCTGCGGCCGGACGCATCCGGCCGGCTGGTGCCGAGGCTGGACGTGAAGGGCCTGCGCTCCGCCCCGGCGGTCTCCGGCCCGCTGGCCGCCGTCACCGCCACGCCCGAGAACGCCGTACTGCGGCTGGACGGCGACCAGGTGGTGGTGGCGGACGACGCCCGGACCGGCGTACAGGTCACCGACAAGGCGCTCGGCCAGGCGGTGCTGCCGCTGCTCACCAAAGCGGGCGCCGCCCGGACCGGGGACGTGGCCACGCGACGGATCGAGCCGGAGGTGACCCGCGAGAACGCGGCGCGGCTCGGGCTGACGCAGAAGATGTCCTCCTTCACCGTGCACTTCGAACCGGCTCCCTACCGCACGAAGAACATCGGGCGGGCCGCGCAGCTCATCAACGGCTCGGTCGTCTCGCCGGGCGAGACCTGGAGCTTCAACCGGACCGTGGGCCAGCGCACCGAGGCCAACGGTTTCGCCGAGGGCATCATGATCCTCGACGACCAGTTCACCAAGGCGTCCGGCGGTGGTGTCTCCGCCGTGGCCACGACCGTGTTCAACGCGTTGTACTTCGCCGGCGTCAAGCCCGTGGAACACGGTGCGCACTCGTTCTACATCGAGCGTTATCCGGAAGGCCGTGAGGCGACCGTCGCCTGGGGAAGCCTCGATCTCAGGTTCACCAACGACTCCGGCCACGCCCTCTACATCCAGGCCGAGTCCACCGACACCTCGGTGACCGTCTCCTTCATCGGCACCAAGGCCTACGACGACATCAGGTCGGTGAAGGGGCCCCGCACCCATGTGACGCCGCCGGAGCGGAAGGTGAGCGTCGACGAGAAGTGCGTACCGCAGACCCCGCTGGAGGGCTTCGACGTCACCGTCGAACGCGTCTTCTACGACGACGGCAGGGTGGTGAAGCGGGAGCCGTACCGTACGCACTACACCCCGCGTGACGAGATCATCTGCGAAGCCCCTGAAGGATCGGACGGCGGCGGGCCCGACGCCGGCTAGGGTCTTTCGCCCGGATCATGCCGACTTCGGGCCACGGTGCCCCGACCCTGCCGGTTGAGCGGGGCGTGGTGCGTGCGGCGCAAGGCGGAGGAGGGGGTCAACGCGCCGGGGGTCCCCACGCCGGGTTCTCGTGCTCCGGGTTCACCCCGTGGCCGTGTGTCGGCCGCCTCCTCGCCGCTTGCCCTTGCCGCGGCGTCTGCTCATCGGTACGGCGAGGCCGCAGAGCAGGCCGAGGGTCAGGGCGTACGGCCACCAGCCGAGGCCGGTGTCGGCCGAGGCATGGGTGTTCAGGGTGTCGGGGCCCCGGACGTCGCTGTCGGCGCCCGCGGCGGCACCGGCCTTCGGTGACGCGCTCGCCTTCCCGGCCGTCAGGACGACGTCGTTGCCGTCGCCGCCCCGGTAGCTGATCCGGTACGTGTTGTCGGCCAGTTTCACCGTCGCGCCCTCGCGCAGACCGGTGAACGTGCCGGTGGTGGTGCCCCTGCCGGTGTGGTCGATCACGGTGACCTCGTCGCCGGGGCCGCCGACGGCGCCGAGGGCCGCGAAGTCCAGCCCGCCGGCCAGCCGTACCGCCCCGGAAACCTTCAACGGCTTCTCGCGCAGCACCAGTTGGCCCCGCCCTGTCTGGGTGTAGGCGCCGGTCACCGTGAGGCCGGCCACGACCACACCGGCGTTGGTCACCGAGCCCCGCACCGTGCCCTTGCCGGACAGGGAGCGGCTCACCCGCAGCCCGGCCGTGCCGACGTCGAGCTTCGCCCCGGCGGTGGTCAGCCGGATCCCCTTGCTGTGCGCCAGGGTCGCGCCCGAGCGGAGCGCGAGCGTCCCCTTGGTGACGGTCGTCCGTCCGGTGTAGGTGATCCCGCTGCCCGTCAGCGTCGTCGTCGCGGCGCCGGACTGGGTGAGGGAGCCGCTGCCGCCGATCCTGGACAGCGACACGGGCTTGGCGACGTTGCGGACGACCAGCGCACCGTTGTTGACGACCTTGTAGAGGTCGCCCTTGGTGTACAGCCCGCCGTCACCGCCCCGCTTGCCGCTGCCCAGCCGCAGCACCGCGTTCTTCTGGATCGTCGTCGAGCCGTTGTAGTACTGGACGGCCGCGAAGGTGACGTCATTGCCCTTCGTACCCTTGATGACGATGTCCCCGGCGCCGGGCGCGGACAGCGTGTCGTGGAACCTGCCGCCGCCGATGGGGGCGCCCAGGGTGACCGGGCCGTTGTAGTCGAAGGTGAGCCGTGAACGGGACCGTGCGGCGAGGAGGTTGATGTAGACCGTCTCGGCGGTGCCCGGCATGAAGATCTTGTTCGTGGTGCCGTCGCCCCACTGGACGTTCGCGCCCTTGATGTTGGTGCCGCGCTTGTTGACGTTCTTCCGGGCGGGCGTCCAGTTGAGGGCGGGGTCGCTGAGCGAGGGGTCGGTGTCGCCGCCCCGGTCCGACCAGCTGTACTGGCCGGTGAGGATCACCTTGCTGCCGGGCCGGGACTGGACGTTGATGTCGCTGCCGTACTCGCGCTGGTAGAAGTCCATGCCCTGGGTGACGGTCTGCCCCAGGGGTGTGTCCACGGTCCAGGTGCCCTGGTTGAGGATCTTGCGCACCCCGGGCAGCGAGGTCGCGTACTCCGGCGCGCCCGCGTTGAGCTGCGTCCCGTTATCGATGACACCGGTGAACGGGTGGGTGCCCGACAGGTCCCAGGTGGCCCAGAGGAACCTCGGCTGGCTGACCAGTCCCGAGCCGCTGATGGTGCCCAGGTTGTACTGGACGTCCTTCAGCGCCAGCCGCAGGGTGCCGTCGACCCTGATGTTGTCCTGGTTGAGCCGGAACGCCGGGGTGTCGTAAGGGAAGTGGCCGATCAGTCCGGTCCCGCCGCCGTTCCCGTACTGGAGGGTCGCGCCCTTCGCGACGGTCACGGCCGGCGGGTCCGGGTTCGTCACGGTGACGTACGGGTGGTTGCCGCCGAGCGTCCTCACGACCTGCCGCTGCCGGGACGTGGGCAGGGTGAAGTCGCTGTTCCTGGTGAGGATCAGCGTGCCGGTGCCCCGCACGGTGAGTGTCCCGGTGCCGCTGAAGGTGCCGTCGTACGTCGTCGTCCCGGGCGGCACGGTCACCACCGTGTCGCCGTCGAGCCGGATGTTCCGGCCCGCCAGCACCTCGGCGGTCACATCGCGGGGGCCGGCGGCGGTCGCGGTCGGGGCACCGAGCATCAGGGCGGTGACCGCCAGGGCTCCGGCGGCCGCCGCTGTCTTGTGGATATGGCTGCGCACGACCTCGGAGACGGCCGGGACGTCACCCGATAACAGAAAATCGGCGACGGTCCCGCTGCCGACCGCTTCGCGGCGAGGTCAGCCGCTGAGCGGGAAGACGCGGAAGGGGGTGTCCCCGGTCCACGCGAACTCGCCCGCGGGCAGGCAGTTCTCCTCACGGTCGCGCCCGAGACCGTCGCAGTGCTCGGCGCTCAGCCTGAGGAAGGTGGCGACGGTGTGCCCGCCGACGCTGAGCGGGGCGAACGGGGGAGAGGCCGGGACGGAGAAGGGCCGGCCGTCCGGTCCGGTGAACCCGCTCCGCAGCACCTCGCGGCCGAAGACGAAGTGCCTCTCCTGGGCCGTGCCCCGGTCCAGGACATAGCGGGCCCCGAGGACCTTCGCGTCGAAGTCGTCGATCGGGTCCGCCTCCTGGGGGCGGTAGCCCCGGGGGTAGACGGGGCGCTCGTCGTCGGCCGCCGTGACCCAGCTCGGCCCGACCCGCACCCACCGCTCTCCGGCGAACGCCTCGCGGCACGGCGGAGGCCCGATGATCCGCTCGTCGATCCCGAGCAGCTCGTTCTGGTTCGTCCCCTCCCACAGGCAGACGTGCTCCAGAGGCGGAACGGCGGCCTCGGCGGCCGTCGCTCCGGCCAGGGTCGCCGCCAACGCGGCGGACACCACGGCCGCAAGGAACCGGGCTGGTCTCATGGGCTGTCACCTCTCGGCTTTCCAGGTACGGGACTTGGTCCCAGCCGACCATGCACGGCCCCCTCGCGCCCCCGCACACGGTCGTTCGAGTGAGTGAACGATGGAAAGCGCTCTCTTCCATCGCGTCAGACCCGTTGACCTCCCGAGAGCGCGCCCTTACCTTTTCGCCGTTCGGAGTGACTGATCTTGTGCGAAATGCCGAACGATTCTGTTCCTTTTTGTGTCGCCTCGCACGCTCCGACGCCCCCACGACCCCCACACGCAGAACCTTCAGAGAGGCAGACCGCATGAGCCGCGACCACGCCTTGCCCCTACCCCCCGACCGCAGGCTGCTGCTGAAGGGCGCCCTGGCCGCCGGCACCCTCACCGCGCTGCCCGGCGTCGCCCACGCGGCGACCGGCGGACCGGCCGCTTCCCCGGCGGAACCGGGTGCAGCCGCCCCTTACGTCAACCCCCTGGTCCGCAACCGTGCCGACCCGCACATCCACCGCCACCGCGACGGCTTCTACTACTTCACGGCCACCGCACCCGAGTACGACCGGATCATCCTGCGCAGATCCCGCACCCTGCGCGGGCTGTCGACCGCGTCCGAGTCCGTGATCTGGCGCAAGCACGCCACCGGTGTCATGGGCGCCCACATCTGGGCGCCGGAGATCCACCACATCGACGGCAAGTGGTACATCTACTTCGCCTCCGCGCCCGCCGAGGACATCTGGGCCATCCGGATCTGGGTCCTGGAGAACGCGCACCCCAACCCGTTCAAGGGCGCCTGGGTCGAGCGCGGCCAGCTGAAGACCGCCTGGGAGACCTTCTCCCTCGACGCCACCACCTTCACCCACCGCGGCACCCGCTACCTGGCCTGGGCGCAGCACGAGCCCGGAATGGACAACAACACCGCGCTCTGGCTGTCGAGGATGGCCGACCCACTGACCCTGACCGGGCCGCAGGTCCGGCTCTCCACCCCGGAGCTGCCCTGGGAGGTCATCGGCTTCAAGGTCAACGAGGGCCCGTCCGTCATCCGGCGCAACGGCCGCCTGTTCATGTCGTACTCGGCGAGCGCCACCGACTTCCACTACTGCATGGGTCTGCTGACGGTCGACGAGGACGCCGACCTGATGAACCCCGCGAACTGGTCGAAGTCCCCGACACCGGTCTTCACCAGCAACGACACCACCAAGCAGTACGGGCCCGGCCACAACAGCTTCACCGTCGCCGAGGACGGCCGCACGGATGTCCTCGTCTACCACGCCCGCCAGTACAAGGACATCGTCGGCGACCCCCTGAACGACCCCAACCGCCACACCCGCGTCCAGCGCCTCGGCTGGAAGCCCGACGGAACCCCCGACTTCGGCGTCCCCGTCGCCGACACCCCCACCTCGGGCGCCCGGAAGGAGAGCTGAGATGAGACGTGCCTACGCGGTACTCCTCGCGCTCTGTCTGGCGCTGGCCGGTGCCCTCGTCACCGCGGGCCCGGCCCAGGCGGCACCCCGGACGGTCCCCAACGGCATCCGGTTCACCGACAGCGGCGGCAACCCCGTGCACGCGCACGGCGGCGGGGTCATCAAGGTCGGCTCGTACTACTACTGGTTCGGCGAGCACCGGAACCCCGACAACACCTTCAAGTACGTGTCCGCGTACCGGTCGGCGGACCTGAAGAACTGGGAGTTCCGTAACAACGTCCTGACCCAGGCCACCGACCCGGAGCTCGCGACCGCCAACATCGAGCGACCGAAGGTCATGTACAACGCGTCCACCGGCAAGTTCGTGATGTGGATGCACAAGGAGAACGGCGTCGACTACAGCGAGGCCCGCGCCGCCGTCGCCGTCTCCGACACCGTCGACGGCAACTACACCTGGCGGGGCAGCTTCCGTCCGCTCGGCCAGCACATGTCCCGTGACATCACCACCTTCGTGGACACCGACGGCACCGGCTACATGATCTCGGCGGCCCGCGAGAACTACGACCTCCAGATCTACCGGCTCACGGCCGACTACACGCAGATCGCCGCCCTCGTCGCCGACCCCTGGCACGGCGGCCACCGCGAGGCCCCGGCCCTGTTCAAGCGGGGCGGCGTCTACTTCATGCTCACATCGGGCGCCACCGGCTGGAACCCCAACCAGCAGCAGTACGCCACCGCCACCAGCATCGCCGGCCCCTGGACGGCCATGGCGAACATCGCAGACTCCACGACGTTCGGGTCGCAGACCGCGTACGTCCTGCCCGTGCAGGGCACGTCGACCACCTCGTACCTGTACATGGGCGACCGCTGGGGCAACTCCTTCGGCGGCACGGTCAACGACTCCCGCTACGTGTGGCTGCCGCTGACCTTCCCGACCTCGACCACGATGTCCCTGTCCTGGTCGCCGGAGATCACGATCGACACCTCCACCGGCACCGTCAGCGGCACCAGCGCCACGTACAACACGCTGGTCGCGCGCCACTCCTCCCGGTGCGCGGATGTCACGAGTCAGTCGCTGTGGGCGGGCGCCCAGATCAAGCAGTACGCCTGCAACGGCGGCAACAACCAGAGGTACTGGTTCAAGTCCGTCGGCGGTGGCTACTACCAGCTGGTGACCCGCCACAGCTCCCTGTGCCTGCGGGAGAACGCGAACACGGTGACCCAGGAGAACTGCGACTCCTCGGCGACGAACCAGCAGTGGTCCCTGACCACCACCGGCTCCTACGTGAACGTCACGTCCCGGGCGACCGGTGAGTGCCTGGACGTGAACGGCGCGTCCACCGCCGACTCGGCCGCGATCATCACGTACACGTGCAACGGCGGAACCAACCAGCAGTGGACGCGCGGAACATGACTGGACGTCAGTTTAGCAGGTCGATCGCGTCGATCGCCGTCCCGGCACTCAGATAGGAGGTCGTCCCCGACCCGCTCACCACGTTGATCCTCAGCACGTTGTACTGACTCGGGTCCGTCAGCCAGGCGGACGCCGGGACGCTGTAGGTGAACGTGTGGTTGTTGCCCCGGTAGGACCCGTTGGTCAGGGACCGCGTGTTCGGCTGGGTGGGCGGGGAGGGGATCGCCGACGTCCATCTGTCGTTGACGACGACCTGCGGACGGCCGTTGGCATAGGCCGTCGTCACCCCGATGCGCAGGGTGTGGGCGGCGGCGGCCTGCGCGGCGGTCAGCCTGAAGTACACGAGGATGCCGCTGTTGACGTCCTTCCACAGGTAGCAGGGGAAGGCGGACGTCTCGGTGCCGCTGCCGATGACGACGTTGCCCGTCCAGGCGGCCGCCCGGACGTCCGACGGATGCGCGTACGTCATCAGGTCGGCGTTCTTGAAGCCGCTGGGCGTGCCGTTCCAGTCGTTGATCCGCCAGACCGCGCTCGCCCTGGACGGGTCGTTCGACGACGGGATCGCGATCGAGTTGAGCGTCGTCGTACCGCCCGCCGTGACCGACACCGAGGTGGTGTACACCGCCAGCTCGCCCTTGAAGACGGTCAGGGTGTACGTCCCCGGGAGCACCCCCGAGAGGGAGAACCAGCCGTCCGACGACCGAGCCGAACCCCAGTACTGGGCCGAGGAGTTGGCGAGCCCCACGGTGTACGCGTACGCCGTGTCGCGCCCGGTGATGCCGACGCCCGCGACCCGGCCCCGGCCGCCCGCGCCGACGTACCCGGCGATGCCGAGCGAATCCGCCCACGGGGTGGTCAGCGTGCCGGGGAACAGCGACGAGGAGGGCGCCCCGCCGTCCGTGAACGCGATGACATACGGGCCCTGGAGGCCGAACCGCTGCTCCTCGGTCTGGTTCTGCCCGTAGTACAGGATCTCGTACAGCCCGCCGCCGTCCGCGCTCTGGTGGCGCAGCAGCGAGCGGTAGAACGGGCCGCCGGAGGCCTTCTCGTGGTTGGAGCGCACGATCCACAGGCCGACGCCGTTCGCGGACCAGCCGACGTAGTCGTAGTCGATCACCCGCAGCCTGGAGAAGTGCTTCGAGCGGGTCTGGCCGTCGGCCTTCCTGAACACGTCCGAGGCCTCGATGGTGGTGGGCGCGTACGTGTAGGAGTCGGGCTCGTCGTTGCGGAACAGGCCCGCCCTCACGCGCAGGATGAAGCGGGTCGCCGAGACCGAGGTGTCGGCCTTGTTGGTCCACATGTAGATGTTGTTCTCGCCGCTGCGGGCCGCGTAGTAGTGCCGGAGCGTGCCGTGGGTGACGGAGACCAGGATCGTCGAGCCCGACTGCCGGATCGTCACCGTGGAGCTGCCGAGGCCGGATTCGATGTGCGAGTTCATGCCGCCGTAGCCCTGGTACTCCGTGCCCCGGTGGACGAGCGACGCCAGGTCGCCGTTGCTCTTCCTGACCTTGAACACGAGGTTCGCGCCGGTGTCGACGACATAGTGGGTGCCGTCGTCGCTCCAGCCGAACGCGGCGGCGCGGGCGGTGCCGGCGAGCGGCCCGGCGAGTGCCGCGCCGGCCGCGGTGGCGGCCGTGCCGAGGACGAAGCCGCGGCGGCCGAGCGCCGGTCTGTCGGTGGCCTGGGGCATGGGGGTGCCTCCTCGGGAGGTGGGGGAGTGCGGGTGCTTCGGAGGGTGACAGTTGAATCGATTTCGCGAAAGGGCTTTCGCATCAGTGGAGTTGGCAACCCTGTGAATATTCCCAGTCGTCTAGAAAGCGCTTGTCGAACGGGGTACGGTCCAGCCGCCGGGTCTTGTCATCCTCCCGAGGAGCCGCAATGAGACGTTTCACCGTCGCCGCGCTGACAGCGGCGGCCCTGGGTATCGTCCTGTCGGCCGTACCGGCCCGGGCACACCACGGCCGACCCGCCCTGGGTCCGGTGAACTGCGCCGGGACCGCCTGCCACTTCGACATCCCCGCCGGTACGTACGACGTGACCGTCCGCCTCGGCGGCGAGAGCGCCGCGAGCACGCGGATCACCGGCGAGACGCGCCGCGCCCTCCTGCCCGAGACGGCGACGGCGGCCGGCGAGCCCGTGTTCCGCAGCTTCACCGTGAACGTCCGCACCCCCGAGGGCGAACCCACCGGCGCCGACGGCACCCCCGGTCTCGACCTCGTCATCGGCGGCTCCGCGCCCGCGCTGGCCGACATCCGGGTGACCCCCGCCGAGCGGGCCCGGCAGATCCTCCTCGTCGGTGACTCCACGGTCTGCGACCAGCCCGGTGACCCGTACTCCGGCTGGGGCCAGCAGCTCCCGCAGTACCTGCGCAAGGGCCTCTCCGTCGCCAACCACGCCGACTCCGGCGAGAGCACGGTGTCCTACCTCGCCGACACGCGGCTGTGGGCGACCGTCCAGCCGCGGATCCGCCACGGCGACCTGGTGCTGATCCAGCTCGCCCACAACGACAAGCAGACCGACGAGGCCACCTACCGCGCAAACCTGGAGACCCTGGTCGCGGGCGTCCGCGAGAAGGGAGGCAAGCCGGTCCTGGTCACCCCGATCGTGCGCCGCTGGTTCAACGCGGACGGCACCCTCAACAACAACACGGCCCTCCTCGTCAACGGCCTCGGTGTCGACCACCCGGCAGTCGCCCGCTCCGTCGCGGCCGCTCACGACGTGCCCCTGATCGACCTCACCGCGAAGACGAAGGCCCTGGTGGAGTCCCTGGGCACCGAAGCCTCGAAGGCGCTCTACCTCTCCGACGAGAAGCGCGACAACACCCACACCTCCGTCCACGGCGCCACCGTGTACGCCGGCCTCGTCCGCGACGAACTCGTCGCCCGGGGGCTGGTGCCCGCCGGGCGGACCAGGGTGGGATGAGCCCCTGGGGCGCCCCGACCGGAACCGGGGCGCCCCAGGTTCCAACCGACGGCGACGACCCAGGAAAGCGTGCCCACATGCCCTCCCAGCCCGACGAGGACCGCAGCCTCAGCCCGTACACCGGCTACACCCGAGCCCACTGGGAGGCCGCCGCCGACGCGCTGCTGGCCGCCGTGGAGCCGTACGCGACCGCCGACGGCGCCCTGTACGACCTGCCCGGCGACCGCACGAGCTGGTCGGGCCGCCTCTCGGACGGGCTGGAGGGTTACGCCCGTACGCTGCTCCTCGCCGCGTTCCGCAAGGACGACAAGGCCCTCGCGCGCTACGGTGACGGACTCGCGGCCGGTGTCTCCGGGGTGTGGCCGCGTATCGAGGACCGTGGTCAGCCGCTCGTGGAGGCGGCGTCGATCGCCCTCGCGCTCCGTCTGACCCGGCCGCTGCTGTGGGACCGCCTCGACGACGGTGTGCGCCAGCGCGCGGCGGCCTGGCTCGGCGACGCGCTCACCGCCGAACCCTGGCCGTGCAACTGGGAGTTGTTCCCGGTGGCCGTCGGCGGGTTCCTTGCGGAGATCGGCCACGAGCCGGAACGGTCCCGCCGGGTGATCGAGGAGCGGCTCGACCGCATCGAGCAGTGGTACCTCGGCGACGGCTGGTACACCGACGGCGACGGCCGCAAGTTCGACTACTACAACGGCTGGGCGATGCATCTCTACCCGGTTCTGCACGCCTGGCTCGCCGGCGACGAGCGCCTGCTGGACCTGTACGGCGGCCGCCTGTCGACCCATCTCGCCGACTACTCCCGCCTGTTCGGGGGCGACGGCGCCCCGATGCACCAGGGCCGCTCCCTCACGTACCGCTTCGCCACCACCGTCCCGCTCTGGCTCGGCGCGCTGACGGGCCGTACGCCGCTGGGCCCGGGTGAGACACGACGGCTGGCGTCCGGCGCCCTGAAGTACTTCCTCGACCGGGGCGCGGTCGACGACCGGGGCCTGCTGTCGCTGGGCTGGCACGGCCCCGACCCGGCCGTCCTCCAGGGCTACTCGGGCCCCGCCTCCCCGTACTGGGCGAGCAAGGGTTTCCTCGGTCTGCTGCTGCCGCCCGACCACCCGGTGTGGACGGCGCCCGAGGAGCCGGCGCCCGTGGAACGGGCCGACGAACTGCGACCGCTCGGCCCGCCCAACTGGCTGCTCCAGTCGACCCGTTCGGACGGCCTGGTCCGCCTCCACAACCACGGCAGCGAGGACGTCCGCTACGACCCGTACTACACCCGTCTGGCGTACTCCACCGTGACGGCGCCCGTGCCCCTCGCGGAGCCCCCGGCGTCGTACGACAACAGCGTGATCGTCGACGGCGACGCGAGCCGGACGGACATCGAACCGCTCGGTGTCGGCGAGGGGTGGGCGGCGTCCCGCCACACGGCCGGCGGGGGAGCGCGGGTGACGAGCCTCGTTCTCGTCCGTGGGGCGGTGGAGGTGCGGGCCCACCTCGTGGCGGGGGCGGCGCCCGGAACGCCGGTGCGCCTGACCGGCTGGGCGGCGGCCGACGGCGTCCGCGCCGAGCTCCGGCCGGCCGTCGGCCTCACCCGTGCCGCCGGTGAACACGACGGCGGGACGGGTCCGGGCTCCCTCACCGGAGCGACGGCCGACGGCGCCACGCTCTTCGTCGCCCTGGCCCGGCTGACGGCCGAGCCGGATCCGGCGCCGCTGGTGGACACGGTGTCCGTGCGGCTCGGTGAGGCGGGGGACCTGCGCGTCCGCTGGGCCGACGGGCCGGAGGTCCGGGCCCGTGTGGCGGACGGATCGGTCGTCCCCGTGGACCTGGTGCCGGTCAGGGCGCACCGCGCGGAGGCGGCCGGGTGACCGCGACGAACGCCGCGGGGCCCACCACGCACACGCGGTGCGGCCTCCAGGGCGCGGTAGGACGGGCCGACCGAGCCGCACCGCGTCCACAGCCCGACGAGCGACGCGCCCCGTTGTCGGAGGAGCACCTGGGCATCGAGGGCGTGGAACTGATCCTCATGGACGCCGATGTCGCCGGCCCGGTGCGGAGGGCGCTGACGGCGGCGGGCTCGACGACGATGACATCGGCGAGCGCTGAAGTGCCGTCCTTCGTCGGCCGGCGCAGTGACGGTGGCCTGCCGGCGCCCCGTCAGGGCGGTGGCGGAGCCGAGCCGTTCGGGCGGCAGTTCGTCGCGCACGATGCTGATGCCGAGCGCGACGACACCGGCCGCGAGGCCTTGGGGTGCGCGGCCTGTGATCAGCGGGGCCAGGCAGTCGCTGAGGGCGGCGACCATGGAGTCGGCCGCCGGCATGGTCAGGCTGAGCAGGAGCATGCGGCGCTTGGCGATCATGTCGCTGAGGCGGCCCGGGCAGCGGCGACGGCGTCCCCAGCGGTGTGGCGGTGACCGCCCAGGAGGGGTTTAGGGCGGAGGCGTCCAGGATGTGGGGCAGCTCCGGGACCTACAGGCTCCGGCGGAACAGGTCCAGCGGCGCGGTCCAGTGTCGTTCGGCGGCCCCGGCGTCGTACGCCTCGGTGTCGGCCGTGAGCGCCGGTCCGGACCCAGGGGCAGGGGGTGTTGTGAAAGTCCAGTGCGGTGCCCGCGGTGTCCGGTGCGTGGCCTCGGCGTGCCGGACGAAGGCCCTCGTTGCGGCGCTACGTGGGTCTTTGGCCGGTGCGGCGGGGGTGCGTGCCGGGCGCCGCGGGTGCTGTGCGGGACCTTCACAACACCCTAGGACATCAAGGGTAATCTGCCTACTTCAAACGCCCTCTCAGAGGGCGCCCACCTGGAAGGCATAGGACACGGCGTGTACCCGGTTGCGAAGGCCGTGTCGCTGGACGATCCGGCGTAGAACGTTCTTGACGGTGCGTTCGGAGCATTGGAGGCGGATGGCGGCTTCGGCGGTGTCCAGTCCCTCGGCCAGCAGTCGCAGGACCTCCACCTCGCGCTCCTCCAGCTGCTCGCCCTTGGCCCTGCTCAGCTCGGAGCGGTTACCGAGTGAGCGCCGTAGCTGCTCGATCAGCAGCGGGGAGACGGAACCGGGGAAACCCGCGTCCCCGTCGGCGAGGATGAACGCGGTCTCCACGATCTTCGTCAGGGTTGCCTGCGAACGGGAGAGAACACCGGCCAGGCCGTAACGGACGGCACGAGCCAACTGCGCCTGGGTGAGGTGGTCGGTCACCAGGAGGATGCGTGGGGCGGACGACTCCGCGTCCTGCGTGGCCCGCTTCATCCAGCGGATCGTGTCGTCGGTGACGGTGTGCACCAGGACGATGAGCAGTCCGGCCACACCCGGCGTGTCCGGGGAGACGCAGCCGATACCGTCCACGGACCTCAGGTAGGCGGTCAGTGCTTCCTCGAGCAGGGGGTCGTCGGTGACGACGGAAATACTGACCGGACGCACTCCAAAACTCCTGCACTCGAGCGGAATCGGGTTCACTGGTCGCCGACGTGATGGTCACGCCGGCAACGTCCCGGCGTAGGGGTCCTGCCTACGCCCCGCCAAGGCCGTACAGCCGAGGTTGCCGTGGATGTCCAGGACGGCGGCGGGCCGGTTGAGGGTGATGTAGTGGAGGCCGGGCGCACCTTCGGCGAGCAGTTTCGCGGCCATCTCCGTGGCGTGATCGACACCGATACGGTGGCCGGCCGCCGCGTTTCCCCTGGCCGCCTCCAGCCGAGCGGCCAGGTCCTCGGGAAACGTCGCGTTGCTCAACTCGGCGAAGCGGCGGATCTGGTCGGCGCTGGTGGCCGGCATGATCTCGGGGATGATCGGAGTGGTGCACCCGCAGGCTTCGACCCTGTCGCGGAACCGCAGGTAGTCCTCGACCCGGAAGAACATCTGGGTGACGGCGTAGTCGGCGCCGGCTCGGCACTTGCTGACGAAGTGCCGGATGTCGCTCTCCTCGTCGGGTGAGCGCGGATGGCGCTCGGGGAACGCGGCCACGCCGATGCTGAAGTCACCCAAGTCCTGGACCAGGGACACCAGTTCGGAGGCGTGGGTGAGGCCCTGCGGATGTGCCCGCCACGGCCCTCGCGGATCGCCGGGAGGATCGCCGCGCAGCGCGAGGACGTCCCGGACGCCCGCGTCCGCGTACTGGCCGATGATGCGGCGCAGTTCCGCGACCGAGTGGCCGACCGCGGTGAGGTGGGCGACCGGACGCAACGTGGTCTCGGTCAGGATGCGTCCGGTCAGCGCGACCGTGCGGTCCCGGGACGACCCACCGGCGCCGTAGGTGACCGAGACGAACGTCGGCGACACCGCCTCGATCCGGCGCAGCGCCTGCCACAGCAGGCGCTCACCCCTGTCGGTCCTCGGCGGGAAGAACTCGAAGGAGAAGGAGGGGCGACCCGTGGCGAGGGCCGTGCGCAGGGTGTCTCTGCGGTGCCGGCGATTCCGGCGCCCGGATCGGTCGTTCCTCAGCACACGCGATCCAGGTGCGGCGCCAGAAGATCGAAGGACGCGGCGGGGTACGCCCGCTCCAGCCGGGCCAGCAGGGCCGTGGACGTCACGTCGTACCCTTGCGGGCCGGTTGTCGTCAGTGCCGTGGAAGCGAGGACGCATCCGAGTCGGGCCGCTGTCTCCAGCGGCACACCCCAGCCGACCGCCGCGAGATACCCGGCCCGGAAGGCGTCCCCGGCGCCGGTGGGCTCCGTCACGGTCTCGACCGGAACCGCGGACACCTTGATCGTTTCCTGGCCGGAGCGCTCGATCGACACCCCGTCCTTGCCCAGCGTGACAACCCACGTCCCCACCCGGCCCAGTACGTCCTCGACCGACCAACCGGTCCTGCGCAGGAGCAGGGCGCGTTCGTAGGCGTTGGTGAACAGATGGTCCGCCCCGGTGACCAGTTCCCTGATCTCATCGCCCTCCAGACGGGCGAGCTGCTGGGAGGGGTCGGCCGCGAAGGGGTAGCCGCGGTCACGGCACTCGCGGGTGTGGACGAGCATCGCCTTCGGATCGTTGGCCCCGATCAGGACCAGGTCCAGCCCTCCGATCCGGTGGGCGATCGGCGCGAGTCCGATGGTGTGCGCCTCGCTCATGGCGCCGGGGTAGAACGAGGCGAGCTGGTTGTCGGCCTTGTCGGTGGTGCAGACGAAACGAGCGGTGTGCTGGTCGCCGCTGACATGGACGGAGTCGATGTCCACCCCCCGTTCGCGCAGTCGTTCGCCGTACGACGACGTGAAGTCCGCGCCGACCGCGCCGACGAGGACGGGCCGTTCACCGAGAGTGGCCAGGCCGTAGGCGATGTTGGCGGCGACACCGCCCTCCCGGACGTCGAGGGTGTCGACCAGAAAGGAGAGCGAGACCGTGGAGAGCTGGTCGGCGATCAACTGATCCGTGATCAGGCCGGGGAAGGACATCAGGTGGTCGGTGGCGATGGAGCCGGTGACGGCCATGCGCATCGTCAGGCCCCCGCAGCCTTGCGCAGGGCGTCCACGCGGTCCGTGCGCTCCCAGGTGAAGTCGGGGAGCTCGCGGCCGAAGTGGCCGTACGCGGCGGTCTGGCCGTAGATCGGGCGGAGCAGGTCGAGGTCGCGGATGATCGCGGCGGGGCGGAGGTCGAAGACCTCGTCGATGGCCTTCTCGATCCTGTCCGTGCCGATCTTGGCGGTGCCGAAGGTCTCGACGAAGAGACCGACGGGCTCGGCCTTGCCGATGGCGTAGGCGACCTGGACCTCGCAGCGGGAGGCGAGGCCCGCGGCGACCACGTTCTTGGCGACCCAGCGCATCGCGTATGCGGCGGAACGGTCGACCTTGGACGGGTCCTTGCCGGAGAAGGCGCCGCCGCCGTGGCGGGCCATGCCGCCGTAGGTGTCGATGATGATCTTGCGGCCGGTGAGGCCGGCGTCGCCCATCGGGCCACCGATCTCGAAGCGGCCGGTCGGGTTGACCAGGAGGCGGTAGCCCTCGGTGTCCAGCTTGATGCCGTCGTCGAGGAGGGCCTTCAGCTCCGGCTCGACCACGAACTCGCGGATGTCGGGGGCGAGCAGGGACTCCAGGTCGATGTCGCCGGCGTGCTGGGAGGAGACGACGACCGTGTCGAGGCGGACCGCCTTGTCGCCGTCGTACTCGATGGTGACCTGGGTCTTGCCGTCGGGACGCAGGTAGGGGATGGTGCCGTTCTTGCGGACCTCGGACAGGCGCTTGGACAGACGGTGCGCCAGGAAGATCGGCAGCGGCATCAGCGTCGGCGTCTCGTCCGTCGCGTAGCCGAACATCAGGCCCTGGTCACCGGCGCCCTGGCGGTCCAGCTCGTCTCCCTCGCCCCTCCGGGAGGACCCCTCGATCCTGGACTCGTAGGCCGTGTCGACGCCCTGCGCGATGTCCGGGGACTGCGAGCCGATCGACACCGACACACCACAGGACGCTCCGTCGAAGCCCTTCGTCGACGAGTCGTAGCCGATGGCCAGGATCGTGTCCCGTACGAGCTGAGGTATCGGCGCGTAGGCCTTGGTCGTGACCTCGCCGGCCACGTGCACCAGGCCGGTCGTGATCAGGGTCTCGACGGCGACACGGGAGTTCGGGTCCTCGCGCAGCAGCGCGTCGAGGACGGCGTCGCTGATCTGGTCAGCGATCTTGTCGGGGTGACCTTCCGTCACGGACTCGGAAGTGAACAGGCGGCGGGCCATCGTGTAGTGCTTTCTCCAGTGAGTTCGGCATGGAAGCGGTGCGCGTGGTACGGAACGACCGCCGGACCGGCCCGGTCCCGGGAGATCCGGAGCGTGCGGGTGCGCGTGGTGGCGGAGGGAGGCTGGGCCGGGTTCCGGTGGTGGTCCGCTGGGCGACGACTCAGACGGGCAGGCCGGTGGGCGCCCCCTGCCCCTGCGCCAGCCATTGCTTGCGGATGAGCGGCTTGTCCGCCTTGCCGACGACCGTGCGGGGTATGGACGAGACGGTACGGACGACGGCGGTGAGGCCGTGCCGCTCGGCGAGCTCCTCGACGGCCGCCGTCGCGGCCGCGGCCGCGACTCCCGTCGTCGGCTCCACCACCACAAGGACGTCGGGGGCGTATGCGTCGGGCTGTGCGGGAAGGCTGACCGAGCCCGCCACCTCGGCACACATGTCGGCGATCAGGGCGTCGAAAGCGGGTGCGGGCAACGGCCCGGCCGACGACGCCAGGACGTCGGTGACACGGCCCAGGATGCGGTACGAGCCGTCGGCGCAGCGCTGGGCGACGTCTCCGGTCCAGAACTCCCCGCCCCGGAAGGTGACGGCGTTGGCCTCGTCGTCGTCGAGGTACCCCTCGCTGGTGCAGTCCGAGATCAGCACCAGGATGCCCAGGTCGGAAGGGGCGTCCTCGTTCAGGGGGGCGAGCCGGGCCTTCACTCCCCGCACCGGGATCATGCCGGCTTCGCTCTGCACGATGTCGGACATGTTGCCCAGGCCGAGACCGAATTCGGTCGATCCGTAGACCTGCCGGATATGGATGCCCAGGGTCTCGGCGGCTGCCCGCATCAGCGCCGGGCTGACGTACGAACCGCCGCACAAGGGCCGCCTCATGGCGGACAGGTCGGCGCCGCCCGACGAAGCGGCCGCCGCCACCAGGTCCTCGTAGTGGTTGGGCAGCATGCTCGACAGGGTGACCCGGTGCTCCTCCAACTGACGCAGCAGTACGGAGGCGGGGGCGTGCGGGTCCGCCAGTACCAGGCGCGCGCCGGCCAGCAGGGAGGCGAAGACGTGGAGATCGGTGGCGTGGGCCACGTCCAGAGTGTGCCGGCAGAAGACCACGTCACGATCGGTGATGTCGAGGTCGGCCACCCAGCGAAGCCGCTCCCGTACGAAGGGCCCCTGGAGCCACTGCACCAGCTTGGGCAGTTTGGTCGACCCCGAGGTCCACAGCCTGCGCCAGATCCGGTCCTGGTGTCCGAGTCCGGCGGGAGGCGTGTCCGTCGCGGTGGCTTCCAGGTCGTCGAGTTCCCACCGGGGGACCGGCGGTTCGCCGACGCAGTTCGGATGGGCGGAACCCACCCAGAGAACCGGCTTGGTGAGGTCAAACGCGCGATCGACGGCCGCCTGGTCGAAGTCCTGAAGAAGCGGCGTGTAACTGGCCCGGATCGAGGCGACGGCCAGGATGAAGGCCACATAGCCAGGAGAGTTGGGCAGCCCGCAGCAGATCACGGTGTCGCCGGCCCGTACGCCCTGCGCAGTGAGCCCCGCAGCCAGTCGGCGCGCCCGCTCCAGCAACTCCTCGTAGGTGCACCGCTCTCCGAGAGTGGTCTCCACGGCGATGGCGTCCGCCCGGTCGGCTGCGATGCCGCGTATGGTCTCGAACAACATGGCGTGCGTCTCCAATGAGTCGGTCACGGAGTTCAGGAGGCGACCCAGGCCGCGTAGGTCGCGAAACGCCAGTCCTTCGCCAGGCAGTCGACCTCCGCGAAACCGGCCTCACGCAGCCATCCGAGCTGTGCGTCGAGGTTGATGGGGATGTCGTACTTCATGCGCTCACGGCCCGCCGCCCACTCGTGCTCCGGGGTGCCGGACTCGGTCACGTGGAGCTCATGCTGAATGTCGTACATCTCTTCGAGTCGCTGCGTGCTGCCGAGCAGCTGCTCGACGTTGACGAACACGCCCCCGGGGTTCAGCGCGGCGTGGATTCGGGAGAACAGGTCCTGCTTCTGCTCGTGCGTGAGGTGGTGGATGGCGAGGCCGGAGACCACCGCGTCGAATCGGCCCTCCGGGAGGGGGTCGAGCAGGTCACCGGTTCGCACACTGATGCGCTCCTGGTCCGCGAACCGGGACCTGGCCTGCGAGAGCATGAGCTCCGAGCGGTCGACCAGGGTCAGGTCCGCGCCGGGAACAGCCTTCAGCACCGCCGCACTGAGCAGTCCGGTGCCGGCACCGAGGTCGAGGACGCGGGGAGCGTCGCCGACCGTCAGCGCCACCGCTCGTACCGCGCTCCCGTAGAGCAGGTCGAAGGACGGAATGAGCTGACGGCGCAGAGCGTCGAACGTGGTCGGGTCCCAGAGGTCGTTTCCCTGGATCTCGAAAGTGCTGCTCATTTACATTACCGTTTCGTTCTGGGGTGCCATGAGAAGGCATCCTGGCGGTGTCTCGGCATATCCCGTCGTGCCGCGCGGGAGTATCGGCAGCCATGGGCAAGTCCGAGAAGTGTTTCGGTGGGATCCCCTGAGGGGAGCCGGCCGGCCGGAGTGGCGGCGTGACGCTACCGAACGGCGATCACAGGTAAACCGTGCGGCAGAACTGGATGAAGTGTCAAGCATCCCAAGTTGAATGGCGTGATCTTGACCGTGAGAACTCATTCCATGACGAAGCCTTCTCGTGCCGAGTCACCATGAAGCGCTCTTGACCAGGTCAGATGCCCGATCGGGCACATCGTCTCCGCCTTTTCTCCGGTGATTGACTGCCCTCGGCGGCGCCGTCTCGCGTGATTCTGATATTGGCGGTCGTTCGCATCGATCCATCGGGTAAGTGCTATCGATTAAACAAGGAAGGGTAATCTGCCCATTTAGGGCGAACCCACGGTGTGGGTGTATGGGGAATCAAGTCAAACTCGCCGGGAGCTATTGATGCTCTTCGAGGCGGGCCTCAATCTGATGGCTGCAGGCGGCGCGTCACATCCCTCGAAGCGTTTGCCTCCCCTTTCGCGACCTGCGAGGCGATCCCGGGCCAAGTCGCGAAAGGAACCTCGGGGCCGTCCGTGGACCCTTCGGCCACCATCTCCTGTTCTCTTTCTCGCGGAGTTCCGTAACCGCTTCCCGCCGTCATGGCTCCGAGAACACATGCCACATGACCCGTGGCCCGGCGGGGGCCGGTGTGCGGGACTCCGACTGCCTCACCGCCCGCCGGGGCCGGCCCGGGGACCACGGCGCGTACGGCCCCGGCGCGTGTGCGGCCCGGACGTCCGCCGCATCGGTCCTCCGGGTTGTTCGCGACGGTGTCGACGTGCGCCGCGCGTCCCCGGAACCAGGGTTCCGATGGTCGGCCGGCCCGTGAGTGACCCGGTTCAGAATCCAAACTTCGAAAGGTGGTCCGCACATGAAAGGAAGCCGGGAGGCTCTCGCGTCCGGTGAGTCCCGTGTCACGCCCCCCGGATGGGGCGTGTGGAACACACAGCGTCCCAGCGGCATGCCTGTCCATCGCTACAGGCCCTACGCCGACGAGGTCGAGCGGATCAGTCTGCCGGACCGGACCTGGCCCGACACGGCCATCACGACGGCCCCGATGTGGTGTGCGGTGGATCTGCGGGACGGCAACCAGGCCTTGCCCCATCCGATGTCGCCGGCCCAGAAGCGGCGCATGTTCGATCTGCTGGTGCGGATGGGCTACAAGGAGATCGAGGTGGGGTTTCCCGCTGCGAGCGCCACCGACCTCGCGTTCGTCCGGTCGATCATCGAGGAGGACGCCATACCGGACGACGTCCGCATCCAGGTGCTCGCCCCGTGCAGGGAGGAGCTCATCGACCGCACCGTCGACGCGGTGGCCGGCGCGGCCAAGGTCACTCTCCACATCTACAACTCGACCTCCGTTCTGCAACGCCGGGTGGTGTTCGGGCAGGATCGTGCGGCCATCAAGGCGCTGGCGGTGACGGGCGCCAGGCGCGTGGCCGAGCGAGCCGCGCTCCTGACGGACACGGATGTCCGGTTCGAGTACTCGCCCGAGTCCTACACCGGGACCGAGCTCTCCTACGCCGCAGAGGTCTGCAACGCGGTCATCAGCGTCTGGGAGCCCACGGTCGACCGGCCCGTCGTGGTAAACCTGCCTGCCACGGTCGAGATGACCACGCCCGACGTCTACGCCGACTCCGTCGAATGGATGAGCCGCAACCTCGACCGCCGCGAGTCCGTGATCCTCTCGTTGCACCCCCACAACGACCGGGGAACCGGGGTGGCCGCTGCGGAGCTCGGGTACCAGGCAGGCGCGGACCGCATCGAGGGCTGCCTCTTCGGCAACGGTGAACGGACCGGAAACGTCTGCCTGGTGACGCTGGGCATGAACCTCCTGAGCCGCGGCGTGGATCCGCAGATCGACTTCTCCGACATGGACGGCATCCGCCGCACGGCTGAATCGTGTACCGGGCTGGAGGTGCACGAACGGCACCCCTATTCGGGGGACTTGGTGTTCACCGCCTTCTCCGGCAGCCACCAGGACGCGGTCAACAAGGGTTTGAAGGCCATGACCGCCGAGTCCGAGCGATCCGGTGTCCCGGTCGGCGACCTCCTCTGGCAGGTGCCCTATCTGCCGATCGACCCGAAAGACGTGGGCCGTGACTACCGGGCCGTGGTCAGGATCAACTCGCAGTCGGGCAAGGGCGGCATGGAGTACGTCATGCGCAGTGTGCATTCCCTGCAGCTGCCGCGCGGCCTGCAACAGGAGTTCGCCAAGCACGTCCAGCGGGTCACCGACGAGGAGGGAACCGAGGTCGCTCCGGACCGGCTGTGGCAGTTGTTCGTCGACGAGTACCTGTCGTCGACACAACCACTGGAGGTGGTGCGGTGCCCCTTCGGTGAGGCGTCCGAGAACGCGCGCGCCTTCACCATAGGCATCGACGGCGTGGTGAAGGAGCTGGTCGGGACGGGTGACACCTTGCCGGATTCCTTCGCCGACTCCCTGAACGACATCGGCATCCACCTGAATCCGGTCACTGTCACCCATCACCAGATGCGTCGGCCGGCCGGACGGTACGCGGCGTACGTGGAAGCACACGTGGCCTCGGACCGGTTGCGTGGTGGGGGGCCGGCACGGGTGTGGGGCGCGGGCGTGTCCAGCGATGTCGGGGCCGCGACGGTGGAGGCGATGGCCTCCGCCGTCAACCGGGCGCACCGGCGTTCCTGAACGCACGGGCGAACCGCGGACCCCGCGGACGCGGGCGCGCGACGCCCCGCGCGTGCCGGTGACAGGCGGCGCCGCTGCGGCGGGAACCCACGCCGGTCACCCCCGCGCGGGTCCCGTCCCGACCTCCCTCAGAGGGGTACCTGCGGGGTGTGTCCGGTCCGGTGCCGCCCCGACGGGGGCTGGTCGTCCCCCCGCAGGCAGGCCGCTATCACCTCCGCGATCTCCTTCACATGGTCGTCGAGATAGAAGTGCCCGCCGGGAAAGACCCGCAGCCGGGAACCGCCTGTCGTGTGGTCGCTCCAGCGGCCGGCTTCCGAGAGGGAGACATGAGGGTCGCGGTCGCCGGTGAGGATGGTGAGAGGGCAGGTCAGACGAAGGGTGGGGTCGGGACGGTGCGTTGCGACGGCCGTGTAGTCGCTGCGGAGCACGGGCAGGATCAGCTCCAGCATCTCCTCGTTCTCCAGGAGCGCGGGCGCGGTGCCGCCGAGTTGGCGGATCCTGGCCTTGAGACCCTCCTCGTCCAACAGGTGTGCGTCCTCGGTCCGATGGCAGGAGGGTGCTCGGCGGCCCGACACGAAGAGGTGAGCGACGGAGCCGGGACCCGCCGTCCGCTCCAGACGCGCGGCCACCTCCCAGGCGAGCAGCGCGCCCATGCTGTGCCCGAAGAGGGCTACCGGAAGGTCCAGTTGGCCTCGGATGACGGTGAAGAGGTCGTCGGCGAGCCGGGCGAGGTCCTCCACGCACGGCTCGTGGCGGCGGTCCTGGTGGCCGGGGAGTTGGACGGCCAGGGTGTCGACGGCCGGTGCCAGGGCCTGGGACAGCGGAAAGTACTGGGTGGCCGAACCGCCGGCGTGCGGAATGCACACGAGCGGGGGGCCGTCCGGGCCCGCCGGGTTGTACCGCCGGAGCCAGAGCTCCTCCGCGCGCGGGCCGGGGCGAACTGCCATGGTCTGTTCGTTCCCTTCTCGGGAGTCTCTCGGGAGGTTCTCGGTCTGCTTCGCCGGTAGCCCCGGCGCCGGGCCACGGTGGTCCAGTGCCCTCGCGGCCTCCGGGCCCCCTCAACGGGCTTGGAGGGTGTGCAGCAGAACACGGAACGCCTCCCGTGCGTGGTCTTCCGGAAGCCGGGCCCGTTCCCAGACCAGACGGATCAGCAGATCCTCGCCGTGCGACGCGGCGATCCCGATGGGCGCCGCGTAGCGCAACGGCACCGCCAGGTGGGTCTCCCGGCCGGTCACGCCGGCCAGGGACAGGGACGGCCGGCGGCCGAGGTCTTCGAAGGTGAGGATGGCGTGCAGGGCTCCCGACCATGTACTGCCGGCCAGCCGGGCGGCCCGCACCACTTCGTCGTAAGGGGTCCCGGCGTGGTCCAGGTCGTCCCACCACGCGGCGGTGACGTCGTCGAGGTGGGCGGAGCCGGCGGCGGGGTGGACGAGCGTATTGATGAAGCAGCCCATGACCTCCGGTGTGCCGGCCGGCCGGCCGCCCCAGGGATAGCCGACCGCCATCGGTCCGCGGCCGAGCCTGTCGTGCAGGGCGGCCGAGACGGCGCCCAGGAGGGCAGGGAACAGGGTTCCGCGACTGCGCGGGGGGACCGCGGGCAGTCGGTGGGTGAGCATGCCCTTCTCCAGCCCCTCGTCGTCGTCGCGATCGGCCGGCGCCGGCTCGGCCGAGCCGCGCGAACCGGGGGAACCGTCGTCGGGACCGCTCAGTGCGCTCAACCGTCCTCCCCAGTACGCCAAGGACGCCTCACGGGATGCCTCGCGCTCGGCTGCGAGCTGCGATTCGACCGTCTCCCGGTAGGCGATGCCGTCCTGCGCCGCCTTCCACGGCTCGGTGGTCAGCTCCGCCTGTTCGTATGCCTCCGTCAGGCCCGCGGTGACGGCACCGAGCGACTGCTCGTCGCAGACGAGGTGGTCGAGCGCGAGGGCCAGGAGCTCGTGTTCCTCCCCTTCACCGCGTGCCAGCAGCAGGCGCAGGGACGGACCGCGCGGGTTCCAGGCACGCAGTTCCCGGCGTACGGCCTCCCGGGCGGTCCCGCCGGTCGGCACCGGCACCCGCCGGACGTCCACGGAGGGCTCACCGGCCTGCAGCACGGGTGTGCCCTTGAGCAGAACCACACGGCCGCACAGCACGGTGTGACGCCCGGCGAAGGCGATCGCGGCGCGCCGTAGCCGCGGTACGTCGACGGCGCCCTGCGGGAAGTGGAAGAACAGCGGCACGATGTCCGGCCGTCGGAGCGGGTCGAGGTCGCGGGAGAGCAGGAACCTTCGCTGTGCCCCGCTCAGCGGGAAGACGGCCGCCGGATCGGCGGCGGACCGCGTGACGGCCCGATACCCCGCCAGATAGCTGTCGGTGATGCTGTCTCTCATGCGGGTCGTCCCTCTCCGTGCGCGGGATCCTGGGCCGTCGGCGTCCCGGCGGGGGCTCCCGGGGGAACGTGGGTCCGCTCCTCTGCCGACAGGCTCGTCCGGCTCCGGAGCGGCGACAGCAGGAGCAGGGGCGGCAGGGAGAGGAATCCGGCCGCGCAGACCCACAGCGCCCCTCTCGGCCCCCACGCGGAGGCGAGGGTGCCGCCCACGAGAGCCCCCAGTGGCATGACGCCCAGGGCCACGAACCGCATCGTGGCGTTCATCCGGCCCAGCAACTCGTTCGGGCAGACCAACTGCCGGAAGGTGAGTTGGGCGACGTTGTACACGACCGCGCCGAACCAGACCACCGCGAGGCCCAGCGCGAACATGTAGGGAGCCAGGGGGCCGGAGGACAGCGGCCACAGGACCGCGAACGGCGACGTCGTCGCGACCGAGAGCAGGATCAGCGGCACCTGCCCGAACCGGCGGGCCAGCCGCTGGGCGACGAGCGCTCCGGCCAGACCGCCCACGGCCGAGGCGGACAGCACCAGACCGATCGCCAGCGGCGACAGTCGCAACTCCGTCGTCCAGAAGGCGATCTGGACGGCGAGCAGGAAGGCGGTGAAGAGGTTGGACACCCCTGTCGTGATCGCGATCACACGCAATTGGCGATGGCCGAAGACGAAGCGGATGCCCTGGGCGACGTCCCGGCCGAGCGAGCGATCCGCAGCCGGCGTCGGTACCACCTCGCGGAAGCGGATCCCCAGCAGCAGGAGCGCGGACACCAGGTAGCTGATCGCGTCGGCGAGCAGCGCCAGCGAGGCGCCCATGGCCTGGACGAGCCCGCCGCCGATCCCGGGTCCCACCACTTCCGCGGAGGACTGCACGGTCGCCACCGCCCCGTTGCCGGCGATCAACCGGTCGCGTGGCAGCAGGGTGGGCAGGAACGACTGACTCGCGATGTCGGAGACGACCGTCGCGGCTCCCGTGACGGCCGCCGCCAGGTAGAGGTGGGCGAGCGTCAGCCGGTCCACCATCGCCGCCACCGGCAGGGAACCGATCACGACGCATCTCAGCACGTCGGTCTGGATGAGCAGCGGCAGCCGCCGTACCTTGTCCACCCGGACGCCCGCCGGTAACCCGGCGATCAGCATCGCCCCGGTCTCCACCGCCGTGATCAGTCCGAGATGGAAGGGGGACGCGTCCAGTTCGAGCGCGGCGACCAGCGGCAGCGCCAGCAGCGTCACCTGGCTGCCGGTCTTGTTCGCGGCGAAACCCATGAGGAACAGGCGGAAGTTCCGATGGCCCATGAGTGTGCCGCGGAAGGTACCCCGGGGCAGGACCACGGTCATCACCCCGCTGCCGCGAGGGAGACGGGCCGGGCGCCGAACGGGTGCGGGTCGGTGTCGTCGTGGAGGACAGCCTGCATCAACGCGCGCAGCTCCCGGCCCGGTTCGATGCCCAGGTCCGACACGAGGACGGCACGCGCTCGGTGGAAGGCCTCCAGGGCCTCGCCCCGCCGGCCGGACCGGTGGAGCGCGAGCATGTACTGACCGAGCAGGCGCTCCCGGTAGGGGAAGCGTTCCACGAGCGGCCTCAGGCGCACCGTCAGGGGCAGCCATCTTCCGAGCGCCAGCTGGGCTTCCGCCAGCCCCTCGACGGCGGCCAGCCCCATGTCCTCCAGCCAGGGGCCGTGCAGGCGGTCCAGCAGCGGCGATCCCGTACGGCAGGTGAAGGGGTCCTGCCACAGGGCGAGTGCCGCGGTGAACCCGGCCTCGGCCGACTCGTGATCACCGACGGAGAGCAGCGCACGCGCCTGATTCGTCTCGCTCTCGAAGACGTGCAGGTCGAGTTCCGCCCGGCCGACGCGCAGGACGTAGCCGCCCGGTTCCGTCAGGAGGCCGGCGCCGGCCTGTCCCATCCGCTTGCGCAGCTGGTGCACGTAGAGGCGGACGAGACCGTGCGCGCTCTTCGGCTGTTCGTGGTCCCACAGGGCCTCGGCCAGGAGGTCGACGGACTGGAAGGCGTTCGCGCCGAGAAGCAGCGCGGCGAGCAGGGCCCGGGGCTTGGCTCCGCCGATGTCCACCTTCTTCGTGTCGCTCACTTCGACGCGTCCGAGCACTCGATACTTCACCGGAAGACACCTCACTGTCGTGCTGACGGCGCGACGACGGACCGGGCGCCGACCAACTCCGCCACACTGCGCAGATCGGGCTGTCGCAGAAGTTCGTGAGCGCGCAGCCGTACACCGCATTCCTGTTCCAGCGCGGTGATCAGACGCGCGCCGCCCAGCGAATTCCCCCCTGCGTTCAGGAAGTTGTCGTTCAGGTCGACTCCGGAGTCGCCGAGGATCTCCCGGCACAGGCTCAGCACCATCGCCTCCGTGGGCGAAAGGCCCTCGGCCGCGCCCTCCGAGTCCACGACGGGGCGCCCCTCCCACTGCGCGAGCAGCGCCGCACGGTCGATCTTTCCGTTGGCGTTGAGCGGGAAGCCCTCCACGGACTCGAAAGCCACCGGGCAGGCCTGCTCGGGCAGCCATGCCCGCGCGTGCTCACGCAGTTCGGCCGGGGCCGGCGCCTCGGTGCCGGCGGCCGCCTCGACGAAGGCCACGAGTGAGGCCGTGCCGCTCGGGTCCCGGCGGACCGTCACGACGGCTCGCTGCACACGCGGCTCACGCTCCAACGCCCGCTCCACCTCGGCGAGTTCCGTCCTGACGCCGCCGACCTTGACCTGGTCGTCGAGGCGTCCGAGGAAGTCCAGCACGCCGTCGGGGCGCATCACCACCCGGTCTCCGGTGCGGTACACCCGGCCGGTCGCTCCGGAAGGGTCGGGGACGAACCGGTGCCCGGTCAGCTCCTCGTCGAGGTATCCCAGCGCCAGGCAGTGCCCGCCGATCCGGAGCTCGCCCGGCACACCACGGGGTACCGGCTGCCCGTCCTCGTCCGTGACCAGGACGGTGGCCCCCGGAACCGGCAGACCGATGGGCGGATCACCGAGGGCCTCGTTCCCGCGAAGCCCTCCCGGCTCCAGCGGGTACGCGCTCGTGACGACTGTGGCCTCGGCCGGCCCGTACGCGTTGTACACCCGCGCCGTGACGTCCGCGCCGGGCCACCGCCGCAGGCGGTCGCCGCCGATGCCCAGGTGGCGCAGCGGCAGGTCCGCGGGCCAGGGCCGATCGAGTACCGGCTCGGCCAGCGGCGTGGGCAGGAAGCCGACCGTGATGCCGGCGGTGCGCCACCAGCCGGTGAGCGCGTGGACGTCCCAGCGGACGTCCTGCGGGCTGACGCTCAGCGCGGCGCCCGAGGTGAGCGTCGCCCACATCTCCATGACATGGGCGTCGAAGGCCACTCCCATCAGGAAGCTGTGGCGGTCGCCGGGGGCCAGGTCCGTCTGCCGCCGGTACCAGTGGAGCAGCGAGGCGAGTGACTCCTTGCCCACCGCGACCGCTTTCGGCTCGCCGGTCGAACCCGAGGTGAGAACCGTGTAGTAGGTCCCCTCGGGCGCCCCGAAGGAGACGGTGCCGGGCGTCAGCACCGCCGCGACCACGCCGGCGGATCCCTCGGTTCCGGCGGCGGGGACCGGCAGCGGCAGCTGCTCCGAGCGGTGGGCCTCCGGCAACCGCTCGGGCATGCCGACGAGGCACCGCATCCGCAGGGACCGGGCGACCGCCATGAGCCGCTGCTCACCGGCCTCGGGACCGAGGGGAAGGTAGACCGCGCCCAGCCGGGCCACGGCCAGGGCCACGGCGGCAAGGGCCGGCGAGCGGTCCAGACACACGCCGACGAGGTCGCCCGGGCGGACCCGTTCGGCGAGGACCGCCGCCGTCTGGCCGGCCAGTCCGTCGAGTTCGGCATAGCTCCAGCGGAGTTCCCCGTCGATCACCGCGGGCGCGTCCGGGGTGCGGTCCGCCCAGTGGTGGAACAGCTCGTGGACCCGACCGTCCTGGGCCGCCTCGTCGGCGGGGGTGCTGAGAAGCGAGAGGGAGGAAGCAGATGAAGTCACGTCAACTCCGTGCGATCGCATAGGTCAGTGCAGGCCCATGGCCTTGGCGACGATCACCTTCTGGACCTCCGAGGTCCCTTCGATGATCGTCATCATGCGGACGTGGCGGTACAGGAACTCCAGGGGATGGCCGCGCACCCAGCCCGTTGCCCCGTGGATCTGCAGCGCGCGGTCCACCGCCCGGACGGCGGTCTGGGAGGCGGTCAGCTTGGCGAGTGCCGCGTTCTCCGGCGCTTCCCGGCCCGCGTCCAGCAGTTGGGCCGAGGCGAGGGTGAGCAGTTTCGAACACTCGACCTCGGCATGGCTGCTGACGAGGTGCTCCTGAATGTGCTGGTAGGTGCCGATCCGCTCCCCGAACGCCTCACGTTCGCGGGCGTACTCCAGGCCCAGCCGCACCGCGTGTTCGGCGATGCCGTTGCACATGGCGGCGACGATCAGTCGGCCGCGGGACAGGCTGTCGATCGCGAGGGCCGTGGCCGCCCCGACGCCGCGGTCACCGCCGATGACGGCGTCCGGGGGGAGCCGCACGTCGTCGAGCAGCAGCTCGAACATGGGCTCGCCCGACATGCCCTCGTACCGCTGGCCGATCCGCAGCCCAGGCTGGTCCATGGGGACGACGAACGCGGTGGAGCCCGTCGGCCGGTCGTCCCCGAGGTCCGTGGCAGTCACGATCAACGCGATGTCGGCGCGGTCGGCGTTGCTGACGAAGGTCTTCCTGCCGTTCAGCACCCAGCCGTCGGTGTCCCGGACCGCCACCGTCGTCAGCCGGAAGGCGTCCGAACCGGCGTGCGGTTCGGTCAGCGCGAGGCAACGCGTCATCTCGCCCCGGACCAGCGGCACCAGATAGCGCTGGATCTGCTGCTCCGTGCCGTTGCGCAGCAGCGGGCTGGGCCCGTCGGAGCCGCCCAGCGCGTACGGCGCCAGCGCGCAGCCGCTGCGACCTGCCGCGTGGTGCAACTGGACGACCGCCGTCAACGGCATGTCGGAGCCGCCCAGTTCCTCCGGGTACTCGCCGGCGTAGAAGCCCAGCGCGGCGGAGCGCTTGCGGACGTACGACCGCAGGTCCGCGGGGGGCAGCGCGCCGGTCTCCGGCATGTCGGCGGCCAGGGGTACCAGTTCGCGCCGGATGAAGGTCTCGAAGGAGTCCACCAGGTCGGCGTGGCCGCCTTCGAGGATGCTGGAGGGTGCGGCGCCGCTCGCTGTGATCGTCACCGCCGGCCCGCCTCGGCGCCGGAGGCGAGGGCCAGGGCATCGGCCTGGTCCGCCAGTACGGGGTGCTGGAAGAAGGTGCGCAGCTGGGGTCGGCTGTCCAGGTGCGGTTCCAGCCAGGCGGCGAGCTGCGCGGCCAGCAGGGAGTGCCCTCCGACCTCGAAGAAGTGCGAGTCGGCGGCGAACCGGTCGTGGCCGAGGACCTCTCGCCAGGCCCGGGCCAGCAGGGCCTGTCCCGCGTCGGTGAAGTCGGCGGCGCTGTGCGAGGGCTCCGCCTCGGCCGCGCCGAGTTCCGTCGCGATCCGGGTGAGGGCGGCACGGTCCGGCTTGCCGCTGGCCATGGTGGGGATCTCCGCCAGGCCGAACCACCGGCTGGGAAGCAGGGAGCCCGGCAGGGTCCGGGTCAACGCGGCCGTCAGCGTGCTCTGGTCGGGCTGTTCGGCGCCCTGCACGAAACCGATCAGGCGGGGGCCGTTGCCGCCGTTCTGATCGAGGATCACCGAGCAGGGAAGACCGCCGAGTTCGGCCGAGGCGGCGGCCTCGATCTCCTCCAGTTCGATGCGGTGGCCGCGCAGCTTGATCTGGTTGTCCCTGCGGCCGAGGAAGAACAGCCGGCCCTCGACGTCCCGGTAGCCCCAGTCGCCGGTGAGGTAGACCCGCTGCCCGCCGAGCGCGGGCGGACTGACGAACCGGGCCTCGGTGAGGTCGTCCTGGTCGAGGTATCCGTCGGCCAACGAGGCGCCCGCGACGGCGAGTTCACCTACGGCGCCCGGTGGCAGCGGCTGCCCTGCGTCGTCCAGTACGTGCACCTGCACACAGGGCAGTTCGACGCCGAGCGGGATGTCGCCCGCGGTGGCCAGATCCTCGTCGAGGATCTCGTGCACCGTGGAGGAGACGGTGGCCTCGGTGACGCCGTAGGCGTTGAGCACCGTGGCCCCGGTGTCGGCCTTCAGGCCCCGCAGGCTCCGGGCCGGCAGCCGTTCCCCGCCGAGCACGATCAGCCGGGGCGTCCAGCGGCCGTCGCGCAGGGCCTCGCGCAGGGCCTCCTGGGAGGCGAGGAAGTAGTTGGTGGGCAGGTTGGCCACGGTGACCCCGCGCAGGGCGAGGACCGCGGCGAGTTCGGCCCCGGTGGGTATTTCGCGCTGAGGAATGACCAGGGCGCTTCCCGCCGCCAGGGCGGGCAGCACCTCTTCGAGCGCGACGTCGAAGGAGGGCTGTGCGAACATCAGCACCTTGTCCCGCGCCGTCAGCGCGTAGCGCCGGCCGATCGCGCCGGTGTAGTGGGCCAGTGCCGTCCGGCCGACCACGACGCCCTTGGGCACTCCGGTCGAGCCGGAGGTGTGGATGACGTAGGCGGCGTCCTTCAGCGGGGTGGCCGGCGCGGCCGGGGGGAAGGCGGGCCCGTCCAGCAGGGCGGGAGCGCAGTCGGCCGGCAGTGCGAGGGAGCTTTCCCGCGTGGCGAGCACCAGGGCGGGCCGCAGACGTTCCAGGAGCGTGCCGAGCCGGGCGGCGGGGTCCCGGGGCGAGAGCGGCGCGTACACCGCGCCGGACCGCAGACAGGCCAGCAGGGCGACGACGCTGTCGACACCCCGCGGCAGCACGGCGGCCACGGGCTGCCCGGTGACCACCCCGGCGTCGTGCATCCGCTCGACGAGTTCCGACACCCGGCGGTCGAGCTCGCCGTAGGTCAGCCGGCCGTCACCGGTGATCAGCGCGGGGGAGGAGGGGTCGTGCGCGCCGAGCGGGTCGAGCGCCTCCGGGGCGATCGGGCCGTCGGTGAGCACCGGCGGCGAGCCGGGCGGCGGAACCGCGAGGGCGGTCAACGCCGTGTCGGGCGCGGCCAGATAGGCGCGCAGGAGTTCCATGAACCGCTCCGCGAGCAGATCCGCGGCGGCAGGGGTGAACAGGTCGGCGTCGTGGTCCCAGATCAGGATCATCCCGCTGGGGCCGCTGCGGGGGCCGACGGCCCTGCGGTCGTCGGGAAGGAGCACGACGTCGAGGTCGAAGCGGGTGGTGCCGGTGTTGAACCCCTCGAAGAGGGAGACGTCCAGGCCGGGGGTGTCGAGCTCGGGCAGCGCCGCGTCGTGTGCGCTGAACATGACGTTGAACAGCGGGTTGTCCGCGCCGCTGGTGTGCAGTCCGAGCGCTCGGGTGAGTTCCTGGACGGGCACCTCCTGGTGCGGGAGCGCCCGCAGCAGGGAGTCGGTGACGTCGTCGACGGCTGTCGTCCCGGTCGCGTCCGGTCGCAGCGTCACCCTGAGCGGCAGTGTGTTCACGAACATGCCGATGGACCGCTCCGCGCCCGCCGGCCGGTTGCCGACGGCGGTGCCGACGACCAGCTCGCGCTGTCCGCTGTGGCGGCGCAGCAACTCGCCGAAGAGGGTGAGCAGTGTGCTGAACGGCGTGTGCCCGCTCGCGCGGGAGCGCTCCCGCAGGCGCTCGGCCAGCTCGGCCGGAATGCGCTGCCGGAACTGCCGGCCGTGGTGGCGGCGCGCCGCGCCGGGTGTGGTGAGGCCGGGCAGGGCGGTGCTGAAGGGGACGTCGCGCAGCTGCTCCTGCCAGTAGGCCAGGCTCCGCTTCCGTTCGTCCGCCCTGTCAGCGGACGCCGCGCGAACGAAGTCCTCGTAGGAGCGGGTGGGGAGCAATTGCGGGCGCTCTCCCCGGACGTGTGCTTGATAGGAGGTGAACACGTCGTGCAGCAGAATGGCGAAGGACCGGCCGTCGTGCGTCAGATGGTGTTCGACCTGGATGAGGCGGTGAAATGATTCTTCCTGTTTCACCAGATGCCATCGGAGCATCGGCGCGCGGTCGGTCTCCAGAGGCTTCTCGGCCTCTTGGGACAGCAGGCTCAGGAAGGCGGCCTCCGGGTCGGATTCGCCGGTCAGGTCTGTGATCTGGATACGCGGTTCGGCGTCCTCCCGGACGCGCTGGGCGGGCAGTTCGCCGACCCTGTTCACCAATTCGAGGCGCAGCCCCGGGTGGTGGGCCATGACCTCCGCCAGGGAGTTCGTGAGGGCCGTCACATCGAGTGTGCCTCGCAGATCCAGTACCGCGGTGAAGTTGTAGCTGCGGCTGCCGGGGAGCATCTGCTCGTGCAGCCAGACGATTTCTTGGGAGGTGGAAAGATTGAACACTCGGTCACTCCGTTTTCGGTGCGTGGGGGGAGTCAGGCGGTTCAGCCTCCCCAGCCGCTGTCCTCCAGATCGGCGCCGTTGGAGAGAAGGACATCCGCGGCGGTGGGGGAAAGGGGGCAACGGTAAGAATTCACGGGACACCTCGGGGGGGAAAGTGGACCTTGAGCTTTCAACAATCACTCTCCCCCGAGAGGGGACGGTTACCTGCGAGTAGAACCCTTCATCTTGCTGCACGACAGCTAGGTGAGGGGCTCGAGCGCGCGATCAGAACGGCGCGGGCAGGCCCTTGCGGTCGACCTTGCCGTTCGACGTCAGGGGCAGCCTCGGCAGCACCCGCCAGACGCTCGGAACCATGTGCCCGGGAAGCTGGTCCCGCAGCCAGGAGCGCAGGTCGGACAGTGCCGTCTCCGGGGCGGGCGCGGTCGCGGGGTCGAGCACCGGGTAGCCGACGAGCAGCCGGCTCTCCGCGCTCTCGCCGTGCGCGGCCACGGCCACGTCCCGGACTGCGGGATGACATCTGACCGTGGCCTCGATCTCGCCCAGTTCGACCCGGAAGCCCCGCACCTTGACCTGACGGTCGATCCGGTCCAGGTACTCGATGGCGCCGTCGGTCCTGCGGACGCAGATGTCCCCGGTCGCGTACAGCCTGCTCCCGCTCCCGTCTCCGTACGGGTCGGGGACGAACCGCTCGGCGGTGAGGGCGGGCCGGTTCAGATAACCGCGCGCCAGGCCGGCGCCGCCGATGAACAGCTGCCCGGACTCGCCGTCGGCGACGGCCTGAAGACGGTCGTCCAGGATGCGCAGTACCGTGCCCTCCACGGCCCTGCCGATCGGGACCGACCTGCCGGTTCCCGAGGGCGAGTCGACCGTGTGGGTGGCCGCGAAGATCGTCGCCTCGGTGGGCCCGTAGCCGTTGACGAAGCGCATGCCGGGGTGGGCGGTCAGTGCCTTGCGTACGTGCACGGCCGACGGGGCCTCGCCTCCGGCGAGGAGCTGTGTCACCCCTCCCAGCGCCTCGACGTCCTCGTCGGCCACCGTGTGGAAGAGCCCGGCGGTGAGCCACATGGTGGTGACACCGTGGTCGCGGACGACCCGGCCGAGGGCACGCAGCGAGGTCGTCGCGCCGGGTTCCACGACCAGGCACCCGCCGTTGAGCAGCGCCCCCCAGATCTCGAACATCGAGACGTCGAAGCAGATCGACGTCAGCAGGGGGATGACCTCGTCCGGTCCCAGCCGGACCCATCCCGGCTCCCGTACGAGCCGCACCACACCGCGGTGGCCGACCATGACTCCCTTGGGGCGTCCGCTCGACCCCGAGGTGTGCACCACGTACGCCAGGTCGTCGGGGTCTGCGGGCAGGTCCGGGTTGCTGTCGTCCGTGACCGCGAACAGCGCCGGCTCGTCGTCGAGCAGGACGGTACGGACCTCATGGCCGGCCAGCCGCGGCAGCAGCTCGCGGCGGGTGATGACCACCGTGGCTCGGGTGTCGTCGAGGATCGCCGTCAGCCGGGCGGCCGGATACCCGCTGTCGAGGGGTACGTAGCAGCCCCCGGCCTTCAGCACGGCCAGTACGGCGATCACATAGTCGGCGGACGGCTCCAGCAGCAGGGCGACGCGTTGTTCGCCGCCCACGCCGAGGCCGCGCAGGTAGTGGGCCATGCGGTTGGCCCGTGCGTTGGCCTCGGCGTAGCCGATCCTCGTGTCGGCGGTGGCGAGCGCCGTTGCGTCCGGGCTCCTGAGCACCTGTTCCTCGAAGGCCTGATGGATCACCATCGGCTCGGTGCGCGTGGCGGTCACGTGTCACCCCCGCTGTTCGCCGGAGAGCGCCGACAGCTCCTGCTCACGGATCTCGGCCTCCACGGCCACCGTGAACGCGGCGAGCGTGGGGTGCCGGAAGAGCACGGCCATGGGCAGATCGATGTCGAGCGCCTCGCCGACCTCGGCCGTTATCCGCATGGCCAGCAGCGAATGGCCCCCCAGCTGGAGAAAGTCGTCGTCGGATCCGATTTCCTCCAGGCCCAGCGCTTCGGCCCAGATGGCGTGCAGCACTTGGGGAATCGGCGTTTCGGAGGCAGAGTCTTGTTCCGGGGTGTGTATCACGGGGGTCAAAATAACGGCGGTGTCTTCAGTTTCCGCAGAGAAAAGGTTGAAGAGAGATTTATGCCGTATTCCTTGACACCGGGCGGCCGTGGGCAAGATGCTTTGCGGAAAATGCACGACAAGGGGAGGCATCGTGCCGGAAACGCGTGCGGGTGTTCGGCGAGGCAGTCGCCACTCCATTCCCGTCTTCGATCGCTCTTCACCCGCCAGGTTATCCTTTGCGCAACAGCAGCTCTGGTTCCTCGAACGGCTCTATCCGGGCAGCTCCGCCTACAATTTCGACGTGACGCTCCGTCTGTTCGGAGAGCTTCGGAAAGACGACCTGCACCGCGCCGTGCAGCGCATCGTGGCACGTCACGAAGGACTCCGCACGGTGTTCTTCACCCTTCCCGACGGAACCCCTCGGCAGTGCGTACGCGAGGATCTGGAAATCCCGCTGGATTTCGTCGACCTGACGTCGCTGCCCGCCGATGCCCGCCCATCCACCGCACATTCCATGCTGAGGGAATGGGTGAGGATTCCGTTCGATCTGGAGCAGGGCCCGCTGCTTCGCGTTCGGCTGGTACGCGTCGACCCCCTGGAGCACCTGCTGTGCCTCTCGCTCCACCACGCCGTGTGCGACGGCTGGTCGGTCGAGGTGCTCTACAGGGAGCTGGAGCATCACTACACGCCGGCGGGGGAGACCTCCCCGCTGCCCGAACTCGCCGTACAGTACGCCGACTACGCCGACTGGCAGCGCCGACGGCTCTCCGGCGCGTATCTGGAGCGCCGGCTCGCCTGGTGGCGCGACCACCTCGACGGCGTGCCCACCCTGCTCGACCTGCCGGAGCGCGAAGGCGCCGAGGACCTCGCGTCCGCACAGGGCGCCCAGGCGGTGTCCGCACTGCCGTCGGCGACCGCGGACGCGGTCGCGGAGCTGGCCCGGGCCACCTCGGCCACCCCGTTCACCGTGCTGCTCTCGGCGTACGCGCTGCTGCTCGCGCGCCACACCGGGATGCGGAGTCTGCTGATCGGGACCCAGGTCGCCGGGCGTCCGCGGCCCGAACTGCACGACCTCATCGGCCTCTTCGTCAACACCGTACCCATCAGGGTGGACCTCGATCAGGCCCGTACGTTCACCGAACTGGTCGCCCACGTCCGGGAGTCGGCGTGGGACACCTTCATCCATGACCAGGTGCCCCTCGAAACGATCGTCGAGGCGGTCCGGCCGCGCCGGGCGGTGGGCCGCACCCCGCTGGTCCAGGCGGTGTTCGCCGCCCCGGCGACGCCCCTGGCACCGCCCGCGCTCCCCGGCCTGACGGCGGAGCCCCTCACTCTGGCCCCGACGACCTCCAAGTTCGACCTGGGCATGGAGGTCGGGCCGGGGCCCGGAGGCGAGCACTCGCTGTCCCTCACCTACAGCACCCGGGTCCTCGACGACGAGTCGGCCCAGCGACTGGTCCGCCGTTACCGGGAGTTGCTGGCGGCGGTCCTCGAAGCCCCCGGCGCCGACCTCGCGACCGTGCTTCCCGACCGGCCCGGGCCCGCCCCGGCTGAGACGGCCCCGGCCGAGATGACCCCGGCCGAGGCGGCACCGGCCGGGGCGGAGGCACCGGCAACGGCCGGCGCGCCGTTGCGTTCGGAACTGGAGCGCCTGCTGACCGACCTGTGGCGGGAGGTGCTCCACAACGAACACATCACCGTCCACGACAACTTCTTCGACGTCGGCGGACAGTCCCTGGCCCTCGCCCGCATCCACGCGCGCCTGGAGCGCCGACTGGACCGCGAGCTTCCGATGGTGGCGTTCTACGAGCACCCCACCATCACCGCCCTGGCGGCCCATCTGGCGGGAGACACCGACCAGGCGTCCGCCGACCCCGACCCCGCCCCCGACACGGCCTCCGACCTGCGAACGGCACGGCTGCGAGCGGAACGCGCCCGCTCCCTGCAGCGGCGCCGCGCGGCGACCTGAGACACATTCCCCCGGCAGGGCGACCGACCGCCGAGCACCCGCGGGCTCGGGGACACGACAACACACCGGACGAGTCAGGAGAAGAAGAACCATGCCGTTCGAGAGCTGCGAGGACTTCGTCGTCGTACGCAACCACGAGGACCAGTACTCGATCTGGCCCGCCGAGCTCTCCCTGCCGCCGGGCTGGACCGCGGAGCGGGTGCGCGGACCCCGCGCGGACTGCCTGGAGCACATCGACCGCGTCTGGACCGACATGCGCCCCCGGGGCCTGAGGCAGGCGACCGACCGGGCCGCAGGCTGACCGCCCCGCATCCGGCGGCCCCTCCCGCACCCCACGAAAGGCAGTCATGAGCGACACGCTCTCTCCCGGCGACGACAGCGCGGTCGCCATCATCGCCATGGCCGGGCGTTATCCCGGCACGGCGGACACGGACGACTTCTGGGATCACCTCCTGGCCGGGGACGAGCTGATCACCCGCTTCCCCGAAGCCGGGGACGGCCGGGCCGTGCCCGCCTACGGCATCGTCCCCGACGCTGAGTGGTTCGACAGCGCGTACTTCGGCTACTCCCCGGCGGAGGCACTGCTGATCGACCCGCAGCAGCGCGTCTTCCTCGAATGCTGCGCCGAGGCACTGGAACGGGCCGGCTGCGTCCCGGCCACCTATCGCGACCCGATCGGGGTGTACGCGGGCTCGGGCGCGTCCTCGTACGTGGACCAGCTCCGCGCGGACCCCTCCGTGAAGGGCGTGGTGCCCGACTGGCATCTCCAACTCGCCACGGGCCCGGACTTCCTGACCAGCCGGGTCTCCTACAAGCTCGGACTGACCGGCCCGGCCATCACGGTTCAGACCGCCTGCTCCACCTCCCTCGTCGCCGTGCACGTCGCCGTGCAGGCGTTGCTCACCGGCGAATGCGGTCTCGCGCTGGCCGGCGGCGTCAGCATCCGCACACCCCACCCGGTGGTCGTCCCGCCTGAGGGAAGCATCTTCTCCCCGGACGGCCACTGCCGCCCCTTCGACGCGGCGGCCCAGGGCACCGTGGGAGCGGACGGCGCGGGCGTCGTCGTACTCAAACGGCTCTCCGACGCGCGCGCCGACGGCGATCACATCCACGCGGTCATCCGCGGCTCGGCCGTCAACAACGACGGCCTCGACAAAGTCGGTTTCACCGCCCCCGGCGTCACCGGCCAGACCACCGCCATCCGTACGGCCTACGCGGTGGCGGGCATCGACATGGGCACGGTGGGCTACGTGGAGACCCACGGCACCGGTACCCCCATGGGCGATCCGATCGAGATCACTGCCCTCACCAAGGCCTTCCGGGCCGACACCGACCGCGTCGGCTACTGCCGGATCGGGTCCGTGAAGTCCAACATCGGGCACACCGACACGGCCTCCGGCGTCATCGGCCTGATCAAGGCGGCGCTCGCCGTGGAGCACGGCCGGATCCCCGCCACCCTGCACTTCGTGTCGCCCGGCAAGGAGCTCGACCTCGACTCCAGCCCCTTCGTGGTGAACGCCGAGGTGACCCCGTGGCCCGACGATGACGGCCCACGACGGGCGGGTGTCAACTCGCTCGGCATCGGCGGGACCAACGCCCACGTCGTCCTGGAGCAGGCCCCGCCGCCCGCCCCGCCCCGGCAGCGGGACACCGACACGGGCCCGCAGCTGCTGCCCCTGTCCGCGCCGACCCGTGAGGGGCTGGCAGCGTCCGCCGCGCGGCTGGCCGACCATCTGACGAAGCACCCCGGGACCCCGCTCGCCGACGTGGCCCGGACCCTGCAGACCGGCAGACGCGAACACCCCCACCGGCTGCACGCGGTCGGAGCGGACCACACGACCGCCGCCCGGCTGCTGCGCACGGCGGCCGGCCGGGCCCGGCGCCGCTCCGACACCACGCGGCTCACCTTCCTCTTCCCCGGGCAGGGCGGCCAGCACCCGGGCATGGGAAGGGAGTTGTACGCGTGGTCCCCGGCCTTCCGGGAACGGGTCGACCTCTGCGTCGACCTCCTCGGCCCGGACCTCGGAGCAGCCGTACGCGCCGCGCTGCTCGCCGACCCGGACCAGCCCGAGGAGTTCGCGGCCGCACGCGAGAGCCTGGTCCCGATGCGGGTGGCCCAACCGGTGCTGTTCACCCTGCAGCACGCGCTGGCCGGGCTGTGGCAGTCCCTCGGAACGGCTCCGACGAGCGTGCTCGGCCACAGCCTCGGGGCCTACGCCGCCGCGTGCACCGCCGGGGTCCTCTCGGTGGCGGACGCGCTGACCCTGGTCGTCGAGCGCGGCCGGCTGCTCGGCGCCCTGCCCGCCGGAGCCATGCTGGCGGTCTCCCTCTCGCCCGCCGAACTCGACCCCCTGCTGACCGACGGACTGTCGCTCGCGGCCGTCAACGGCGCCGCGCAGTGCGTGGTGTCCGGCCCCGCCGAGGCGATCGCGAGGTTCCAGGAGGTCCTCACCGAACGGGACACCGACTCCCGGCGGCTGCACATCTCCAGCGCGGCCCACTCCCACCTGGTCGACGCCGTCCTGGACGAGTTCACCGACATCCTGGGCACCGTGGAACTGCGGGAACCCGTCATCCCCTGGATCTCCGACACCCACGGGCGGGCGGTGACCGCGGACGAGGTCCGAGATCCCCGGTACTGGGCCGCACATCTGCGGCACACCGTCCGGTTCGACGACGCGCTGTCCACGGCGCTCGACGGCGGCAGCGGCGTCCTGCTCGAAGTGGGGCCGGGACACACCCTGTCCACCCTGACCCGTCGTCACCGGGCCCTGTCGGACGACCACGTCGTGCTCTCCAGCCTGCCGCACGCGGCCGAGGGGACCTCCGCGCGCGCGGCGGTGCTGGACACCGCCGGCGGCCTCTGGTCCCACGGCCTGCCCCTCACCTGGGACCCGCTGCACCAGACCGACCGGCGCGGGGCCGTGCTGCCGGCGTATCCCTTCCAAAGGCGGCGCTACGCCCCCACCCCGGCCGAGCAGCCCGGGCGGCCCCCCACGGCCGGGGCACCGCGGACACAGCCGGCCCACTCGGCGGCCGGGACAGCTCACCAGGACGTGGCCCCGGTGACCGAGGCGACGACGGCGTCCCGCGACGGCGACCTGGCCGAACGGCTGGCAGAGGCGTTCTGCGAGGTCCTCGGGCTGCCCGAGATCGACGCCGACGACAACTTCTTCGAGGCCGGTGGCGACTCCCTGATCGCGGTCAGGCTGGCGTCGCTGATCGGCCTGGAGTTCGGCGTGAAGGTCACCGTACGCACGATCCTCCTCGCGCCGAGCGTCGCCCAGCTGCTGCCGCACCTCACCCCCGAGGAGCCGCAAGCGTGAACGGAGTCCCGACGCACCGCCGAGCATCCCCCTGGCTGCTGCGCCGCAAGCCGCACGCGGCGGCCGGGCTACGGCTGTACTGCTTCCCGCACAGCGGCGCCGCCCCCAGCGAGTACATGAGGTGGACCGGCCGGCTGCCAGGAGTCGAGGTGCTCGGCGTGCAGGCGCCGGGCCGGGGCAGCCGCCTCGACGAACCGCCGTACACCACGATGGACCGCCTGGTCGACGCGCTGGTGTCCGAGGTCGAGTTCGACGCGCCGTTCGCATTCTTCGGCCACAGTCTCGGCGCCCTCACCGCGTACGAGGCGACGAGGGCCCTGCGGGAGCGCGGGCGCGCGCAGCCGGTCGCGCTGTTCGTGTCCGCCATGGGTGCCCCCCACCTCCAGCCCCACGAGCCGCCCACGCACCATCTGGACGACGAGCTCTTCCTGCGCACGGTCGAAGCCGCCGGGCCCCTGCCCGCCGTCGTGCGCGAGGACCCGGAACTACGGGACATCGTGCTGCGGTCCCTGCGCGGGGACGCCGGCGTCCTGGACACCTACCAGTACACACCGGGGCTCCCCCTGGACCTCCCCGTCATCCTCCTGGGCGGTGCCGAGGACCCGGAGACCGAACTTCTCCAGTTCTGGGAGCGCTACAGCACCCGCCCGCCGCGCACCCATGTGCTGCCCGGTGACCACTTCTACCTGAGGGAACACAGTGAGGAACTCCTCGGCATCATCCTCGACACCGTCCGCCGGCACCTCGGAGCCGGGACCGAGCCTGTCCAATGAGCTCTTCCTCGGCCTGCTGCGCTGGGATCTGCTCGTCCCCTTCCCGGAGCAGGACGACGACGACCGGCGCGTGGGAGACGAGGCCGTGGCGGACTTCACCCGGTTCCTGCGCGAGAAGGTCGACCCCACCGAGGTGGACGCCTCCCGCGACCTGCCCAAGGACGTGATCGAGGAACTGCGCACCCGGGGCTGCCTGCGACTGATGGCCGCGCAGGAGGACGGCGGCCGGGGGCTGTCGGCGTTCAACACCTACCGGCTGATCGAGGCCGCGGCGAGCTGGTCGCTGCCCGTCGCGAACATGATGGGCATCGGCAACGGCTTCGGCGCGGGCGCCTATCTGAACATGCTCGACGACGGACCCCTGCGCGAGACGATCCGCGCCCACGTCGCGCAGGGCAACTTCTCCGGCAGGGCCGACACCGAGCCCGCCGGAGCGGGCAACCGCCTCCAGACGACGACCGCGACCCCGGTGGACGACGGCAGCGCGTACGTCCTGAACGGCGAGAAGGTGTACATCGGCAACGGCGCGGTCGCCGACCTCCTCGACGTCACCGCCACCGTGGTCGACGACGACGGTGTGGCGCGCAGCGCGTCGTTCTTCGTCGACGCCACCACACCCGGACTCGAGGTCGTCGAACGCCAGGACTTCATGGGCATGAACGGCGCCCCCATCGCCAACCTGAAGCTCACCGACGTCAAGGTGCCCGCCTCGCGCATGCTGGGCGGCACGGAGGTCGAACGTCTGGCGCGGGAGATGAAGGAGTTCATCTATCTGGCCCGCACCCTGAGCATCGTCCCCCCGTCCCTGGCCATCGCCCGCCTCTGTCTTCAGTGGTCACGGCGGTTCACCGTCCGCAGGACCATCGACGGCCGCCCACTGGGCTCCCTCCCGGAGGTCCAGCGCGTCATCGCCCTCTCCGTGGCGGACACGTACGCCATCGAGAGCCTGGTCCGCTGGACCATGCTGGGCCGTGGAGCGGACGTCCTGCACGAGCACGCGGCGCTGAAGAACGTGGCGTCCGTGACCTGCTGGCGGATCGTCGAGCGCACCATGGGGCTGCTCGGCGGAGAGGGATACGAGACCGCGGCCAGCAAGGCCCGCCGCGGCGCCGAGCCCCTCCCCGTCGAGCGCTTCCACCGGGACGCCCGAGGGCTGCGCATCTCCGGCGGCGTCGACTACCTGGTGGACTTCCTGGCAGGACAGATCCGCCTCACCGACTGCTACTACGACGGGAACTACCACCGGACACCCGCCGGGGACGGCGCCGACGCCACCGAGCGCGTCGTGAAGGCGCTCACCGGCCCCTGCGCCGAACACGCCGAGTACGTCACCGACCAGGCGGCCCGGCTGGCCGCGACCTGCCGGGAGCTGACCGCACGCCACCAGGACCGTACGGAGCTGTTCGGCCGCCAGCACACGGTCCTCACCCTGAACCGGGTGGCCAACGAACTGCTCACCATGGGCGCCGTCCTCGCCCGCACGGCCACCGACGACGCCGACGGGTCGTCCGGGGCGCGGGAGCTGGCCCATGTGTACTGCTCCTCGGCACGGCGGCGGCTGGCCGGGCTCTGGACGGAGCTCGACGAGGCGTGCGCCGGCGACTACGCGAACGTCACCGCCGACTGGCTGGGCGGCCTGCGGTACGAGGCGCTGCTCGGGGATACCCTCACCACCGTTCCGCGGGCCGGGCACGGGTCTCACGGCGACCGGGGAGACGCCGAATGACCGACCCGCGATCGCACGGCCCCGGCGCCGTGGCCCTGCCCGCCGACCGGCCGCGCCCGGAGACCCGCTCCACCGAGCGGCACCGGGTGGCGTTCGGGCTCCCGCCCGCGGACACCGCCGCCCTCGAAGCGCTGGCTTCCGTGTCCGGGACCTGCCTCCACGCCGCCCTCCTGATGGGCTTCACAGCGGAACTGGCCCGGTGGTCGGGCCAGCCGGACTTCGTTGTCCATGTGTCCCCGGCGGACGGCTGGCCCGTCCTCGCGTCGGCGCCCGGCACTTCCCCGGCGCCTCTGCTGCCCCTGAGCGCCCACGTCTCGCCCACCGCGTCCTTCAGGAGCCTGCTGGACACGACCTCGCGGCACGCCGTCCTCGACCGGGCCGCGTCGGCGCCCGAGGCCGCCGCACCCCGGGGCCCGGCACAGGTGACCTTCACCCGGAACGAGCCGGTACGAGCGAGCGGGGACGGTCCGCCGGCGGCACACGGCGACACCGTCGGCCAGGACCTCGCGCTCGACTACGCCCGGCGGGGCGACGGCGGCCTGGCCTTCCATGTGCACTGCTCCGTCGACCTGTTCGAGCGGTCGACGGCCGAGGCGCTGGCCCGGCGCTACTCCCTGCTCCTGCGCTCCGGGCCGGCGCGCCCCGACACCCCGCTGCACCGGCTGCCCCTGCAGGAGGAGCGGGACGAGGCGGAGGTGGCCGGTCGGGGTGTGGGTGCAGCGCCGACGCGGACTCCGGTGGGCGTGCTGGACCGCTTCGCCGAAGCGGTGGAGGAGCGGCCGGACGCGGCGGCGGTCGTCGAGGGGAAGACCGTTCTGTCCTTCGCGGAACTCGACCTGCGGGCACGGTCCGTCGCCCGGCGGCTCGCCGCGCGGGGGGCCGGGGCCGAGACGGTCGTCGCCGTCTGCCTGCCCCGCTCGGCGGACCTCCTCGCGACGATCCTCGGCGTCCTGCGCACGGGCGCGGCCTACCTTCCCCTGGACCCGGCCTACCCGGCGGACCGGCTGGCGTACATGGTCGGCGACAGTGGCACGAAGCTGCTGGTGACCAGGGGTGACCTCCTCCCCGGCGAGGTCTGCGGCGGGGACGTCGACGTCATCCGGCTGGAGAAGGACGCGTACGAGTGCGCGTACGACTCCGCGGACGACCACGGGCGGGCTGAGCCCGGCGCCCCCGCCCACCCGGACAACTGCGCCTATGTCATCTACACCTCCGGGTCCACGGGTCGCCCCAAGGGTGTGCAGGTCAGCCATCGGTCCCTGGCCGGGCTGCTGGCCGGGCTGGAGGAGTCGGGCGCGATCCGCGCGGGCGCCGGACGCGTGGGCTGGAACGCGAGCCCCTCCTTCGACGCCTCGGTCCAGCAGTGGATCCGCATCTGCCGGGGCGACACCCTCGTGCTGTTCGACGACACCGTACGGCTCGACCCGAAGGGCCTCGCCCTGGCGCTGGCCGAGGAGCGGCTGACGGACTTCGACATCACGCCGTCCCACCTGGAGTACGTCCTCCCGCACCTCGGTCGCCTGCTCGGCGACGGCAGCGGGCTGCGGCTGTGGGTGGGGGGCGAGACCCTCTCGCCCAAGCTGCACCGGCGCATCGCCTCGCTGGCGGGCCGGCTCGACGCCGTGAACGTGTACGGGACCACGGAGACGACCGTCGACACCACCGCGGCGTTGGTCCGGGGCGACCAGGCCCCGCACCTCGGCAGCACGCTCCCGGGCCAGACCGTCCGGGTGCTGGACGACTGGCTCCGGCATGTCCCGGTCGGGACCACCGGGGAGATCTACATCAGCGGGACGCAGGTCGCCCGGGGCTATCTCGGCCGGCCGGGCCTCACCGCGGAGAACTTCCTGCCGGATCCGTGGGCCGGCGACGGCTCGCGCATGTACCGCACCGGCGACCGGGCGCGCTGGACGCCCGACGGCCGTCTGGAGTTCCATGGCCGCGCGGACCTCCAGGTGAAGATCCGCGGCTACCGGGTGGAGCTGGGCGAGATCGAGGCGGTACTGGCCGAGCACCCCGAGGTCCTGGAGTGCGCGGTGGTCCGGCGCCGCAGGGGCGACGGTTCGCTTCTCGACGCCTATGTGCGGATGACGGCCACCGGGACGGCCCGACAGGTCCGCGAACGGGCCGAGCGACTGCTGCCGCAGTGGATGCGTCCCGCGAGTTACACCCTGCTCTCGGCCATGCCGCGCACGGCGGGAGGAAAGCTCGACCGTGCGGCCCTGGCCGAGGGCCGGACCTGTTCGGCCATCTGACCGGAAACCCGATCTTCCCTTCCGCAGTGAGACCTGCCCGAGACAAAGGAGGGCTCGTGTGAATGGCCGGCCGGAATTCAGCCTCACACAGCTGCTCTATTTCGTCACCATCGCCGAGACCGAGAACATCTCCGAAGCCGCGACCCGACTGCACGCGTCCCAGTCGGCGGTGTCCTCCGCCATGCAGCGGCTGGAACGCCAGCTCGGTGTCCAGTTGCTGCTGCGCCGGCGCACCAAGGGGGTCACCCTCACCTCGGACGGACGGCAGCTCCTCGACGACGCGCGAAAGATCCTCCGACAGGCACGCGAGTTGAAGGACCACAGCAGCCGGCTCCAGGGAAGCGGCACAGGCCATCTGGACGTCGGGTCGTGCTGTACGCTCACCCCCTTCCTGATCCCGCGAACCCTGACCGGGCTCGCCCGGTCGCACCCCGGGCTGAAGGTAAGCGTCCATGACACCCGGTCCCCGGACGATCTGCTGCGCGACGGAGTCTGCGAACTGGTCGTGACCTACGATTTCGCCGCCACGGAGGAGACCAGGTTCACGGAGGTGGCCAAGTTCACGGAGGAGACCAGGTTCACGGAGGTGGCCACACCGTCGCTGTACGCGCTCGTCGACGAGAGGCATCCTCTGGCCACCTCGAAATACGCTTCCCTGGAAGATTTCGCGGATCAACCGCTCCTGCTGCTCGACCTGCCCGGCACGAGCGGACATCACCGCTATGTCCAGGCCGTCTTCCGGCAGAACAGGGTGTCCATGCCGCCGGTGATCCGTGTGACGGGCATGGAGTCGATGCACAGTCTGGCCAGTGCCGGAGTGGGGTTCACGTTCACTCATCATCCTCATTCGGTACAGACCTCGGGCGGTGGGCGAGTCGCCCCCGTCGAGATCATCGGAGACCGTCCGCACCTCGCGATAGGAGTGAAGAACCTGGCGGACGCACGGCTGAGCGAACGGGCGATCACGTTCGTGGAATCCCTCCGCGAGGCGGCCCAGCAGGTGTACGCACCGGTCGAGGGCTCCCCGGTCCGCTCATGGATCCCTGACGTGTGCCGCATCAACGGCGGCATATGAGGGCGGCCACGCTCACCGAGCGGCCGGTGGGTGTCGTCGCTCGCGCGTCAGCCCAGTTCCCCGTAGAACCGAGCCGCCAAAGCACCGGCCTGGAAACGGCTTTCGGCACCAAGGTGTTTCATGATGTCGGCGATGTGACGGCGCGTGGTCCGCAGGGACATTCCAAGCCGCCGAGCGATTGTCTCGTCCTTCAGACCCGCTCTCAGCAGTTCGACGATGGTCTGATCGAGTTCCTTGGCGACCTGTTCGAAGTCGGTCGGTGTGGAGCTGACGGGTGTCGCCCGCGCCCAGACCGTCTCGAAGAGACCCCGCAGATAAGCGACGATTGACGGTTCGTGGATGATGACCGCCCCGTCCTCGTTGTCCTGCATGGGTATGAAGGCGAGCTTGCAGCGGTCGAAGACGATGAGACGTCCGAAGAGTTCATGGGCGGTGCGGTATTCGGCGCCGAGAGCGGTGGCTTCAGCGATGTAGGCGAGGCTGGGACCGTTGAAGCGGGCGGTGTGATGGTAGATGGTGCGCATCGTTATGCCGCGGGACAGCAGGTCGTGGTCTCGCTGCCAGGCCTCTTGGAGCGCTTCGGGCTGACGGTTTCCGCCGGGCTGTATGGAGAGCATCTCTTCGCGGCAGTCCACCGAGGCCCTGGTGAGCGCGGCACGTACTTCGTCAAGGTTGGGGACGACCGTGACGTGCTTCTCCTCGACGTGCCGAGGGCGCAGGAAGGTGTCCCGCAGTCGGTTGAAGTCGGCTGTCAGCCGGTCCAGTTTCTCCTGCTCGCTGCGTATCGTGTCGCGCAGGGGCATGGTGTGGCGCAGCGCCACCGCGTCGGGGTCGACGGCTCGGGCGCGCAGACTGTTGTGCGGGTCCACGCGCACCAACCCGAGTACGACCAGGCGCTGGAAGGCGGCGCTGATCTGATCCGGTGCCAGCCCCAGACCCTCCGCGGCGTTCTGCGGGTCGAAGTGGTCCCGTTCCAGAATCCACTCATACAACCCGAACATGTACTCGTCGAACGCCATGGCCGTGTCGGGTGCTGTCGTCGGCCTGTTCATCATCGCTGCCTCGTTCCGTCCCCGTCTTCGGCTCCAACATGTGCATCTCGGGCGACTCGTCCGCCCACTGGGAGCCTCCCGGTCCGGGCCTCGGGTGCGGAGACCGGCAGGGCGGTGCGGCGGCGACCGACGGTGCGGCGATGCCGACTGTGCGAGAAAGGAGGTGACGCAGAACACGAGGCCCACTTCAAGGGAAAAATTCTGTTCAAACCTTGAGCGGTCATACTCGCTTCGGATTTCACGAAACGTTGAAGCGGCGCACCGGGTATTCCGGCACCGGACGACGCCATCGCACAGCAGCCGGTGTGCTCTGTGTTGGCTTGATCACGACGCCTGTTCGAACCGAAGGCGCTCCGGGATAACGAGTGGAATCGAGCCGAACTCATTCGCAATGGGATGCCGAGGGGTTCACGGCCTTCGGTAATCGGGCCTGTGTGTCGCTCTCTGCCAAGCTGCGTCGCTTTCCCGGTTGCGTGCATGCCACATGGGTCACAGGACATGATGACTCCCCAAAAAGCCTCAGGCGGGCAGCAGAAGCATAGATCGAAAACGTGAAGCGTGAGGAGGCCGCCCCACGGTGACCCCGCACAGTTGGCGGGTTTTGTCGCGTAGGTGGAGGGTGAAGCCATCAGGGCCCCCAGGGCTCTGCCGATTGTCAACTCCCTGTTTCCGGGCTTTGTCGGCCCGGAGGATCAGGTGTGCTGGAGCGGGCGAGGCGGAGCCGGCGGAGGCGTTCGACGCTGTCGCTGTCGCACCCGGACGAGCGACGGCCGACGCTTGGGGCCGCCGCCCGCGTACGAACGTACGGCGGGAATTCGCCTGGCGGCCGGTGCTGTGTGAGTGGTGAACTTCACGGTGCCGGGTGAGGGCGGCCGATCCGTGGAGACGCACGGGGAGGGAGTGGTGGCCCTGACGACGACGGAGCGATGATCAGCTGGTGAGCGGCGCGCTCGTGCGTCTCGACGCGAAGCCATGGGCGGGAGGCCGGCCTGATTCCTTCATCGCGCGCTTTCAGCGCTGTCTCGCCGGGGTGAGTACGGCTTGGGTGATGACGGCTCGGCCAGGGCCCCGGTCGACGGTGCGCCGGGCGAGGGCGAGTTCGCCGCCGGGTGCGGCCCGGCCCGGGCCGACGGGAACACGCTGTGACGTCGAACACCTCTCGACGTCGGCCCGGTCGAGGCGGCGACCAGCGCGAGGGCAAGGACGGCGACCGCACCCCGAAGGCGGCCAGTGCCGCCGAGGCCGCGTTCTTGATGATCGGCCCCGGCGCCGCGAGCTGGGTGGTGGAGGCCGCCACTGCCGGCACCCGCCGGATCAAGGCCAAGATGCCCGAGGCCATCACCTTGTCAAAGCCGAACTGCCCGGAGGCAGTTGACGGCGCGCTGGGCACCGCCGCGGTCAACGGTCGCTTGGCCGAGAAGGACCTGCTGTCCATTCTCGGCTGCCAGGCCGGCCGCGACGCCGCCGAGCCGACCCGCGCGAGTGAGACCCACAGCCTGCAGCCCGGCACTTCCGCCTGGGCCGGCTTCGGCACCACCGCGACCCCTGTGTCCAGCACCGAAGAAGAGGACGGCGTCCACTTAGCTCGGTCACAGGCTCGGCCGTGGGGCGTCGCGTGGATTTCCGGTCTCCCGAGCCGGCGCCTCACGAGGCCAGTTCTCCAGGGCCACGTGCAGGGCCTCGATCGCCCGGTCCCAGGACGCCCGGACGTCGCGGACCGCGCCGAAGCCGCCGCCGGCCTCCAGGGCGCAGTAGCCGTGGAAGGTGCTGCGCAGCAGGCGTACGGCGTCGGTGAGATCGGGTTCTTCGAGGCCGTAGGCGCGGAGCATGCCGTAGGTGATCTCGGCGGTGCGGCGGAAGGTGGGCGAGGCGGTCAGCAGGTCCTGGTCGATGCGTGCCTGGGTGGCCGCGTACCGCCCCGGCCGCTCCAGCGCGTACGCCCGGTAGGCCCCCGCGAACGCGGCCAGTGCGTCCTTCCCGGCCCGCCCCGCCACCGCCTCCGCGATTCGCTCGATCATCTCGCCGCCGGCCAGCAACGTGACGCGGGTCCGCAGATCGTGGAGGTTCCTGACATGGGAGTACAGGCTCGCGTCCTTCACCCCGAACCGCCGCGCGAGCGCCGACAGCGTGACATTCTCGAACCCGACCTCGTCCGCGAGATCGGCCGCGGCCGCGACCAACCGCTCGGTCGTGAGGCCGGTTCTGGGCATGGGCGACCACCTCGTGTTCTGTGCGCCTGCGCTGTGCGGGCGACAGCCTAAGGGGTCCTTGAGGGCTGTGGCCCGAAGGGTTCTCCGGCTCGCCTTTCCGGTCACCGCACCAGGCGGTCCCGCCCGCCGCGTGTGGCGGGACTTCGCGGACACGACCCGGTGCAGGGAGGCAGGCATTGTTCGACTTCGGCGTTCCGGGCTACCGCCCCCGGTGGCTGAACGGACGCGACGAGACCGACCGCGAACACGGCCGACGGCTGCGCGGCCTCATCGGGCGCACCCTGACCGCGAGCCTGCTGGTGTGGGACCTGCGGGACGACGAGTGGTTCCCGGACTGTCCGGTGCTGTTCGACTTCGAGGGCGTACAGGTGGAGGTCAACCACTGGAAGCTCGATGACCTGTCGCTGACGTGGAACACGATCGACACCGCCCGGCCGGTTCGTTGGCCGGGCTTCGACCTCGGGTGGCGCCGCGAGCCGCTGCCCGCACTGCGGGCCCTGCGCGGGGCGGTGCTCCGGGGCGTCGAACTCCGCGCGTGGGAGGGAGCGGACGACCTCGCCCTCGGCGGTGTCGACGTTCGTCTCGTCTTCGACGCGGCCACCGTGACCGTCTTCAACGCCCTGGACGAGAACGGGTTGGGCTTCGACTGAGACCGGGCCCGTCGGGTACGGGACCTGGCGCGGACGGACGGTGCCGGCCAGGTCCCCGTGCGCCACGGTCAGCGGATCGGTGCGTACAGGACGCCCAGTTTGTCGATCTCGGTGCCCGAGCGGCCGGTGAAGCCGACGATCTGCCGGCCTGCCGGAGCGGTGAAGGTCCGGGTGTCGCCGGTGGGCGTGCCGGAGGCGAGGGTGCGGCCCTGGTCGGTGGTGAAGGCGGCGGAGAAGATCCGGGTGTGTCCGTCCTTCTTGCCCTGGGTGAGCTTCACCGAGGTCAGGTGCTCGCCGGGCGCCAGGGTCAGCGAGGCGGCCGTGCCGCCGGCGCCGCCGTGGGTGAGCGTCGTACCGCCGTCGTGCGTGAGCGACACCGCGTCGAGACGGGACGCGCCGCGCAGGGTGAGCGTGCGGGGCGAGACCGTCGACGGGAGGTCGTCCGCGTCGTTGAACGCCGTGCCGTGCGGGCCGCCGAAGAAGTCGCTCGCCCCGAGCCGGGAGTTGACGGCCCAGGAGAAGTCGACGGTGTGCGGGAAGTGGTCGGAGAGGTTCTTCCCGGCCGCGTCGAGGAACGTCGCCCACTCGTTGTGGTAGCGCGTGGCGGTCAGGTCCACGACGGCGCTGTCCCGGTAGAGGACCTTGTCGACGACCTCGCAGTCCTGGGCCGGGGCCGTGGTGGCGCAGACCAGGGCGTCACTGCCCTGGGCCGGCGGCGTACCGCCCTTGACGAGGTCGACCCACGGGTCGCGCAGCCCGTTGTCCGACAGCAGCGTGCGGATGTTGTCGCCCGAGCGCGTGTAGCGGGTGTTGGTGTCGCCCATGACGATCACCGCGTTGCCCGCCGAGTTCGCCTTGATGAAGTCGGAGAGTTGCGTGATGTTGGCCCGGCGGGCGGCCATGGCCGCGTCGTCGGAGTCGGCGTTGGTGTGCACGTTGTAGAGGTCGACGAACACGCCCTCGGCGAGCCTCACCCGGGCCAGTGAGAAGCCCTTGGGGGTAAGGCAGTTGGTGCCGGTGCACTTGTTCCACTTGACCCGCTCGAAGTCCTCGAAGGGCAGGTCCGAGAGGGTGTTGAGGCCGTCCCCGAAGGGCACTCCGCCGCTGGTCGCCGTGCGGTACGGGTGGTCGTCGCCCGCGTACAGCGCGGCGTGGTAGTTGAAGTCCTCCTGGACGTTGACGATGTCGTACGCCCCGAGGCGCGGAGAGATCAGTGGGGTGTTCGTCGCCGGTTTGCCGGAGCTCAGTCCCTCCGGGAGGCCCGCGACGTTGTACGTGAGCACGTTGAACGTGCCGGTGGTGGCGGCTGCGGCAGGGGCCGCGCCGGTGGTCGCGAGGCCGGTGACGGCGAGTGCGGCGGCCGCGAGGGTGCCGATCAGTCTTCTCATGGGGGACTCTCCGGGGGCGGGGCAGGGATGAGGGGAAGATGAACGCTGTTCAGGTTCAGTGTCAACTAGTGTGACGTGCAAGGTAAGTTGGGGAAACAGTGGAGGGCGTGGCGATCCGCCGCACCCAGTGAACCCGACAGTAACTTCCTGATCGTTCAACGTTCATGTTTCGCCTCGATCCTCCACAGGCGGCGCCGTCGCGTCGCGGAAGGCAGTCGCAGAAGGCAGCGGCATCCAGGAGGCGTTTCATGGGACACGGGCACGCGCACGGCCACGGGCATCACCACCACGGGCACGACCACGAGCACGAGCACGGGGCGGCGGCTGCCCTCCCCGCCGCCTTCGACACCTCCGTGCCCGACGAGGCGCTGACCCCCGAGCAGCAGTCCCGACGTGGCCTCCTTCGCCGCGCCGGTCTCCTCGGCGCGGGCCTGACCGCCGCGAGCGTCCTCGGCCAGGCGGCGGCCGCCCCCGCCTACGCCACCACGAACAGCCGTAAGCGCGGCGGGTTCCTGTGGCTGGCCGGTGACCACCACATCCACACCCAGTACAGCAACGACGGCAAGTACCGCGTCGTCGACCAGGTCCGCCAGGGCGCAAGGCACGGCATGGACTGGATGGTCATCACCGACCACGGCAACGAGACCCACGCCAAGATCGGCGTCGAGAAGGTCAACCCGGACATCAAGCAGGCCCGGGCCGCGTACGAGGACACCCTCGTCTTCCAGGGCCTGGAGTGGAACATCCCGGCCGCCGAGCACGGCACCGTCTTCGTGCACCCCGGCAGGAACGAGGTCTCCGTCCTCAAGCAGTTCGAGACCGACTACGACGGCGGTGTGAAGAAGGCGACCGACTCGACGCCCGCCAACGAGGCCCTCGCCATCGCGGGCCTCAACTTCCTTGCGGAGCAGGTCCGGCGACGCAAGGTCAAGGACATCCTGATGCTCGCCAACCACCCCGCGCGCAAGGGCATCGACTCACCGCACGAGATCCGCGCCTGGCGCGACGCCACGTCCGCGCCCCACCGGATCGCCGTCGGCATGGAGGGCGCGCCCGGCCACCAGGCCGCCGGCATCGAGAAGTCCGTCGGCATGGGCCGCTCCCGCGGTCTCTACGACGGCAGCCCGGGAGCCAACTCCTTCGCCGGTTACCCCCTGGAGAGCTACCGCACCTGGGGCGGCTTCGACTGGATGACCGCCACCGTCGGCGGCCTGTGGGACAGCCTCCTCGCCGAGGGCAAGCCCTGGTGGATCACCGCCAACTCCGACTCCCACAACGTCTACACGGACACAGTCAAGCGCGGCGGCCCCGACAGCGACTACACCGCCAACGGCAAGCACACCGATCCCGTCTACAGCGGCAGGATCGACCTCACCGAGGGCGACTACTGGCCCGGCCAGTACAGCCGCACCCACGTCGGCGCCGACGGCTTCACCTACGCCGCCGTCATGGAGGGCATCCGCGCCGGCCGCGTCTGGGTCGACCACGGCCAGCTCATCAGTGGCCTAGACGTCCGCGTCCTGGGCGGCAGCCGCTGGGCCACCCTCGGCGGCGCCCTGCACGTCAAGAAGGGCACCAAGGTCACGCTGAGCGTCGACGTGGCGCTCGCCGGCGGCCCCAACTGGGCCGGTTTCGTCCCCGAACTGGCTCGCGTCGACGTCATCCAGGGCGATGTGACGGGCGAGGCCGCCGACAAGGACACCTTCACCGCGTCGACCGCGAAGGTCGTGAAGTCGTACGAGGTGAACAAGTCCACCGGCAGGGTCCGGCTCACCTACGAACTCGGCCGGGTCGACCGCCCGCTCTACGTCCGCCTGCGCGGCAGCGACGGCAACCGCTCCGCCGTGGGCGCGATGGGAGCGGCCGTCGACCCCGCGGGCCCCGCCATCGACGTCGTCGGCGACGCAGACCCGTGGCGCGACCTGTGGTTCTACTCCAACCCGGTGTGGGTCCTGCCCTCGTGAACGCGATCGAGACGAGGGACGCCCTCACCGTGGACACCGGAGTCAGGGACCTGCGCGCGGCCGACCACCTGCTCCACACGCTGGCCGCGGAACTCGCCCTCCCCGAGGACGTGTTCGGCTGCACGCACCTGGTGCGCGGGGATCGGCCCCGCGTCGCCCTGTCCCTCGCACTCCCGTCGGAGCCGCTCCTGCGCACCGCCCGGGAGCGGCTCACGGCCCGGGGGTACGAGGTGACACCCGGCATCCCCGACCCGATGGGCCGCGCGGTGCTCTACCCGGGCGTCTCCTCCCTCACCGGCACGCTGACGATCGCGGAGTTGCTCTCCCGCTCCGCGATCGCCCGCGTGACCGTCCTGGGCTCGCCCGGCCAACCCGCCCCGGACACCGAACTGGTGACACGGGATCACGTGCGCCCGCGCTGGCACGACGGTGAACTCGTCCTCACCGCGATGCCCGCCGTCGGCGGCACCGTCGTCCCGTTCGAGGTACCGGACCCGACACCGTGCTGCGCGGACCACTGAGACCCCGTCTCCGGGCGGGGAATGCGCATAAAGGGGTGCCCGAAGGTCGACGGGAGAACTGTGCAACCATTCTCTCCCTTGTGATCCATGTAAGGACAGGGGTGCTTTTGTGCCTGCCTCCATGGCTTTCATTCCGGTTCAGGTGTTTTTCGGAGTGTTTGAATTGATGACCTTTGACAAGAGCAGGCGTGTGCGCCGGAGTGCGGGCGCACGAAGATCCGGTGCGATGACGCTGCGCAAGGCCGCGGCGATCGCCGTGACCGCGGGTACCGTGCTGCTGGCCACGCCCATGGCCTCGCCCGCCCAGGCGGTGACCGCGCCCACGGTCAGCGCCAAGGGCGCCTACCTGCTGGACAACGCGACCGGCACCAAGCTGTTCAGCAAGTACGCCGACACGCAGCGGCCGATGGCCAGCACCACCAAGATCATGACCGCGCGGGTGGTCCTCAGCCAGACCGGTCTCGACCTCGACCGCAAGGTCACCATCAGGCAGGCGTACCGCGACTACGTGACGGCCAAGGGCGCGAGCACCGCCGACCTGAGGACGGGCGACCTTGTGACGGTCAGGCAACTGCTGTACGCGATGATGCTGCCCTCGGGCTGCGACGCCGCGTACGCCCTCGCCGACACCTTCGGCACCGGTGACACCCGTTCCGCGCGGGTGAAGTCGTTCATCGGCAAGATGAACAAGAAGGCCGCCGACCTCGGTCTGACCAACACGCACTTCGACTCGTTCGACGGCATCTCGACGACCGGCGAGAACTACACCACCCCGCGGGACCTGGCGAAGCTGGCCCGGAGTGCGATGAAGTACTCGACCTTCCGCGCCGTCGTCAAATCGACGAAGACCGTGCGCTACGTGACCACGAGCACCGGCGGCACCCGTACCTACACCTGGTACAACACCAACCAGCTGCTCGGCTCCTACAGCGGCGCCAACGGCATCAAGACGGGCACCAGCACCCCCGCGGGACCGTGTCTGGTCTTCTCCGCCACCCGCGGCGACAAGACCGTCATCGGTGTCGTGCTCAACGCCACCAGCCGCTACAGCGACGCCGCGAAGATGCTGGACTACGGCTTCGGCACCAGCACCGCGTCGACCATGCAGCTGCGTCAGTTGCCCGCGGGCGCACAGCGGGACTGACCGGCGGGAGCGACCGGAGCGACCGACCGGGGGCCCGGGAACGGCATGCCGTTCCCGGGCCCCCGTCGTCCGGCCATCCGGGCTCTGCCGTCAAACGGCTCGCCCGGGAAGCCCCGGAATCAGTCGCGGGTCTCCGAGAACACGAACGAGAACTCCGTCGGCTCCGCCCGCAGGTGGTACGGGGGCAGGGCACCCGGACCGCAGGACTGGGAGCCGATGCCCATCTGACCGTGGTCGAGGTTGACCCACACCGTGTCACCGGCCCGCAGGTCGGTGAGGTGCTCGGCGGCGTCGAGCTGTTCGCTCGTCCAGCGCCGCGCGGTGAACCAGAACTCCGGGTCGCCGTCGATCCGCAGACCGCCCAGCTCCGCCCAGCGGACGTCGGGGCGGGCCCCGTTCTCCTGGGGACGGACGTACGGGGTCTGGAGCTCGTCGACCGTGGAGTGCCAGCGGTACAGCATGGACGCGGACTTGGTGTCGGGGTAGCCCTCGCCGGGGCCGCCGCCGTACCACCGCACGGCGTCCGCCGAGGACAGCCCGAAGCGGATGCCGAGGCGGGGGAGCGGGACCGTCCAGTCGCCCTCCGGGTCCACCGACACGGTCAGCTTCAGCCGCGTCCCGTCCGACGTCCACCGGTACGTCGTGCGCAGCCCGATCTCCCACGCCGCCGGCGCCACCCGGGTCCGTACGGTCAGCGCGTCCTCGCCGACCTCGACGGCGTCCAGGCGGTGGCGCATGCGGTGGAGGCCGAACTTGCGCCAGAGCAGGCCGTACTGCGGGTCCGGCTGCCAGTCCGCCCCGGCGTCGTTGTCGGTCGGCGCCCGCCAGACGTCCAGGCGCAGCCCGGTCACGTCGACGCCGCCGATGGTCTTCAGCGCGCCGGTGCGGACGTCGAAGGAGGCCGGGCCGAGGTGGATCAGCTTCTCGCTCGCCGTGGGGCGGTCGGCCGGCACCACGACCGGCGACGGCCGCTCCACGACCGGCAGCTGGGCCCACGCCACCTGGTGGTCCTTGCGGCCCCACGCGGTGTCCTCGGCCAGCAGCGCCCGTACGGTCCACAGCGCCTCGCCCGCCGACCCGCCGGACGGCGGCTGTGGCAGCTTCACCTCGGCCGACTCGCCGGGCTTCAGGGAGGGCACCGCCAGCGCGCCCGCCTCCAGCGTCTTCCCGTCGACCTGGTAGGACCACTCGAAGGCCAGCTCCGACAGGTCCGCGAAGTCGTACGCGTTGCGCACCCGGACCGTGCCGGCGGTGCCGTCGCCGTCGATGCGGACCGGCTCGATCACCTTCTTGAACTCGACCAGGCCCGGGGAGGGCGTCCGGTCCGGGAAGACCAGGCCGTCGCAGACGAAGTTGCCGTCGTGCAGCTCCTCGCCGAAGTCGCCGCCGTAGGCGTAGCCCAGCTCGGGGTGGGTGATGCCGTGGTCGATCCACTCCCAGATGAAGCCGCCCTGGAGGCGCTCGTGCGCCTCGAAGATCCGCTGGTAGTCGGCGAGGCCGCCGGGGCCGTTGCCCATGGCGTGGCCGTACTCGCACTGGATGAAGGGCAGACCGCGACGCTTGTGGGTGCCGCCGTCCAGGCCCCGGCCGATGCGCTCGACCTCGGCGTGGTCGGCGTACATCCGGGAGTAGACATCGGTGTCACGGCAGTCCCAGTCGCCCTCGTAATGCACGAGTCGGGAGCCGTCGCGGCCGTGGATCCACTCGGCCATGGCGGTGAGACCGCGACCGGTGCCGCACTCGTTGCCGAGCGACCACATCACGACCGACGGGTGGTTCTTGTCACGCTCGACCATCCGGGCCGCCCGGTCCAGCAGGGCGGGGGTCCAGCGGTCGTCGTCGACGGGGTTGTCCCGCCAGTTCTGCTCGGTGAAGCCGTGCGTCTCCAGATCGCACTCGTCGATCACCCACAGTCCGTACTCGTCGCAGAGGTCGAGGAAGGCGGGGTGCGGCGGGTAGTGCGAGGTGCGCACGGCGTTGATGTTGTGCCGCTTCATCAGCAGCACGTCCGCGCGCATCGTGTCCAGGTCGAGCGCGCGGCCCCTCTCCGGGTGCCACTCGTGGCGGTTGACGCCCTTGAAGAGGATCGCGCGGCCGTTGACCTTGATCAGGCCGTCCTCCAGCACGACCGTGCGGAAGCCGATCCGCAGCGGGACGCGCTCGCCCTCCGTCACCAGCTCGCCGTCGTACAGGCGGGGGGTCTCCGCGGTCCACGGCTCGACCGGGACGGTCACCGGCTCGCCCGTCGCGACATCGATGTCCAGGGCGGGCACGAGGACCCGGCCGTCGACGTCGGAGTCGACGCGCAGCGTCCCGGTGCCGCCCACGTGGTCGTAGGAGGCGTGCACGAAGAAGTCGAGGACGGAGCCCGCCGGGCGGTGCAGCAGGGTGACGTCGCGGAAGATACCGGGCAGCCACCACTGGTCCTGGTCCTCCAGGTACGAGCCCGCCGACCACTGGTGGACCCGCACCGCCAGCACGTTGCCCGTGGGCTTCAGCAGATGCCCGACCGCGAACTCGTGGGCGAGCCGCGAGCCCTTGAACTCGCCGATGTCCCTGCCGTTCAGCCAGACCCGGGCGCAGGACTCCACACCGTCGAAGCGGAGCACGGCACCGCCGTCCGCGGGCCACCCGTCGGGCAGGTCGAAGTACCGCAGATGGTCGCCGGTCGGGTTCTCCGTCGGCACCCGGGGCGGGTCCACCGGGAAGGGGTACAGGTGGTTGGTGTAGATCGGCGCCCCGAAGGCGCCGTCGCCCTGCAGTACCCAGTGCCCCGGCACGGACACCCGGGCCCAGCCCCCGGCGTCGTACCCCTCCGCGGCGAACGAGTCGTCCTCGGCGTCGGCGGTCGGCGACAGCCGGAAACGCCAGTCACCGTTGAGGGACAGGGACCGGGCGTCGGAGGACGCGTACCAGGCGCGGGGCGGCAGGGCCCCGCTGCCCGGCGACACGTCCTCGACGTAGTCGACGGATGTGGTGGTACCGGTGGTGCGGAAAGACATCGGTCTCCTTGCTGGTTCCTAGCCCTTGATGCCAGTCTGCGCGATGCCCTGCACCAGCCAGCGCTGGAGGAAGAGGAACACGAACACCAGGGGCAGGATGGAAATGGCCGTCGCCATGAAGATCAGATGGAAGTTGACGGTCTGGCCGGTCGTGTAGTTCGAGAGCGCGACCTGGACGGTCCACGCGCTCGGGTCCTGGCCGATGACCAGGGGCCACAGGAAGGAGTTCCACCCGCTGATGAACGTGATCGTCGCCATCGCGGCGAAGAAGTTCAGCGAGTTGGGAACGACGACCCGCCAGTACGCGCCCAGGTAACCGAGCCCGTCCATCCGCGCCGCCTCCTCCAGCTCCTTGGGGAACCCCAGGAAGTACTGCCGGAACAGGAAGCACGTGAAACCACTGAAGAGCCCCGGAATGATGAGACCCCGGTAGGTGTCGATCCAGCCTAGGGAGGACACCAGCACGAAGCTGGGCACGAACGTCACGGCCGTCGGGACCATCAGGGTGCCGAGGACGACGTAGAAGACCTTGTTGGCGTGCTTGTACGGGATGCGCGCCAGACCGTAGCCGGCCAGTGAGCAGACCAGCAGGGTGCCGAGGGTGTGCAGGACGCCCACGACCGCCGAGTTCCACAGCGAGCGCGCGAAGTCGACCGACGGGTCGTCGAACGGCTCGTTGACGTTCCCCCACTGGATGTCGGTGGGGAACCACTTCCACTCCTCGCCCGTGATCTCCGGATCCGTCATCAGCGCGTTGCGGACGATCAGATAGAAGGGGATGAGGAAGAGGACGGCGGCGATGCCCGTGGCGAGGTAGAGACCGGTCGAGCCGATCACATTGCCGCTGCGGACCTTGCGCGGCCTGGCCGGTGCCTCGACCACCCGCTCCGCCGGAGGTGTCGTCGTGGTGGTCACTTGGACTCCTCACCCCTTCCGAATCCCATGATCTTGCCCTGGAGCAGGGTGACGAGGCAGATCAGCACGGTGAGGATCAGAGCCCCCGCGCTGCCCGCGCCGTAGTCCTGGTTGTCGCCGAGGGCCTTGTAGTACAGCTCCATCAGCGGCGGTCTGCCCCAGGTGGTCTTCGCCAGCAGGTTGAAGAACTCGTCGAACGCCTGGTAGGCGGCCACGAGGAGCAGCAGGATCACGGCGGTGGAGGTCGCCCGCAGCTGGGGCAGAGTGATGTGCCAGAACGTCTGCCAGCCGGGCTTCGCGCCGTCGATCGCGGCGGCCTCGTACATCTCCTGCGGGATGTTCTGCAGGGCCGCGATGAAGAGGATCATGTAGAAGCCGGCCTGGAGCCAGAGGCGTACGGTCACGATGACCAGCCAGTACCACGGCGGGTCGGGGCTGGCGAGCCACGCGGTGTTGTCGATGCCGAACATGCCCAGGAAGGTGTTCATCAGGCCGAAGCGGACACCGTTGAAGATGGACATCTTCCAGATCAGCGAGGCGGCCACGTAGCTGACCGCCGTCGGCAGGAAGAACACCGAGCGGAAGAACGCCCGCATGAACCGCAGCCGGTTCACCAGCAGCGCGAGCCCGAGCGAGGTCGCCCAGGTCAGCGGCACGATGATCGCGGCGAAGACGGTGAAGGTGCCGAGCGACCCCACGAAGTCCTCGTCGGTGAGCATCACGACGTAGTTCTCGAGGCCGACGAACTTGTCGGGGGTGACGGTGAAGCGGGCCTCGAAGAACGAGAGCCACAGGCTCCACAGGATCGGCGCGTAGACGAAGACCGCCAGGCCGATCAGGAACGGCCCGGTGAAGAGCCAGAAGTTGAGCGTGGGGGAGCCCCGCAGCCCCCGCCGCGGCTTGGCCGGAGCGGCCTTCGCCGGGGCGGGGCTGGAGACGCCGTCCTTGGTGATGGTCGACATGTCGTGGGTACCTGTCCCCAGGCCTATCCGAACAGCTTCTTCAGCTCACGGTTGACCTTGGCGTCGGCCTTGGTGAGCTCCTTGTCCGGGTCGCCGCCCTTGCGCACGCAGTTGGCCATGACGTCCTCCATGGCGGTCCGGCTCGCCTGGGTCCAGCCGATGTTGTCGAAGTTGCCGTACTCGTTGAAGAGCTTGACGCCCTCAGCGGGCAGACCCGACTTCAGCTTGTCGGCGGACTCGGCGATCGACTTGCGCGGCGGGATGTGGAAGCCGTAGGAGAGCGCCCAGTCCTCCTGGTACTCCTTCTGGTCGATCCACAGCCACTTCACGTATTCCTTGGTCTCGTCGACGTTCTTGCCCTTGGCGTTGACGAACATCGACCAGCCGCCGTTGTAGACCGAGAGCTTGCCCGCGTCGCCGACCTTCGGGAACGGGAAGATGCCGAGGTCGTCGCCGAGCGCCTCCTGCATCTGCGGCATCGCCCACATACCGCACCACTGCATCGCGGTCAGGCCCTGGTTGAGCGCGGACGGGTCCCAGAAGTCGGTGGGGGCGTCGAGCAGCAGGTCACCGCTGGTGAAGAGCTTGCGCAGCTGCTTGAAGCCGTCGACGACCGCGTCCGTGTGGTAGGCGATCTGGTTCTTGTCGTCGAGGTGCTGGGCACCGGCCGACCAGATCAGCGGGTCGATGATGGAGTGCAGGGTGTTGCCGAGGTAGGCGCCCTTGACCTTGCTCGTGGTCAGCTTGGCGGCGGCCGCGATCAGCTCGTCGAGCGTCTGGGGGACCTCGACACCGGCCTTCTCGAACATCGACTTGCGGTAGAAGAAGAACTGCGGGTCGTCGATCATCCGGATGCCGTATATCTTCCCGTCGACCGTGTGCGACTGGATGTCGGCCGGGTTGAAGTCGTCCTTCACCGGGTTGATGAGGTCGCTCAGGTCCGCCACCTGACCGCTCTCGATCAGCTGCAGCTGCGGGTGGAACTCGAAGCAGTCGGGGGCCTTGTCGGTGAGCAGGGACGCGAACAGCTTGCTCTCGAAGTTGGAGCCGGTGATCCACTGCGTGGTGACGTTGCCGCCCTTGTAGGCCTTCGCGTACCGCTTGATGGCCTGCTCGGTGCCGGCCTCGCCGTACGCGTGGAAGTACTGCGTCAGGGCCTTGCCGGACCCGGAACCGCCGCCTCGGCCGTTGTTGCTGCCGCACGCGGCGAGACCGCCCGCGGCGGCCAGACCCAGCGCGGCCCGCAGTGCGGTGCGGCGGTCGAAGTTCCTGTTGCTCATTGCCGACATGCTGACGTCCTTGTCTCGAGTACGGCTCCCGGCGCTGTGCCGGTGCATGGCTCTGCGGCTCAGTGCCCGTGGCTCAAAGAGGCTTGCGGAGCGGGACGTTAACCTTCGGCTAAGGCTTCGGCAAGGGGTTGAACGAAGTCTGTTCGAAGCGTTGTATTCGGTTCGGGGGCCCGAACGTGGGTGTTCCGGGGTGGAGTTGAGACGGGTACGAGGGCCGCCGGGTCAGGGTCCGACGGCCCTCTGCTCAGTGGGATGTCACCGCCGTGGCCAGGCCCGATGCCGGGCCGGCGCGGTGGGCACCCCGCGCCTTCACGACGCCGACGCGGTACGGCTCCTCGCGGGGGCGCCGCGCCTGGTGGGCCGCTGGCTGAAGGACGACAGCGCCCCTTCGAGGGCGAAGGTCGCGGCGCCCAGGCACACCGGGTCGGTCGGGATGGGGGACAGGACGATCTCGGCGGCGTCCAGCGGACGGCGCAACGAGTGCCGGGCAACGGCCTCCCGCACCTCGGCCAGGAGCGGTTCGCCGAGGGTGGCCGCCACCCAGCTGCTGAGCACGACCACTTCCGGGTTGAGCAGGTTGACCAGGTCGGCGATGCCGGCACCGAGGTAACGGGCGGTGTCCCGGACGACCTTGAGCGCGACGGGGTCCCCGTCGGCGACACCCCGGGCGAGGGCGTCGATGGTCGCGGTCTGGTCCTCGGGGTGCAGCAGGGTGCTCTGCGGGCTCAGCTCCCGCAGATGCAGCATGATGCCGGGCGCCCCGACATAGGTCTCGACGCAGCCGTGGTTGCCGCAGTGGCACAGCCGTCCGTCGAGCACCAGCGTCGTGTGCCCCCACTCCCCGGCGCTGTTGCTGACGCCCCGGTGCAGTCCGCCGCCCAGCACCAGCCCGGCGCCGACGCCCGTACCGAGGTTCACCACGACGGCGTCCCCGCGGCCCCGGGCCGCACCGAACCACAGCTCGGCGACCGCGCAGGCCCGCAGCGGATTGTCCAGGTGGAGCGGGTAGGCGATGTGCTCCGCGAGCAGGTCGAGCAGCGGGACGTCGTGCCAGTCCCAGTTCGGGGCGTACTCCGACACCCCGCCCTCCCGGTCCACCTGCCCCGGCACGCTCACCCCGACGCCGAGCACGCGCGCGCCCTCGACCCCGGCCTGCGTGACCACCGAGCCGACGGCCGCCGCGACATGGCCGACGACCTGCTCCGGCCGGCTCTCCCCGGGCCGCATGTCCTCGTCCGCGCGGGCCAGCACGTTCAGCGCCAGGTCGAACAGCTCGACCCGGACGTAGGTCTCCGCGATGTCGACGCCGATCAGCGCGCCGCCCGCGGTGTTGACGGCGACGAGCCCCCGGGGGCGCCCGCCCGCCGAGTCCTCGAAGCCCACCTCCGTGATCAGCCGCAGATCGAGCAGCTCCCCGACCAGCGTCGCGACCGTGGCGAGGCTCAGCCCGGTGGCCGCCGCCAGCTCCTGCCGCGACGTGGGAGACTCGGCGATGATCTGGCGCAGCACCTCGTAGCGGTTCGCGGTGCGAATGTCGCGAGACGTGCGCTTCACCGACGACATGTTCTCCTCGATCCCTCCAGGCCATGGCGGGGCCCGTGGCCCCGGCGCGGCGCAAGGCTATGACTAGGAGAGACTTTCGACAAGGGGTTAGGAAAGGGGGTTTACAAAGTCTGCCGTAGGGCGGACGGCCATGGCCGGAGAGCGACGCGACGCCTCAGGCCCAGGTGGGAGACCCGCCCGCCGGTCCCGCTGGGTCGCCGAGCACCTCCCGGACGAAGGCGTTGCGGAACGTGCCCGCCGGGTCCAGCGCGTCGGCCAGCACCCCGAATTCACCCAGCCGGGGGTACAGCGCCCGCAGCGCGGCCGCCGGAACCGTGAACACCTTGCCCCAGTGCGGCCGGGCCCCGAACGGCGCCAGCGCCTCCTCGACCCGCCCCACCACCGGCAGTACGGCCGCCGCGTCCGCGATCCAGGTGAAGTGCAGCGCGACCGTGTCCCGGCCGTGGGAGGGGCTGAGCCACTGCTCGTCGGCTGCCACCGTACGGACCTCGCACACCTGAAGCACCGGTGCCACCGCCTCCCGCAGCCCGTCCAGCGCGCGCAGCGCCTCCCCGGCGTCCGCGCGTGGCAGCAGATACTCCGACTGCAGCTCCTCCCCGCTGCTCGGCGTGAACTCCGCCCGGAAATGCGGCAGCCGCTCGTGCCACGGCCCCGGCACCCCCAGCTGCTCGGTGCAGTTCACCGCAGGCATCCCCGGCACCGGGTGCGTCGGCCCGGCCGCCGGCGCCGCCCACGGGAACTCCCGGTACGGCTGATCGGTGCGCCGCTTGACCCAGACCTGGTCGAAGCCGGAGTGCCGCCAGCGGGTGAACAGGCTCACGCTGTACGCCGCCGCGGAGACGGCCGCGAGGTCCAGCCCGGCCAGGGGAAGCGGGCCGTACACGGTCTGGCTCACCTCGAAGGCCGGCTCCAGATCGAAGGTGAGCGCCGCGACCACACCCAGTGCGCCGAGCGACGTCACCGCCCCGCCGAAACGCTCGTCGCCACGCCCCAGGGTCAGCGTCGAGCCGTCCGCGACGACCAGATCGACCTCGCGGACGGCCGCCGCGAGCGGTCCGTTGCCGTTCCCCGAGCCGTGGGTGCCGGTGGCCACCGACCCGGCCACGGAGATGTGCGGCAGGGAGGCCATGTTGTGCAGGGCGAGCCCGTGGGCGTGCACCGCGCGGGCCAGCTCCGCGTACCGGACTCCGCCACCGACCCGGACCGTACGGGCCGCCGAGTCCACCTCGATCACCGGCGGCAGCGCGGACAGCGACAGCAGCACACCGTCCGGGCCGGGCTCGGCGATCTCGTTGAAGGAGTGTCCGCTGCCCAGCACCCGCACCCGTTCGCTGCCCGCGACCAGGGCCCGCAGCGCCTCGACCGAGTGCGGCCGGTGCAGTTCCCTCGCGCTGTACGTGATGTTCCGCGCCCAGTTGGTCAGGGTCTCGGTCGTCATGCCTGCCGTCCCTCCACGCTCCACGAGCCGTAGCCGTCCGGGCTCATCCTCCCTGCTCCCAGCGCTCCATTGACCCCCTCTCACCCGCCCGCCTACGGTGAGCGAACGGTTACTGTCGCCAAGATCGCCGACGGAAGGCCACTTCCTTGCCCGAGCGTCCACGCGCCCTGTTCGCCATGACCGCCGAGAACGTTCCGCGGATCTTCCCGCCCACGGTGCTGTCCCGGCTGCGGGAGGCGGTGGACATCGACCCCACGCTGGTCGTCGAGCGCGCCGAGGACTTCACCGACCCCCGCGTCCGGCCGGTGCTCGCCGGGGCCGAGGTGCTGATCACCGGCTGGGGTTGCCCCCGGATCGACGCGACGGTCCTCGCCGCGGCGCCCGCGCTGCACGCGATCCTGCACTCGGCGGGCTCGGTGAAGGGCTTCGTCACCCCGGCCGTCTGGGAACGGGACATCACCGTCTCCACGGCCGCCGACGCCAACGCCCTGCCCGTCGCCGAGTACACGCTCGCGATGATCCTGCTCGCGGGCAAGGACCTCCTCGGGCACCGCGACCGCCTCAGGGCCGAACGGAACCACCCCGGCTGGGGCTTCGTCCCCGGCATCGGCAACTACGGCCGCCGTGTCGGCGTCATCGGCGCCTCCCGCATCGGCCGCCGTGTCATCGAGCTGCTGCGCCCCTTCGACCTGCGGGTGAGCCTCACCGACCCGTACGTCGACGAGGCGGGAGCCGCCGCCCTGGGTGTCCCCCTGCTGCCGCTCGACGAACTCCTCGGCACCTGCGACATCGTGACCGTCCACGCCCCCGACACCCCCGAGACCCACCGTCTGCTCGGCCGCCGCGAGCTCGCCCTCATGCCCGACGGGGCCGTCCTGATCAACACCGCCCGCGGCGCCCTCGTCGACCACGACGCCCTGACCGGCGAACTGCGCACCGGCCGCCTCCGCGCGATCCTCGACGTGACCGACCCCGAGCCGCTCCCCGCCGACTCCCCGCTCCTCGACCTCCCCAACGCCTTCGTCACCCCCCACCTCGCCGGCTCCCAGGGCAACGAGCTCGCCCGCCTCGGCCTGGCGGTCACGGAGGAGGCCGAACGCGTGGCCGCCGGCACCCGCCCGGCCCACGCCCTCGACCGCGCCGTACTGGAACGCACGGCATGACGCGGAGGGGATGAACGCGATTCCGGTTGCACTGTTTTCGGACGTCGGCACGACGACGGCCGCCCCTGGTGGTCAGAGGCGGCCGAGGCGAGGACGGCACGTCATGCGAGCGGGTTGTTCCCCGAGTTGGGGCCCGTGTAGCACTGGTCCACGCCCGTGCGCTCGTTGCACAGGACGAGGGCCACGTTCCTGATGTTGAAGTTGTCCGAGAGCGACAGGTCCGGGTGGACCGTCCCGTTCCCGGCGCACCCGTTGTAGTCGTAACGGCCGGTGCTGGTCGTCCAGGTCGCCCCGTTGGTGCGCGTCACACGGAACTTGACGTACACGGGGTTGCTGTTGCACTCGTCGTCGCTGACGTGCAGATCGATGTTGGTCAGCCTGCCGGGGCCCGACCAGGTCCAGGTGGCGCTCGCGAAGCCGAAGCTGCCGGCCTGTGCGGCACTGATGCTCGCACTGCCCGTCGCGGCGTGAGCGGCCGGAGCCATGACGACGAGCCCCGCGGTCAACGCCGCGGCCATGGTGCCGGTGCCCAGCAGATTCCTACGTCCTTTGCGCATGTGCATCTCTCCCTCGGAAGCCGCAGGTGGAACGCCCCCAAGGTGGCAGCGGAGGAAGACGGGGCCCAGGCAAGGAACACGCAACTGACCGGCAACTGACGTGAACCCTTCTCACGGGCTGGGCCCGCGCGGGTGAACAGTGGGGCCGTCCACGCGCTGTGACCGGGGGGTGCCGATGTTCGGCGAGTTGCTGCGCGGCCACCGGCGCCGACTGGGTCTCACCCAGGAGGAACTGGCCGACAGGGCGGGCGTGAGCGTACGGACGATCAGCCACGTCGAGACCGGACGCATCGACCGGCCGCGCCCCGGCACGGTCCGGCAGCTTGCCGACGCCCTCGCGCTCACCGGAGGCCCCCGCGAGGAGTTCCAGGGCGCGGCGACCGGACTGACCTCCACCGACACGGCGCCTTCCGCTCCGCCGCCGACGACCGGAGGGCGCCCGGCCGAGCGACCCGTGCCGACTCAGCTTCCTCCCGCCCTGCCCGTATTCGCCGGACGGACCGAGCAGCTGCACCGCCTCGACGCGCTGCTCGACACCTCGCCGGCGGCCGAAGGGGACCGGCGGCCCGCCCGTGCGGTGGTGATCTCCGCCATCGCCGGCACGGCGGGGGTGGGCAAGACGGCGCTGGCGGTGCACTGGGCCTGGAGCGTGGCCGACCGGTTCCCCGACGGACAGTTGTACGTGAACCTCCGTGGCTTCCACCCGACCGCCTCGGCCATGGCTCCCACGGAGGCGATCCGCGGGTTCCTGAAGGCGTTCGCGGTACCGGCCGACGGCGTCGACAGGGAGCCCGACGCCCAGATCGGCCTCTACCGGAGCCTGTTGGCCGGCAAACGGGTGCTCGTGGTGCTGGACAACGCCCGTGACGCCGAGCAGGTCAGACCACTGCTCCCGGGTACACCGGGCTGTCTGGCGCTGGTCACCAGCCGCAACCGGCTCACCGGACTGGTCGCGGCCGACGGCGCCCACCCCCTGCTGCTCGACCTGCTCACCGAGGAGGAGGCCGGTCAGCTGCTGGTCCGGCGGCTCGGCCAGGACCGGGTGACGGACGCCCCGGACGCCACGCGGGAGATCATCACACGCTGCGCCCGCCTGCCGCTCGCCCTGTCGATCGTGGCCGCCCGCGCCGCCACGGCACCCGGCCTCCCGCTCGCTTCGTTCGCCCGCGAACTGCGCGAGGCCGGTTCAGGGCCCCGCGGCGAATGCCTCGACGCCTTCGCCGAGGACGACCCCGCCACCGACGTACGCACCGTGTTCTCGTGGTCCTACCGGCGGATCACTCCACAGGCCGCCCGGCTGTTCCGGCTGCTGGGCCTGCACACCGGGCCCGACACGACCGCCTCGGCCGCCGCGGCGCTGGCGGGCGTCCCACGGGACGAGGCCCGGACGCTCCTGGCGGAGCTGACCCGCGCCCATCTGCTGGACCAGCACCGGCCGGGGCGCTACGCGTCGCACGACCTGCTGCGCGCGTACGCGGCCGAGCTGACCAGGGAAATCGACCCGCGGGCCGACCGGCGCGCGGCGCTGCGCAGACTTCTCGACCACCACCTCCACAGCGCGGCCTCCGCCTCCGACGTGCTGAGCTGGTACCGGGACCCCGTGGCCCTGGCCGTCCCCGACGCCGCCGCCCGTCCCGAGGCGCACACCGACCCCGGCGCGGCGCTGACCTGGTTCACCGCCGAGCTGGCGAACCTCACCGCCGCCGTCCGCGACGCTGCCCGGCACGGGTTCGAGACGCACGCCTGGCAACTGGCCTGGGCCATGGTGAGCTTCTTCGACCTCGCCGGTCACTGGCAGGAATGGGTCGACACCCACCAGGTGGCCCTCCGGGCCGCCCGCCGGAGCGGAGACGCCGTCGGCCAGGCCCGTACGTACCGCAACCTCGCCCGCGTCCGCGCCCGGCAGGGCCACTTCGACGACGCTCTCAGCCATCTGGGCCGGTCCCTGTCCATGTTCCGGGAGCTCGGCGACCCGATCGGCCAGGCGCAGACCCTGCGCAACCTGGGCGTGGTGCTCGGCCGGCAGGGCCGGCACCAGGAGTCACTGGACCACGCCCGCGAGGCACTGGAGTTGCTTCGGCTCGCCGGACACGAGGTGGGACAGGGCCGGGTCCTGAACCAGATCGGCTGGCAGCTCACCCTGCTCGGCGACCACCGCGGGGCGGTCGAGCACTGCCGGGAAGCGCTGGGGATCCTCCGGCGGCTGGGGGACCGCGACGGTGAGGGCGCCGTCTGGGACAGCCTCGGGCACGCCCACCAGCATCTCGGCGACCACCGTGAGGCGATCACCTGCTTCCGGGCCGCCCTGCGACTGAGGCACGAGCGCGGCGACCTCGCCGAAGTGGCGGAGACCCTGAGCCACATCGCCGAGGCCCACTGGTCCGCGGGCGACCACCGCACGGCCGCCCTCCTGTGGCAGCGGGCCCTGACCATCCTCGACCGGCTCGACCACGTCGACGCCCACCGGATCCGGGCCCGGCTGCGTGAGGTCGCCGCCCGTCCCGTGGAGCACCGGGCCGACCCGACGACCGCCGGACGACCCGCTCGGGGCCCCCGCTCCCACCTCCGCCGGGCCGGAGGCATACCGTGAGGAGTCGAACGAGAGGAGAAACGGCATGGGCAGCCGCACCGCGCTGGTGGAGGACCTGATGGAGAGGTTCCCGCACGTGCCACGGGAAGCCGTCTTCAAGGAGGACCTGCTCAGGGGCGGCGTGGCCTTCGACGCCTCCGCCCTCAGCGACAACGAGAACGGCGAGGTCAAGCCGAAGTCGTACTTCATCTTCTCCTTCGACCACGGCACCCTGCCCGAACTGGGCGAGGCCGCCCTGCGCCGCCCGCCCGAGGAGATCATCCTCACCGGCGGCCCCTACGACCTGCGGCGCACCGTCGTCTCCGTACGGGTCAACCCGTCGTCGCCGTACCGAGTCGCGGCCGACGACGACGGCCTCCTCGGCCTGTACCTCGACGGGCGCCGCATCGCGGACGTCGGGGTGCCGCCGATGCCCGAGTACTACCGGCACACCCTCTCCAACGGGAAGTCCGTGATGGAGGTGGCCCCCACCATCCAGTGGGGCTACCTCATCTACCTGACCGTGTTCCGCGTCTGCCAGTACTTCGGCGCCAAGGAGGAGTGCCAGTACTGCGACATCAACCACAACTGGCGCCAGCACAAGGCGGCCGGGCGACCGTACACGGGCGTGAAGGACGTCGACGAGGTCCTGGAGGCCCTGGAGATCATCGACCGGTACGACACCGCGAAGACCTCCACCGCGTACACCCTCACCGGCGGCGCGATCACCAAGACGGTCGCCGGACGGGACGAGGCGGACTTCTACGGCCACTACGCCAAGGCCATCGAGGAGCGCTTCCCGAACCGCTGGATCGGCAAGGTCGTCGCACAGGCGCTGCCGCTGGACGACGTCAAGCGCTTCCACGACTACGGCGTGAAGATCTACCACCCCAACTACGAGGTGTGGGACGAGTACCTCTTCAAGATGTACTGCCCGGGCAAGGAGCGCTACGTCGGCCGCGACGAGTGGCACAAGCGCATCCTGGACTCGGCGGAGGTCTTCGGCGCGCGCAACGTCATCCCCAACTTCGTCGCGGGGGTGGAGATGGCCGAGCCGTTCGGGTTCACCACGGTCGACGAGGCCATCGCGTCCACCACCGAGGGCCTGCGTTTCTTCATGTCGCACGGCATCACGCCCCGCTTCACCACCTGGTGCCCGGAACCGACGACCCCGCTCGGCAAGGCCAACCCGCAGGGCGCGCCGCTGGAGTACCACATCAGGCTCCTGGAGGCCTACCGCGCCACGATGGACGACTTCGGCCTGTCCTCGCCCCCCGGTTACGGCCCGCCCGGCCCCGGTCACGCGGTGTTCTCCGTCAGCTCCTTCATGGACAGCCTCCCGGCGTCGGACGAAGCCACCGAAGAGGTTACAGTCAAGTAACCCCTGTGATCGGTGAGTCGAATGGGACTCCCGTACGTACAACTCCACAGCGGAAACGACGTCCGGCACATCTGAACACGCGGCTTGTCAGTTGTGTGGGAGGCGTGAAAAGCTCGGGGCCGCCACAAGAGGGTCCCCTCAACTCCCTTGTTTCGAGGGTCAGTTGACCTTTCTTGTGGACTTCCCCCCTCGCTCTGTGGATGCAGGAGACCCATGCCCGACCTGCCGAAGCCCCAGGACGCCACCGAAGCCGCGCTGTTCTCGGAGTGCTGGGACGCGGTCCTGTCGTACGCCGACCTGTGCACCTCCGGCTCGAACGCGGCGACCCAACTGGCCACCCAGGCCTTCAGCAACGGCATGCAGGAGGCCGAGGCCCTGGAGTTCGAGGCGGGCGTCGGCCGTGGTGCGGGACGGCGGGCCCTGCGGCTGCCCCGCATACCCTTCCTGCTGACCTGGGTCAGAACCACCGCCGCCACCTGGGAGTCGGGCGGACAGGGCCACCGGCTCGACCCCGACCTGCGGCTGTGGCTCAACTCGGACAAGGCCTTCCGCTACACCGGACCGCCGCTGCACCGCCCCCTCGCCCTGCGCGCCCTCAGGGACATGCAGGAGCCCGACGCGGCGCTGCTGTGGCTGGCCGAGGTCGAGTCGCTGCCGCTGGCCTCGGTGGCCCGCAGGCTCGGCCTGGACCCGGCCGTCGCCCTGGCCGAACTCGACCAGGTACGGGTGCTGTTCCGGGACCGGTGCCAGCGCAACCTGGTCGACACGCCCATGGACGCCGACTGCCGCAAGTACGCACGGCTGCTGGACGCGGTCACGCGCTCGCCCGGCGCGGACACCCCCGACGACCTCTCACGGCACCTCGCCACCTGCGTGACGTGCGCCGAGGCGGCCGCCTGCCTCGGACTGCACGGCGGCGGTCTGCCCGCCGCCCTCGCAGGCGGGGTGATCGGCTGGGGCGGACTCGCCTACCTGGAGCGCCGCCGCCGCGCCGCCGAGGCGGGCCTCCTGCCCGGCCGCGCCGACTCCACCGGCACCGACCGGGGACTTTCACCGGGCAAGGAAGCCCGGCCGAAGATCGGCCGCAACGGGCTGCTGGTCGGTGCCGCCGTCGTCTCCGTGCTCGCGCTCGCCGTCTCCCTGATGCAGTTCGGCGACGACGACACGGCCGTCACCGGGAGCGGGAAGCCCGGCCAGTCGCCGGTGGTGCAGCGCGATCCCTCCTTCCCGGAGGCCCAGCCCAGTCCGTCCGGCGTGTCGTCCGACCTGGAGAGCACGACCCGCCCCGAGGGGACCGGCCCCGACGGCGGCGGCAACGGCAACGAGGAGCCCCAGGGCGACTCCTCGACACCCGCCCGGGTGTCGCACGAGCCGGTCGAGCCCAGCAAGCCGTCCGCCGCGACCTGCCACGTCCGCTACCAGGTCGTCAACGAGTGGCCGGGCGGCTTCCAGGCCACCGTCACCGTCACCACCACCAAGGCCCTCGACGACTGGCGCATCGGCTGGTCCTACGACGGGGGCCAGCGCGTCACACAGATGTGGGACGGCACCTTCGACCAGGACGGCTCCCGCGTCACCGCCTCCGCCGCCGACTACAACAGGACCGTCGCCGCGGGCGGCACCTTCGGCGTCGGCTTCCTCGGCGCCCGGGAAGGCGACGCCGACACGGCCCCCGACGACTTCACCCTCAACGGCCGCGACTGCAAGACGGTCGACCAGGGCGATTAATTCGATTGACGGGGGCCCGCCGGCCCCCGCTAGGGTGAGACCACCACGCACGGCGGCCCTTCCGGCCGCCGGTGCCGACGACGAGTGAGACAGGAGGTGTCGACCGATGGCTGTCACGGTGACGAGCGCTGCCCGCATCCAGGAATCCATCCAGTCCACCTCCGTGGTCTCCGGCTGACACACTCGGACCTCTTCCCGTTGCGCCCCCTGACGGGCTCGCGCGCGGCTGCCGGGACCACCCTCTGAAGGGTCTCCCTTGACTTTCTCCGGTTCTCCTTCCGGTTCCGCCTCCCCTCTCTCCGCTCTGGCTCCCTACGGCTGGGACGACGCCTGGGCGGACGCCTTCGCCCCGTACGACGCCGAGGGCCTGCTCGCCGGGCGGGTCGTCCGGGTCGACCGGGGGCAGTGCGACGTCGTCACCGCCGACGGCCTCCTGCGGGCCGACACCGCGTTCGTCACCCCGCACGACCCGATGCGTGTCGTGTGCACCGGCGACTGGGTCGCCGTCGAACCCGCGGGCGACCCGCGCTACGTCCGCACCTATCTGCCCCGCCGCAGCGCGTTCGTGCGCTCCACCTCCTCCAAGCGCGCCGAGGGACAGATCCTCGCCGCCAATGTCGACCACGCCGTCGTCGCCGTGTCGCTCGCCGTGGAACTCGACCTCGGCCGCGTGGAACGGTTCCTCGCGCTGGCCTGGGAGTCCGGGGCGCAACCGGTGGTCGTGCTCACCAAGGCCGACCTCGTGCCGGACGCGGTGACGCTGGCACACCTGGTGCGGGACGTCGAGACCGTCGCCCCCGGCGTCCCCGTCCTCACCGTCAGCTCCTCCGCCGGTGAGGGCCTCGACGTCCTCGGCGCCGTGCTCTCCGGCGGCACCTCCGTGCTGCTCGGACAGTCCGGCGCGGGCAAGTCGACCCTCGCCAACGCGCTGCTCGGCGAGGTCGTCATGGACGTCCAGGCCACCCGCGACGTCGACGGCAAGGGCCGGCACACCACCACCACCCGCAACCTCCTCGCCCTGCCCGGCGGGGGAGTCCTCATCGACACCCCCGGACTGCGCGGCGTCGGCCTCTGGGACGCCGAGACCGGCGTCAACCAGGTCTTCGCCGAGATCGAGGAACTCGCGGCAGACTGCCGCTTCCACGACTGCGCGCACGTCGCCGAGCCGGGCTGCGCGGTCCTCTCCGCCGTCGACACGGGCGTGCTGTCCCACCGCCGCCTGGAGAGCTACCGCAAACTCCTCCGCGAGAACCAGCGGATCGTCGCCAAGAGCGACGCCCGCCTGCGGGCGGAGATCCGCAAGGAGTGGAAGCGGAGGGGCGCGGAGGGCCGCGCGGCGATGGCGGCGAAGCGGGGCGACCGACGTTAGATCCCGACCGCGGCAGGTGGGGGCCGGGCTCGCAGCTCCCACCTGCCCCGGAGAACCACGTCGGAATTCCGCCGGCCGAACCCTCCGCCGTCACCGAGACTGGATCGGGAGCCTGTCGCCGCGCGTGTCGCCGCGCGTACGGCAGGACCCTGGGCGCCCCGCGCCGCCGCCGAGAGCCACCTCCGGGCCCTGGGGGACCCGGAGGTGGCTCCGCCGTGACAACGGCCCCGGCGGAAGAATCGACCAGACACCCGTGGCCATGAGGAGTTCAACCGTGAGTGCCGGACAGCGGACGTACTACACCACCGTCGACAGCCCCGTCGGCCCCCTCCTCCTGACCGCCGACGAGTCCGGCGTGCTCACTTCCCTCTCCGCACCGGAGCAGAAGGGCGGGCGGACCCCGCTCACGGACTGGCGGCGCCAACCGGCGCCCTTCTGGGAGGCCGAGGAACAGCTCGCCGCCTACTTCGCCGGGGAGCTCAAGGAGTTCCGGCTGGAGTCGCGCGCCGAGGGCACGGAGTTCCGGCAGCGGGTCTGGGCCGCCCTCGACGACGTCCCCCACGGCGCGACCACCACCTACGGCGCCATCGCCGCCCGTATCGGAGCGCCCAGGGCCGCCGTCCGGGCCGTCGGCGGCGCGATCGGCGCCAACCCGCTGCTCATCGTCCGCCCCTGCCACCGGGTGATCGGCGCGGACGGCTCCCTCACGGGGTATGCCGGTGGCCTCGCCCGCAAGCGGCTGCTGCTCGGCCTGGAGGGGGTGCTCGTGGCCGTCGTCCAGAGCTGAGGGGCCACGGAGCCGAGGGCGACGCCGGTGCGAGGATCGAATGGCCGGGGCCCGTCTCAGCGGCCGAGTACCGCTCCGACCCACGCCCCCGTGATCAGCAGGCACGCGCAAAGCTCCGCCAGCACGCTGGAGCCGCCCGACCGCATGGCCGTGCGCATGGCGGCCGCCGCCTCACGGTGCCGGCCGAGCCGGAGCCGTTCGGAGAGATAGACGCCGCCGATGAAACCGGGGATCGCGCCGACCACCGGGACGAGGATGAAACCCAGGAGTGCGCCGGTCCCGGCGTACACCGCCATTCGGGGGGAGGCGCCGCTCTGCTCCAGGCGCCGCGGTGGCAGCATCCAGCGGACCGCCCTGGACAGCAGCAGAACGGCCGTGGAGCCGACGAGCACCCACCAGGCGACCGGGCGGGGCTCCTCCAGCGCCCACCACATGACCCCGGCCCACACCAGCAAGGAGCCCGGTACGCCGGGCACCAGCACTCCGCACAGGCCGAGCAGCACCACCACGCCGACCAGGAGGAGTTCCCACGCGCCCATCTGCCCAGGGTGCAGGACCGCACGAGAAGGCGCAGGTCAGAAAGGGCACAGGGGGAGGGGGACCGCCCGGTGGGCTCCGTAACGCACCGTAAGGACTCGGGAGGCGCTCGCACCATCCGATGCGCGCGGAACGGCGGAACAACTGACGTCCCCGGAGGCTACCCGGGTCCCTCTACGCCCTTGTCTCGCACCGGAGTTCGACCTGTAGTCCGACACGCCGTACGGTCGCCGGCTCCACGGACCGATTTTCCGGATGCCCCGTTTTCATACGGCTGTTGAGGTGGACAATTGAGGCATGAGCCAGCAGGGGGAGAGGCCGACCGGTCATGCGGACGACTGGTGGGGGCAGTTGTACGACGACTCCAGTGGGGACACGGGCCCCTCGGTCGCGGCCGATTCCCTGGACGACCGGTACGCCTCAGCGGCGAACACGGTCGCGAAGGAGCCGGCGACACGGCGGGGCGCTTCGAGCGCGCGGGAGGCCCGGGAAACCGAACCGGGTGGTCCGAGCGGTACGGGCGCAGGAAGCACGGGCACGAGAAGCACCGACCCCGGCCGGTCCGCATCCCCGGGCTCCTCGGGCTCCGCGGACTCCTCGGCCCCTCCGCTCACCGGGACTCTTTCGGCCAGGGTCCCCCCGCAAGGTTCCCCCGAAAACCCCGGCCGGCCCGCAACCCCGGGCGGCTCCACCGCGCGCGGCGGCCTGCCCGGCGAGGGGAACGACTCCGACGGCAGACGCAGAGACTCAGCCGGCGGTACCGCTTCCGGCGGTGCCCCTGCCCCCGTGGCCTCGGACCGGCCGCCGGGCTCCACCGACGTTTCCGGGCCCGCCGGCCAGGGTGACTCGGGCAGGCATCGAGGCTCCGGCGGGACGACCGGTGCCCGCGGTGCCGGCGAGGCAGGCACCCGTCGCGGCCTCGCCGAGGGCCAACCCGGCAACCGTCCCGTTGCCCCCGCGAGCCCCCCGCCCGCCCAGGGTCACGCACCCGGCTCCGCCCCGGCGCCCGAGCCTCCCCCTCCTCCTCAGGACCTCGCTGGTCCGCCACCGTCCGCCCCGTCGTCGTCCGGGAAGCAGCTCCCGGCCGGTGGGCAGCTCCCGGCCGGTGGGCAGCTCCCGGCCGGTGGGCAGTCCCCGTCCGCCCCTTCGTCGTCCGCCGAGCAGCCGCCCGCCACCGGGTCGCCGGGTGCGGCGGCGGTCCCGCCCGGACCGAAGCCTCCAGGTTTCCGAGCGGCGTCACCGCGCAGCCGACCGCCCGGCGAGGCACCCCCGAGCGGGAGCGCCGGCTCACCGCCCCGGCCGGACGCGCCGCCCGGCGCCGCGTCCCCGTCGTCGCGGTCGTCCGGCTCGCTGTGGCCACCGGGTACCTGGACGCGCTCGGACGGTCCGAACCGCTCCCGGACGAGCCCGACCTCGACGGAACGCCCCTCAGCCTCCGGTCCCCCCAAGGACACACTCCGGGCGGGCGACCCGCCCGCAGGCCCTCCCCGGCCGTCCGTGTCCGGTCCGACGGAATCCACCCCGCCGCCACCGGCCGACCTCCCGTCGCCCTCACCATCCGGCACCGTCCCACCGCCCGCACTCACCGGCCCCGACCCCCGTTCCAACCGGCGTCCCGCCGACCCCCCGCCGGCCCTCGCCCCGCGCGACACCCCCGCCCCGGACGATCCGCCGCGTGCGGTGCCCCCCTCCTCGCCTCCGGTCCTCGGCGCCTCGGCGGGGGCAGCCGTGCCCTCCGGCCCCGCTGCCCCCGGACCCTCCGACGCGCGACCCGGCCCGGAGGTGGACCCGCGTACCTTGCAGGCGCAGGAGGTCAGGCTGGTCACCGGGAGCCAGCCGGTGCACGTGGACCATGTGGGGTCCGGGCCGCCCACCTACGACGCCGAGCCGACCGCGCTGCCGCCGGCCGACCCGGACGACCTCGGTGATCTGGTCGCGGACACGGTGCTGGACGGGGCTCGCTACGGGGTCTGCACACTGCGCGCCGTCTCGCTGCGCGGGGACTCGTCGCGCTATCGGGGCGAGCCGCGCCGGGACTCGCTGCTCACCGCCCGGTTCGGCGTCGGCGAGCAGGCGCTGGTCCTGGTGGCGATGGCGACCGGGGTCCGGGCGACCCCGCTCGCGCACCGGGCCGCCGCCGAGGCGTGCCGGTGGATCGGGCAGGCGATCGGGCGCAGCCACGCCCGTCTGGCGCAGGACATCAGGGCCGCTCGGCGCGGCGAGCTGAAGTCGGGGCTGCACCGGCTCACCGACCGCAGTCTCGGCCGACTGCGCGCGAGCGCGGCCGAGCAGGGGCTCGACCCGGAGGAGTACACCGCGAGCCTGCGCTGTCTGCTGCTCCCGGCCGACCCCCGATGCCGTACACGGGTGTTCTTCGGGGTCGGGCCGGGCGGACTGTTCCGGTTGCGGGGCGGGGAGTGGCAGGACATCGAGCCACGGGTCGCCGAGGCCGCCGGGGCCCCGGTGGTCGGATTCGGTTCGCTGCCGCACGAGACCCCCGAGGGCGACCGTCTCACCATGGACCTGGGCATCACGACACCGCCGAGCCCGTACGAACCCGCCCCGGCGCCGCCCCGCGAACCCTTCCGGTTCCGCGCCTCCGTGGCCCGGGAGGGCGACGTCCTGCTTCTGTGCACCCGCGGACTCGCCGAGCCCCTGCGCGGAGAGGAACCGCTCGCCGACCATCTCGCGGCCCGCTGGCGCGCCACCGAGCCACCCGGTCTCGCCGCTTTCCTCGCCGACGCGCAGGTGAGGGTCAAGGGATACGCGGACGACCGTACGGCGGCGGCCGTCTGGGAGGCGTGACCGGCACCGGCACGGACGAGTCACCCCGGCGGACCGGGCGGACCGGGCGGACCGGGCGGACCGGGCGTCGGCGCACCTGGTCCCCGCCCGACGCCCGGTGTCAAGTCGTCATATCGGCCGCCCGGTTGGCCTGTACCAGCGCCTGATTTCAGCCAATGAACATCATCGTCGTCGAGCGGGGCTGGTGCGTTGCCGGTGCGGGGCTCTTCCGCCCCTCGTGTGCCGTCGCGGCACGGCCGGATCGGCAGCCTCACATGGGCGGTTGGCTTCGGCCGCGGGGTCCGGTACCGGCCGCCCGGGCGGAGGCGCGGCGTCGGGTTCGTCGGTGTGTGAGGTGGTTTCCGGGGCGACAAGCGCTGTCTTCCGGTACCGGTGGCTGGCTTGACCCTGTGCGTTTGAGACCGTACGGAGGGTCGTTCACGATTCGACATGAGTGCCGCGATCCGGGCCCGGGCAGGGATCCCCGTGTGCGTGTTCGAGCAGGAGGGGAATCGGTCATCGGCGCGTGGGCGGGGGTCATGAAGAGGCAGGCGCGAGGAGGCGGTCCCGTGGCGATCGGGGCCTCCTCGGCGGAAACGGCGGAGGAAACGACCGACGATGTGCCGGCGCAGCCCGGTGCCGGTCAGCTCAGGCGCAGACTGGGGCGGGCGGATCTCCGGGCGGTGCCCGAGTCCCGCAGGGCCCTGCGGGAGCTGCTGCGGCAATGGGGGCGGCCGGGAAAATCGGAGATAGCGGAACTGCTCACCAGCGAGCTGGTCACCAACGCACTGATCCACACCGACGACGACGCGGTACTGACCGCCACGGTCTCACCCCGCGGACTCCATGTGGAGGTGCGGGACTTCGTGGCCCGCAGGCCCAAACCGAGGACGCCGGCCACCGATGACGGCACCAACGGACGTGGTCTCCTCCTGGTGCAGTCCCTCGCCGACGCCTGGGGGGTACGGGCGCACGGTGTGGGCAAGTCGGTCTGGTTCGACCTCGATGGCGGGCTCACCTAAGGGCTGTCCCGTAGTCCCCGGCGGGCGCACGACGCAGGCTGCGGCACCTCGCAGGGTTGTCGGAACGCCCGCATGCATCCGGTATGCGGACGCCCCTCCGGCTTGCGATGCTCCCCCACTGCCTGAACGGCGTGGGAGGTGCCCCCAGCATCCGACGGCGTGCGCTGATCCACCGCGGATCACGGGACAGCCCTTGGCGCCGTGCCGGGCGTCGCGAGCCGGTGAACCGTTCCGGTTGGCGCGCATCGCCCAGGGTGTGATGCCTGACGGAGGAACGGCAGCGAAACGGACAGGGGCGCGGCATCAGCCGCGCCCCTGTCCGATGGTGTGGTCCGGCGTCAGCCGAACTGCTGCTCAAGGTCCTTGAGCTTCCGCTCCAGGGAGTCGAGGCGCGGCAGGGCCATCGTGTCGTCCTCCGCGGTGAGGTCCACGGTGATCGACTTGTCAGAGCCGTTGCGCACGGGCTGCAGGGAGGGGCGGGTACGCACGGGAAGGGGTTCCGGCGCCGATATGGCAGGCTCCGAGACCGCCTGGGACGGGACGCGCTCCACGGTGGTGTCCACCTGGCGCTGACCGCCGCCTCCGCCGCCGCCGCGGCCGGGCAGACCCCGGTGGCCACGGCTGATCGCCTTGAGGTGGGCCCGCTCCAGACGCTGCTGCTCCCGCTTGCGCGCGCGGGTCTCCTCCTTCAGGCGCTTGTCCTCGCGCACCTCGTCCACGGCCTCGTCCAGGCTGCGTACACCCTCGAGGAGCATCAGCGACCAGGCCCTGTACGTCTCACGCGGAGCCCGCAGCCAGCGGACGACACGGATCTGCGGCAGCGGACGCGGCACCAGGCCCTGCTCGCGCAGAGCCGCCCGGCGGGTCTGCTTCAGCGCGCGGTCGAACAGCACCGCGGCGGACAGGGACATGCCGGCGAAGAACTGCGGGGCGCCGTCGTGGCCGAGGCCACGGGGCGCGTGCACCCAGTTGAACCAGGCCGCGGCGCCCGCGAAGGTCCACACGAGTATGCGGGAGCCGAGAGCCGCGTCGCCGTGGCTGGCCTCGCGGACCGCGAGCACCGAGCAGAACATGGCGGCGCCGTCCAGGCCGAACGGAACCAGATACTGCCACCCATTGGTGAGGCCCAGGTTCTGTTCACCGAACCCGACCAGGCCCCGGAAGGAGAGCGCCGCGGCGACCGCGGCACAGCAGAAGAGAAGGATGTAGGAGGCCGTGCCGTACAGGGCCTCCTTGCGGCGGCGACGCTCCTCGCTGCGTTCCCACGAATCCTCGGTCTTAGCGTGCTCCCCGGAGCGCTTGCCGCGCGCGAGCACCGCCACCGCCGCCAGCATGCCCAGGAGCAGTACGGCGCCCGGAAGCAGCCAGTTCAGCGATATGTCGGTCAATCTCATCAGGGGTCCCTTGCATTGGGATAGGGCGTAACGCCCGCCATAGTGGCCCAATCCTCGCGGCCCTCAGGGGGTTTCGGGGCAAGAGACCGCCAAGGAAGTGCAATGAGTGACGCCAGGCGGCATTCTGCTCGAACTACCGCGCGAGGGACGGAAGTTGAGTACGAGTGAGATTACCCGTTCGAGTGGTTCTACGGAAAGTTCCCGCGATACGTGAGGAATTTGTGAACCACCTGTAACCCGACGAGGGTCCCACCCGGAGTGGATCTTACGCCACCTGCCCCGGGCGATCGCCGGGGGGTCGCCGTGTGGGTGCGGGCGACGGGGCGTCAGGGGGTGGTGGGCGCCGTCGGCTTGGCGATCCGTTCGGATTCGCCGGTGCGCGGACATGTGACGCAGGTGTCCTCCGGGGCCAGCGTATAGAACATGCAGCAGCTCGCCCGGTCCCGCGTCGACAGCGGCTCGCCTGCGGGGCCGGTCAGTTCGCGGAAGCCCGCGGAGCCCACGTATGGCGGTGTCGCGCCTGGCAGCAGCAGTTCCAGCTCGCGCCGGCACCGTTCCCGCTCGTCGGGGCCGAGCAGTTCGGCGATGTACCGGATGCCCTCCACGACCTCGTCGGTCGCCATGCCCCACAGGGCGCGTCCGCGTCGCCGCATCCGGGGGCCGAAGCCGCCGAGCACCCGTTCCATGTGCTCGGCGAAGGCCGCGCGCACCTCGCCCCGCAACGCCTCCTCGTCCGGGACCACGCGGGCGCCAGGGGCCGAGGCGGCGGGATCGCCGGGCAGGCAGCTGAACGTTTCCCCGCGGACCGCCGGCCGGCTTCGCTCCCGCTGGAACGCCACGTGCTCCGCCGGGAATCGCGGCACCCGGTGCTCAGGAACCAGGGCACGGTGAAGAGGAGGCAGGCGTACCAGGAGTAACGGTGCAGTCCGAAGGTCGCCACGACGTCGGGGCGCCCCTTCCGTCCGTGGCCCCGGAGGATCTGGTCCTCGTCCCACGCGAGGAACGCGTCGGGCTCGGCGCTGCCCGCCGCGAGCCCGGCGGCGCCGGCCCGTCCCTCACCTTCGGGCAATGGATCCGTGAGGGAGAGTTCTGTCACGCTCATCACGGGCAGGACCCCGGTGAGTCGCGCGTACGCGGAAGTCAGGGGTGACGTGCGCGGAACGGGGGCCCGTGCCGGTGCTGAGAGGGGCATACGGGGACCGCCGTTTCACCATCGCTATCAGGTAAGGCTTACCTTGGCCTCGGCCTATCCGAGGTGGTCCGGGTTTGAACTGAGGGCATGTGCGCCTATGGTGCTTTACGACCGGTAACAACCCCAGTAGTGACCAAAGCGCCCCCATGTACCGGTCGGCTGTACTGGTCGCCGCACTACCCGACACCCGCCGACACACGTCGGCCCCTGACTCGGCTCGGAGGAGGACCTGTGGACCAGGCCGGACCGCGTTCGCGACAGGCCGCTGCCGCGAGTGCGCCGGACGCCGCGCGTCCGGCCACGGCCTACCGAGTGCCCGCGCAGTCCGGGGTGACCGACGTGGACCGGGAGCGGGGCGTCGCCGTGGACGGTGCCGGGGCCGCAGCCCGCCGTGACACCGCGCCGACCGCCGACGTGGGCCGCCGCGACCCCGCGCCGTCGGCCGACGCCGCGCGTGGCGAGCACACCCACAGCGAGACGCCGATCCCCCTGCCCCGCAGCGGCGGAACCGGGCACGACGGGCGCTCGGGCGGGCCCCGTCCCGAAGGGCGCCCCGTCGTGCAGCGGGCCTCGGTACGCGGTCAGATCCTCGACGCCCTGCGGGCCGCGCTCGCCGCGGGCGAGCTGACGCCGGGCGAGGTGTACTCGGCGCCCGCCCTCGGTGAGCAGTTCGGGGTCTCGGCGACCCCGGTCCGCGAGGCGATGCAGCAACTGGCGATCGAGGGCGCGGTCGAGGTCGTGCCCAACCGGGGCTTCCGCGTCGTGCGGCGCGGCGCCCGTGAACTGGCCGAGCTGGCGGAGGTGCGGGCGCTGCTCCAGGTGCCGGTCATCCTGCGGCTCGCGCGGACGCTGCCGGCCGACAGCTGGGCAGAGCTGCGGCCGCTTGCCGAGGAGACGGCGCGGGCGGCGTCCGCCGGGTGCCGGGCGGCGTACGGGGAGGCGGACCGGGCCTTCCACCGGGGGATGCTGGCGCTGGCGGGCAACGAGCAGTTGGTGCAGATCGCGGACGACCTGCACCGGAGGAGTCAGCTGCCGCTGACCACCGGGCCCGTGGGGTCGAGGATCGAGCTGATGGCCGACGCCGCGGAACACATCGCGTTGCTGGACGCGTTGACGGCGGGGGATCTGGAAGCGGTGGAGTGTCTGATGGGGAACCATTTCGGCGGGGCGCGTGGCGGGGCGGTCTGAGGGTTGTCCCGTCATCCCCGGCGGGCGCACGACGCCGGCTGCGGCACCTCGCCGCGTTGTCGGAACGCCCGCATGCATCCAGTGTGCGGACGCCCCTCCGGCTTGCGATGCTCCCCCACTGCCTGAACGGCGTGGGAGGTGCCCCCAGCATCCGACGCCCTGAGCAGTTCACAACCCCTCACGCCGTGGCCGCCGGTGGGGCCAACTGCCTGGACAGCCAGGTCGGTACGCCGCCCAGGAGGCGGAACAGGCGGCGGGCCTCCTCGCGGAGGCGGGAGGCCTCCGGTTCGGGTTCGGTGTCGGCGAGGGAGGCGAGGGCGGGGGCCGTGCCCACGAGGTAGCCCAACTCCTCACGGATGCGCAGGGATTCGGCGAAGCCATGGCGGGCCTCGGCCAGCTCGCCGTCGCGCAGGGCGAGCCCGGCCAGGTGGCGCCAGGTGAAGGACTGCAGCAGCAGGTTGTCGTGGGCGGTGGCCCCGGCGTGTGCGCGGCGGTACGCGGCGCGGGCCGCCTGCGGGGCGTGCGCGAGGTTCTCGGCGAGGAGGCCCCGGCGGAAGTCCAGCAGCGCCCGGCCGGGCCCGCCGGGGGCGATCAGGGCGGCCGCCCGGCCCAGCGCCGCCCGCGCCTCGTCGGAGCGGTCCCGGACGCCGAGCAGCGTGGCCGCGTACGCCAACTGCCCGCGCTCACAGGCCGCCGCCCCCCGCTCCTCGTCGGTCCGGGCCAGCGCCTCGGCCGTGCGCAGCGCGTCCTCGGCCTCCTCCCAGCCCTGCTCGGTATAGAGGCAGCGCTCGACGAGCAGCGCGGTGCGCTGGAGCGCGGCCTGCGGGGTGACGGGTTCGATCAGGGCGGCCGCGTCGACCCAGCACGCTCGTGAACGCAGCCGCCATACCGCGGTCTGGAGTGGATCGTCGCCGGCGGTCGTTCCGTCACCAGACATGGCGGTATGCGCCACGTTGCCCTCCCCGAGCACGCCGTTGAGCTTTGAGTGGTGGCCGCATCTCAGCACGAATGGCCGGGCCCGGCCAAGAGGGTGGGTGAAAGAATTCACAAAGTCATGGGGTGCGGAGGGCGTACGCCGGTCTTCGTCCACCACCCCCCCGGGTCGCGGAGCGTCAGCCCCAAGTCCCGTTTCTCGGGCGCTAACTCATCCGCAGCGCCAGGAAGAAGTCCAGCTTGTCCTCCAGACGGGACAGGTCCCGGCTCGTCAACTGCTCGATTCGGCCCACCCGGTAGCGCAGCGTGTTGACGTGCAGGTGGAGGCGGGCGGCGCAGCGGGTCCAGGAGCCGTCGCACTCCAGGAACGCCTCCAGGGTGGGGATCAGCTCGGCGCGATGGCGGCGGTCGTAGTCGCGCAACGGGTCCAGCAGACGGGCCGTGAAAGCGCGGCGGACGTCGTCGGGGACGAAGGGCAGCAGCAGGACATGGGAGGCCAGTTCCTGGTGGCCGGCCGCGCAGACGCGGCCGGGGCGGGCCGCCGCCACCCGGCGGGCGTGCCGGGCCTCCTCCAGGGCGCCCCGCAGGCCCTCCGCCGAGTGCACGGCCGCGCTGACGCCGAGGGTGAGCCGCCCGTCGTCGTCGAGACCGGCCGACAACGGGTCCCGTACGGCCGCGAGCAGGGTGTCGGCGTGGACGCCGGACTCGGAGCCGTCGTGCTCCGTGGAGACGGCGGGCAGTGGGACGAGCGCGATGGCCTCGTCACCCGTGTGGGCGACGGCGATGCGGTCCGACTGCTCGGGGCCGGTCGCCAGCGGGTCCACGAGGATCTCCTCCAGGAGGGCCTGCGCGACCGGGCCTGCGTCGATACCTCCCGCCCGGCGCCCGCCGCCGCTCTCGGCCGGGGCGACCGCCTCCTCCCATTCGACCCGCGCCACGACGACCTGCCAGTGCGGGGCCGCCCCGAGGCCGGGCAGGAGCACCGGCGCGGCGACCCGCAGCCGGGCCGCGATCTCGGCGGGCGCCGAACCCGCCTGCACCAGTTCCAGGACCTCCTGGGCGAGCCGACGCCTCACCGTGCGGGCCGCGTCGCGGCGGTCCCGCTCGACGGCGATCAGCTGGGTGACGCCGTGCAGCAGGTCGAGCCGCTCGGCCGGCCAGTCCCCGGCGTCGGCCTCGACCGCGAGCAGCCAGTCGGACAGCATCGTCCCGCGCACGTCACGCGGCCCGTCGGCCCCGGCGGCGGTGCCCGTGGAACGGCCCGTGCTGCTGATGGGGAAGAGCGAGTACGTCGTCGTGCCGATGCCCACCCGGTACGGTCCGCGCCGGCCCGTGCGCGTCGCCGCCAGGTGCTCCCCGGCCAGGCGGGCGCACAGCTCGGCGGGCAGGGGCGGCCCCGCGACCTTGGGGCCCGCGATGAGGCGGCCGGTGGGGGAGAGGACCCAGGCCCGCAGGTCCAGGTCGGAGCCGAGCAGGTCGAGGACCACGTCAGGGCCGCCGCCCGCCGGGCCGGAGGTCATCATCCGGCGGTGCCGGTCGACCACGGCCGCCAGGTCCCCGGCGCGCTCGCCGGAGACCTGCCGCACGACATGCTCGGTGATCGTCGCGAAGGCCACCGACTCGTTGACCGCGAGCAACGGCAGCCGGTGCCGGGCGCAGGCCACGACGAGGTCCTCGGGGACGTCGCCCAGCTCGGCCTCACCGGCGGCCAGGGCGGTGACGCCGGCGCCCACGAGGATCCGTACGAAGGGCTCGGAGTCGGCGGCGTCACGGCGCCAGGCGAGGCCGGTGAGCACCAGCTCGCCGCCGGAGAGGTAGCGGCTGGGGTCCCGCAGATCGGTGGTCATGACACCCCGTACGGTGCGGTCCAGCTCGTCCTCGCCGCCGAGCAGCCGCAGACCCAGCGCGTCGGTGTCCAGCAGTGCGCGCAGGCGCATTCTCGTCGCCGCCGTTCCTGTCTCGAGATCCGTGGTCGTTCGCTCGGGGAGCGCCCCGATGGCTTCCGGAGGAGGGTGGTTACGGAAGGCCGTGGCACGTTCGGGGCGTGGCCTGGGACTTTCGAAAACCGACTCGCCCCGCCCCGGACGTGTGGGGCGTGTTTCCAGAGCGAAACGAGGAGGTTGCTGATGGCCTCCGTTCATACGAATCTACAAGATACGCCCCCTGGCCAGGCAACTCCTTCATGCTTTCCGTGACTGACCCGGGCGGAGGAGGGCGCTGTGTACTGACCCCGATCCCCCTGGACAGCACCGGAAAGAGCCGGGCCCGCCCGCACACGATCTGGCTCAAACGGAACCACTTTCCGAGATGACAGAGATGAAGAAGAGAGCCGGTCAGATGGACTTCCTTCGCCCCGCCAGCTGGGAGGAGGCGCTCGCCGCGAAGGCCGAGCACCCCACCGCTGTGCCGATCGCCGGCGGCACCGACGTGATGGTCGAGATCAACTTCGACCACCGTCGGCCCGAGTACCTGCTGGACCTGAACCGCGTCGGCGACCTCTACGAGTGGGAGGTCGGCGAGGAGACGGTTCGCCTGGGCGCGTCCGTCCCCTACACCCGGATCATGGAGCACCTCCGCCCCGAGCTGCCCGGCCTCGCCCTGGCCTCGCACACGGTGGCCTCCCCGCAGATCCGCAACCGCGGCGGCGTCGGCGGCAACCTCGGCACCGCCTCCCCGGCCGGGGACGCCCACCCGGCCCTCCTCGCGGCAGGCGCCCGGGTCGAGGTCGAGTCCGTACGGGGCTCCCGGCTCATCCCGATCGACGACTTCTACACCGGCGTCAAGCGCAATGCGCTCGCCCCCGACGAGCTGATCCGCGCCGTCCACATCGACAAGGCCGACGGACCGCAGCAGTACTCCAAGGTCGGCACCCGCAACGCCATGGTCATCGCCGTGTGCGCGTTCGGACTGGCCCTGCACCCCGCGACGCGCACCGTCCGCACCGGCATCGGCTCGGCCGCGCCGACCCCCGTCCGGGCCAAGGCCGCCGAGGAGTTCCTGAACGCGGCGCTCGACGAGGGCGGGTTCTGGGACAACGGCAGGATCATCACCCCGTCGGTCGCCAAGCAGTTCGCGGAGCTGTGCTCCGCCGCCTGCAACCCGATCGACGACGTCCGGGGCACCGCGAGCTACCGCCGCCACGCGGTCGGCGTCATGGCCCGCCGGACGCTCATGTGGACCTGGGAGTCGTACCGCGGCAACGCCGCCCGCACGGAGGGAGCCGCGTGATGCGCGTCAATTTCACGGTCAACGGACGGCCGCAGGAGGCCGACGACGTGTGGGAGGGCGAGTCCCTGCTGTACGTCCTGAGGGAACGCCTGGGGCTCCCCGGCTCCAAGAACGCCTGCGAACAGGGCGAGTGCGGCTCGTGCACCGTCCGCCTCGACGGCGTACCGGTGTGCGCGTGCCTGGTCGCGGCCGGGCAGGTGGAGGGCCGCGAGGTCGTCACCGTCGAAGGGCTCGCCGACTACGCCAGGCAGCGCGCCGAGCACGCCGGCTGCGCGTCCGGCGCGTGCGGCACCGCGGACGGCGCGCCAGGGACCCCGCTCGACGAGGCCCGGCGGTGGGCCGCCCGGGGCACCGACTCCCAGACCGGCGAGGGCACCGAACTCTCCCCGATCCAGCAGGCGTTCATCGACGCCGGCGCCGTCCAGTGCGGCTTCTGCACCCCCGGACTGCTCGTCGCCGCGGACGAGATGCTGGAGCGCAACCCCAACCCGACCGACGCGGACATCCGCGAGGCCCTCTCGGGCAACCTGTGCCGCTGCACCGGCTACGAGAAGATCATGGACGCGGTCCGCCTCGCGGCCGCCCGGCAGTCCGAAGGGGTCTGATCCATGGGAACCAACGGCCTGCCCGCCAACATCACCCAGGGCTCCCGGACCAAGGGCGGCATCGGCGAGTCCACGCTCCGCCCGGACGGCACCCTCAAGGTCACCGGCGAGTTCGCGTACTCCTCCGACATGTGGCACGAGGACATGCTCTGGGGCCAGATCCTGCGCTCCACGGTCGCCCACGCCGAGATCGTCTCCGTCGACACCGGCGAGGCCCTCGCCACCCCCGGTGTGTACGCCGTCATGACGTACGACGACCTGCCGACCGAGGTGAGGCACTACGGCCTGGAGATCCAGGACACCCCGGTCCTCGCCCACGGCAAGGTCCGTCACCACGGCGAGCCCGTCGCGATCGTCGCCGCCGACCACCCGGAGACCGCGCGCCGCGCCGCCGCCAAGATCAAGGTCGAGTACCGCGAACTTCCCGTCATCACCGACGAGGCCTCCGCGACCGCGCCGGACGCGATCCTCGTCCACGAGAACCGCACCGACCACCACATGGAGCACGTCCCGCACCCGAACATCGTCCACCGCCAGCCCATCGTCCGCGGCGACGTCGCCGAGGCCCGCGAGCGCGCGGACGTCGTCGTCGAGGGCGAGTACGTGTTCGGCATGCAGGACCAGGCCTTCCTCGGCCCCGAGTCCGGTCTCGCCGTCCCCGCCGAGGACGGCGGCGTCGACCTCTACATCGCCACCCAGTGGCTGCACGCCGACCTGCGCCAGATCGCCCCGGTCCTGGGCCTGCCGGAGGACAAGGTCCGTATGACGCTGGCGGGAGTGGGCGGCGCGTTCGGAGGCCGTGAGGATCTCTCGATGCAGATCCACGCCTGCCTGCTCGCCCTGCGCACGGGCAAGCCCGTCAAGATCGTCTACAACCGCTTCGAGTCCTTCTTCGGCCATGTCCACCGCCACCCGGCGAAGCTCCACTACGAGCACGGGGCGACCAAGGACGGCAAGCTCACCCACCTCAAGGCCCGGATCGTCCTCGACGGCGGCGCGTACGCCTCCTCCTCCCCGGCCGTCGTCGGCAACGCCGCCTCGCTCGGCGCGGGCCCGTACGTCATCGAGGACGTCGACATCGAGGCCATCGCCCTCTACACCAACAACCCGCCCTGCGGCGCGATGCGCGGCTTCGGCGCGGTCCAGGCGTGCTTCGCGTACGAGGCCCAGATGGACAAGCTGGCGGCGAAGCTCGGCATGGACCCGGTGGAGTTCCGCCGGCTCAACGCCATGTCCCAGGGCACCGCCCTGCCGACCGGGCAGGTCGTCGACTCCCCGGCCCCGGTCGCCGAACTGCTGCGCCGCGTCAAGGCGATGCCCATGCCCCCCGAGCAGCAGTGGCTCGCGGCGGGCGAGGCGGCGGACGTACGGGAACTGCCGGGCGGCCTGTCCAACACCACGCACGGAGAGGGCGTCGTACGCGGCGTCGGTTACGCGGTCGGCATCAAGAACGTCGGCTTCTCCGAGGGCTTCGACGACTACTCCACGGCCAGGGTGCGCATGGAGGTCGTCGGCGGCGAGCCGGTCGCGACGGTCCACACGGCCATGGCGGAGGTCGGTCAGGGCGGCATCACCGTACACGCGCAGATCGCCCGCACCGAGCTGGGCGTCACCCAGGTGACCATCAATCCGGCCAACACCCAGGTGGGCTCGGCCGGTTCGACGTCGGCGTCCCGTCAGACGTACGTCACCGGCGGCGCCGTGAAGAACGCCTGCGAGCTGGTCCGGGAGAAGGTCCTGGAGAGGGGCCGCCGCGCGTTCGGCACGTACCACCCGGCGTGGGCCACCGCCGAACTCCTCCTGGAGGGCGGCAAGGTCGTCACCGACGCCGGCGAGGTGCTCGCCGACCTGGTGGACGTCCTCGGCGACGAGGCCGTCGAGATCGAGGCGGAGTGGCGGCACCGGCCGACCGAGCCCTTCGACCTGCGCACCGGGCAGGGCTTCGGCCACGTCCAGTACTCCTTCGCCGCCCATCGCGCCGTCGTCGAGGTCGACACCGAGCTGGGCATGGTCAAGGTCGTCGAACTGGCCTGTGCCCAGGACGTCGGCAAGGCCCTCAACCCGCTCTCCGTGCTCGGCCAGATCCAGGGTGGCACGACGCAGGGCCTCGGCATCGCCGTCATGGAAGAGATCGTCGTCGACCCGAAGACGGCGAGGGTCCGCAACCCGTCCTTCACGGACTACCTGATTCCCACGATCCTCGACACGCCGACCATCCCCGTCGACGTGCTCGAACTCGCCGACGACCACGCGCCGTACGGGTTGCGCGGTGTCGGCGAGGCGCCCACCCTGTCCTCGACCCCGGCCGTCCTCGCGGCGATCCGCAACGCGACGGGGCTGGAACTGAACAGGACGCCGGTACGCCCGGAACACCTCACGGGCACGGCGTAGTCGGTTCGGCCGCGTACGAGCCCCGGGGTGCTGTTCGTTCGGCGCCCGCGGGTGGGTGGGGGCTGGTCGCGCAGTTCCCCACGCCCCTGGGCGGCCAGGGGCGCGTCCGGCACTTCCAAGTGGCCGCAGGCCCTTGAGGGGGGCGGGGAACTGCGCGAGCAACCACACACCACTCTCGGTCGCCGACGCACCGCACCGACCGAGCTCTACGCCACAGCAACCCAACCGCCGGGCAAGCGATCCACCCACAGCCACCCCGGCACCGCTCCAGCACCGCAGGTACCCCGTTCGTCTCGGGCCGTCCCCCGGGTCGGGCGCCTTCCCCCATCCCGCCGAAGCACAGCGCAGCGGCCGGGTGCCCCTGTGAACCTTGGGAGTAGGCCCACATGACCCAACAGTCCGTCCAGCCGAAGGCCGACGCCACAGCGGACGACGCGGCCGCGGAACCCCGCGTCCCGGCCGGCAGCGCCCGAGTCGACCGGTACTTCCGCATCACCGCCCGAGGATCCTCCGTCGCCCGTGAGGTCCGCGGCGGCGTCACCACCTTCATGGCGATGGCGTACATCCTCCTGCTCAACCCGCTCATCCTGTCCGGCCCGGACGCCGCCGGCGCCACCCTCGGCCGGCAGGCCCTGATCACGGCGACCGCTTTCGCGGCGGCGGTCTCCACCCTCCTCATGGGCTTCGTCGGCAAGGTGCCGCTCGCCCTCGCCGCCGGCCTCTCCGTCTCCGGTGTCATCGCCTCGCAGGTCGCCCCGCAGATGACCTGGCCGCAGGCGATGGGCATGTGCGTGATGTACGGCCTGATCATCATGCTGCTGGTGGTCACCGGCCTCCGCGAGATGGTCATGAACGCGATCCCGCTGGCCCTGAAGCACGCGATCACCATGGGCATCGGCCTGTTCGTCGCCCTGATCGGCTTCTACAAGGCCGGCTTCGTGCACCAGGGCAAGGCGACCCCGGTCACCCTTGGTCCCGCCGGTGAACTCGCCGGCTGGCCCGTCCTCCTCTTCGCGGTCACCCTCCTCGCGGTCTTCATGCTCCAGGCCCGCGGTGTCCCCGGCGCGATCCTGCTCGGCATTGTCGGGGGAACCGTCCTCGCCGTGATCCTCAACGCCCTCGACGTCATCGACCCGAAGCAGTGGGCGGGCGGCGCACCGGAGTTGCACGGCAGCGTCGTCTCGATGCCGGACTTCTCACTCTTGGGGCAGGTCGAGTTCGGCGGTTGGGGCGACGTCGGCGCGATGACGGTCGGCATGATCGTCTTCACTCTCGTCCTCGCCGGGTTCTTCGACGCGATGGCCACCATCATCGGCGTGGGTACGGAAGCGGGCCTCGCCGACGACAGGGGCCGGATGCCCGGCCTGTCCAAGGCGTTGTTCATCGACGGCGCGGGCGGCGCGATCGGCGGTGTGGCCGGCGGCTCCGGACAGACGGTGTTCGTCGAGTCGGCGACCGGGGTCGGCGAGGGCGCCCGTACGGGCCTGTCCTCCGTGGTCACCGGGCTGTTCTTCGCCGCCTGCCTGTTCTTCACCCCGCTGACGGCGATCGTCCCCGGCGAGGTCGCGGCAGCCGCCCTGGTGGTCATCGGCGCCATGATGATGACGAACGCCCGGCACGTCGACTGGTCCGACCGCGCCACCGCGGTCCCCGTCTTCCTGACCGTCGTGATCATGCCGTTCACGTACTCCATCACCGCGGGCGTCGCGGCCGGAGTCGTCTCCTACGTCGCCATCAAGCTCGCCCAGGGCCGGGCGCGGGAGATCGGCGCGTTCATGTGGGGCCTGACGGCCGTCTTCGTCGTCTTCTTCGCCCTCAACCCGATCGAGAGCTGGATGGGCGTGCACTAGGCCCTGGGTCCACCCGGCCCGGGGGCCCACCGCCGAGTATCGTCCCCGCAACCCTTGCCTGTGAGGAGACCGAGAGATGCTGGACATCGCCGAAGAGCTGCACCGGTGGGTCGAGCAGGGGCGCGACTTCGCTGTCGCCACCGTGGTGGCCGTCGGCGGCAGCGCCCCTCGGCAGCCGGGCGCCGCCCTCGCGGTGGACGCCGACGGCACGGCGATCGGCTCGGTCTCCGGGGGCTGTGTGGAGGGCGCCGTCTACGACCTGTGCCGGCAGGCGCTGGAGGACGGCGAACCGGTCCTCGAACGCTTCGGCTACAGCGACGAGGACGCCTTCGCCGTCGGCCTGACCTGCGGCGGGATCATCGACATCCTCGTGGCACCGGTGCGGGCCGGCGACACCGTCCGCCCGGTGGCCGCCGCCGCGCTCGCCTCGGCGGCGGGCGGGGAGGCGGCGGCGCTGGCCCGGATCGTCTCCGGCCCCGCGCAGCTGCGGGGCCGGGCCCTGCTGGTCCGCCCGGACGACTCGTACGACGGCGGCTTCGGCGCCCATCCCGAACTCGACCGTACGGTCGCCGCCGAGGCCCGCGCCTTCCTGGATGCGGGCCGCACCGGCACCTTGGAGATCGGAGAGCAGGGCTCACGCTGCGGAGCACCGCTCACGGTCCTGGTCGAGTCCTCCGTCCCGCCGCCCCGGATGGTCGTCTTCGGCGCGATCGACTTCGCTTCGGCGCTCGTCCGCATCGGCAAGTTCCTCGGCTACCACGTGACCGTCTGCGACGCCCGCCCCGTCTTCGCCACCCGCACCCGCTTCCCGGAGGCGGACGAGGTCGTCGTCGACTGGCCGCACAGATATCTGGAGCGCACGGACGTCGACGCCCGCACCGTCCTGTGCGTCCTCACCCACGACGCCAAGTTCGACGTCCCGCTGCTTCAGTTGGCGTTGCGCCTCCCGGTGGCCTACGTCGGCGCGATGGGTTCCCGCCGCACCCACCTCGACCGCAACGAACGCCTCCGCGAGGTGGGCGTCACCGAGCTGGAGCTGGCCCGTCTGCGCTCCCCGATCGGCCTCGACCTGGGTGCCCGCACCCCCGAGGAGACGGCCCTGTCCATCGCCTCCGAGATCGTCGCCGCCCGCCGCGGCGGCAGCGGGGTCTCCCTGACGGGCGCGCACACACCGATCCACCACGACGGCCCGTCGTCGGATCCGGTGGATGTGCCGAGCCTGAGGGTCTCCTGACGCCCACTCAGGTCGCTCGACTTGTGACTTGACCGCCGGGACGGCAGGGTTGACCGTCTGTGATACGGCAACAGCATTACGGGGGCGGACAGTTGGGCACGGTGAGTGTGGAACACGGCACGGGCGGGGGCATGGACGAGGGACCCGACGGAGCCACGGGCCTGGACGGGGGCGACGGCGGTACCGGCTCGGGTCCGGCCGACGAGGGAGCCGACGGCACCCGCGACAGGCGGCGGCTGTCCACACCCGCGACCACCGTGCTCGGCCTCTTCCTCCTGGTCGACGTGGTCTTCGTCTGCGGCGCCCTCGTGACCCTCTGGCCGGTGGTGCTGGCGACGGTCGAGCCGGGGGCGGACCCCGCGGCCACCGCGCGCTGGTCGCCGTTCGGGCTCGGCGACTGGGCGCTGACGGCGGACACCGCGATGCTGCTGGCCGTGGTGGTGTGCAGCGCGCTCGGCAGTTTCGTCCACGCGGCCACCTCGTTCGCGACGTACGTCGGCAACCGGCGGCTCTACGCGAGCTGGCTCTGGTGGTACCTGCTGCGCGCCGGCATCGGCGTGGCCCTCGCGCTCCTCGTCTACCTCCTGCTGCGCGGCGGCCTGTTCGCCGGAAGCTCCGGCGCCGGCGCCACCAACCCGTACGGCTTCTCCGGCATAGCCGGCCTCTGCGGCCTGTTCTCCAAGCAGGCCACCGACAAGCTCCGCGAGATCTGCGACACCCTCCTCAGCACCACCGGCGACGGCGACCGCGACCGCCGCGACGGCCTCTCCACCCCACGCGACGGCAACCCGGACCCGGGCAGGCCCTGACGGCCGGCCCCGCTCAACGGCCGGACGACGGCTCCCGCAACAGCCCGTCCACCGCGCGCCCGAACATCCGCCGGGCCAGCCACCCCAGCGGCCGGTCGCAGAACCCCGGCAGCCATCGCACGCGCAGCTCCTCACGCCACAGCACGCGCGAGGCGCCGGGCTCGACGCCCGTCCCCTCGACGGAGGGATGCACCTCGATCTCCGCCCAGCCCCGGACGAGGGACCCGTGCTTGACCAGCCGGCACAGCCCCGCCTTCCCGCCCTCCGGCGGCTGCCACACCGCCACCTCCATCGGGTCGTCGAAGGCGAGCGGACCGATACCGCTGCGGGCGACGAAGACCGTGCCCTCGGCGGTCGGGGGAGGGGTGCGGACGGTGACGCGGGTCAGGGGGACGACACCGGCGTGGCGCGGCCAGTCGGTGAGACGGCGCCAGACGAGGTCGGCGGGGAGAGGGGAGAGGCGTTCGAGGGAGAAGAGGACCACGAGCCGATCGTAGGTGAGCATTCGGGGACGGGGCGGGCGTGAAGAACCGTCCTCGTGTCGGGGACGCTGCGGTAATGCAGGGCGAAGGGGTCGCCCTCGGCGGTGGGGGAGCCGTGGGCGCGGTCGTAGTCGCGGGCGAGTCCTCGGCGCCGGCCCGCCTCGTCGCCGTAGAAGAACAGGTCGCCCTGGGCGAAGACGGTCTCCGGGCAGGTGCCGAGCCACCAGTTGACCAGGTCGAAGTGGTGGGTCGACTTGTGGACCAGCAGACCGCCGGAGTTCGCCTTGTCGCGGTGCCAGCGGCGGAAGTAGTCGGCGCCGTGCCGCAGATCGAGCAGCCACTCGAAGTGCACCGAGCCGACCTCGCCGATCTCCCCGCTCGCGAGCAGCTCCCGTACGGCCATGTGTACCGGGTTGTACCGGTAGTTGAAGGCGACCCGCACCTCTCGGCCCGTGCGGCGGAGCGCGTCCAGGACGTGGCGGGCGCGCTCGGCGTCGGTGGTCATCGGCTCCTCGGTGACGACGTCGCAGCCCGCCTCCAGGGCCCGCACGACGTAGTGGTCGTGGGACCGGTCCACACCGCACACCACCACCAGATCGACCCCCTCGCGCCGCAGCATCTCCTCGAACTCCCCGGCGGCGTAGGCCGGTACGGGCGCGCGTCCGGGAGGGTCGGCGGCGATCCAGGCGTTGTGCACGGCCATGCGGTGCGCGGTCGCAGAAGCCGACGAGGCCGATCCGGTCCGCGAAGGAGCCCGTCAGCGCCTCGGTGAACATCCGTGCGCGGGCGCCGAGTCCGACGACGGTGGCACGGCGGCGGCCCACGGAAGCGGTGCAGGGGTCTTGTTGTGACATCCGGACCTTCCCTAGGGTCTCGTGCGGGGGGTGGAAGCGCTTTCTAGTGGAAGAGGTGACCCACTCATGCCCGGAAACAGGACAAGGAAGTCCTCCGCGACGGCCGTGGTCCTCGCTCTGTGCGCGGTGCTCGGCGGCTGTTCGGGCCCCGAGGAGGCGGGCGGCGGCAAGGTCGTCGTGCGCTACACGTGGTGGGGCAACCCGGATCGCGCGGCGAGAACCCGGCAGGCCGTCGACCTCTTCGAGAAGAAGCACCCCGGGATCGAGGTGCAGACCTCCTTCTCCGGCTACGACGCCTACAAGCAGAAGCTGGCGACCCAGGCCGCCGGCGGCGACGCCCCCGACGTCATGCAGCTCGACTACCGCATGATCGACCAGTACGCCTCCGGGGGCGTCCTGCTGGACTTGGCCGAGCAGCGGGCGGCCCTGGACACCGACGCGTTCGACGCGGGACTCCTCGCCACCGGGAAGGTCGACGGCAGGCAGTACGCGATCCCGCAGGCGCGCGGCACCGAGACCGTCGTGTACGACGCGAAGCAGTGGAAGGCGGCCGGAGTGGCCCTGCCCCGCGAGGGCTGGACGTGGAACGACTGGGCCGACACCATGCGGGAGCTGGCGCGGAGGACGGGCAGACCCGGCGGCACGGACCCCGGCTGGAGCGAGGACACCTTCGAGGTCTGGCTCCGCGGCCGGGGCAGGTCCCTCTACACCGAGGACCGGCAACTGGGCTTCACGGTCGATGACCTGACCCGCTACTGGACGTTCACCGACCGGCTCCGCCGGGAGGGCGCCGTCTCGCCCGCCGAGGAGACCACCCAGCTCGACGGCACGGTGGAGAACACCCCGCTCGGCCGTGGCAAGGCCGTCTCCGACACCAACTGGGACGCGCCCGCCAGTGGTTACCTCGGCCTCCTCCCGGACGGCGAGATCACCCTCGCGCCGATGCCCTCCGGCGAGGACGGCACCACGAGCCAGTACTTCAAGCCCTCGATGTTCATGGGCGTCGCCGCCGACACGAGTCACCCCGAGGAGTCCGTCCGCCTCGTCGACTTCATGCTGAACGACCCCGAGGCCGCGAAGATCCTCGGCGCCACCCGCGGCATCCCCGTCAACGAGACCCTCCGCGAGGAGATCGCCCCCGACCTCAAGGACTTCGACCGGACGATCTACGACTACCAGGCCTCTCTGGAAGGCGAGTTGAAGGCCCCACCGCAGGCTCCCCCCTCCGGCGACAGTGCCCTGCAGACCACCTTCCAGCGCGACTACGACCAGGTGTCGTACGAGCGGATGTCCCCCCGAGAGGCCGCCGAGAACTACATCACCGAGGCGAAGGCGGAGCTGCGGTCATGACCACCACACACATGCCGACGACCCGACGGGGCGAGGGCGCCGCCGCGCCCGCCCGGCCCGCCCCCAGGCCCCGACGCGAGGGCGCCGCCTGGGTGTTCCTGTCGCCGTGGGTGCTGGGCGCCTGCGCCCTGACCCTGCTCCCGATGGCCGTGTCGCTCTACCTCTCCTTCACCGACTACGACCTGTTCAACGCGCCCAGCTGGGTGGGCCTGCGCAACTACACCCAGATGTTCACCGAGGACCCCCGCTACTGGCGTTCGGTGGGGGCGACCCTGACATACGTCGTCATCGCCGTCCCCCTGCAACTGGCCCTCGCCCTCGTCGTGGCGCTGGCCCTGAAGAACATGCGGCACGGCAAGGCCTTCTACCGCTCCGCGTTCTACGCCCCGTCCCTCCTCGGCGCCTCCATGTCCATCGCCCTCGTCTGGCGTGCGATCTTCAACGACGACGGCACGGTCGACCACCTGCTCGGCACCGGCGGCTGGGTCAACGAGCCCGGCTGGGCGCTGCTCGCGGTGGCTCTGCTGACGGTGTGGCAGTTCGGCGCCCCGATGGTCATCTTCCTCGCCGGACTCCAGCAGATCCCGGGGGAGCTGTACGAGGCGGCCGAGGTGGACGGCGCCGGGCGATGGCGCCGGTTCCTGTCGATCACCGTGCCGATGCTGTCGCCGGTGATCTTCTTCAACCTGGTCCTGCAGACCATCCAGGCCTTCCAGGTCTTCACGCCCGCCTTCGCGATCAGCGCGGGCAAGGGCGGCCCCGCCGACTCCACCCTCTTCTACACGCTCTACCTCTACGACCGCGGCTTCGTCGCCTCCCACATGGGCTACGCCTCCGCCATGGCCTGGGTCCTGCTGCTCGTCATCGGCGTGGTCACCGCCGTGGTGTTCCGCACGTCCCGCTCCTGGGTCTTCTACGCCTCCGAGGGGGACCGATGACCACCACCACGACAACGCCCACCGCCACCACCGCCCGCAAGCCCTTCGCGTGGCGGCGTCCGGCCCTGCACGTGGCGTGCCTGGCCGCACTCCTCGTCATGCTCTATCCGCTGGCCTGGCTCCTGGCGACCTCGGTGAAGCCGGCGGACGAGGTCATCGCGAGCCTCGACCTGCTGCCCGGCCGCCTGGAATGGTCCAACTACGAGACGGCCCTGGAGGGCGTCAACGACGTCTCGGTCGGCAGACTGCTGGGCAACTCCCTGCTGATCGCCACCGGCGCCGTCGTCGGGAACGTGCTGTCCTGCTCCCTCGCGGCGTACGCCTTCGCCCGCCTGCGATTCCGCTTCCGTGGACCGCTCTTCGCCTTCATGATCGCGACGATCATGCTGCCGCACCACGCGGTGCTGATCCCGCAGTACATCCTCTTCAACCAGCTCGGCATGGTGAACACCTACTGGCCGCTGATCCTGCCGAAGTTCCTGGCCACCGAGGCGTTCTTCGTCTTCCTCATCGTGCAGTTCATGCGCGGGTTGCCGAGGGAACTGGAGGAGGCGGCACGGATCGACGGCTGTGGACCGTTCCGAAGCTTCTTCCTGGTGATCCTTCCGCTGACGCGGCCGGCCCTGATCACCACCGCGATCTTCACGTTCATCTGGACCTGGAACGACTTCTTCACCCAGCTGATCTACCTCTTCTCCCCGGAGAAGTTCACGCTGACGCTGGCGCTCAGGTCGTTCGTGGACGCGTCGAGCACCTCGGCGTTCGGCCCGATGTTCGCCATGTCGGTGATCGCACTGCTGCCGATCGTGCTGTTCTTCCTCGCCTTCCAGCGGTTCCTGGTGGAGGGCATGGCCAACTCGGGGATCAAGGGATGAGCGCGATGCGGACCGACCGGGAGCCGGGCGAGATCCTCGGACCGCGGATGACGCTGTTCGCCGACGTGCTCAGCGTCGGTGTCGCCGTGGCGGTGGTGAGCCTGCCGCTGGTGACCCTGCCCGCCGCGCTGTCCACGGCGTGCGAGGTCCTGCGGGGCGTACGGGACGGGCGGCCGGTCACCGCCCGCCGGTTCCTCGGCGGGCTGCGGCGACGGCTGCGGCCCGGTGACTTCACCGCAGGGTTCGTCACCCTCGCCGGTCTCGGCCTCCTCCTCGTCGACCTGGCGCTGGTCTCCGCGGGCCTGCCCGGCGGCCCCGCCCTCGCCCTGGCGGTCGCCGCCATCGGCGTCTGCGCCGCCGTGGTCGGCCTGCGCGCCTGCGCCCGCCCCGAGTCGGCGGTCGACTGGCCCGCCGCGGTGCGGGAGGCGGCCCGGGACGCCGTACAGGACATCGGCGGAAGCGCGCTGGTGCTGCTCGCCGTGCCGGCGGCCGTCCTGTGCGCGTGGATGCTGTTGCCCCTCGCGTTCGTCGTTCCCGGACTGCTGGCCCTGGCCCTCACCGCGATCGACGTGCGCGGGGCGACCAAGGGGGTTGCCGTGAACGAGCGGTGCCCCAGGTGACAAGTGACTCGCGAGTAACTTTCGGGTGTCGGTGGCGTGCCGCATCATCCCCTCGACCCGGCGGCGACGTCGGAGGCGGTGCAGTTCAGCAGCTGGCTGTGAACGGCCATCGACCCTTTCTCGATGTGCCAGTACGCGCGGACTCCGCGACCCCCGCAGCGGGAGTGCCACTCGGTGAAAGCTCGGACCGCACCTGCTCCCCGTGTCGTTCGTCGTGCCAGATCGCGTCCACCAGTGCGAGACGAGCTTGACCAGGTCGGTCTTGGTGCATTCGTGCCAGCCGGTCAGATCCCGCAGCTCGCTGCGGTGCCGCTTGGCCGCGCGGGAGGTGAAGTCGTAGAAGGCCAACTCGGACGCTGCGACGCCGGCCTGCTGGCGACGTGCTCGACAGCGTCCGGCGGCAGCTCCAGGCGCATCCGGGGAAGCCGACCGCGCCAGGTCAAGGACTTGAGCTGAACGGCGAAGCTCAGCCTCGTGGCGCCGGTCTTGTTCCGTAACCAGCCCGCCTCGTCACTGGATAGGGTGAAGTGGTCCACCACCCCGCCCGGACCCAGACCTCGCTGCACTGCTCGGCCCCTTCTGAACGCCTCGTGATCAGCTTTCGGGGATGGACGGGAGGGGCGCTGGTGTACGGCGGGAGCGGGTATCTGCGAAGTGCCCGGGAGGGACGGGGTGACCTGGTACAGCTACCGGCTCTGCCGCAGGGCGGCGTCCACTCGCCGATGCAGGCGAAGACCGGCTAAGGCTGACTGCGCTGTTCTGGTGGAACGTCAACCCGTACGGAACTTTCCGACTGGAGATGGATCAGCGCCTCGATCTGGGCTTTCGGTGCCCGGGCCACGAAAGGCTGCCGACCAGCTCGGATCCGACGGCCTCAGGCTGATCAGCCGCGTGGCGCAGTGCAGCAGAGCATGTTGCAGAGAACTCTATGCAGAGTATTCTCTGCAACATAGCCTGTCGGCATGAGTGACGAAGTGGAACCAGGGGTGGCGGCCCAACACAAGCCCGTACGGCGCCTCGACGCCCGCAGCCTGCGAGGCCTGGCGCACCCCTTGCGCATGAGTCTCCTGGAGATGCTGACCCTCGACGGCCCGGCCACTGCCACGGGACTGTCGGCACGCCTCGGCGAGAACACCGGCACCGTGAGCTGGCACCTGCGGCACCTTGCCCAGCACGGGTTCATCGAAGAGGAGACGGGCCGCGGCACCAAGCGTGAGCGCTGGTGGAGAGCCGTCGAGGACACGAAGGTCCTGGAGACCGCTGAATTCCACGATGCCCCCGACACCAGGGGCGCCCTGTCGGTTTACATGCACGAGCTGGTGCAGCAGTACTTCAGCCGGGTCACGAACTACCTGAGCGAGAGCTGGGACGGCGACTGGCAGGGCGCCGGCACCATCTCCGACTGGCGGGACCTGCGGATGACGCCGGCGCAGCTCAAGTCTTTCAACGATGAGTTGATGGCCGTGATCGCGCGTCACACTCCCGGGCCCGGCACGGAGACAGCGCCTGGGGCGCTGCCGATCATCGTGCAGATCCAGTCGTTCCCCCGCAAAGAGCGGAAGAACGGATGAGCCACGAGATACGTGTCAGTCTCCTGCGCCGGCATCGGGACTTTCGCCTGCTGTGGGGTGGAGAGACCACGGGGAAGTTCGGCGCCTCCGTCACCGCCGTGGCGATGCCCCTGATCGCCGTCTCGACCCTGCACGCCAGCACATGGGAGGTCGGGTTACTGAGCGCCTCGGCCTGGCTGCCGTGGCTGGTCATCGGTCTTCCGGTCGGAGCGTGGGTGGACCGGGTGCGTCGCAGACCCGTCATGCTGACCGCTGCCGCGGTGTCTTTCCTGCTGTTCTCCGTGGTTCCGGTCGCGGCGGGGACCGGTCATCTGAACATTGGCCTGCTGGAGGTCATCGCGCTGCTGACGGGCACTGCCGCCGTGTTCTTTCAGACCGCCTACACCGCCTACCTCCCCAGCATTCTGGCCCCCGAAGACCAACCCGAAGGCAACGCGAAGCTGCACGGCAGTGCGTCCGCCGCCCAGATCGCCGGTCTCGGTTCCGCCGGCCTGATCGGGCAGACGGTAGGCGTGGTCAACGCGATGTTCGCCAACGCAGCGACGTTTCTCGTCTCCCTCCTCTGCGTCGCGAGCATCCGCAAGCGCGAGCCACGCCGCGAGAGGACGGCCGTCCGCTCCACCGCTCTGCTCGACGAAGTCGGTGAAGGCTTACGACTGGTCGCCCGCGATCCCTGGCTCCGCACGCTGACGTTGTTCGGGGCTGCCTCCAACTTGGCGCTCATGGGCTATCAGTCGATCCAGGTCGTCTTCCTCGTCCATACCGTGGGCCTGGCGCCCGGAGCGGTCGGCGGACTCATCGCGGCCGCCGGCGCGGGAGGTATCGCCGGGGCATTCATCGCGCGCCGTGTCGCCGGCCGGATCGGGACCTCCCGCGCGACGCTGCTGTTCGAGCTCGGGTTCGCGATCTTCGCGCTGCTCATCCCGGCCGCCTCTGCCGGAGCCGGGCTCCTTCTCTTCGCGACGGGCGGCTTCTGCGTGTCAGCAGGCGTCGTGGCCGGCAACGTCATCAAGGCCGGCTTCCAGCAGCGTTACTGCCCGCCGGAGCTTCTCGGGCGTCTCACGGCGAGCACGGCTTTCCTCAACTACGGAACAATCCCGCTGGGCGCTCTGCTCGGCGGATGGCTGGGAACTGTCTTCGACCTACGTACAGCCATGTGGATCACGACGGCCGGTGTGCCGCTGGCCGCGCTCATCCTTCTTTTCTCCCCCATCGGGCGCTCTCGCGACTTGCCGATGGTTCCCCGCCCCAGGAGTGTCCCGGGGCAGACACACCCCCGTCCGGAGCCATCACCGCGGTCGCACTGATTCGCGATGCTCCGTCGCGTGTACCTCCTCGGCGGTGCCGAGTGTCGGTGAACGATCGTCTGCCGACACTCGGCACCGTGATCACGAACCCGCAGACGGGCACTGTCGGCAACACCAACGACGGCCTCTCCTCAACACGCGCTCGCGGCCGGGCAGGCGCGCCGGCCGAAGCTCACCGCGGACCAGACCGCGCTCGCCCAGCGGCTCCACGGCGAGCGAGAGAAGACCGTCCACCAGATCGCCGACATGTTCGGCGTGCCCCGCTCCACGGTGTACGGGCACCTCGACAGGACCAAGACCGTCCCCCGCCGGCCCAAGGAGACCGCGATCACGAAGCCCTGAAAGCTACCGAGGGGTTACTTGTCATCGGGTTCGCCGCTCGTCAACGGCACTCCAAGGGGGCCGGGGTGACGGGAGCGCGCGGAAAAGAGGTCGCCTCCCAGGAGGGCGTGTGATGGGGTGAGGCCCGGAACTCGTCGCGTGGGACCGGGGGAGCAGTGAACAGAAGGCGGCAGAAGAAGCTGTCCGTACGTCTCGTCCGGGCCGCGTCGGTCGGTGACACCGCCACGGTCGACGCGCTGCTCCGGGCCGGGGCCTGCCCCGCGACGGCCGACGCCGCCGGCACGACGCCGCTGTACGCGGCGTCCGTGCACGGGGCGGCCGACACGGTCCGCCGGCTGCTGGCCGCCGGCGCCCCGCCCGACACGGAGAGCGGGCACGGCACGGAAGGCACGCCGCTGTGCGGGGCCGCCTGCTGGGGCCACACGGACACCGTGCGCGAACTCCTCGCGCATGGCGCCGATCCCGACCTTCGCGAGGACCACGGCACGGGCCACCCCCCGCTCTACTGGGCGGAGCGCGGCCCCCACCCGGAGACGGCGGCACTGCTGCTGGCTGCGGGGGCCCGCCCGCTTGATGGGACCGCGTGACGCTCCGAGCCGAATGACGGCCGTCGGGTGCTGTCAGCGGCCCGCCGGGGGGCTCGTCGTGCCGCGGATCTCCAAGGTCGGGGTGGTCAGGACCACTTGGGCCGGGCGGGTGGGGTCGGCGATGCGGTCCAGGAGACACTGGGCGGCGCGACGGCCGACGTCGTGGCTGGCGTTGTCCACGGTGGTGAGCCACAGATGGCGCAGCCGGGAGACATACGTGTTGTCGTAGCCGACGAGGGACAGGTCGCGTGGCACATCCAGGCCCAGTTCCTCGGCGGCGGAGAGGGAGCCGACGCAGGACATGTCGTTGAACGCCAGGATGGCGGTGGGGCGTTCGGGGGCGCTGAGGAGCCGGACCGTGGCGCGGTAGCCGCCCTCCTCCGTCAGGTCCCCGCGTTCGACGGCCGCCAGGTCGGACAGACCGTGCTCCCGCATGACCGTCTCGAAGCTGCGGCGGCGCAGCGCGCCGACCACACCGTCCCCGGCGATGTGCCCGATGCGCCGGTGGCCGAGGGCGATGAGGTGCTCGGTGGCGAGCCGGGCGCCCAACTGGTCGTCGCCCGCGACGACATCGACATGGGGGAGCGTCGGCTCGCGGGCCCCGGCGACCACGGTGGGGACCTGCGCGGCCGCCGCGCGCAGGGCCTGCGACGGGGGCAGGGTGCCGACCGCGATCAGACCGTCGACCCGCAGCTCGGTGAAGGTCCGGGTGAGGTCCTCCCCGAGACGCCGGTTGAGATGGCCGTCGGCCAGCAGCATGCGCAGACCGTTGTCGTGCAGCCGGGAGTTCAGGCCGTCCAGCAGTTCCACGAACCACGGGTTGCGCATGTCGTTGAGGAGGACGCCGACCGTCCGGGTGCGGCGCTCGCTCAGGCTGCGCGCGGCCGCGTTGGGCCGGTAGCCCAGCTCGTCCACGGCCGCCAGCACGGCCTCCCGCTTCTCGGGGCGCACCTGCTCGGAGCCGCGCAGCACCAGTGAGACCAGGGACTTCGACACGCCGGCGCGCTCGGCGACATCGCGGATCGTCGGAGGTCTCATGATGTGGACCGTTCCACAGCGCGGGCCCGCTTGTCAAAGGGCTTGACAGCTGCGGAGCTCGCCTTCAAGGTGAGCGGCGTACGTTCTGGAACGGTCCAAAAACCGGTCCGGTGAGTCCGAAGAAGGGCAGTCATGGTGAGTGCGCTCGGTGTCGCCGTCGTGGGGTTCGGCTGGATGGGACGGGTGCACACCCAGGCGTACGCCCGTGTGCGACACCATTTTCCGCAGCTTCCCCTGCGCCCTGAGCTGGTCACCGTGGTCGAGGACGTGCCGGGCCGCGCCGAGGAGGCCGCCGAGCAGTTCGGGTTCGCGACGACCGCCCGTGACTGGCGCGAGGTCGCCGCCGACCCGCGCGTCCACGCCGTGAGCATCACCGCGCCGAACTTCCTGCACCGCGAGATCGGCGTCGCCATGGCCGAGGCCGGCAAGCACATCTGGATCGAGAAGCCCGTGGGCCTCACGGCCGCCGACGCCCGCGCCGTCGCCGACGCGGTCGCCGAGGCCGGGGTCCAGGGCGCCGTGGGCTTCAACTACCGCAACGCCCCGGCCGTCGCGTACGCCCGCGAGCTGATCTCCGCCGGCGAGATCGGCACCGTCACCCATGTCCGCATCCGCTTCTTCAGCGACTACGCCGCCCACCCCGAATCCGCCCTGACCTGGCGGTACGAGCGTGAGCGCGGCGGCAGCGGCGTCCTCGGCGACCTAGCCTCGCACGGCGTCGACCTCGCCCGCTTCCTCCTCGGCGACCTCACCGCCCTCACCGCCGACACCGCGATCTTCGTCCCCGAACGGGCCCGCCCCACCGGCGCCACCGCCGGCCACACCCGTGCGACCGGCGGCGAACTCGGCCCCGTCGAGAACGAGGACTACGTCAACTGCCTGCTCCGCTTCGCCTCCGGAGCCCGCGGGGTCCTGGAGGCCAGCCGGGTCTCCGTCGGCGAGCAGAACACCTACGGCTTCGAGGTCCACGGCACCAAGGGCGCCGTCCTCTGGGACTTCCGCCGCATGGGCGAACTGGGCGTCAGCCGGGGCACGGCCTACCAGGACCAGTCCGTCAGCACCGTGTTCGTCGGCCCCGGCCACGGCGCGTACGCGGCCTTCCAGCCGGGCTCCGCCAACGCCATGGGCTACGACGACCTCAAGGTCATCGAGGCCCACCACTTTCTGCGCTCGATCGCCGAGGGCACCCCGCACGGCGCCACCCTGGACGACGCCGTGCACAGCGCCGCGGCCCTGGACGCGATGAGCCGCTCCGCCGAGTCCGGGACCTGGGTGAGCCTCTGAGGCCGGACCGCTCCCGGCCGGGTCTCAGGTGCGGACGAGCAGCTGGAAGTCGAAGGAGTAGCGCGAGGCCCGGTAGATGTGGCTGCCGTACTCCACGGCCCGGCCGGTGTCGTCGTACGCCGTGCGCTGCATGGTGAGGAGGGCGGCGCCCTCGGGCTCGCCGAGCCGCTCGGCCTCCTCGGGGGCGGCGATCCGGGCACCGACCGTCTGGTGGGCGCTGTGCAGGGTGATGCCCGCGTTGCGCATCATCCGGTACAGGCCCGTCGCCTCCAGCCGTTCCGTGTCGAGGTCCAGCAGGCCCGCCGGGACGTAGTTGGAGAGGAACGCCACCGGCTGGCCGTGGGTGAGGCGGAGCCGCTCGACGAGGTGGACCTCCGCGCCCTCGGCGATGCCCAGGGCCGCGGCGACCTCGGCGGAGGCCGGGCGGATCTCGCTCAGCAGCACCCGGGTCGTGGGCTGCTGCCCCGCCGCCTCCAGGTCGTCGTAGAGACTGCTCAGCTCCAGCGGACGCTTCACCTGGCTGTGCACGACCTGCGTTCCCACGCCCCGGCGGCGGACGAGCAGGCCCTTGTCGACCAGCGACTGGATGGCCTGCCGCACGGTCGGCCGGGACAGGCCGAGACGGCCCGCGAGCTCGATCTCGTTGCCCAGCAGGCTGCCCGGCCCCAGTGCGCCGTGCTCGATGGCGGACTCCAGCTGCCGGGCCAGCTGGTAGTACAGCGGCACCGGGCTGCTCCGGTCGACACTGAGGTCGAGCTTCTCCGTACTCCCTGTGGTCGCGCTGGTCACGGTCTGAGGGTAACCGTCCATACGGATGACAGGAAGCCCTGTCATCTCATTGTCCTGACAAGCCTGGCACCCGCAGGGGGTGCCGGGCGGCGCTCGGACCGACGGCGGAGGTGCCGGTCACCCTCCCGGGTGGAGGTGGCGGCGCTGGGCGGCGACCTCGCGGTCGTACGTCCGGCGCGCCTCGACCGCGGCCGGCCGGGCGGCGGTCTCCGCCACCGGCACGTCCCACCAGGCCTCAGCCGGTGGGGCGGTGGGCGCCGGGTCGGTCTCCACGTACACGCAGGTCGGCCGGTCCGAGGCGCGGGCTGCGGCCAGGGCGTCGCGCAGCTCCCGCACCGTCTTGGCGCGGATGACGTCCATGCCGAGGCTGGCGGCGTTGGCGGCCAGGTCCACCGGCAGCGGGGCGCCGGTGAAGGTGCCGTCGGCGACGCGGTAGCGGTAGGCGGTGCCGAACCGTTCGGCACCCACCGACTCCGACAGCCCGCCGATGGAGGCGTAGCCGTGGTTCTGGACGAGGACCAGGTTGACGGGCAGCCCCTCCTGGACGGCGGTCACGATCTCCGTCGGCATCATCAGATACGTGCCGTCGCCCACCAGCGCCCACACGGCCGTGCCGGGCGCCGCCTGCTGGACTCCGATCGCGGCGGGGATCTCATAGCCCATGCAGGAGTAGCCGTACTCCAGGTGATACTGCCGGGGGCTGCGGGCCCGCCACAGCTTGTGCAGGTCACCGGGGAGCGAACCGGCCGCGTTGATGACGACGTCGTCGTCCCCCACGACCGCGTCCAGGGCGCCCAGCACCTGCGTCTGCGTGGGCGCGGCGTGCTCGTCGGCCGGGGTGTAGGCGGCCTGGACCACCTGCTCCCAGCGCTCCTTGCCGGCTCGGTACTCGGCCTCGTACGCCTCGTCGACGCGGTGGCCGGTGAGGGCGTCCGTGAGCGCCTCCAGCCCGGCCCGCGCGTCGCAGACCACGGTCCGGGCCGCCAGCTTGTGGGCGTCGAACGCGGCGATGTTGAGGTTGACGAAACGGACGTCGGGGACCTGGAAGAGGGTGTTCGAGGCGGTGGTGAAGTCGGTGTAGCGGGTGCCGACGCCGATGACGAGATCGGCGGTGCGGGCGATGTCGTCGCAGACAGCGGTGCCGGTGTGGCCGATGCCGCCGAGGTCGGCCGGGTGGTCGTGGCGCAGCGAGCCTTTGCCGGCCTGGGTGGACGCGACCGGGATGCCGGTGGCGTCCACCAGCGCGCTCAGGGCCGCCTCCGCCTCGCTGTGATGGACGCCGCCGCCGGCGACGAGGAGCGGCCGCCGGGCCGCGCGGATCGCCCGGACGGCCTCGGCCAGCTCCACCGGGTCGGGCGCGGGACGCCGTACCCGCCAGACCCGCTCGGCGAGGAACTCCTCCGGCCAGTCGTACGCCTCGGCCTGCACGTCCTGTGGCAGGGCGAGGGTGACGGCGCCGGTCTCCACGGGGTCGGCGAGGACCCGCATGGCGTTCAGGGCGGCCGGGATCAGCGCCTCGGGGCGGGTGATCCGGTCGAAGTAGCGGGAGACCGGCCGCAGGGTGTCGTTCACGGACACGTCGGCCTCGGTGGGGTGCTCCAGCTGCTGGAGCAGCGGGTCGGCGGTGCGGGTCGCGAAGTAGTCGCCGGGCAGGAGCAGGACGGGCAGCCGGTTGATGGTGGCGAGGGCGGCGCCGGTGACGAGGTTGGTGGCGCCGGGCCCGATGGAGGTGGTCACCGCCTGCGCGGAGAGCCGGTTCAGCTGACGGGCGTACCCGACGGCCGCGTGCACCATGGACTGCTCGTTGCGGCCCTGGTGGAACGGCATGGTCTCCTCGCCTGCCTCCAGCAGCGCCTGGCCCACCCCCGCGACGTTGCCGTGGCCGAAGATGCCCCAGGTCCCGGCGATCAGCCGGTGGCGTACGCCGTCGCGCTCGGTGTACTGCGCGGACAGGAACCGCACCAGCGCCTGGGCGACGGTCAGCCGGCGGGTGGAGGGGGTGGTCATCGGGACCTCACTGGGACGAAGGGTTCGGGGACTTGGGCGGGGCGAGGATCTGAGTGCTTGTGCTTGTGCTTGTGCTTGTGCTTGCGGGTGCGGGTGCGGGTGCGGGTGCGGGTGCGTCTCGGTGTCCGTACTCCGGACTCAGAGCAGCCCGACCGCCGTGTCGACCGCGGTCTCCACGCTGCCCTCGGCGGGATAGAGCAGGGAGCGGCCGACGACCAGGCCCTGGACGGTGGGCAGCCGCAGGGCCTTGCGCCACTTCTCGTAGGCGCCGTCCTGATCCTTCCCCACCTCGCCGCCCAGCAGTACGACGGGCAGGGTGGAGGTCTCCAGGACCTCGGCCATGGCGTCGGTGTCGTCGGTGACGGGCAGCTTGAGCCAGGTGTACGCGGAGGTGCCGCCGAGGCCCGCGGCGATGGCGATGGACCGGGTGACGGCCTCGGCGCTCAGGTCGTTGCGGACCCGGCCGTCCACGCGGCGCGAGATGAACGGCTCCACGAACAGCGGCAGTCGGCGCGCCGCCATGTCGTCGACCGCCCGGGCCGTGGAGTGCAGGGTCCGCAGGGAGCCGGGGTCGTCGTAGTCGACGCGCAGCAGCAGCTTGCCCGCGTCGAAACGGAGGCGCTCGATGTCCTCGGGGCGGTGGCCGGTGAAGCGGTCGTCCATCTCGAAGGAGGCCCCGGCGAGCCCGCCGCGGTTGAGGGAGCCCATGACGACCTTGTTCTCCAGGACACCCAGGAGCAGCAGGTCCTCCAGGATGTCGGCGGTGGCGAGCACACCGTCCACGCCGGGCCGCGACAGTGCGACACAGAGGCGTTCGAGGAGACCGGCCCGGTCGGCCATGGCGAGGGGGCGCCCGCCGACGCCGAGGGCGCCGCGGGCCGGGTGGTCGGCGGCCACGATCATCAGACGGCCGCTGTCACCGATCAGCGGACGGCGGACACGGCGCGCCGCCGCCTCGGCGACGGCCTCGGGGTGGCGTGCGCGCACGGACACCAGGTCGGGGATGTTGATGGTCAACTCGGGCTCCGTTCCAGGGGCGGTGCCCCTTCGACCTCTTCGGGCGCCTCATGGCGCGGGGGTGCGTGTGGTTCTTGCGGGTGCGGGCGGGTGGGGGTGCTCGCGCGGTTCCCCGCGCCCCTGAACGGCCCTGCGGGCCGACAGCCGAAACGGCCCTGCGGACCGCCCGAAACAGGGGCTGCGCCTGCCCGAAAGCAGAGGCTGCGCCCCTTGCCTTTCGATGGAGGGCGGGCCGCAGGCCCGTCCCTTCAGGGGCGCGGGGAACTGCGCGACCGGCCCCCCACCTACCGGCCCCCCACCTACCGGCAGTCGACAAACCGGCCGTCGAAACCCGGCGGGAATGAACCCCGGCGGCAGCGACCCGGCGGCCGAGGGGCGAATCCGCAGCGGCAGCGACCCGGCGGCCGCGGGGCGGCAACCCGCAGGGTCATCCACCCGTCATCAACTTCTCCACCTCCCTCTCCGTCGGCATCGCCGAGGAGCAGGCGAGGCGGGAGGCGACGAGGGCGCCGGCGGCGTTGGCGTACCGCATGATCCGCTCCAGGTCCCAGCCGCGCAGCAGCCCGTGGCAGAGGGAGCCGCCGAAGGCGTCGCCCGCGCCGAGCCCGTTGACGACCTCGACCGGCACGGGCGGCACCTCGGCGACCGTGCCGTCACGGTGGACGGCGAGGACGCCCTTGGGGCCCTGCTTGACGACGGCCAGCTCCACCCCCGCATCCAGCAGCGCCTCCGCACAGGCCCGGGGTTCCCGTACGCCGGTGGCGACCTCGCACTCCTCGAGGTTGCCGACGGCCACCGTGGAGTGCCGCAGGGCCTCGGCGTAGTACGGGCGGGCGGTCTCCGGGTCAGGCCAGAACATGGGGCGCCAGTCCAGGTCGAACACGGTGATGCCGCCCGGGCCGCGGGCCTTGAGCGCGGCGAGCGTGGCGGAGCGGCTCGGCTCCTCGCTCAGGCCGGTGCCGGTGATCCAGAAGACCCGCGCCGCACGGACGGCGAAGAAGTCCAGCTCGTCGGTGTGGATCTCCAGGTCCGGGGCCTTGGGGAGCCGGTAGAAGTAGAGCGGGAAGTCGTCCGGCGGGAAGATCTCGCAGAACGTGACCGGCGTGGGATGGGCGGCGACGGACGTGACGAACCGGTCGTCGACGCCGAACTCCTTGAGCGCCTCGTGCAGGAACACGCCGAAGGGGTCGTCTCCGGTCCGCGTGATCACGGCGGCCGTGTTACCGAGCCGCGCCGCCGCCACCGCGACGTTGGAGGCGGAGCCGCCGAGGAACTTGCCGAAGGACTCGACGCGGGCGAGCGGCACACCGGTCTGCAGTGGATACAGATCCACTCCGATGCGACCCATGGTGATGAGATCGAAGGACTCGGCGGACTCGGGCATGCGCGTCGCTCCTCGGGTGGGGGATGCGGGCCGGCCGAGGACCGTGGGCACGGGGGATGCGCACACACGGGGGCCGGATGTATCCCAGGTGTAGGGCCCGGAGCGAGCCGCTGTCAATACTTTGTACGGACATTCGGACCTGCTTGTGAAATGATGTCTTAACAAAGTCTTGACAGCTGGGTGTGCCAGGGGTTTGTATCCCGTCCCAACGAAACAGCGCAGCCGGCCTACCGGCACAATGATCCGGACTTCAGGTCCGGGCTCGCGCGGGCATGCCGCCCGACGCTGTCCCGTTCCCTTTCCCCCTGTCGCACAGTGAGGTGCAGGAAAGATGGACCGCACGTTTCAGTCCCGCTCGCGCAGAGTGGCTCCCTTTTTCGCCATCGCCGCGGCGTCCGCGATGCTCATAGCCGGATGCTCCAGCGACTCAGGCGGGAAGGAGGCCAAGGAGGGCGGGACGAACGCCTCCGCGGGCAAGGCCGACACCCCCAAGATGACCGTCGCGCTGGTGACCCACGCCGGGCAGGGCGACACCTTCTGGGACATCGTCCGCAAGGGTGCCCAGACCGCCGCCGCCAAGGACAACGTCAAGCTGGTCTACTCGAACGACCCGAACGCGGCCAACCAGGCCAACCTCGTCCAGAACGCGATCGACCAGAAGGTCGACGGCATCGCCGTCACCCTCGCCAAGCCCGACGCGATGAAGGACGTCATCGCCAAGGCGAAGAAGGCGGGCATCCCCGTCGTCGGCCTCAACTCCGGCATGGACGTCTGGCAGCAGCAGGGTCTGCTCTCCTTCTTCGGCCAGGACGAGACCGTCTCCGGTGAGGCCTTCGGCAAGAAGCTCAACGAGACCGGTGCCAAGCATGCGATCTGTGTGATCCACGAGCAGGGCAACGTCTCCCTCGAAGCCCGCTGCGCCGGTGTGAAGAAGACCTTCAAGGGCAAGACCGAGAACCTGTACGTCAACGGCACGGACATGCCCTCGGTGAAGTCCACCGTCACGGCCAAGCTGAAGCAGGACTCCTCGATCGACGAGGTCGTCGCGCTCGGCGCACCCATCGCCCTGACCTCCGTGCAGTCGGTCGACGACGCCGGCAGCAAGGCGAAGGTCGCCACGTTCGACCTCAACAAGGAGCTGACGGACGCCATCAAGGCGGGCGACATCGAGTTCGCCGTCGACCAGCAGCCCTACCTGCAGGGCTACCTGGCGATCGACTCCCTGTGGCTCTACAAGAACAACGGCAACTACAGCGGCGGCGGTGAGGAGCCGGTCCTGACGGGCCCGGCCTTCGTGGACAAGGACAACGTCGACACGATCGCCAAGTTCGCCGCGAAGGGCACCCGGTGATCTGAATGACCCAAGCAACGGCACCGGCGGCGAGCTCCCCCTCGCCGCCGGCTCCGCCGGCCGCCCAGAAGGACGGCCGCACCGTCGAACGCTCCCTGGGTCGACGCCTGTTGGCCCGCCCCGAGGTCGGCGCGCTGATCGCCGCGATCGGTGTGTACATCTTCTTCTTCGCCGTCGCCCCCTCCTTCCGCGAGGCCGGCTCGCTGGCGACCGTGCTCTACCAGGCGTCCGTGATGGGCATCATGGCGCTGCCGGTGGCGTTGCTGATGATCGGCGGGGAGTTCGACCTGTCCGCCGGTGTCGCGGTCACCACCTCCGCACTGACCGCCTCGATCCTCAGCTTCCAGCTGACGGTGAACGTGTGGACGGGCGTGATCGTCGCGCTGATCGTGTCGCTGGCGGTGGGCGCGTTCAACGGCTGGCTGCTCATCAGGACCGGTCTGCCGAGCTTCCTGGTGACCCTGGGGTCGTTCCTGATCCTGCAAGGCTCAAACCTGGCCGTGACGAAGATCTTCACCGGCAACGTGGCGTCCGACTCGATCGCCGACATGGACGGCTTCGACCAGGCCAAGAGCGTCTTCGCCTCCGAGGTGACGATCGGCGGCGTCGACTTCAAGATCACGATCTTCTACTGGCTGGTGTTCGCGGCGATCGCCACGTGGCTGCTGCTGCGCACCAAGTTCGGCAACTGGATCTTCGCGGTCGGCGGCAACCAGGACAGCGCGCGGGCCGTCGGCGTGCCCGTGAACTTCACCAAGGTCGCCCTCTTCATGGGCGTGGGTGCCGGGGCCTGGTTCGTGGGCATGCACCTGCTGTTCTCGTTCAACACGGTGCAGTCCAACGAGGGCGTGGGCAACGAGTTCCTCTACATCATCGCGGCGGTGATCGGCGGCTGCCTGCTGACCGGCGGCTACGGCTCGGCGATCGGCCCGGTCATCGGTGCCTTCATCTTCGGCATGGTCAACCAGGGCATCGTCTACGCCAACTGGAACCCCGACTGGTTCAAGGCCTTCCTCGGTGTGATGCTCCTGATCGCCGCCCTCGTCAACTTGTGGGTCCGCCGCCAGGCGACCCGGAGGTGAACCACCCCATGACACCCACGAACACGACGGCCGCCCCGTCCGACGCGACCCCCGCCACCGACATCCCGGTGGTGGAACTGCGCGGCGCGGGCAAGGCGTACGGCAACGTCCGTGCCCTGCACGGCGTGGACCTGACCGTCCACCCCGGCAAGGTCACCTGCGTCCTGGGCGACAACGGCGCCGGCAAGTCCACCCTGATCAAGATCATCTCGGGCCTGCACCAGCACACCGAGGGCGAGTTCCTGGTCGACGGCACGCCGGTACGCTTCACCACCCCTCGCGAGGCGCTCGACGCCGGGATCGCCACCGTGTACCAGGACCTCGCCACGGTCCCCCTGATGCCGGTGTGGCGGAACTTCTTCCTCGGCTCGGAGATGACGAAGGGCCCCTGGCCGCTGCGCCGCCTCGACATCGAGAAGATGAAGCAGACCGCGGACACCGAGCTGCGCAACATGGGCATCGTCCTGGACGACCTGGAACAGCCCATCGGCACCCTCTCCGGAGGCCAGCGCCAGTGCGTGGCCATCGCCCGCGCCGTCTACTTCGGCGCCCGCGTCCTCATCCTCGACGAGCCCACGGCGGCGCTCGGCGTGAAGCAGTCGGGTGTGGTCCTGAAGTACATCGCCGCCGCCCGCGACCGCGGCCTCGGCGTCATCTTCATCACCCACAACCCCCACCACGCCTACATGGTCGGCGACCACTTCAGCGTCCTGCGCCTCGGCACGATGGAACTCTCGGCCGCCCGCGACCAGGTCACCCTGGAGGAACTCACCAACCACATGGCGGGCGGCACGGAACTCGCCGCCCTCAAGCACGAGCTGGCCCAGGTGCGCGGGGTGGACGTGGACGAGCTCCCCGAAGAGGAGGACCTCACCGCTCCCGTGGCCGCCCCGAAGGACGGCGCGGCCTGACGCCCGCCCCTTCGACACCCACGACGACGACGGCCGTGTCGTCAGGACGACTTTCCTGGCCCGCTCCTCCACCGCAAGGAGCCGCCAGGAGAGACGTCCCGACGATCACGGCCGTTCGTCCTTCGCGACGCGGACACGGCGGGGGTGCTCGGCCGCTGGGAAGAGGCGCGCAAGAGCGGCATCGGTGGCGGAGAGCAAGCACAGGGGCGCGCCGGCCGCCCCGAGCCGGCGCATCGGCGAGAACCACCCCGTGTGCAGTCCCTCGACGAATGTGAGTGGCTGAAGCCGAGGAGCGAGGGGTGGCCGCCTACGCGTGCGGCGTAGCCGAGGGTGACGGTGCCGCGGACCACGGTGAAGGGGTTCAGGGTGCAGTCGGTGCCCGTGGTGAGGTCGCCGGTGACGTAGGCATGGGCGGCGATGTACGAGTTGTCGCCGAGGCGGAGGAGGTCGGGGAAGACCGCCGCCGACTCGGCCACGTAGCACCGTTCGCCCACCTCACTGTCGCCGCCAGAGACCCTTGCCGCCGCCGTTGCGCGGTGCGCTGTCGCCGCTCCGACGCCTCCCTCTCGAACTGCCAGGGGCGGTGGTCGAAGTGCCGTACGGACGTGTGGCGATCCACACGGCGCACGCTTGGGCAGGGGCAGGGGCAGGGGCAGGGGCAGGGGCAGGGGCAGGGGCAGGGGCAGGAAGGCAGGGGCAGGAAGGCAGGGGCAGGGGTCGGGAGGAAAAGGGCGGGAGTGTGCATTGGGGCGGGCGGGTGAAGCCGTCCGCGGGTCGGTGCGGCGTGCCTCGATGGCCCCGGGCGATGACCAATCCTTTGGTGGTTTAGGAGGATTTTCGGCTTTTTCATTGCGTGTCACAGGGATGGGTCATGCGCATCAGCTCGAACGCCCCGCCACTCACCGCACCCGTCAGCGTGCCGCCGGCCGTGTCACCGGTCCGCGCTCCGCTGGCCGTCGTGGCCGGAGCGTTCACGCTCGCCCAACTCGTCCTCGTCCCGCCGGGGATGGGGCTGGGCTGGGACGAGACGGTGTACGTCAGCCAGGTCAGCCCGCACACGCCGGCCGCGTTCTTCAGCGCGCCCCGTGCACGCGGTGTTCCCCTGCTCGTCGCGCCGGTCGTGGCCTGGTCGTCGTCCACCGAAGTGCTGCGAATCTATCTGGCGGTGCTGTCCGGGGCGGGGCTCTATCTCGGGCTGCGGGTGTGGCGCGGGCTGTTCCCCACGCGGGTGCTGGCGCTCGCGGGGGCGCTGTTCGCCACCCTGTGGGTGACCCTCTTCTACGGGCCGCAGGCCATGCCCAACTACTGGGTCGCCATCGGAGCCCTCGTCACGGCGGGATGCTTCGTTCAGGCACAGACACAGACACAGGCACAGGCACAGGCACAGGCACAGGCACAGGCACGGGCACGGGCACAGGCACAGGTACGGGCACGGGCACAGGCACAGGTACGGGCACAGGCGCAGGCGCAGACGCGGGCAGAGGGCCGGACGCGCCCGGTCGGCGGTACGGCTCTCTGGGGCGCCGCCGCCGGCACCGCGCTGGTCGCCTGGATGCGGCCCACCGACGCAGTGTGGGTGACCCTGCCGCTGTTCGTCCTGCTGGTCGGGGTGCGCAGATGGCGGCAGCCCCGGCTGCTGGCGGCGATGGCGGTCGGACTCGGCACCGGCGCGGGAGCCTGGGTCGCTGAGGCGTACGCCCACTACGGGGGGCTCGCCCAGCGGCTGGCCGACGCGTCCCGCGTCCAGGGCGGCCTGGGGTGGAACATCGCCGTCGACGACCAGCTGCGCAGTCTGGGAGGGCGCACTCTGTGCCGCCCCTGCACCGGTGAGCTGCCGCACATGGCGGCCTACGCGTGGTGGTTCGCCCTGCCGGTGCTCGCCGCGATCGGGGCGGCCGTGGCGTTCCGGGCGCGACGCCCCGCACCCACGCTGATCCTGCTGGCCTGCGCCACGACTGCCGCGTTGCCCTACCTCTTCTTCATCGGATACGCCGCACCCCGGTTCATGCTCCCCGCGTACGCCCTGCTCGCGATCCCCCTCGCCACGGGACTCCTGAGCCTTGTCACCGGACCGGGCGGAGCCTGGCGGCCGGTGGCGGGGACGCTCGTGGCGCTCGCGCTCGTCGGGCACCTGGCCGTGCAGTACGCCGTGCTGGCACGGACCGTGGAACGCACCACCACCTGGCACCGCGACTGGGACCGGGTCGCCGCCGACCTGCGCCGCCTGGGCGTACGACCGCCCTGCCTGCTCACGGGCGACTACGCCATCCCGATCGGGTTCTACGCCGGCTGCTCCTCCGCCGCCGTCCACGGCAACAACGCCAACACCACCCGCGAGGGCATCCTGCGCACCGCCGAACGCATCCCGGTCGCCGCCCTCGTGGCACCGGGCGGTGCCCCGCCCGAGTACGCCCGTGCCTGGCCCGTCCATGAGGCCGCCGGGTTCCGGCTGCATGTGGCACCGACGGGACCGTAGGCGACAGCGGCGGGAGGGCACGACGCGCGCGCCCACCCGGGGCCGCGGGCCGCCACGTCTCACCCGGGCCCCGTCCGGCGGTGCGCCCCGCCCTTGAAGTTCCGTGGACGGCGGCGCGCCCCGACGGTGTTGCCCGCCTTCACCACCGCCACGCCGACCACCACGAACAGCGCCGCCAGCAGCAGACACGCCACGGCGACCCGCCCATAACCGCCGATGCCCCGGTCCGGATCCAGGAACGGGTACGTGTACCAGTCGGTCACCGCCCCGCGGGCCAGGCCGTAGCCGACGTAGAGGAGGGGGAGGATCAGCCAGGACGCGGCGCGCGGATAGCGGACGCGGCGGCGCGGCGGGTCGACCAGCCAGTCGGCGATCATGACCAGCGGCAGCATCCGGTGCAGCACATGGTCCACCCAGGACGGCATCAGCGTGTCGTGGAACCCGGTCAGGAACAGCCCGAACAGCAGTCCGCTGATCGTCGTGTACAGCACCACCGCACCGCGCACCATGTCCGGCACCCCGTGCCGCCCACCGCGCTCGCCGCTCAGCCCCGCCGCGCCGCCGACCAGGAGGACGACGCAGGCCGCCATGGCGCTCAGGATCGTGAAGTAGCCGAGGAACCGCCCGAGGCCGGTCGCCGACGTCGCGGCGTCGTGGCCCGCGAAGCCGAGGGCCACGGCCGACAGGACGGCGAGGGCGATACGTGACAGGGAGAGAGCGAGCGCCATGCGCCCAGAGGTACGGGCGGGCCGGGCCTGCGGCCCGCATTGCTCCGTACGAGGGCGGCGCCCCGGTCACGCATCACCTCAGGGGCGGTCCGCGCGCCCCTCAGGACGCGGAAGTGATGAACCCGTCCCTGACCGTGTCGAAGACGGGACGGTACGTGTCCCACTCCAGGTCCGGTGCCGAGAGGTAGATGTCGTACTCCCGCTCGCCCTCACGCCCGAAGCCGAGGTCGATGGCGCGGAAGGCCCGGGCACGGCCCCGGAAGGTGAACTCCCAGACGGCCGCCGGCTGTCCCCGCAGCGTCGTCTTCTGCATACGCAGCCTGCGGTAGGAACCGGGGTAGTTGACCTTGGTGTTCGCCTCGATGTCCGTGAAGTGGGCCATGGGGTGCGAACCCGCGGGGTCGACCACGGCGAATTCGAGGCGGACGAGGCCTGTCGTGTCGATATAGAGCACCCTTTCCGAGGTCCGCTGGGCGACCTTCCAGCCGTCCGGGACGGGGAAGGACGCGTCGAGGTCCTTCTCCTTGACCAGATGGAAGCCGTCGGGCACGGGTGACGGGGAGTAGGCAGGGGTGGGGGAGCCGCCACGGCTGCTCGGAGTGGTGTCCCCGTCGGAACCCGTCGTCGCCGTCGTCGCGTAGAGGGTGGCCCCGATCACCGTGGCGGCCACGGTCACGGCGACGACCAGCGAGACGAGGACGCGACGGCGCCGTCGGGGACTACGGGGCGGAGCGGCGCCCCCGTGCGGCCCCGGCCCGTGCTCGTGCCCCGGTTCCGGCTCTCGTGCCGACTTCGCATGCGCCCCTGTGCCCGATTCCGCTCCCGTCAGGGTGCGGCTTCCCCCCGCCGTGGTGTGCCGACCCGAGTCCCCGTGCGGTCCGGGGACTTCCGCTGTGCCCGCCGTGCCCGCGCCGGTCGGCCTGGGCAGTGCGGTCGTCGGTGCGCCGGACAGCACGGCTCGCAGTGCCTGCTCCGTCTGCTCCGCCGTGGGCCGGTCGTCGGGCTCCTTGACCAGCAGGGCCTCGATGAGGGGTTCCAGAACGCCGCCCCGCTTCAGGGGTTCCAGTGGGTCGACGGCGATGGCGTAAGCGGCCTCCATCGCGGTCAGCCGGCGGAACGGCGGGCGGCCCTCCACCGCCTGATACAGCGTGGCGCCCAGCGCCCACAGGTCCGAGGCGGGGCCGGGCTTCTGGCCGCGGATGCGTTCCGGGGCCATGTAGTGGATGGAGCCGACCATCTCGCCGGTCTTGGTGAGCGTCGAGGCGTCGGCCGTCATCGCGATGCCGAAGTCGGTGAGGACGACGCGGCCCTCCGGGCCGAGCAGTACGTTGCCGGGTTTGACGTCCCGGTGCAGTACGCCGGCGGCGTGCGCGGCGCGCAACGCGGTGATCATGCCCAGGCCGATCCGGGCCGCCTCCTGGGGCGGTAGGGTCCGGCCGTCGGTGAGGAGGTCGGCGAGGGTGGGCGCCGGGACGTACTCCATGACGATGCAGGGCCGGCCGTCGCCGTCCACGTCGTCGTCGACGACGTCATGGACGACGATCACGTTCGGATGCGCGACCCGGGCGGCACTGCGGGCCTCGCGGCGGGTGCGCTCATACAGGGTGGCCAGCTCGTCCGGGGACAGGTGCGGCTGTACGTGGAGCTGTTTGAGCGCGACCTGGCGGCCGAGGACCTCGTCCTCGCCCCGCCACACGGTGCCCATACCGCCGCGGCCGATCTGCTCCGTGAGCCGATAGCGCCCGGCGACGAGCCGCCCTACGTCCGACACCACGTGCCTCCGCCAGCCCTGCATACGTTCGATTCGGGTCGTCACCTTATCCGGCCACCTGTACGGGCCCTGCGGGCGGACCCGGCCCCTGGCCTCACGGCGGGGCCTGACGAACCGACCGCGCTCCGACGACCGCACTCCGACGACCGCGCTGCGCGCTCGAACGACCGCACACCAAAGACCGCGCTGCGCGCTCGAACGACCGCACCCCAAAGACCGCGCTCCGACGACCGCCCTTCAACCGCCCGGGTGGTCGCATGTCGAGACGGTGCTGTCCGGTCATCGGTCGGTTCCGGTCGGTTCCGGTCGGTGGGGCGCCGCGGTCCGCCGGGTCCCTGTGCCGGGCCGCCCCGGGAGCCCCAGGACGCGCACCTCCTCGGCCTCACGGCGTACCGTCGAAACTGTGGACCCCACGGCTGACGGTCTTGTGTCCCGTGTCGCGCGCGAGCTCGGTTCGAAGGCGGACGAGCTGATCGCCGAGGTGGAGCGGTGCCTGCGCACTGAGCTGCCGGATCTCTGGGAGTACCCGGACGCCACGACGTCGGAGAACGTCGCCCAGCACGTGGTCGTCGTCCTGTCCGCACTTGAGCACCGAGTCGATCCCCGTGCCCTGGAACAGCCGATCGCGGAGCTGACCCGCGTACGCCGGCTGGCCCGGCACGGCGTGCCCATCAGCGTGGTGCTGCGGGCCTTCCGGCTCGGGCAGGGCGTCATGCTCGACCGGCTGCTCGAGGGGCTGGCACGGCTCACGGACGACGCCACGCTGATCAGCGAGGCTGCCCGTCGACTGATCGTGACGGCCACCGGGTACGTGGACCGTTCGTCGGAGCAGGGCGTCGTGGCGTACCAGGAGGAACGGGACCGGCGGCTACGGGGGCGGCTGTCGATGGTGAACGAGGCGAGTGTGCGCATCGGTACGACCCTGGACATCGCCCGCACCACCCAGGAACTCGCGGACTTCGCCACCCAGCCGCTGGCCGGCCTGGCCTCCCGTTCCTTCGCCGACCTGGTCACCGTCGACCTCATCGACTCCGCGCTGCACGGCCACGACGCTCCGCCGGAGGACCCGCTCGTACTGCGCCGGCTCGCCCGGCGAACCTCGGCCGCATCAGAGGACCAGCCCGAGTCCGAGGCCGGGGTGGAGGAGTCCGAAGCGGAGTCCGGGCCCGGGGCCGGGCCTCGGGCCGTCTTCGAGCCGGGGTCCGCCTTCGAGCCGACGACCAAGATCGCGCCTCCGAGACCGCACACCTTCCCGGCCGGATCGCTTCCGGCCCGCGCCCTGGCCACGGGGCATCCCTTCCGGGACCGCGTGGACGGCGAGCCCCCCGACCCGGCGCTGCCCACGACGGACGGCGGCCACGCCGTCGGCACCCACCCGACCGACCCGGTCCATCCGACCCGACCCGCCCCCTGGGCGTCGTCGCCCTCGTCACCCCCGACGGTCGCACCGGCGCCGTCGATGCCCCCCGTCTCCTCGGCCCCCTCCACGCACTCGATGCTGGTCGTGCCGTTGCGGGCCCGGGGAACCACGTTGGGGGTCGCGCAGTTCTTCCGCCAAGGGGCGTCCGACCCGTTCGACGACGAGGACCTGCTCCTCGCCCAGGAGATCGCGGCGCGGGCGGCGGTGGCCGTGGACAACGCCCGCCGGTACACGCATGCCCGCGCCACCGCGATCAGCCTCCAGCGCAGCCTTCTCCCGTCGCGTACGCCACCGCAGTCCGCCGTGGAGGTCGCCTGCCGCTACCTGCCCGCCGGTGACAGGGCCGGCGTCGGCGGCGACTGGTACGACGTCATCCCGCTCTCCGGGGCTCGCGTCGCCCTCGTCGTCGGTGACGTCGTCGGCCATGGCGTCCACGCCGCCGCCACCATGGGGCGCCTCCGCACCGCCGTACGCACCCTCGCCGACATCGACCTGCCCCCTGACGAACTCCTCACCCATCTCGACGACGTCGTCATCCGCCTTTCGGCCGAGGCGGAAGGGGAGGCGGAGGGCGGCGACATCGCGGACGTGGCCGGCGAGGTCCAGCGGGGAGAGGGGTTGCCGTCCCTTTCCCCGGCCGACATCGAGTCCGCCGGTGTCATCGGTGCCACATGCCTCTACGCCGTGTACGACCCGGTGTCATGCTCCTGCACTCTCGCGCGGGCGGGGCACGTGCTGCCCACCGTGATCGCTCCGGACGGCGTCGTGGAGGTTCTCGATCTGCCGCCGGGGCCACCGCTGGGGCTGGGCGGTCTGCCGTTCGAGGCGGTGGAGTTCCAGTGGCCGGAGGGCAGTGTGCTCGCCCTCTACACGGATGGGCTGCTGGAGGCGCGGGGCCATGACATCGACGAGGGCCTCGCCCGACTGCGCGATGCCCTCGCCCGTCCCGCCTCCTCCCTGGAGGCCACCGGCGACGCCGTCCTGGAAGCGCTGCTTCCCGCCCGTCCGCCGGACGACGTCGCCCTGCTGCTGGCCCGCACCCGCGCCCTCGGCGCCGCGCAGGTCGCCACCTGGGACCTGGCGGCGGACCCGGCAGCCGTGGGCCTGGCCCGGGCGAACGTCTCGCGCCAACTCGCCGCATGGGGTCTGGAGGAGCTGGACTTCCTCGCGGAGCTGGTGGTGAGCGAACTGGTCACCAACGCCATCCGCTACGGCCGGCCCCCGATCGGGCTACGGCTCATCCACGACCGCACGCTCCTGTGCGAGGTCTCCGACGCCGGCAGCACCACCCCCCACCTGCGCCGGGCGCGGGTCTTCGACGAGGGAGGACGCGGTCTGCTGCTGGTCGCCCAGCTCGCCGAACGCTGGGGCACCCGCCACGCCCGCCAGGGCAAGACGGTCTGGGCCGAACTGAACGCCGCCGCCGGCCTCCCCGACTCGGAACACTAGACCCCGCAGCCGCACGTCCATGAGCCGGGACCGTCCCCGCAGGGGGCTCAGTGGTGGTGGTGGCCGTGGCGGCCGAGCGTGTCCACCGGGGTCGCTCCGGGGCGGGACCACTGGGGGACGGGGCGGCTGGTCGGGCCCCAGGTGGCGTTGCCGTCCGCGTCGGACCGCCAGGACCAGCAGGGGCTGCCTCCCTCGGGCCACCCCGCCGGCTTGTCCTCCCAGGCCTCGCCGCGGCCGTACGGCGTCATGTCGAGCAGGCCCAGCGACCCGTTCACCCTCTCGTTGCCGCGGCCCGTCGTGGAGTAGGTGAGGAACACGCGGTCGCCGTCGCGGAGGAAGCAGGTGAGGTAGCCCATGTCACCGCCGACCGGCTCGTCCAGTCCGCGCACCGAGTACCAGGGCTGGGTGTAGCCCATGAACGCGACGTAGGCGGCCACCTCGTCCCACGGGCCCGTCGTCAGGACGGCGAACGAGACGCCGCGGGCGTTGAGATAGACGGCGTCCTTCAGGTGCCAGGCCGTGGTGGTGCAGCCCTCGCACTGCCCCTGGTGCGGCGCGCCGTCGTACCACATGTGCTGGTAGACCACGAGTTCCTCCCGGCCCTGGAACAGGTCCAGGAACGGGACCGGGCCGTCGGGGCCGACGACCTCGACCGTCCCGTCGAACTCCACCATCGGCAGCCGGCGGCGCGCCGCCGCGAGCGCGTCACCCTCGTGGGTGTGGGCCTTCTCGCGGACCAGGAGTTCGTCACGGGCGGCCTGCCAGGTGGCCAGGTCGACGACGGGCGGGCGGCCGGGCAGCGGGGTGGTCGGGTCGTCCGGCGTGCTGGTCATGGTGTCCTCCGTGGGTCTCGTGCCGGGCACCGCCGTTCCGAACCGGAAGCCCGAGGTCTGACGACGGTCACCACTACAGACTCCCGCTGCGCCCGGAACTCGTCGCGGCGGCCGCCGCCCCGCCGGCATCCCGCTGTGCGGGGACGAGCCTGCGCCGAAACCGGCCCTGTCGGGGTGTCGAATGCGGCGGTTCCCGATCGACGTGACAGTGAAGCAGTACTCCCACGACCTCAGGAGGACCCACCGTGACCGTGACCGCGGATCTGGCCATCTCCCTCGACGGCTGCATCGCCGGCACCGACATCCGCGTCGACAACCCGGGAGGCGACGGCGCCGAGCCGCTCTTCGAGAGGATCCACGACCTGGCGAGCTGGCGGGAGCGGCAGGGCATGACCGGCGGGCGGGAGAACCGAGACGCGGGCGGGAGAACCGAGACTCCGAACTGTTGCGCGAGTGGTTCGACGCCACCGGGGCGGTGGTCATGGGCCGGACGATGTACGACACGGGTGAGGAGTTCTGGGGCGACAACCCGCCGTTCCGGACGCCGGTCTTCGTGCTCACCCACCGCCCCCGGCCGACCCTGGTCAAGGAGGGCGGCACCACCTTCACCTTCGTCACCGACGGCATCCACAGCGCCCTCGCCCAGGCCAGGGCCGCGGCCGGGGAACGGAATGTCGACATCGCGGGCGGCGCCGACACCGTACGGCAGTACCTCAGGGAGGGGCTCATCGACGAACTCCAGCTCCACGTGGTGCCCGTACTCCTCGGCGACGGCCTCCGCCTCTTCGAGGACCTGGGCGCCGGACGACGGGACCTCCGCCCGGTCCGTGTGGTCGACACCCCGCTCGCCACTCACCTCAAGTACCGCGTGATGAGGTGACCGTTCACCCCGCACGGGCGCGCACCACGGTGGCGGCCGTCAGGCGACAGTGCGACCGCGCGCGACCGCCTTTGGTTGTCACGCGACCGCCAGCCGCGTTCTCGGACGACCGTGAGCCGCGTTCCCAGGCGACCGTGAGCCGCGTTCTCAGGCGACCGCGCTGCGCCCCACCACCGCCCCCGCCCGGTCGACGCAGATCACGTCGACGGCGACCGGCGCCCCGCGCAGGACAGCCAGGGCCTCGTCGCGGGCCGCCGTCGCGACCAGGTCACCCAGTGGCACGCCGGCCGCCGCGCACAGCTGGAGGGCGGCGAGCCCGGTGTTGGCCGCCGCCACCTCGCCGGCCAGCGTCTCGTCCGCGCCGCCCCGCCGGGCCAGCTCGGCGAGGAGGCCCTTGTCGACCTGGGAGCGGCCGGAGTGCAGATCGAGATGGCCGGCGGCGAGCTTGGAGAGCTTGGCGAAGCCGCCGCAGATCGTCAGGCGGTCGACCGGGTGACGGCGGATGTACTTCAGAACCGCGCCCGCGAAGTCGCCCATGTCCAGCAGCGCGTCCTCCGGCAGACCGTACTCGGCGACGACCGTCCGCTCCGACGTCGACCCCGTGCACCCGGCGACATGCGTACGGCCCGCCGCCCTCGCCACGTCCACACCCCGCCGGATGGAGTCGATCCACGCCGAGCACGAGTACGGCACCACGATGCCGGTGGTGCCGAGGATCGACAGACCACCGAGGATGCCGAGCCGGGGGTTCCAGGTGGAGCGGGCGATCTCCTCGCCGTGGTCGACGGAGACGGTGATCTCGACGTCACCGGTGTCCCCGTGGCGGGCGGCGACCTCGGCGACGTGGTCGCGCATCATCCGGCGGGGGACCGGGTTCACGGCCGGTTCGCCGACGGGCAGGGGCAGACCGGGGCGGGTGACCGTCCCGACGCCGGGACCGGCCCTGAAGACGACCCCGGACCCGGCGGGCAGCCGCCGGACCGTGGCCCGGACCAGCGCACCGTGCGTGACGTCCGGGTCGTCGCCCGCATCCTTCACGATCCCCGCCACGGCGTACGCGTCCGTCAGCTCTTCGGCGGCGAGCGCGAACGACGGGGTCTGACCCTTCGGCAGGGTGATCGTCACCGGGTCGGGGAACTCCCCGGTCAGCAGGGCGGTGTACGCGGCCGTCGCCGCGGCCGTCGCGCAGGCACCGGTGGTCCAGCCGGGCCGCAGCCCGGTGTGCTTGAGTTGGGCCGCGCGACCGCCCTTCGCCGCGCCGGCCGCCCCGCCGGCGCGCTGCTCGTCACTGTTGTTCATGAACGGACCCGGACCCCCATGCACGTACTGATACTCGGCGGAACCACGGAGGCCCGCCGCCTCGCCGAACTGCTCCACGGCACGCCCGGCCTGACCCTCACCAGCTCCCTCGCCGGACGGGTCGCCGGCCCCCGGCTGCCCCCGGGGGAGGTCCGCGTCGGCGGCTTCGGCGGACCCGAGGGCCTCACCGTGTGGCTGCGCGAGCACCGGGTGGACGCACTCATCGACGCCACCCACCCCTTCGCCGGGACCATCGGTTTCCACGCGGCGCGGGCCGCCGCCGACGCCCATGTTCCCCTGCTCGCCGTGCGCCGCCCCGGCTGGGTCCCCGGCGACGGCGACGACTGGCACGAGGCCGCGTCCCTCGCGGACGCCGCGACCCTGCTGCCCGCACTGGGAAGGCGGGTGTTCCTCACCACCGGGCGCGTGGGCCTGGCCGCCTTCGCCGGCCTCGACGCGCTCTGGTTCCTCGTACGGTCCGTCGACCCGCCCGAGGCCCCGCACCCGGCCCGTATGGAGGTACTCCTCGACCGGGGCCCCTTCACCCTCGACGGGGAACGCGCACTGCTGCGCCGCCACCGCGTCGACGTCCTCGTGACGAAGGACAGCGGGGGAGCGGCCACCGCGCCGAAGCTCACCGCCGCACGCGAGGCCGGCCTGCCCGTGGTCGTGGTCCGCAGGCCCCCGGCGCCCGAGGACGTCCCCGCGGCGGCGGACCCCGAGGCCGCGGCCCGCTGGGTCGCCGAGCTCCTCACGGCCCGCTGACCACGGATGTCTCCTCCGGCGTCAGCGAGGCCCGCCAGGCCCGCGCCCTCGACACCCGTGCCGCCCTCGCCCCCGCCCACGACGGCGCTTCCCCCTCACGTCACTCCTCCTCGCTCGCGATCGCGTTGAGCGCGGCGGCGGCGATGGCGCTGCCGCCGCGACGACCCCGTACGACGAGGTACTCGAGCCCCGACGTGTTCGCGGCCAGGGCGTCCTTGGACTCGGCGGCGCCGACGAAGCCGACCGGTACGCCGATGACGGCGGCCGGGCGGGGCCCGCCCTCCTCGATCATCTCCAGGAGCCGGAACAGGGCGGTCGGCGCGTTGCCGACGGCGACGACCGAGCCCTCCAGCCGGTCCCGCCACAGTTCGAGCGCGGCGGCGCTGCGCGTGGTGCCGAGCCTGGCCGCCAGCTCCGGGACGGCCGGGTCGGTGAGCGTGCACACCACGTCGTTGCCGGCGGGCAGCCGCTTGCGGGTCACTCCGCTGGCCACCATCCGGACATCCGTGAACACCGGAGCCCCCGCGCGCAGCGCCTCGCGGGCGCGGGCCACCACACCGGGCGAGTACGCCAGGTCCCGTACGAGGTCGACCATTCCGCAGGCGTGGATCATCCGGACGGCGACCTGGCTCACGTCGGCGGGCAGGCCCGCGAGGTCGGCCTCCGCACGGATGGTGGCGAAGGACTGGCGGTAGATCGCCGCCCCGTCCTTCTCGTAGTCGTACGTGGTCACGGTGTTCTTCTCGCTGCCTTCGGTCGTCCTACGGCTGTCCTGCGGGCGTCGCAGCCTGGGGCGTGGGCCGTGCGGACTCCAGCCGGGCTCGGGCGCCGGACGGGAGCATATCCACGGCCCACACCGAGCTGCGCTCCGCCCTCGGATGACGAACCTCGGCGCGCCACCGCCCGCGCTTCTGCCACGCTGACGGACATGACGGTGCACGGATGCTCGGAGTTCGCGCAGTTCACCCGCCCCGACGACGTCACCCCGGGCCTGCGGAAGGAACTCATCGACTGCTGGGAGGGCGTGGCCAACGCGGGTGGCGCGGTCCTCGCCACCGAGTTCCCGCCGCTGCCGGTGAGCACGCACGATGTCGCCCCCGTGGTCGACGGCCTCGTCCGGAACCTGCACCCCGGGCGCGGCAGGCTCCTCGTCGCCACCGTCGGCGGCGCGCTCGCCGGCTGGCTCGTCCTCCGCCGAGAGCCGCACCCGCTCGGCGCGCACTGCGGCACGGTCAACCACGTCCAGACACATCTGCGTTTCCGGGGCCGGGGCATCGGCGCCGAGCTGATGCATCGCGTCCGCCCCATCGCGCGGGACGAGATGGGACTGGAGCGCCTGCAACTCTCCACCCGCGGCGGAGTGGGCCTGGAGGACTTCTACCGCAAACTGGGCTGGGAGGAGGTCGGCCGCTGGCCCGGTGCGCTGCGCATCGCACCCGGCGACGACCGGGACGCCATCCTGATGAGCCTCGTCCTCTGAGAGCTCCGAACAAAGGGGGAGCCCGGCTCGCGGCGTCTGGCACGCACGCTCGCCGCGTTGCCGAAAGCCCCTAGTAGCTCCGCTACGAGGAGCTTCCGGCGCCTTGCGATCGCACGCACCATACGCCGCAAGCTGATCGGACTCCCCTTTTGTTCGGAGCTCTGAGCCGCCACCCTCCGGATCGCGCACCCTGCGCCCGGCCCGGTCCGACCCCCGCCCGGCCGGGTCCGCCGCCGGGGGAGACCGGGTGGGACGAGGATCGGCACGGTCGCTCGTCACTACGGTGGCGCCATGACGATCACGTACGAGTGGCGGGGCGACTTCGACAACTCCGCCCTCAACGAGCTGCACGCCGAAGGGTTCGGTCACCCGGTCGGCCAGGCGGACTGGCAGGCACGGCTGAGGCGCCACAGCCTCGGCTGGGTCTGTGCCCGGGAGCAGGGTCATCTGGTCGGCTTCGTCAATGTCGCCTGGGACGGGGGAGCCCACGCGTTCGTCCTGGACACGGTCGTGGCCCGCCGCGCCCGGTCGAACGGCGTGGGGGCCGCGCTGATCAGGACAGCGGCGGAAGGGAGCCGTGACGCGGGATGCCAATGGCTGCACGTGGACTTCGAGGAGCACCTGCGGCCGTTCTACTTCGACGCCTGCGGCTTCAGGGAGACGGCGGCAGGCCTGATCGCACTGTGAGGCGCTGACGCCGGGCGGGTGGTGCCCGCGCCGCCCGCCTCCCGGGAAGCGCGCCGGACCGTGCGGAGCAAGGGCCGCGGTGGTGCGTGCGGGCCCGTCACCCGGGAAGCGCGCCGGACCGTGCGGAGCAAGGGCCGCGGTGGTGTGTGCGGGCCCGTCACCCGGGAAGCGCGCCGGACCGTGCGGAGCAAGGGCCGCGGTGGTGCGTGCGGGCCCGTCAGACGAGTGGGTCGTGTCCCCAGTTCATGAGCGAGTACTCCAGCGGGTGTCCCGCAGGTCACCCGAGGGCCGTGGGCGAGGTGCCGCCGGATGTGGCCGATGACCTTCCGCATATGCCGGTAGTCGTCGTCCGACAGGTCGCCCCTCGCCGCGCGCAGGGTGCCGACGATCCGGCGGCCGGAGGCATGTCCCGTGGACTCGCCGCCGTCCTCGTGCTGCCCGGCACCGTGCGACCGCTCCGAATCCAGCCACTCCCCCAGCTCGTCCGGCTTCATGTGCACCAGCCCGCGGAACTCGTCCCACGTCTCCTGGCGCTCGGCGCCCTCCACCCGGCGTCACTTCTTCCTCAGGGCGGACGGCTTGTGCACCGCGGAGCGGCCGGACTTGTCACTGCGGACCTGGTACTGCGGGTCCTCGGGCGAGGCATCCACCGTCCTGCCCGCGGCTTCCGTCCGCTCGGTGATCTCCTTCTCCACCTCGCCCTCGGCGTGACCGCCGTGACTGCTCCAGGCGACCTTGTCCCCCTCCTCCAGCTTCCTGCCCTTGCCTCGGTCGTTCGCCACGTCGTCCTCCTGCCCCCGGTCGTGGACAGCTCGCTACCCGACTTCCAGCGTGCGGGCATGTCGTCCGCGTCGCAGCTTTGGCCCGGCGCGCCGACTGCGGCACCACCGGGTACGGGGCTCCGCCGCGCACCCGGCCTGCGCGCCCCGACCTGGATCGGACGCCTCAGAAGGCCGCCCGGATGACCCCCACGGCGCGTTCCAGGTGGGGCTCGGCGCGGTCGGCGCGGTGCGCGACGGCCAGTTCCACGCGTGCGTCGGCCCCGAGCAGCGGCAGATAGGCCACGCCGTCGAGAGCCAACGCGGTCACGGGCTCGGGCACGACCGCGACGCCGAGGCCGCCGGCCACCAGGGTGACCAGCGTCGACGTCTCGCCGACCTCGTGGCGGATGTGCGGCTCGACGCCGGCGCCGCGCAGGACGCCCAGGACGACGTCGTACATCACCGAGCGGCGGTCGGCGGAGTGCACGATCAGGGCGGCATCGGCCAGGTCCGCCGCCCGCAGCCGCTTCCGGCGGGCAAGAGGATGGTCGACCGGTACCGCGACGACGAGCCGGTCCCGGCGCAGCGTGTGCACGGTGAGGGAGAGGTCGGCCGCCGTCGGGCGCAACAGTGCGACGTCGATCGCGCCGGTGCGCAGGGCCTCGACCTGGTCGGGCGCGAGCATTTCCCCGCGGAAGGAGAAGTCGACGCCGGGAAGCTCCTCCGACAGTCGCCGCGAGAGGGCGGGCAGGAGGCTGTACGTCGCCGAGCCCACGCACCCGATGGCGAGGTGCCCCACCGTGCCGGCGGCGACGCGCCGGGCGTGGTGGGTGGCCTCGTCGACATCGGCGAGGATCGCCCGCGCCCGCGCGAGATAGGCGCGGCCGGCCTCGGTGACGTCGACGCGGCGGGTGGTGCGGCGGAACAGCTCGACGCCGAGCTCTGCCTCCAGCTGCCGGATCTGCTGGGACAGCGGCGGCTGGGCCATGTGGAGCCGCTCGGCGGCCCGCCCGAAGTGGCGCTCCTCGGCCACCGCCACGAAGTACCTCAGGTGTCGCAGATCCATATGCCATCCATATCAATCGGGTCGGATATGCGTACTTCAGAATATCGTGACACTCGATTAGCGTCGCTGCCATGAGTGCTTTCATCTACGCCGCGACGCGGACGCCGTTCGGCCGCTTCAACGGCGCGTTGGCCGGTGTCCGCCCCGACGATCTCGCCGCCGCCGCGATCACCTCGACGCTCGCGGCGGTGCCGGGGCTCGACCCGGCCGCGATCGACGACGTGGTGTGGGGCAACGCCAACGGCGCGGGCGAGGAGAACCGCAACGTCGGCCGTATGGCCGCGCTGCTCGCCGGGCTCCCGGTGAGCGTGCCCGGCAGCACGGTCAACCGGCTGTGCGGGTCCAGCCTCGACGCGGCGATGACGGCCAGCCGGCTGATCGAGTCCGGCGACGCCGAGGTGGTGCTGACCGGCGGCGTCGAGTCGATGACCCGTGCGCCCTGGGTGCTGCCCAAGCCGGCGAAGGGGTTCCCGGCCGGCGACGTCACCGCCGTCTCGACGACGCTCGGCTGGCGGCTGGTCAACCCGCGGATGCCGAAGGAGTGGACGGTCAGCCTCGGCGAGGCCAACGAGCGGCTCCGGGAGCGCTTCGGCATCTCCCGTGAACGGCAGGACGAGTTCGCCGCCCGCTCCCACCGACTCGCCCACCAGGCGTGGGAGTCGGGCTTCTACGACGACCTGGTGGCGCCGGTCGAGGGCGTCGACCTCACCCGTGACGAGGGCATCCGAGCCGGCTCCACACCGGAGGTACTGGCCGGGCTGAAGCCGGTGTTCCGCGCACCGGAGCAGGGCGGCACCATCACCGCGGGCAACGCGAGCCCGCTCAACGACGGAGCCTCCGCGGTGCTGTTGGGCAGCGAGAAGGCCGCGGCGACGATCGGGGCCGACCCCGTCGCCCGGATCGCCGGTCGCGGCGTGATGGCGCTGGAGCCGCAGGCGTTCGGCTACGCCCCGGTCGAGGCGGCCGAGCGCGCGCTGGCCCGGGCGGGGATCGGCTGGGACCGGGTGGGCGCGGTCGAGATCAACGAGGCGTTCGCCGTGCAGTCCCTCGCCTGCCTCGACGCCTGGAAGGTCGACCCCGCCCTCGTCAACCAGAAGGGCGGCGCCATCGCGATCGGACACCCGCTGGGCGCCTCGGGCGGCCGCATCCTCGCCACGCTGGCCAAGGTGCTGCGGGAGACGGGACAGCGCTACGGCGTCGCCGCGATCTGCATCGGGGTCGGCCAGGGGCTGGCCGTCGTCCTCGAGAACTGCGACATGACGGGGGTGGCCGCATGAGCAGGGCGGAGATCCTCCAGAGCGCCGACGCGGCGGTCGCCGGCATCGAGGACGGATCCACCGTGCTCGTCGGCGGCTTCGGCCTGGCGGGCATGCCGTTCGACCTGATCGACGCGCTCATCCGGCAGGGGGCGAAGGACCTCACCATCGTGTCCAACAACGCCGGAAACGGCGACGTCGGGCTGGCCGCGCTCCTCGCCGCCGGCCGGGTGCGCAAGGTGCTCTGCTCCTTTCCGCGCCAGGTCGACTCCTGGGTCTTCGACGACCTGTACCGCGCGGGGAAGGTCGAACTCGAGGTCGTGCCGCAGGGCAATCTCGCCGAGCGGATGCGGGCGGCCGGTGCCGGCATCGGCGCGTTCTACTGCCCGACCGCGGTCGGCACGCCGCTGGCCGAGGGCAAGGAGGAGCGGGAGATCGACGGCCGCAAGTACCTGCTGGAGTACCCGATCAAGGGTGACTACGCGCTGATCAGCGCCCACCTCGCGGACACCATGGGCAACCTCGTCTACCGGAAGACCGCCCGCAACTTCGGACCGGTCATGGCCACGGCCGCGACGACGACCGTCGTCCAGGTCGACCAGGTCGTCGAGACCGGGAAGCTCGACCCCGAGGCCATCGTCACCCCGTCCATCTACGTCGACCGGATCGTCCAGGTCGAGGCCCGTCACTACACCGTGCAGGGGGCGCGATGACCACCACGCCGACGACCGCGTCAGGCAGTCAGGCACACTCCGGGGCGCCGATCGGTGCCGACCACCGGCTGTCGATGGACGAACTGGCCGCGGTCATCGCAGGCGACATCCCGGCGGGCGCCTTCGTCAACCTCGGGATCGGCCAGCCCACCAAGATCGCCGACCATCTGCCGGCCGACTCGGGGGTGGTGCTGCACACCGAGAACGGCATGCTCAACATGGGGCCGAAGGCCGAGGGAGACGCGGTCGACCCCGACCTGACCAACGCCGGCAAGGTCCCGGTGACCGAGCTGCCGGGGGCGGCGTACTTCCACCACGCCGACTCCTTCGCGATGATGCGCGGCGGGCATCTCGACGTGTGCGTCCTCGGGGCGTACCAGGTGGCGTTCGACGGTGACCTCGCCAACTGGCACACCGGTGAGCCCGACGCCATCCCCGCCGTCGGCGGGGCCATGGACCTCGCCATCGGCGCCAAGGACGTCTACGTGATGATGACGCTCTTCACCCGCTCCGGTGAGCCGAAGCTCGTGCCCCGGTGCACCTATCCGCTCACCGGCATCGGCTGCGTCAGCCGCGTCTACACGGACTGCGGCGTCTTCGACGTCGGCCCCGACGGCGTTCGGATCCGCCAGACGTACGGCGTCAGCCCCGACGACCTGGCGGAGCGCCTCGGCATCACGCTCGGCTGAGGGCTGTCCTGTGATCCCCGGCGGGCGCACGACGCCGGCCACGGCACCTCGCCGCGTTGTCGGAACGCCCGCGTACATCCAGTGTGCGGACGCCCCTCCGCCTTGCGACGAACCGCATCCGGAGCCGCTGATCCACCGCGGATTACGGGACAGCCCTTGAAGCAGGTTGCAGACGACCGTGATTTTGCAGGTCAGGGCTGGACGACGACGCCCGCACCGTCCCAGGGGATGACGCGGGCGTCGTGTCCCGTGCCCAGGGGGATCGACCGGAAGGGAAGGCCTGCCTGCTGGGCAGCGAGCGTCACCCGTCGGGTGTCGGAGCCTGTCTCCTTCCGCTGCGCGGCCCTCCCGGGATCACTGGAGCAGCAGCAGGTCGGCGGAGTGCTGGAGCGCCAGTACGGAGAGGGCGGCCATGGCCGTCGTGAGGACCTGGAGGGCGATGTTCGCCGACCTGCGCTCAGTGGCCCAGGAGGGCAGGAGACCCCGGGTACGGCCAGGACGAGCAGGACGAGGCCGGTTCGGGACAAGGCGCTCCTGAGGCCGCGTGAGCACGAAGCAGACCCACGTCCGCGACATCGCCCACGCCCCCGGCGCCGCCCACGTCCGCTATGTCGACCCCGACGCTGAGCACCGCGAGCTCGCCGAGGGCTTCGGTGCCCGTACCGCCGAGACGATCGAACCGGTCGGCCGCGGCGTCGGCCTCGCCGTCGAGGCGACCCGCCGCGTCGACCGGCTCGCGCTTCGCCGTCAACGATCGCCGACCGCACCGACACGGTCACCGTCCTCGACGCGGGCCGCAGCGTGGAGTCCGGCCCCACGGCAACGGGCTTCACCGCCCCGAGCCACGAGGCGACCCGAGCGCTCCTGAGGGCACCGGCGGGGGGACCTGACATCCCCGCACGTGGCCGTCACCGTCGCGGCCCTCCGCGTGCTCGCCGGCCGTGCCGCTCAGTCCGCGTCGGCGACGATCGAGCCGACGCGTTCGGCGAGGGCCGGGTCGCGGCGGACCAGGAGGGCCGCATAGCCGACGGCGGCGAGCAGGGTGGCGATCGCCGCGTAGGGGAACCAGTTGTACGGCGCGGGCTGTCCGGGCTTGGCCAGGTAGTACAGCGGGACCAGGATGGCCACCGTGCCGAGCACGGGCAGGAGGAGGTGCCGGACCACGCGGAACTCCTGCGGACGGTACCTGCGGTAGTACAGCGGCAGAGCGATGTTGGAGGCCAGGTAGACCAGCAGGATCAGGATGGCGCCGAGCGTGGAGGACTCGGTGAAGAAGACCACCGGGTTCATCGGGCCGCCGCCCGGGCCCAGCAGATGGCCCAGACCCCAGCCGCCGATGATCAGCAGCGCGATGGCGGTGAAGGTGACGATCGCGTTGTTCGGGGTGCGGCGGGTGGGGTGCACATAGCCGAAGAAGGAGGGCAGCAGCCCCTCGCGTCCGGCGTTGAACACCAGGCGGGCCTGGGAGTTGATGCCCGCGATCAGCACACCGAGGGTGGAGGTCAGACCGCCGAGATAGGCGAGGAAGGCCAGGACGCCGAGGGTGTCGTGGGCCACCTCGATGAAGGGGATCCGGGAGTTCCCGAGCCTGGTCACGTCGTAGCCGAAGCCGGTCACCGTGGCGTAGGCGAACAGAATGTAGCTCACCGTCATGATCGCTACGGAGGAGAACACCGCGCGGCCGACGTTGCGCCGCGGGTTCTCCGTCTCCTCGGCGAGCGCCGCCGAGTTCTCCCAGCCGATGAACAGGTACACCGCCAGCGGGAAGCCCGCCGCCAGCCCCTTGAATCCGTCGCTGATGTGGCTGGGCAGGAACGGGTCGAAGGACAGCGCGCCCCGGTGTTCCACCAGCGCCGCCACCGAGACCACGACCAGCACCAGCATCTCGGCGCCGAAGAAGTAACCGGCCCACTTGGTGGAGACCACCACCCCGCGCAGCATCAACACCACCGCCAGTCCGGTGAGCAGCAGTGTCCAGATGATCCACGGCACGTCCACGCCGGTGTAGTGGTGCAGCGTGATCTGCACGAACCCGCCGGAGATCGAGACGACGCCGGCCATCGCGATGATGTAGCCCACCGCCGCCAGCAGTGCCGTGGTCACCGCGCTGACCGGTCCGAACGTTCTGCCGACGAAGGTGATGAAGCTGCCCGCCGAAGGGTGGGCCCTGGAGAACTCCGCCAGCGTGTTGCCGAGGAGCGCGACCGCGATGCCCGCGGCGACGATGGTCAGGGGCGACGCCACGCCCGCGGTGGTGGCGAGAAAAGCGAAGCCGAAGAAGAAGCTCATGGCCGGGCCGACGTTGGCCATGGTGGCGGCGGCGATGTCCGCCATGCCGAGGACACCGCCGCGCAGCCGCTGGGGCCCGCCGCCGACGGGACCCGGCGGGGACAGCGGGCCGGCTCCGGGGTTGGGCATGGCGGCAACTCCTCGTGCGGTGGGGTGGCGTGTTCGGGGGCGCGGGCCGTCGACGATCGGCCTGTCGGGTGGGCGCGGACCGGGCGTCAGCGGTGCCGGGAACGCTGGTGCGCCTTCACCGCCCGTACGGCCGGATCGGTCGCACCCCGCCCCAGTTCGGTGAGCAGTTCGGCGTGACAGCCGTTCCGCGCGCGCACCACCTCGGGCTGCGGTGCGGGCAGCAGCAGACACAGGCGGCCGAGCAGATCGGCGGCGAAGTCGCGGATCCCGGGACCGCCGAGCACCTCCGCGAGGTCCAGGTGGAAGCGGGTCTCCAGTTCGGCCAGGCGTGCCGGGTCGTCGGCCCGTTCCATGTCCTCGACCAGGAGGCCCAGTCCGTCCAGCCGCTCGGCCGGTACCTCTCCCGCGCCGTGCGCCACGAGTCCGCATTCCAGCAGCAGATGGAAGGCGTCCAGGGAGGCAGCCTCCTCGCTGTCGTGCATCAGGGCGGCGACGGTGTCCCAGCCCTGTGCGACGAACGTTCCGCCCGCCCGTCCGCGCCGGCGGTCGAGGAGACCGTCCTGGCACATGCCTTCCAGCGCGCGGCGCACGGTGATCTCGCTGATTCCCAGTTCCTCGGCGAGGACACCGGCGTCCGGCAGCCGGTCTCCCGGTCGCACCGCTTGCAGGCGTATCCGCAGTGCGATCCGCGACCGGACGAGATCGGATCCGCTCTGGCCGCCGAGGGGCAGCGCGCGGGCGTGTCCCACGCCGATGGCCGAGGTCGTAGGAGCGGGACCCGACTGGTTGTAGGGCCCGAACTTGCCCGCTGCGTTCACCACGGCGCCACCCTAACGGCCTGCTGATCGCGGTCGGGGCCCGGCGCGGGACCTGGCCCGGCCGACTGGTCCCGGCGTCCGGATCGCCCGGTGAGCGGGGAGGAGCAGGGGTGGCTCCCGTGACGAGGCGGCGGTGCGGTGCATGGGGACTCCCAGGGCGAGGGGGAGGGGATCTCGGGGAGGGGACGGAGAGGCTGGGAACAGCCGGGGACGGCACGGCGCGGGCATCGCGACGGGGTGGCGGCTCGCGATGGAGGAAAAATTAGAGCAAGGTGAACAGTTAAACAAGACCCCGCTGTGGCCGGTCATGGAGCGGGGAGGGGGCGCCGCGTCGGTGCGCCCGTCGTCGTGGCCCTGAGCTGGGGATTCGCGGCCGGGGTGGGGAGTCGTCGAGTTCTCTCGGCGGGGCCTGGGAGGGGCCGGGCGGGGATGGGTTTTCCCCCGGGGGCGGCGCATGGATGCCCGCCGGCGAGCGGCGGGACCCCTTGTTTTTTTAGATCGTGGTGAACTATTTTCCTGACCGCCACCGGCACGACCGGTCCGGCAACCACGGGTCAGGGCCCGCGGTCCACCATGCCCTCCCCGCGACCGTGATCGCCATCCGCCCCGTACCCGGCACCTCCCACGCCCGCCCCGCGGAATCCATGCGGTGACCCCGACCGATCCGCCGGAACCTTCCCTCGTCCCCATCTGCCTCTGGATGTCGAGATGACAACACGTCCCCCTGTTTCCACCCTCGATCAGGCAACAGCCTCGGACAGCGCCTCAGAAGGATCCGGCCTGCGGGCCGGGCTCAAGGACCGCCACCTGTCGATGATCGCGATCGGCGGTGTCATCGGCGCCGGCCTGTTCGTCGGCTCCGGTTCGGGCATCGCCGCCGCGGGCCCCGGAATCCTGATCTCGTACGCGCTCGTCGGCGCCCTCGTCGTCCTCGTGATGCGGATGCTCGGCGAGATGGCCGCGGCCAACCCCACCTCCGGTTCGTTCTCCGCCTATGCCGACCGGGCGTTGGGTCGCTGGGCCGGCTTCACCATCGGCTGGCTGTACTGGTTCTTCTGGGTCGTGGTGCTCGCCGTGGAGGCGACCGCCGGCGCCAAGATCCTGACCGGGTGGATACCCGCGGTCCCGCAATGGGGCTGGGCCCTGATCGTCATGGTCGTGCTCACCGCGACCAACCTCGGCTCGGTCGGCTCCTACGGTGAGTTCGAGTTCTGGTTCGCCGGGATCAAGGTCGTCGCCATCACCGCGTTCATCGTGGTCGGCGGACTCGCGGTCTTCGGCCTGCTGCCCGGCTCGGACCACCCGGCGACGGGCCTGTCCAACCTCACCGCGCACGGCGGTTTCCTCCCCCACGGCCCAGGGGCGATCCTCACGGGCATCCTGATGGTCGTCTTCTCGTTCATGGGCAGCGAGATCGTCACTCTGGCCGCCGGCGAGACCGAGAACCCGAGGGCGGCGGTCACCAAGGCCACCAACAGTGTGATCTGGCGGATCGCCGTGTTCTACCTGGGCTCGATCCTGGTCGTGGTGTCGCTGCTGCGCTGGGACGACCCGGCGATCCTCAAGGACGGCTCGTACGTGGCCGCGCTGAACTCCATCGGTATCCCGCACGCCGGTCAGATCATGAACGCCATCGTGCTCACCTCGGTGCTCTCCTGTCTCAACTCCGGGCTGTACACGGCGTCCCGGATGGCGTTCTCACTCGGTCGCCGCGGCGACGCCCCGGCCCCGTTCGCCCGCACCACCGGGCGCGGGGTTCCCCGGACGGCCATCCTGGCCTCGGTGGTCTTCGGCTTCGTCGCGGTTGCCTTCAACTACCTGTGGCCGCACACGGTCTTCCAGTTCCTGCTCAACTCCTCCGGGGCGATCGCCCTGTTCGTCTGGCTGGTGATCTGCTTCTCCCAGCTGCGCATGCGCAGGATCATCCAGCGGGAGACGCCGGACCAGCTGATCGTCAGGATGTGGCTCTACCCGTATCTGACCTGGGCCACCATCGCGATGATCACATTCGTTCTGGGCTACATGCTCACCGACACCGCCGAGGGCGGCGGCCGCGACCAGGTGGTCCTGTCCACCCTGGTGGCCGTGGTCGTGGTCGCGGGCGCACTGCTCCGCGATCGCCTGCGCCGCGAGCGCGCACGGTCCTGACCGCGGAGGTCCGCCGCTGAACTGCACCGGCGGCCGGGGGCGGCGCTGACGCCCCCGGCCGCCGTCGACCCGCGCAGGGAACGCCCGGACGGACAGGTACTGCCCTGCCGCCGCTCCGTCTTGCGATGCACCGCATCCGACGCCGTGCGCTGACCCACCGCGGATCGGGGCAGCCCTCAGGGCCCACGGAGGGTGAGACCCGGGAGGATGTCGTGATGGACCGCAGCGTCCACGCACACGAGGTGGAACTCGACCCGTTGCCGCTGAAGGAGGAGGACGTTCTCGCCGGGCGCCCGGCCGCGGTCGCGAGGACCCTGGGGAGATCGGCGGTGCGGAATTCGGCCTGTGGGCCCTGACGGTGGGAACGGTGCGCGACACAGAGGACGACGAGATCTTCGTCGTACTGGAGGGAGACACGACCGTGCGCTTCGAAACCGGAGACAGCATCGAACTCACCCGCGGCGTCGTCGCACGTCTCCGGGCGGGGGAACGGACCGCGTGGGGGGTCCGCTCGCCACTGTGGAAGCTCTTCGTGGCTGCCGGCTGAGACGCCGGGGCGCAGTCGGAGCCGAGAGCGGCTTCGACGGCCGGAGCGGCACCGGAACCTCCCCCAGGCTGTGACGCTCGAAGCCGGCCTGCGCTGTGCGTGGGTGGGCAGGCCGGCCCCGGTTCGGCTGGGAGGTCTCAGACTCCCTGAGGCGAGATCATCGGCACCGTGCGCCGGTGTTGATGCACTGGACCATCCGGTTCATCAGGCTCTCGTCGAAGACGTTGATGAAGTCACCGTGGTCCGTGATCGGCTTGTGCATCTGCTCCGGGAAGCCGTCCACCGCGTAGAACGGGCGTGTCTTCCCGTTGTCGGCGAGGCTGGGGGCGTCCACGTCGTAGACGAGGCGCTGGACCAGCTGCGGGATGGCCCTGAAACCGGCAGGGCACGCACCGGTCGCCGGATCGGCGAACGCCACGTGCGAGCGGTGGTTGGCACTGTCGACGCTCCGGCCGTCCCAGCAGCTCTGGAACTTCGACGTACGGACCAGCTTGCTGCCTTCGGGGCAGACCGGGTACTTGTCCGTCAACTGCCGGTTCTCGAAGCCGGTGCAGCTCCAGGCCGCGTTGGCGTTCGCGGTGCCGTTGGTGAATGCCTTGGCGTCACCGGTGATGATCCGCAGGAACTTGGGCATCGCCACGACCTTGCCTCGCGGGCTGCCGACGAAGTTCAGGGTGACCTGCGAGGCGGTCAGGATCCGGCCGGAGTTGCCCTCGGCGCCGCCGCCCGGTTCCCCGGCGTCGAACTCCTGGGTGCCGTCCTGCAGACGCAGCACGGGCCAGTAGTAGGTGGACTTGTCGCCCTGGTTGCGGCAACTGGTCGCGGCGGCGGCGAACTCCTCGTTCGTGGTGAACGCGTCGTTGTCCTGGTTGCCGACGTAGTCGTGCGTATGGTGCGCCCCGTTGTCCACACCGGGGGCGACGATGATGTTGTCGGAGTTGTACAGCTTGTTCGCGTTGACGCCGCACCGAGTCGTGAAGACGCCCTTGGAGGCGCCACGCGACGGGCGCGGGTTCCGCACGTTCGGCTGGACGGTGGTGATGTCCACGAAGTCGGCGGCCACCGGACCGTTGCCGCCCTGACCGCCGTTGCCGCCCTGACCGCCGTTTCCGTTCTGACCGCCGCCCTGCCCCTGGCCTTGCCCCTGGGTGCCGCCCTGCCCCTGCTGGGACCCTTGCTGGTTGCCGGTGGGGCGCAGGGAACACGAGGCGAGGGATTCGAGGCCCTGCGGCCGGGGGCCCGACCTGCCGATGGCGATACCGATCCGGTCGATGGTCGCGAGCCGCTTGGCCTTGAGCGGTCCCATGATCGCGTTGTCGGCGAAGTTGCCGTCCTGCTGGATCGCCCTGTCCGAACTCCGCAGCCGCTGGTACGCCTCGGACACCTGCTGGTCGAGGAGCGCGAGTTCCCTGTCGACCTGCGCTCGGGCCTGCTGGGGGACCGTGGTGAGTTTCGCCGCGACATCCGGGCAGCTGATCGTGGCGGCTCCGGCCGCCAGGGCTTGATTCACCTCCGGGGAGGCGCGCTTCGTCGAGTTGCCGGTGCCGCTCTCATGGGCGGAGGCGTACACGTTGACCGCTATCAGCCCTCCCGCCCCCAGAGCCAGACCTGCCGCCGCGGCGATGGCCTTCTGCGTTGTCGTCGAGCGCTTGCGCGTGGTGCGTCGCATGGGGTTCCTCTGAGGGTGCGAGAAATGGGGTCGGGCGAACTTCGGATCGGGTCGTGCTCACATCCGATGCCGGGCGTTGCCGAGGCCGACTGCGTCCATCGTTACGGGTGGGATCAGTGCGGAGCGCGGGATTCCGGGGTCCTGTCATGCCTCCGTAAGAACTGCGTGCGCCGGGGACCGCTGCGGGCTCCGCGGCCCCCGGCAGGTCTGACTGACCGTCGGCCGGGCCGGTCACCAGCCGGTGAAGAGAAGGTGGTTGAGGAGCAGTGCGAGTACCGCCTGGGCGGTGAGCCAGGGGCGGGGCCGGGGCAGGAGCGCACCGACCGCGAGCAGCCACAGGGCGAAGGGCAGCCAGATCCGTTCGGTTTCCGCCTTGCTCATCCCGGACAGGTCGGCCGTGAGGAGGGCCAGCGATGCGCAGAGCACAAGAAGGACCAGCCGGGACTCGGGGTCGAGCCGGGACACGTTCCGAACGGGAAGGAGTTGTGCCCGCTCCCGGACGAGCACGGCAGCGGCCCGCCGCAGTCCTGCCACGGTGGCGGGGCCGACCACCAGGACCGTGCAGGCGAGATTCGCCCACACCCAGTAGCCGTACGGCCTGAAGCCCCCCGCTCCTTGGTGGTAGCGCACGACCAGCAGGCGGTACGCCTCCCACCAGTCGAATCCGATGAGCGTGAAGACCAGCGGTATGACGGCGACACCGGCGAGGAGTTGCGGCAGTACGCGGACCCGCCTCTGCCCGAGCAGCAGCACCCCGGCCCCGATCACCGCGAAGAGCGTGAGCCCGTAGGAGAGATAGCAGGTCAGGCCGAACAGCAGCCCCGCCCCGAACGACGCCGCCCAGGAGCGGCGCTCGGTCCGTGCCGTCACCGCGAGAGCGAGCAGTGCCACGAACCAGGCGGCGACGGCGGCGAAGTAGCCGTCCGCCGACGTTCCCATCCACACCGCGGCGGGCGCGAGGACGAGGAACGGCGCGGTCCGGCGGGCGAGGTGTTCGTCGGTCAGTGCCCGGACGGTGACGAGGACGGCCGCCGCCGTGGTCGCGCCGACGGTGATGCACCACATGCCGGCCCACCCGCCGCCGCCCAGGCCGATCCGGTCGAGGAGGACGAAGGTGAGGGTGGCCCCTGGCGGGTGTCCGGCGACGTGCGGGGGCCACTGGCCGGGTGTGCCGTCCAGGATGTGCCGGGTGAAGTCGCGCAGGGTGGCGGGGATGTCGTCGAAGCGGTCGATGACCTGGAGGTATTCGTACCGGGTGGTCAGCCGGCGGGCGATCCCGCGGTGCCAGCCGTCGACGAGGGCGAGGGAGAAGGTCCAGGCGGTGGCCGTGGCCCAGGAGGCGATCAGCAGAGGGCGCCAGGGAAGCCGTGCGGCGAGGGAGGGGCCGTACGCGACGACGGCCACCGCGACGGTGAGGGCGGCCGGGGTGCCTGGGCCGACGTGGGGCAGCCAGTTGGCGTACAGGGGTGGCCAGCCGACGTGGAGGACGTCCTTGTGCCGTTTGATGGCGACGCCGACCACAGCGGCCGTCACGACGAGCAGTGCGGCGGCTGTGACGGTGTACAGGTCGCGGCGGAGATCACGGTTCACGCGGGGAACGTTAGGCCGGGTGACGGCGGCCGTGCCCGCGTCGGACGCGGACGTCAGCGTTTCGTCATAGGCGCTGCCGACAGGCGTCACTGATGCGCCGATCGCCGCGCCGGCGGCCGGAGCCGTCGGCCGGTGCCGTGCCGCCTTACGGGTGTCTTACGCGGGGCCCGACACAGGCCACCGGGGCCCTCGGGTCCTCCTACGGTGACCGGATGCGATCCCTCGGTGTTCTGCGTACGACGGCGCTGGTGACGGCCGCGCCACTGCTGCTGGCCGTCGCGGGCCTGACTCATCCCCGGCATCTGACGGCGGCGACGGCGGGGGACTGGGCAGGGCTCCACATCGCTCTGCTGCCCGTGTTCCCCTTCCTGGCGCTCGGTCTGCTCGTCCATGTGCGGGGCAGGCCGGGCCGCGACGCCGAGGGGGCGCTGACGGTGATCGCCTGGGCCGGGTGCCTCGTCTATGCGGCGTACTACTCCGGGCTCGACGCGGTGGCGGGCATCTCCGCCGGCACCGTGGTGGACCACGGCGTCCACGGGGCGGCCGGAGGGCTGTTCGCCGTCGGCGGCGAGCTCGGCCGAACCGGGGTGTACGCCCTGGCCGTGGCCTGTCTCGCCACATGCGCGGTGCTGTGGCGGCGCCACGGCGCCCGAGTCCTGCCTGGTGCCGTACTGCTGCTCGCCGCCTGCTGGTCCTTCGTCGAGAGTCACATCTTCTGGCCGCGAGGTGTGATCACCATGCTCGGCTTCGCCCTGGGTTTCGCGCTGTTGTCGGTGGTGGCGTCCCGGCCGGCGCGGGACGCGGCACGCACCGAAAGGCTTACGAACCGCTGACGTCCCCGCGTCGGACGACACCCGCCCGGAGGGACGGCTCTACGGTCGGGACATGCTGATCCTGGTCACCGGAGGCGCGGGCTTCATCGGCTCGCACATCGTCACCGCCCTCACCGGCGCCGGGCACGAGGTGCGCGTCCTCGACGCGCTGCTGCCCGCCGCCCACCGCACCGCCCCGCAGATCCCCGAGGGGGTCGACTGGCGGCACGCGGACGTCCGGGACGCGGCGGAAGTCGCCGCCGCCCTGCCCGGCGTGGACGCCGTCTGCCATCAGGCCGCGATGGTCGGGCTCGGCAAGGACTTCGCCGACGCGCCCGACTACGTCGGCTGCAACGACCTCGGCACGGCCGTACTGCTCGCCGGCATGGCCGAGGCCGGGGTGCGCCGGCTGGTGCTGGCCGGCTCGATGGTGGTGTACGGCGAAGGACGCTACGAGTGTTCCCGGCACGGCGTCGTCCGGCCGGGGCCGCGCCGGGTGACGGACCTGGAGACCGGGCGCTTCGAACCGCCCTGTCCGCACTGTGGTGAGCCACTCGTGCCCGGCCTGGTGGACGAGGACGCGCCCGCCGACCCCCGCAACGTCTACGCCGCCACGAAGCTCACCCAGGAGCACCTCGCCGCCGCCTGGGCGCGCGCGACGGGCGGCAGGGTGTCCGCGCTGCGCTATCACAACGTGTACGGCCCCGGCATGCCGCGCGACACCCCGTACGCGGGCGTCGCGTCGCTGTTCCGGTCCGCGCTGGCGCGCGGTGAGGCCCCCCGTGTGTTCGAGGACGGCGGGCAGCGGCGCGACTTCGTGCACGTACGGGACGTCGCCGGGGCCAACCTCGCCGCGCTGGACGGGGTCGACGGTCTGCCGGAGGGCGAGCACCGGGCGTACAACGTCGGCAGCGGCGAGCCCCACACGGTGGGGGAGATGGCCGCCGCGCTGGCCGAGGCGTACGGCGGGCGGGAGCCACTCGTCACGGGGGAGTTCCGGCTCGGCGACGTCCGCCACATCACCGCCTCGTCGCAACGCCTCCGCGCGGAGCTGGGCTGGAAGCCGCAGGTCGCCTTCGCGGACGGCATGGCCGAGTTCGCGGTGTCTCCCCTGCGAGCCGCGTGACCGAGCCGTGTGAGTGGGACCCCACCCCGCCGCGCCCCGCCGACGCGAGGCGGCCCCGCACCGCCAGGACCTGACGGGAACGGCCGGGACCTGACGGGAACGGCCGGGACCTGATGGGAACGGCCGGGACCTGATGGGAACGGCCGGGACCTGATGGGAACGGCCGGGACCTGATGGGAACGGCCGGGACCTGATGGGAACGGCCGGGACCTGATGGGAACGGCCGGGACCTGATGGGAACGGCCGGGACCTGATGGGAACGGCCGGGACCTGATG